>CAMAVR010000019.1 GCA_945861885.1 Nannocystis exedens | reverse complement strand
GGCGAGATGATAAACGTCGAGTTTTTCGTGGTCGAGAATCATGAATGATCATCGACCGCCGACGGACAAAGTTGCTTGAGAACGACATTGCACCGAAAAAACCGGGCACGTTTACGGGCACGGGCACGTTTACGTGGGCAGATCAGATTTTGAGATCACGCACTAAAGCGCGCGCGCGATTAACAGCCTCTTGAACGGCGATTTGCGTCTGTTCAGCGAGGCGCGCGGCGCGCGCTTTTTCACCTACGACAATCGGACTGCCTATAAAAATCGCGGCGCGCTTTGGCCCGCGATTGCAAATTCGAAGCACGTGATTGCCGAAACTCTCGTTCAAAAACTCGGCGCCCGAGTTCTCTTCGTACGCAATTCCGACCGGCACAATTTCAGCGTTTGTGCGCAGCGCCGCGAGAAATGATCCCGGGTGAAATGGCTGCACTTCGTCACCGGCGAACGTCGTCCCCTCTGGGAAAATGCAGACCGTATCTCCGTCGCTTAGAAGCGTGCGCATAACGCGAATGGCGGCGACGCCGCTGAGCGAATCGGAGCGGTCGACGTAGATCGTGCCGGCGCGCGTCGCTGCAAGGCCGAGCAGCGGCCAGTTTGCCACATCACTCTTGCTCACCATATGGCCGCCCGTGAGCTCCAAAAGTATCGGAATATCGATCGCCGATCGGTGGTTTGCGACGACGAGGCGCCCGCGCGCCCCTTGCGAGAAAGCGCCCGCGGTTACGCGCTCTACGCGAAGGGTATCAGCCAGCGTTTTGCCGTATCGTTTAACCGATCGCGTTAGAAGCTCTTTTTGGCCCGCGGGTGCTAAAAACCGCGATCGCGCCAAATACTCGACCAATTGCGCGATTGTTGCGCCTACAGCGCCGCCGATGCGTGCGCTGCGACGAAAAGTTGCTCCTAAAATATCCGTCATCACCAGAATTCGCGTAGCGCAAATGCGACCCATTCGCACGCGCGACGTGAAAAATCTCGACTGCGCCACCAGGTGAGGTCGATTCGCGCGCTGCTGCTGAGGTCGTGTTCAAACGATGCTCGCACGTGGCGGGCGAACGCTTCATCTTCGATCGCGATGTTCGCTTCGAGGTTGTGCCTCGAACGCTCGTCCAAGTTGTAGCTGCCGATTGTCGTGAACGATGAGTCGATGATCGCTGTTTTTGAGTGCATCATCGCGCCGCGATGGGCGTAAATTTCGATGCCGTGTTGGAGCAGGCTATCGAATAGCGCTTCGACGGCGAATTGCACGAGCGCGAAGTCGCCGCGTATCGGCACCATGACCCGCACGCGCACGCCGCGCCGAACGGCGTGGTAAAGCGCTCGGCGAACCGCCACCGTTGGGACGAAGTACGGATTCGCGATGTCGATCATCTCGCGGGCACCTTGAATGCGCCGGACGTACTCGTCGTGCACATTGCGGCGCTTTCGCGCGTCGCTTGTGAGAAGCCAGACTTTGCCCGACGGCTTATTGAGTTTTGATCGGCTTTTGGGCCGCTCGAGCGGATGTTTCATCCGCCGCCACGTTGCGAAAAATAGCGCCTGCAACTCTTGCGTGATCGGCCCTATGAGCTCAAGCGCGTCGTCTCGCCACTCTTCGCCTCCCATTTCGCGGGTTGCCCATTGGCGACTCATGTTGAGCCCTCCGCAGAAGCCGGTGTGATTGTCGATGATTAAAATTTTCCGGTGATTCCGTCGCTCGATTCGGCTCCACTCGAAGTTTGTCCCGAATGGCCAGATCGCGTGAAATTCTGCGACTTCGCCGCCGGCCTTGCGAAGCGCGCTCCACCACGAGCGAGGCATTGCAAAGCTGCCGAGCCCGTCAAAAATCACGCGGACTTGGACTCCAGATCGCGCTTTCGCAACGAGTGCGTCGCGAAACGCGCGACCGACAGAATCGTCACCGACCCAATACATCTCGAGCAAAATTTGCTGCTCTGCGCGCTCGATCGCGGCAAGCATCGCGGGGAACGCTTCAGCACCGTTGCGCAATAGCCGAACGCGATCGGTGCCGATCGTAAACCAGGGTGGTTCGTTTGATCTATTGCTGGTGTGGCTCATCGTTGTTCAGGACGACCTACAACAACAATCGCAGAATCGTCGCGAAGTTGCGCGGCGAAATTTCGCATATCGGCCAGTGTGGGGAATGCGTCCGGCGCGTTTGGCGTGAGCGCGATGCCGCGCCACAGAGCGACAAGGCGGTTTCGTGGGTCGATGTGCGAATCAACGCGCTGTCGCGTCAGCGAGCTGATCGCGCGGCTGCGGTCGCTATCGGTAAGCACAGCCCCGCGCAGACTCTGGACAAACAATCGCGCGGCTGCGAGCGCGGTATCACCGAGCGGACCATCTGCGCCGGTGATTCGAATCGCTATAGCGGCAATCGGCCCATCGCCGACGACTTGCACGTCTGAATTAATTCCTGGTGAAATCG
This sequence comes from Nannocystis exedens, assembly GCA_945861885.1. Lineage (GTDB taxonomy): Bacteria > Myxococcota_A > Polyangia > Polyangiales > Polyangiaceae > CAMAVR01. The sequence goes on along the minus strand of CAMAVR010000019.1, from coordinate 49,788 downwards.
TCGCCAGGGTGCGCGCAAGTGGGCTCTCGGCGCCATCGAGCGCCATTGCCAAAAGCGAAGCGGTTTTGCGGGTGATTGCTTCACGATCAATCGGAAAAACAAGCCTAATTTCGCTCGGCGAACCGTCGGCGAACGGCACGTTCACGGCGCCCGGTTTCGGAAGAAAGGGGGCGCTTGCAGCGGGGCATGTTCGCTGGTTGTTCGGGGGGAGCCAACGGGCGGCGGCGCGCGCTGCGGCGTCACCCTGCATCTGCGCCTCGTTGGCGATGACGGCGATACGGATTGGGCCGCCTCGCACCGAGCGCGCGCGGGCCATCACCATGGCATCGGAGATCGAAAGAGCCGAGTCGCCCGACCCAAACGGAAAAATGAGCGACGGGTGGCTCGGCGCGAGGAGGCGCGCGAGAACAGGGAGCGACCGACTTGCCGCATCGCCCCCTGCAGCGGCGCGCAGCCGAATACGTGCGCGCCACAGCGCATCGCGATCGATCGGGTCGACTGCAAATCGGCGCATCGCCTCTTCGCCGAGGCGGGCCGCGAGCGCTTCAGACGATTCATCGCCATTCGCCGCGCCGTGCACGACGACGCCGACTCCGTCGATTGATGCCCAGCCTTCGCCGTCAATCGCATTGGCCCGTTCGCCATTGGCGTTTTCGGCGGCTGCCATCGCAAATAGAGCGCTAACACCGGTATCTGAATCGGCCTCTGAACCGACGCCGCACGGTGACCCCACGAGGACGTACATGTCGCGCTGACCACGCTCGACGCGTGTTCTCAGATCGATCGTCCTGTCGAGCGGCGCTTTCGAACCGCGATCGATTTCCGCGCGAATTGCCCTGGAAACTCGCGTATTTTCGGCGCTGTTTATACGCCGCGCTCCGTAACTTACGACGACGCCTAGGTCTCGACTGAGCGACTCACCGGCTTTCGCCCCTTTTGCGTTTGGCGCATCGATGGCCGACCACCATGCCGCTGCCGAAGCGGCATCGCGCGGGTCGCTTGCGTTTAGCGCGTGATCGACGGCGGCGACATCATGCGATGCCGCTTCGCTCTGCGCGGCGATCTCTTGGCGCACGATGGCGACCGCATCGCCGATGCCGGAGAGTTGCGCTGCGCCAACGTCCTCCAGTTCAACATGCAGCGCCAAGCAGCCGCCGCTGCTATTTGCGGTCGCCGTCACGCTAGTTAATTGCGCGGCGACGTCTGCTCCGCGCAATCGTGAAGCGAGCCTATTTTCTGTGCTCTTGAGGCGTTTGGCGAGATTGGCTGCCAGGGCCGTCTGTTCGGTTGAAAGGGCAAAATTAAGGGCGATTGATGAGCGATCGCGCGACGGTTCGGCAAGAACATCGCGCGCCGTTTCACGCGATCGCGCCGCTACTTTTGCGCGTGACTGCGATGGCCATGAGCCAAGCGCGACCATCTTTTCGGCGACGGCATCGGTGAGCGTGTCGCCGCCGACGGCGCTAAACCCGATTCGCCCAAGCGAATGAGCCGATTTTCGCCACGCTTCAAGCTCCACCGCGCTGGGCGCCGCTGATGCTTCCGATGAATCGAGCTGCGCTAGGCATCGCCCGATCGATCGCATGGCCGGGGGGGCTCCGGATCGCGCTTTTAGCTCTGAAATCCGGGCTCTAACGGCGCGCAATGCTGCCGCATCTCCGGCGATTGGAAGAGAGAGCGCGTCGCGCATTTTTTCGGCTACGATTGCCGCATCGGCGCCGTTCGCAGCGGCGACGCGCGCGGAGTAGCCATCGCGTGTCACGGCGACTTGCGCATCGGCGAGGCCGTTTCGTCGAAGCCTTGTTTCGACGACGGCGGCGAGTGCGACGGCGACTTCGCTGTCACGTGGCGCAATCGATGCGGTGTTGACGGCGACAGCTACCGCGCCAACTGGGTCGCCGCTTCGAACTTGTAGAACGAGCGGCGGCACTCCCGGCGGCATCGGTGTCGGCTGAACTTCATCGCGGGCGGTTCGAGGCTCGGCGAAATGAAGCCCGCTGCAAGAGGCGAGCGCCGGGAACCAGAGAGCTGTTGCGAACGACCGAAACCTCATTTCAAAACTAGATCGTCAAGCGATCGCGGCGCGATGTGAAGGTCGAAAAAATAGGTAACAACCCCTGTAACCGATGCGAACGCCGTGCCAGGCGGAAATTTTTCGATTGGGATGTTGCATATTTCGTTCGTGATGAGGGTAGAGCTTTTGCTCGATGCAATGGGTGCCGTTACGCGCCCACGCCCATCGTTCGTGAAGCCGGCGATCGTGATATTCGGGATGGTCACAACCATGCCGAGCCATTTGCGGCCGGTTTGGAAGGTGTATAGGTCGCTCGCTTCGATTTTTAGCGGTTCGGGCGGCTGCGCTTCGAAGCGGAACAGGCCGACCGGCTGAAATATCTGCGGAAGAACGCCGCCGTTTGGGAACCGCGCGTTGCCTATCGACTTATTTTCTTGATACAGCCCTTGCAGCGAAAAGACGTCGCCGCTGGCCGGACGATAGCCGTGCCCCCCGAGGCCGGGCTTGAACAGGCTAATTCCTGAAAATGGGGCAGACGATGCGACGTCTTGCACGTAGATTGTCCCCTGACTTTTGCCGTCGGCCGTTTCGTCGTACCGATCGACCGCTGTAATCACGGCCGATGCGAGCGACACACTCACAGTGTTCGCGAGATGCTTGGGCGACTCCGGATTGCTGATCTCCTGAATCGTTGTCCCTTGAAGGATGGCGAGCGCCGCGGGAGGGTGAGGCCCGTCACCGCCTGGGTACTCGCTGCAACCGAACATCAGTGAACAAAATAGGCCAAATAATAGGGAAATTCTCATCCTGGAGACACCGACTAACACAAGTCGGTCGAGAGCCGTTAGCGGTTCTCTAATTCCCTGTCTTGTTCCCCATCTTCGCGGCGTCGGCCGCTTTCGTTCTGACGAACGCGGCGATTTGCCGCATCGGGACGCGCGTTGGGCAGCGTGGCTCGAGCATTGCGAGCTGCTTGTCGGTCAGCCGCGCGAGCAGTTTCGTTGATGCATCAAAATCGGGCATGCTTCGCGCGCCGGCGAGCATGACGCTCATTACTTCGTGGCCGCAAATTCCGCATGCGATGCATGAGCTCATCGCCGGCAAGTTGGCGCGCTCGCTCGGTGAAAGAGCCGGCAGCCGATCGGGGGCGTAGCTTCTCATAAACGCGGCAAGGCCTCGGCGACGGCCGAACAGCGCCCCCAGCATGGAACGCAAAAGCCCGTAGGCTAGGATGGCGACAGTATGTAGGAACGTCATTCGCGAAGTGCGTAGAAGAATACGCTCTTCGTGCCGGCGCGCCACCGTTGAATCGCCTCCAACGCCGATTCGCTTGGCTGTAGCAGGCTATGCGGTGTACGAAAACAGCCTATGAACACCCAGGCTTTACCATCAATGCAGACAAATCTTAGCGGTTGGGCACTCGTGCTGGGGGCATCGAGCGGTTTCGGCGAAGCGGCCGCCCTCGCATTCGCCCAAGCGGGGATGAACATTGCCGGCGTGCACCTCGATCGTCGAGGGACGATCGAAAATTCAGAGCGAATTCAGTCGCAAATTCGAGCACTTGGGCGCGAGTGCCTCTTTTTTAACGTGAACGCCGCCGACGAAAAAAATAGAGGCGAGGTGCTCACGGCGCTGGCCGAAAAAGTTGCACCTGGGGCGCTGCGGGTGCTGCTCCATTCGCTAGCATTTGGCACGCTCCGGCCGCTATGCGGAAGCGTTGAAGAGAGCGCAACGCAGCGGCAAGTCGAGATGACGCTCGACGTGATGGGGAGCTCGCTCGTCTATTGGTCGCAAGGGGTCGTGCAGAAGCGATTAATGGGCGAAAATGGCCGAATTTTCGCGATGACGAGCACCGGCTCGCACTCCGTGTGGCCGAGCTACGGCGTTGTAGGGGCCGCAAAAGCGGCTCTAGAGTCGTATGTGAGGCAGCTCGCGTATGAGCTCGCCCCGCACCAGATCACCGCGAATGCGATTTGTGCGGGAGTTACCGACACGCCCGCAGTGCGAAAAATCCCCGGAAATGAAGTGATGATTCAGGTCGCCACAAAGCGAAACCCGCACCGTCGGCTGACAACGCCGGTCGACGTAGCAAACGCGCTTGTCGCCCTGGCGCAACCGGCGACATACTGGCTAACGGGGAACGTAATCAATGTCGATGGAGGCGAAGCAATCTCGGGAGGGTAGTTTGCGCAACGCTCGACACATCATCGTGCTCTTGTCGCTCCTCGCAATCGGGTGCGCGCATGGCCGCCATTCGGGATGGCACGCGCGCGGGTCGGGTGAAGAGTGGCTAAGCGACGAGGAGATGCACCGAAAAAATGCGGTGTCGCGCCCCGTCGAGCACGCCCAAGGTGAGCCGATTCAGACAGGCTACGCATCGTGGTACGCGGGGATTTTTTCGTTCCGAAAAACAGCAAACGGCGAAACATTCAACCCAGCCGACATGACAGCAGCGCACCGAACGCTCCCATTCGGAACATGGCTCGAAGTCCGCCGCGTCGACAACGGCAAATCGGTGCTCGTACGCGTAAACGATCGAGGGCCCTTCGGCTACGAAGACAGAATCATCGACCTATCAAAAGGCGCCGCGATAGAGCTTGGCTCAAAAGGGCAGGGGCTCGTGAAAGTCGAGCTGTACATTGTGAAGGGGCCGCCGAGCTAGTCGCTTCGAGACGGGCACTCGGTCCGATTAAAACCCTGGGGCAAGTTCGGCACGGGCACGTTTACGGGGCAGAGTCAGATGTCGATGCGGCGGAATTGCTTTGGATCGCGGTAGATTGCTGCCAAATCGTCGTAGTGTTTTGCGGAGCCTACGAGCCACGCGAAATCTTCGTCGGTTAGCGGCCTTACCGCTTTTGCTGGGCGCCCCATGCACATTGTTTTTGGGGGCAAATTTGAGTTTGGAACTACCAGGGAGCCACCTGCTAAAAAGCACTTCTCGCCGATTGTTGCGTGGTCGAGCACGACGCTCCCCATCCCGACAAGCGCGCCATCGCCGATGGTGCAGCCGTGAATCATCGCCATGTGGCCGACCGTCACGTCGCAACCGATCGTTGTCGACGCCATCCCCTCGGTAACGTGAATGACGCTCCCGTCCTGAATATTGGTCCGCGCGCCAACACGAATTGGGAACACATCGCCCCGAAGTGTGCAGCTGAACCAGATGCTAACGTTGTCACCAAGCTCAACATCGCCAATCACCGCCGCATTGTCGGCAATGAAAACATTAGAGCCAATCTTAGGCCTCTTCCCCTTAAATTCATAAATGGGCATGGCCCTCCCATACCACAATCACAGCCCATCGCCGCAGCGCAATCCGACCGCTTCTATTCGTAGTGTGTCCACATACGGAGAACTTTCACGACGCGCTCTTTCTTGATGACCTGATAGACGAGGCGATGTTGGATATTAATTCGCCGCGAATAGGCGCCATCTAGATCGCCGACTAACTTTTCAAAAGGGGGCGTGGGTGAAAACGGATCTCGTTCAAGCACCTGTAACAGCGCAAGCGCCTTCGTTTTCAACCCGGACTGAGCGACGCGCTTTGCATCTTTTTGTGCGTGGCTGGTGAACACCACCTTCCATGGCGTTGACACTGCCTACCAGCCAGGCTTCGTGGAGCACTTTTTCACGGGCGTGCGCATCCCCCGACGAAGGGATTCTCGCATCTTTGGAATCGAGAGCAGATATAAAGTCTCTTGAATCGATCGCCAATCGTCTTCTGATACTAACACCGCGCTGTTTCGCTTCCCCCGAATTGAGATAGGACGATGCGAATCGGCGGCTTGATCGATCAATGTGTAAAGCTGTGATCGGGCTTCGCTTGCGGTTAACATGGTATCTGAATCGTACGTGATCACGTACGATTAGGCAAGGCAAGGCCTGCAGCGCGTTTCTACACATTAAATCGGAAGTGCACGACGTCGCCGTCTCGCATTACGTACTCTTTCCCCTCTATTGCTAGCTTGCCTGCGTCGCGGCATTTTGATTCTCCGCCTAGGCGTACGAAATCTTCCCACCAGATTACTTCGGCTTTGATGAAGCCTTTTTCGAAGTCGGTGTGGATTGATGCGGCTGCTTGGGGGGCTCTGGCGCCTTTGAAGGTTGTCCATGCTCGGACTTCGACCTTCCCGGCGGTGAAAAAGGTTAGCAATTTGAGTAGCTGGTAGCCGGCTCTTACTACGGCGTTTAGCCCTGGCTCTTTTAGCCCTGCGCTTGCTAAAAATTCGGGGCGATCGGCTGGGTCGAGCTCGGCGATTTGCGCTTCTAGTGCGGCGCACACGGCGACGATTGGCGCCCCTTCGCTCGCGGCTAGTTTGGCGAGCGCTACGTAATGCGGGTTTGCCTCGAGATTGGTGAGCGATGCTTCGTCGACATTGGCTACATAAAACGCTGGCTTTGCTGTTAGCAGCTGCATTTCGCGCATGACGGTGGCCGATTCGTTTGACTCAGGGAGTTTGAACATGCGTGCCGGGATGCCGTTGTTCAGCTGCTCGACGAGCGGCTCGCATATCTCGACGGCGAGCTTTTCGACCGGGCTATTTGTTTTCACGAGCTTGCGCGCGCGGTCGAGCCGTTTCTGAACGGTTTCCAAGTCTTTTAGGCACAACTCGTATGTAACGGTTGCGATATCGCTCACTGGGTCGACTTTGTTTTCGACGTGCACGACGTTGCCGTCTTCGAAGCAGCGCGCCACTTGAACGATGGCATCAACCTCGCGAATATGGCTCAAAAATTGGTTGCCGAGCCCCTCGCCTTTGTGCGCCCCTCGCACCAGTCCGGCGATGTCTACAAATTGGATTGCCGTCGGCACAATGCGGTCGGCTTTTACGACTTTGTCGAGCTCCGCTAGACGTTCATCCGGCACGATAACGACGCCGACGTTCGGTTCGATCGTGCAAAACGGGTAGTTCGCTGCTTCGGCTTTGGCCGTGCTAAGCGCGTTAAAAAGCGTTGATTTACCTACGTTTGGTAGGCCTACAATTCCAACCGACAATCCCATGGCGCGCAATATGACACATTTTACTGTTTGGCGCCGTGCTCAGCCCAGGCGGCTAGTTTTGACCGCTCTTCTTCTGACATGTGCGTCTTGTTGCCCAGCGGCATTGTCTTGAGCACATAGGCCCGTTCTCGCATCCGCTCCGCCGCTGCAGCTATTTGCGCGGGGGAATCGAACATGATCCCTAGTGGCGCCATCGTCCACACTTCATCGCTCGGATGCGCGCTGTGGCATGAGACGCATCGGTCGTTCACGATCGCTTGAACCTCGTCGAACGAGACTTCGCCGCTCCCTTTGCTCGCGTTTGAGCTCTTTGGCGCGGTGAGCACATAGACCGCGGTGACTCCGACCAAAAATGTCACGAACGCGGCGGGGAACCACCGTGGCGACCAGAACCGGATGTTCATCCAGTGGCGGATCGCGGCGCTTGTGACCCCTAGGACGACAAGGACAAGCCAGTTTAACTTTTGCCCGTAAGTGCTCGGAAAATGGCTGCTAATCATGATGAAGAGCAGCGGGAACGTCATGTAGTTGTTATGAATCGACCGCTCTTTTGCGCGCTTGTTGAGCGCCATATTCTGCGGAAGGCCGGCGCGCGTTAGCGCCACAAGTTGGCGTTGCGACGGGATGATAAAAAACCAAACGTTCCCCGTCATCAGCGTGCCGAGAATCACGCCGACATGAATGTACGCCGCGCGCCCGCTCAGCACATGTGTCAGCCCATAGGCGACACCGACGAGACCGGCGCCACTGATGATGCTCGCGAGCAGCGGTTTTTTTGCGAGCGGCGAACGGTAGATTGCGTCGTACACAAACCACGAAACTACGATCGACCCGACACCGACGCCGATCGCCCCCGCCGTTGATACCGACGAGATGTTCGGATCGGTTAGAAGGCTCGCGCCGCCGAAATAATAGACGACGATCAGCAGGCAAATGCCGCTCACCCACGTCGTCAAGTTTTGCCACATAAACCAGTGCAGACGCTCAGGCATCTCAGATGGCGCGAGCTGGCGCTTCACGACATCGTAAAATCCGCCCGAATGCACCATCCAAATGCGCCCCTCATGCCCCTCAGGCGCGCCAGGCTCCCGCTCCAAATTGCGGTCGAGCCAGTTAAATAGCATCGAATTACCGGCCCACATGATCCCAGCAATGAAGTGGACCCACCGAATAATAAGATCGACTAACTCACGGACATGCGGGCTCATTGGTGTCGGCGTGTTTTACCGAGATACCCTGCACTATGCTACTTCGTTATGACGCGAGCGGCTCGGATGGCCTTCCGGGTCGCGTGCGGGCGGCTCCGTTGCTCATGAGGCTGTAGCTCTTTAACTTGCGATAGAGCGTTGCTTGGCCGATGCAGAGCTGCTCGGCGGTGTGTGTCTGGTTGCCTCCATTGAAGGCTAATGCTGCGAGAATGTGCTCCTTCTCGATCTCGTCAAGTGGCCGAACGACTGATGGCGAGGCCATTGGCACGCTGCGCGTGCGAAGAATCTCTTCGGGGAGATCTTCAACTTCGACGCGATGCCCGCGCGCGAGTGCGACGGCGCGTTCCATTACATTTTCGAGCTCTCGCACGTTGCCAGGCCAACCGTACCGCTGAAGATGCTCGATGACCTCCTCGCTCAAACCTACAACTTGCCTTTTGAGTCGTAGTGACGCTTCAGCAAGAAGCGTGTGGGCAAGGGCGAGGATGTCTCCCCGCCGTTCGCGCAGGGCGGGGACGTGCAGCTCAACGACTTTGAGCCGGTAGAAGAGGTCTTGTCGAAACGACCCATCGGTGACGCACTTCGCGAGATCGCGATTTGTCGACGCGACGATTCGCACGTCGATGCTTCGTACTTTGTTTTCACCGACGCGACGGATTTCGCGCTCTTGCAGCGCTCTCAGCAACTTCACCTGCATTGCTGGCGAGACTTCACCAATCTCATCAAGAAGGAGTGTGCCGCCGTTTGCCGCTTCGAACAGCCCGGGTCGATCGTGCGTCGCGCCGGAAAATGAGCCTCGCGTGTGCCCGAAGAGCTCACTCTCGAGCAGCGTTTCGGCGATCGCGCCGCAATTGACTGCGATAAACGGACCGGCTGCGCGAAGCGACTCATCGTGAAGAAGGCGGGCAATGCGCTCTTTGCCTGAGCCGCTCTCACCTGTAATGAGCACTGTTGAATCGACTGTGGCAACGCGCTGTGCGAGCTCGACTACTTGCTGCATCGCGGCGCTCTTGGAGACGACTGCCGCCGGGTCGCGTACGTTTGGCGTGACGTGGACGACCGCGCGACGGCGCTCGTGCACTTTTGGCTCAGCCGGTTTTGGCGTTGGAGCGGCGTGGTGAAGTGACACGTGAAGGCATTGCGTATCGGCATCCCATTCAAATGCCGCATGAACCGACTCGGCAAGTTGCCAGCCGTGGGAGAAACCAAACTGGTTGAGGACTGTATGTGCCTCAGTTTCGCCAAAATTTTCGATGAGATGCCTGCGCAAAATACCGATCGACATGACATCGAGAAAATGGGCTCGCTGCTCCGTCAACCCAGTCGCGTTTCGCAGCAAGTCAGCGTTTTTTGTCAGATCGTTATTCACGTTTAAACACCCTTTCAGTTGCCCTTTCAATTTGAATGACAAACCAAGTCATGGTGATTGAATACACCTGCCTACATCGGTTGTGTCGAGCGTTTTCTGACGCGATGACCTCGATTCCCTACAAAATAATACCTGGCATGAAATGTGCTGAGCCACGTGAGTGACACTAGAGAGTCTGGCTATCGGGGGCTGACCAGATTCAACCAGCGGAGCTCAACATGAACCGATCACCGATCAAAACCCATTCGACCGAGCCGAAAGTCACCACTGGTGGCGCGCTCGAGTCACATGCCGTCAAACCGACGATGCCCGAAAAAGCTGACATCGGCAACCTAACGAAGCACGCCAGCGAGACAGCTTGTTGTTCAACAGACAAGCGTGAGAAGCCATTCAAAAAAGAGTCTGGTTCGGCTGAAAAGCGGCAGAAACCGTTCGAAAAGCAGTCCCATGAGCACGGGTCAAAGCCGCCGGTTAAACAGCCACACACATAGGGGGGCGCTCTTATTTTTGAGGCAATAAATAAAATAGCTTAGGGCGCGCTTGTCGCGCCGCATCGAACGCGAGACCGCGCCTGCACCGTCGCGAGCCTGCACCGTCGCGAGTTAGCGGCACCAGCGTTTCAGCCCCGCAAACCGATGGGGCGCGCTCTCTGTTCGTGTGAACGAAGCAAATAATTTAAGGGAGCGTGACATGCGAAATCTAGGATTTGTTATCGTGTCGTTATTGACGTGGGCATCTGTTGCCGCGGCCGATGACCCGCCGTCTAACGTCGTTACATCAACAAGCCAGATGCCTCCGGACCAAAATCGCCCGGAAATTCGAACAAGTCAGCCGTCGGATTTGCCGGCCGCCGACACCGTGAGGTGGGTCAACAGACCGCTATTGATCACCAGCTCAGTTTTGCTTGTCGCAACATACGTTCCGGCCGCTGTCATCGGTTATACGAGCGACCGCCCTTCCGACCAGAACAACCTCTATTATCCCGTTGTCGGCCCGTGGATGGACCTTGCAAATAGGAACTGCGACACGCGCCCCTGTGGTCGCGACGGAGTAGCCAAAGCACTTTTGGTCCTCGACGGAATTGGTCAAGGGCTCGGAGCGCTTGGCGTTATCACAAGCTTTTTCCTCCCCGACAAGGTCACGCACAATTGGTACCTCATCGGTAACAACAACGTTCACGTTGCCCCAACTCACGTTGGAGCGACAGGTTATGGCATTGGCGCAGCTGGAGTCTTTTGAAAGGTAATCAACAATGAAACGAGCCATCATCGCAATGGCAGGGATCGCGACGGCATGCGCCGCGACCTACCCCGTACCGGTCCAACGGATGGCCGATGCTCAATCGGCCCGCCGCAGCGCAGTTGAATTGGGCGCCAACAATCTCCCGGATGCTCAGCTTTACCTAAAGCTGTCAGAAGAAGAGATCGCAAAGGCGAACGTTCTACTCAAAGAGAATGAAAACCGTCGGGCCGACTTCATGCTCATTCGCGCCAAGGCCGATGGTGAATTGGCCGTTGCAATCGCGCGCGCAAAAAAGAGTGAAGCCGAAGAAAAGCAGTCGCTCGATCAGCAAAAACTGCGAGCGAAAACGATTCCTTTCCAAGGAGCACGGTAATGAAACGCGCGACAACTATCGGAGTATCGCTTCTCTTTTTCGCGGCATGCGCGGCGACAGCGCCGAAAGAGCTTCTGAACGCGCGCACCGCTTACAACCAGGCGAGCGCAGGCCCGGCGGCAGATGCCAATCCAGCCGGTCTCCATTCTGCCAAAGAATCGCTCGATGCGGCCGAAGATTCGTTTTCGAAGCACGGCGCGACACAAGAAACAAACGACATCGCCTACGTCGCTGGGCGCCGCGCGCAAATAGCAGAGGCCAACGCGCGTGAGGTGCAGGCGATTCAGCGCAAGGAGCAGCAGATCGCACAAGCGAGTGCCGCGCAGGGTGAACAGCTCCAGCAGACATCCGCCGATCTCGAGCGCGCAAAGACGCAACTCGGAGCGACCCATCAGCAGCTCGCTGACGAGCGCCAACGGCGAGAAGAAGCCGAGCGCCAGGCAGCGGCAGCATTGGCAGCGTTCGCGACAGTAAAGCAAGAGCCGAGGGGGATGGTGATCACACTCTCGGGGAGCGTGCTTTTTGCTTCAAACAAAGCCGAACTTCTCCCGTCTGCTCGGGTGAAACTAAACGAAGTGGCTGACGCTCTAACGAAGCAAGATCCAAAAGCAAAGATCATCGTAGAGGGGAACACCGATTCGCAAGGGTCGGCGCCCTACAATCAAGAGCTGTCGCGGCGACGCGCCGAGAGCGTGCGAAATTACATCGTTTCGCGCGGCTTTTCGGCCGATCGCATTCAAGCTCGCGGCAATGGTTTAACTAACCCGATTGCCGATAATAAGTCCCCCGAAGGGCGAGCGAACAATCGAAGAGTCGAAATCGTCGTTCAGCCGGTAGGCGCAGCGCAGTAAAGCCGCTTGCTTGCTCGGTGGGTGTCTGTAAGAACCGCTGAGTGTGGACGAACGCCGAGTGAATCGTTTTGGTTTGTATTCGTCACGAGTCGTGCACGCGGGTCATTCCGCGGCGCGGCTCGTTGTCGTTGAAGCTGGCAAAGTCGCCGCCATCGAATCAGTTGACGTGCCATCGGCCGCCACAGTTGCTGCGCTTCAGCGCACCTTTGGCCTCGATGGCGTTATCGATTGCGGCGCCGATGTCATCATGTCGGGGCTTGTCGATAGCCACGTGCACTTGAACGAGCCAGGCCGGGTCGATTGGGAAGGGTTCGAGACCGCCACGCGCGCAGCGGCGGCAGGTGGAGTGACGACGCTTGTCGACATGCCGCTCAATTGCATTCCGGTGACGACAACAGCGGCGGCGTTCGACGAAAAGTTAGCGGCGGTCGATTCAAAGCTATCGGTCGATATTGGTTTTTGGGGCGGCGTTGTGCCGGGTAATGCGCGTGAGCTTGAAGCGATGGCAAATCGCGGAGTGCTTGGGTTTAAAGCGTTTTTGATCGATTCGGGGATCGAAGAGTTTCCGCGTGTCGATGAGAGCGATCTTCGCACGGCGATGGCAATGTTGAGCAGACTCGGCCTGCCGCTTCTTGCGCACGCCGAGCTTGATTGCGCCGTAAGTGTCGATGTGTCCGGGGGCGCCACGGATTACAATGCCTATCTTCGTTCGCGCCCCGCCGCATGGGAAGACGATGCGATTGCGCTTCTAATTCGCCTAAGTCGCGAGACCGGCTGTCACGTTCATATCGTTCATTTGTCATCGGCGACCGGCGCGCAACTCATAGGTGATGCGAAAGCGAGCGGCGTTGCCATCACTGCGGAGACATGCCCGCACTATTTGTGTTTCGATGCGGAGTCGATTCCGAACGGCGCGACTCAATATAAATGCGCGCCGCCTGTTCGAGAGCGAGAGAATCGCGATGCGCTTTGGGCCGCGCTAAAAAGCGGTGTGATCGACTTCGTGGTGACCGATCATTCGCCGTGCACTGCGGGGCTAAAATGCCTCGAAAAAGGCGATTTTTTTGACGCCTGGGGCGGTATTTCGTCGCTTCAACTCGGTTTGTCGGCGGTATGGACAGAGGCTCGGCAGCGCGGCGTTTCCCTGCCTGATATCGCGCGCTGGATGTCGACTGGACCGGCCAGTCTTGCCGGATTGAGCGATCGCGGCGAACTTCGCGTAGGAGCTCGCGCCGATATTGTCGTTTGGGCTCCAGACGAAGCGTTTGTCGTTGAGCCAGAGCGGCTCTTTATGCGCAACAAAGTTACTCCGTACGCCGGGCGCGAGCTCTATGGCGCCGTGAGAGAAACATTTCTTGCAGGCGAGTCGATCTATTCTGCCGCGGCGAACGGTGATTCGCTAAAACGGGCTTGTGACGCGCATCCGGCGCGACACTGTGGTCAAGTCGTATTGGGGCGTCTGTCAACCTATGTCTGAATCGCAAACGTACGAAGAGTTCGGTTTCGCCAATTTGATCGACCTGGCATCGGCGGCGTTTGGGGGCGAGGCGCTCTGGGCAAGCGACGAGTTTTTCGCCGGCCGAGAGAATTTGCTAAAAGTTGGCGCAGCCGATTTTTTTCCGCACGAATACACCGATCGCGGCAAATGGATGGACGGGTGGGAGAGCGCACGCACGCGCCGTCACGCGACGTATGCCGACCGCGATGAGTGCATCATTCGTCTGGGTGTGCTCGGGCGCATTCGCGTGATCAATATCGACACGCACTTTTTTCTAGGCAATCACCCGCCATACGCGCGCGTTGAGGGGGTGACGATGCCGCGCGATGCATCGGTCGATACGCTAAAAAATGCCGATTGGCGGCCTATTTTGGCCGAGGTGCCGCTTCGTCCAGGCGCGCACAATCTGTTTGCGATTGAAAATTCCGAAGTATGGACACATCTGCGTCTAACGATGATTCCCGACGGAGGGGTCGCACGGTTTCGCGCGTTCGGCGATGTCGACGTCGCAGCAAATCGCGAGCTGCAAGAGGTTGATGCCGACACCGCGTTGCTCATCAAGAGCGGAACGAGTGGGTGGATCGATTTCGCGGCGCTCCGCAATGGCGGGCGAGCAATCGCATGCAGCGACATGTTTTTCGGGCGAATGGAGAGTCTGTTGCTTCCCGGTCGCGCGGGCGACATGGGTTCGGGGTGGGAGACAAAGCGGCGGCGAAATGCTGGCGTCGGCGCCCATGATTGGGTCGTGATTGCGCTTGGCGCGCTGTGTGATGTCGGCTTGATCGAAATCGATACGAATCATTTTCGGGGTAATGCGCCCGACAGCTGCACGATCGAAGCGGCGCGGGCCGAGCAAATCGCTCCATCGGAGCTCATTCAATCGCGCGAGTTGTGGAAGACGATTGTCGACGATGCGCCGATCATGGCGCACACACGTCATTGGTTTTCGTCAGCGGCGGGGACGCTGACGCCAAGCGGGCCGGCATCGCACATCCGGCTAAAAGTATTTCCGGATGGCGGAGTGAGCAGAATGCGAGTCTGGGGGTCGATTTGTTAACGGTAAGCGAAAGCAAAAGCGTGGTTATAAATAAGCTAAATCGTGAGACGCTGCGCGATCATCTGTTTCGATGCGGCGGAGTCGGCCGGTGGGTCGACGGGATGACGGAGGGGCGCCCTTTTCGATCGTGGTCAGAGGTCATCGCGCTGTCAGAGGCGATTTGGGCGACGCTCGATCGCAACGATGTGATTGAAGCGGCGTCGCACCATCCGCGTATCGGCGCCGATCGCGAGCAGCTGAAGAGGCGGTTCGCGACAACCGCCGTTTGGTCGGCCGGCGAGCAGGCCGGAGTAGCGTCGGCTGACGAGGCGGTCATCGATGCGTTAGCCAACGCGAACGCCGATTACGAGAGGCGCTTCGGCTATCAATTTATCGTATGCGCGACCGGCAAAGGCGCGCCCGAAATTTTGGCGATTTTGCGTGAGCGGCTATCAAACGATGCAAACGAAGAGTGGCGCATCGCACGCGATGAGTTGGCAAAAATATGCACAATTAGGCTCGAAAAGCTACGAAACGAACTGGGCCAGCAATGACAACAAGTGGCGCAATTACGACGCACGTTCTCGATGTGGCACGCGGAAAGCCGGCTCACGATGTCGGCGTCCAACTTTTTCGATTGAACAGCGACGGCGCGGCGGAGCTTGTCGGTAGCGGAAAGACCGACGCAGATGGGCGCGCAAAATCACTGCTCGCCGGAAGCGCGCTTCAAATGGCAACGTATCGCCTTTGTTTGCACGTGGGCGACTATCATGAGGCGCTTGGTCGCCGCGGCTTCTTTCCGACCGTGACGATCGACTTTCGCGTCGATGACGCCGAGCAGCACTACCATGTGCCGCTACTATTGAGCCCGTTCGGCTACTCGACATACCGCGGCTCTTGAGCGTGAGATGATGACGCGAGTGGCGATTGTCGCGCGACCGATCGAACTGGCAGCCTACCAGGCGTACGGTGAGCTTGTGCGCGCGGGCGCCGGTGATAGCGAAGGGGAGGCGGCCAATCTCGGTACGGCGCGGCGTTATGGCGCGTTGAGTAGCCTCGAGAATATGCGTGGTGAATCGGCTCGGCCGAACGTGTCGGTCTTTCGATCGACGCCGTGGCATGGCGATCAATTTAACGTGACGATGCTCGAAAAGCACCCGCTATCGACGCAGCTTTTCGTGCCAATGAACGCGCGGCGTTATCTTGTGGTCGTCGCTGAAGGGGCGAGTGTTCCCGATTTGGCAACGCTGCGCGCATTTGTTGTCGACGGGAAAACCGGCATCACATACCGGCCGGGGGTATGGCACCATCCGATTGTCGCGCTTGATCAGGAGATCGATTTTGTGTCGCTCGTGTGGGAGGTTGGAGGCGATGGCGATTGTGTCGAGTGGCCCGCTTCGGCTCAAATTACCGTCGATTTTGTTCCGAAAGGCGACTGACACTAATTGCGCTATGATCACTGGACATGAGCTATCGTCTCGCGGGGCGCACTGTGGCGCTCGCAATTACCGGGAGTATCGCGGCCTATAAAGCGATTGAAGTCGCGCGTCGGCTGGTGACATCGGGCGCGCGCGTCATTCCGGTAATGACCGAATCGGCCGCGAAGTTTATCGGGCCGGTGACATTGTCGGGGATTTGCGGCGAGCCGGTCGCGACGTCGATGTGGGATCCGGCGTATCCGGGCGAGATGCACGTAGCGATCGCAGACGCCGCCGATGTGATCGCGATTGTGCCGGCGACGGCCGATACGATGGCGCGCCTTACCCACGGTCGCGCGGACGACCTCGTGATGGCGCTCGCTTTATGCGCTCGTGCACCGATTGTTATAGCGCCGGCGATGCATCCGAGAATGTGGAGCAATGCCGCAACGCAAGCAAACGCGGCGACGCTATCGGCGCGCGGCTACAAGTTTGCCGGGCCGGTCGATGGTCCGGTTGCCTCGGGCGATAGCGGCGTTGGGCGGATGGCTGATCCGGATGCGATTGTCGACGCGATCGTCGAGGCGATGACGCCGCAAGATTTGCGCGGTGTGCGCATGTTGGTGACGGCCGGTCCAACGATTGAAGATGTCGATCCGGTTCGTTTTATTGGCAATCGGTCAAGCGGCAAGATGGGGTTTGCAATCGCACGAAATGCGGCGATGCGCGGCGCGGAAGTAAAGCTAGTGGCGGGCCCCGTCGCTCTCGCAACGCCTGGCGGGGTCACTCGCATCGACGTTCGGAGCGCGCAAGAGATGCATCGCGCCGTGCTCGACGCAGTCGGCGAGGCGATGTCCAACGTCGATGCAGTCGTGATGGCGGCGGCAGTGGCCGACTATCGCCCACGCGAGAGGAGTGAAAAAAAGCTAAAAAAACAGGGCGATCATACGAGCGTCGAGATGATTCGAAACGTCGACATTCTGGCCGAACTCGGCGCGATGCGTGCGAACGGCGCGCCGCTGCTCGTTGGATTTGCCGTCGAGACAGGCGATCGCGATGCGATCGTCGGCTACGCGCGCGGAAAAATACTGTCCAAGCGCGTCGACGTTGTGATTGCGAATGAAGCGGCGGTCGCGTTTGGAGGGGATGAAAACGCGGTTTATGTTGTCGAGGAAACTTCGGTGACCGACATTCCGCGTGCGCACAAAGATGCGGTGGCGGGAGCTGTGGTCGATTGGGTGATGGCGCGCCTAAAAAACGAATCGTTGTGACGCTGTTTGGCCGAACCGTGATGTGACTGACCCTTGATGCCCTAAGACACCGTCGGGCCACTCTCTGCTGTCTTTACCGCCGAGCGCGGCGCGTTGGGCTTCGCGACCGGCGTCAAAGCGCGCGCGATCGCCTGGCCGAATGAGCTGTTGCGACGCGTACATCTGCGCTCCGGTGATAAATAGCGGCGCGCCGCCCCATTGCAGAGCGATCGGTACCGTTGCCTCGACAGCCTCACCATGAATCGACTTGAATTGGACGCGATCGAACAAAGGTAGGAACTCAGGCTTTCCGCCGGGTAAAAGCTCTGAATAGTCAAAATCGTAGCCAAGCGACGTTATCAGAAGGTCGACTTTTCGAGCGATCGGGCTAGCGCCGCTGCGAGGCGTCACCGTAAACAGCCTTCCCTCCGCCATATCTCCAGGCAACTCGACGCGAATGTTGCGACCAGAACCTTCGACGATCTCGAGTGGTGTCGGTTTCCCGTCGATAAATTTTCGATACTCGGCTTCGACGGGCGCAAAAAATGGAAGCTCGAGCGAAGCCTCGATGTCGGCGCGGTTGGCGAACAGGATTACTTTGCTAGGACGATCGCGATCGGCGATGCAGTCGAACATCGAAGCGACGACGACGAGAGCGCCGACGCCAGAGCCGGCAATAGCAACCGACTGGCCGGCCAGCGACATGCCCTGTTTTAGCCTATTTTTCTCGGAAAAATAGTGCGCAAAATACCCGAGCTCGTTGAGAAGGCGTGGCGCCTCCGGTGTTGTTAGCGCAGCTCGCGCTTCTGGCGCGATAGCCTCGTCGGGCAGCTTTCTCGGTGCCCCCATCCCCGCGCTCATGATGATGCCGTTGCTCTCGAACTCAAACGACTCGCCCGTCACCTCGTCGCTCGAAGGTTCTAGTGTGCAACGGCCGGCTAACGTCTTTTGAGAAGGCGCCCCCTCTGCTGTCGCCTCAATTTTGCGAATGCCGGTCACCCGACAATTGATTACTGGGACATCGAGGAGAAATTCGTTGATAATTTTTGTGCGCGCGAGCGACTCGGCAGTGGCAAACGTGTCGACTGACGGATGAAGCAGTCGAAAGTCTGATGGCTCTGCGTAACCTGAGCGGCCGCTAAATACCGTCTCCCAGCTCTGAATCGTGATTGGATAGCCGGCGAGCAGGCCGATGCCGGTCGCGCCCGATTCGATCGCCATGATGACCGACGCGCGCCGCAGTTCGTCGCTCATGTGAGCAAGAATGTTCTGCGCATTGAACGAGCCGCCCACGACGGTGATGCCATGCCTAAACGGTTCGCGTCCAACATGCTCGGCGAGAAGGCGCGCTCTAATCTGGCGCCGCCGCTCCTGATTTTTACAATGAGCGAAGTCGATCTGCTTTAGAAGCGTGGTTCGGTCGGTTGCTAGCGGGATCTGAATCGCGATTGGCGTTTTTAGAATCTCGATGCAGTGCTCTGCCGTCGGGACGATGCTCTCGACGTTTGCCCGAATCGGACCCGCCGATGCCGCGCCGTCGGACATTGGAGAAGTCGAAGAAGAGCAGCCCGCGAGGAGCGAAACTAGCAGGATGCTGGAATATGGTAAAAGGTTAGTCGTGCGGTGATAAGTAGGCAGAAAGCGCATTCCTGCTCCCATGCTTCATCGCACTACGAACTGGCAATCCTATTTGTGTGATCCAGCACCCGAACTGACGACTTTTAGTGCGACTCGGCGTTTTGGTAGAACGATCGAACGTTCGCTGTCGCCGGTGACGACGTCACCGACCAAATCGTAGTCGCTTGCTTGCGAGACGACGACGCGGACGAATTCGCCCGGCTTTGCGTCACCGTCGGATAAAAACACTTCGCCGTCGATCCCCGGCGCTTGGCCTGCGTGGCGCCCTTTTACGACGAATTCGTGCTCTTCGCTCACGCCTTCGACCAGCACTTCGAGCTCCTGGCCGACTCGTGCCTGATTCTTTTTGCGGGCAATTTTTCGCTGAATCGCCATCAAGCGGCGATTGCGATTCGATGCGACGAGCGGCGTCACTTTTTCGTCGAGCGCGAAACTGCCGCACGACTCTTCGTCGGAATAGCGAAATACTCCAACATGCTCAAACTCGGCCCATTCAACGAAGTCACATAGCTCTTTGAATTCCGACTCGGTCTCGCCCGGGTGGCCTACGATGAATGCCGTTCGAAATGTTAGCGCTGGCACGGCGTTTCTGAGGCGCTCGACGACTCTCTTTTGCCTGTCTTTTCCGTGGCCGCGACGCATTCGTTTTAGCATTGCGTCGGCTGCGTGCTGCAGCGGCATGTCGACATACGGCACGACGCGCGGGTGGTTGGCGATAAGTTCGATTAGCTCTTCGTCGAGCGTTTCAGGATAGAGATAAAAAAGCCGAACCCAGTTGGCGCCTGGGAGGTCGGCGACGCGCCGTACCATCGCTGCGAGTGACGACCGCTCTGATTTATCGAGGTCGCGTCCGTACGCAACGGTATCTTGCGAGACCAAATTTAGCTCTTTTACGCCCGAAGCGATGAGCTGCTCGGCTTCACGCACGATGTCGTCGGCCGAGCGCGAGCGCTGCTTGCCGCGCAGCTGCGGAATGACGCAAAACGAGCAGGTGCGGTTGCACCCTTCGGCGATTTTCAAGTAGGCGCTCACGCGCGAATCGGTGATAACGCGCGGGTCGCTGGCGCGAATGACCCAATCGGCAGGGTTGCCCACGAGCATTCGCTTCTCTTCGCCGCGCAGCACATCTCCGAGGCGCAGCATGTCGCTCGACCCTAAAAAGTGGTCGACTTCGGGCATCTGCTCGGCAAGCTCGTCGGGGTAGCGCTGCGATAGGCAGCCGGCGACCACGAGTTTTTTGCACGCGCCGTGCTTTTTTAGCTCCGCGAGCTCGAAGATTGTGTCGATCGACTCTTTTTTCGCTTCGCCGATGAAGCCGCACGTGTTGATGACGATGACTTCGGCTTCGTCTGGGTCGCGCACGAGTTTGAACTCGTTCTGCTGCGCGACGCCGAGCATAACTTCGGTATCAACGCGATTTTTGGGGCAGCCGAGGCTGACGAAGTGAATAGTCTTAGGGGTCATATGGCTATTGGGTACGCTCACTCAAATGCGGCAATACGGCAGCGGTTTGAGATAGCAGAAGAGGGCGCTTCGGCAAACACGTCGAAGGGGTGACTGAGGCGCCAAAGAGGCTAGAAATGCGGTGGTTTTCTCGGTATACAGGGAGCACTTAGCCCTTATCAAAAGAGAGAAAAGCGATGCGACTATTGACATCTGTATTTATCGCGACTGCGATTTCAGGCTGTTCATCAGAGCCGTCCAACCTGTCGCCATCCGAGACTCAAGGCGTCGATGGCAAAGCGCTCATTCGTGGGCAAAAAGTGCTCACGGAAGCCGACAACGGAATAACAGTCCGAATCCCCGAGGGGATCGATCTGGCGGTGCATCTAAAAAGTAAACCGTCAGCCGGCTACAGCTGGGTCGTCACGGAGACCAATCCGGGGCTAGGCAAGGGCGTTTCAAGCTATCAGCCCTCGACAAGCGGGCTATTAGGGGCCGATAGAACGCAGGTTATTCTGTGGAGCTGGAGCAACGCGATCCTACCGGTCGGTGTGCACCAGGTGAAGCTAGAGTACCGGCGGTTCAACGGGGAGGTCGCGGGGGCATTTAGCTTCACGGTCGAGATTTACGGCGGCCCTCGCTAGCGCGATTGTAAAAAAAAGGAGCCCGCCCACCTCTCCCGCGAAGCGGGAGAGGGAAAGCGTGACGAAGTCACGCGAGGGTGAGGGCTAAAAGGTCTTAAATTCACATACAAAGATCAAAATCGAAGCAACCGCAATGAGTGCCCGTCCGATGAAGTGTCATGGACATCAGTCAACAGCCAAGACGGCTTCGGCGCGAAACAAGGACTTGTCGTCGTGTGTATCGCAAACGCCAACGTGATTGCCGATGCCGACGACGTCGTTCTTGTCATTCGTCGAAGCTTGCATCTGTGCGGCGCTTCATTGGGCGAGAGCTTGGTCAACGGGGGTTCTTGCGCGGCGGGCGCGAGCCCTCACCCTCGCGTGACTTCGTCACGCTTTCCCTCTCCCGCGAAGCGGGAGAGGAGGCCTTTGTTGTCATATCAGCGCTAGGGCGTGATCGCGCTCGATCCTCGATCCCCGAGCAAACAACGCGCTCCGTTCGCGAAACGCCCCATGGCTGCAAAATCGCGAATTCGTGCGGTAGCTCCCACACGCACAAATCAGCCCAATTCCCGCTCGCTAGCACCCCCCGGTCGCCCAGCCTTAGCGCATTTGCCGCATTGCGCGTCGCCCCTAGAATCGCTTCTGCTGGGGTGAGCCCGTAGAGCCGCACCGCGAGCGCCATTGCTAGCGGTAGGCTCTCGGTTGGCGCTGTCCCTGGGTTGGCATCGCTCGCCACGACGAGAGCGATCCCCGCGGCTCGCAATTTGTCGATCGGTGGCGGCGCTTGTCGCAACAAGAAGCTCGCGGTTGGTAGGAGTACCGCGTGCGTCTTCGCGGCGGCGAGTCGCTCGATGCCCGCGTCGCCGATGTGCTCAAGATGGTCGGCCGACGCGGCAGAAAAATCAGCGCAAAGCTCCGCGCCGCCGATATCGGCAAATTGCCCTACATGCATCCGAATGCCGAGACCGTGCGCGCGCGCTGCAGTGGCAATCGCGCGCCCCTGTTCGGCAGTAAACGCATTCGCGTCGATGTATGCGTCGACAAATTGCGCGAGCTGTTCGCGCGCAACAGCTGGCAACGTCTCGTTCACCACCGATGCGACATATTGGTCGCGGTCGACACCGGGCGGCACCGCGTGCAGTGCGAGAAAAGTAGGCACAATATGCGGTAAATTCGGCATTTTTGACGCGCGCGCAATCGCTCGAAGCTGCTTCAACTCCGCATCGGCGACGAGCCCATAGCCGCTTTTTACTTCGCATGTCGTTACGCCGAGACGGAGCATGCGTGACAACCGACCGGTTAGCTGATGAACGAGTTCGTCTTCGCTCGCGGCCATCACCGCCCGGTGCGTCGACAAAATACCGCCGCCGGCCGCGGCAATCGCGCGATAATCGCCTCCAGCCATTCGTGCGACATACTCGTCGTGCCGCGAACCGGCCCAGCACGCGTGCGTATGCGCGTCGATGAGCCCCGGTGTGATCACGCGCTCGCCGCAATCTGTCCAATTGCGAACCGGCGGCGCATCGCTCTCTCTGCCTACAAAAGCTACCCTCGCATCGTCGATAACAACAACACCGTTTTCAATCACGCCGAGCTCATTCGAGCCGTTTGCGATCTTGGGATCGCACGTCACGACACGACTGGCGCGGTACCCTCGCAAGTTTGTCATGTGGAGTGGACCGAAATGTTGTTGGAGCGTAAGAAGTGCTCGATGCGCATCGATGCTTCGTCGCATCGTTCGCGAAAGCGTGCGTTTGATTCGTAGCGGCGACAGAGCGCTTCGTGCGCGCGCGACTGCATCTCTTCGTCTGAACAGACCAGCAGGGCGTCGCACCCGGCTTCGATCGCCAGCGTTGCCGAGTCTTCGATCGAATAGCGGTCGGCGAGCGCTTTCATCTCGAGGTCATCAGAGAACAATGCGCCGCGAAAGCCTATAAAATCGCGCAAAATCTCGGTGCAAAAGCGATGCGAGAGCGTTGCCGGGAGCGTATCGACCGCTGGATAGACGACATGCGCCGTCATCATGCATCGAACGCCCGCTGCTGCCGCCGCTTTGAACGGGAGCCATTCGCGCGCTTGGAGCTGTTCGCGCGCGGCATCAACGACCGGGAGATCGAAATGCGAATCGCGCGTCGTATCGCCGTGCCCCGGAAAATGCTTTGCGCAGGCGGCGACTCCGCCATTTTGGAGCCCTAGCGCAAACGGGATCGCGCTGCGAACGACGTCGTCGGCCGCCTTCCCGAACGACCGATCGCCTATGACCGGATTGGTAGCGCAGGAGTCGATGTCGAGCACCGGCGCGAAGTTGATTGTAAAGCCGAGCGATGCGAGCTCTCGACCTTGCGCTTCGGCGAGCCTAAAAAGCGCTTCCGGATCTTGCGACGCAAGTTCGCGAGCAGGCGGGATGACCATCGCAGGCTTACCGATGCGCGCAACGCGCCCCCCTTCTTGGTCGACGCCGACGATAGCCGTTAGCTTCGCGACAGCGCGAATGCTCTTCGTCAACGTGCGGAGTTCATCGAACGAGCTCGGGATATTGCGTCGAAACAAAATCGCGCCGCCGCGTTCGCCTGTGGCTAACGCTTTTTCAAACGAAGCGGTGAGCGCGTGACCGTGAAACCCGCCAACAATGAGCGACCCGCATACGACCGAAGAGCGATTGGTCGGCCCCATAGATTACTTGAGTCGCGCTCCCGCCGGCGCGTTGTCGGGGGCGCTTGCTAGCGACAGCGCATCGCTTGGGCCGGTTGCAAGAAGCATCCCGTGCGAGACCAACCCTTTTCCGAAATCGCGCGGCGCCAGATTGGACACAACGAGCACGCGCTGACCCACGAGCGCGTCTGGTGCGAACGATAGCGCCAGGCCCGCGATAATTTGGCGCGGTTCGGCCTCGCCCAAATCGACTGTGAGGCGAAGCAATTTGTCTTTTTTTGGCACTTTTTCGGCTGTTTTTACGATGCCTACGCGCAAATCGATTTTTGTAAAATCGTCGTACGTAATTTCTGCCGCTTTTTCGGCGCTTTGAGCAGGCTGAACAGGATCGGAAGTGTTTGCAGCAGGCGCTTCGGGTACTTGTGGCACGAGTTTTTCTAGCAATGCGTGAACGGCATCTTTATCGAGGGTAGGGAAGAGCGGGCCTGAGGGGGCTAGCGGTTCACCTCCGGCGCGCGGCTCAAATGCGCTTGGCCATTGGTCGTCGCCGATGCGCGGCGAGACGGCGCTTAGCCCTAGCTGTAGCCGCATCTCGTCGCTCTTTTTTGGCATGACGGGCCACATCATGACGCTCAAATGCCTGAGCGCTTCGAGCAGCGTTGCCAGGATTGTCTCGACTCGGTCGACCCGACCGGCTTTTGCTTCGGCCCATGGAGCGGCTCGATCGACGTACTGATTCGCGGCGAAGCTCACATCCCAAATTGCTTCGAGAGCTCGGTGCGGGGCGATTTCGTCGAAGGCGGCGGCTGCTTTGCGGGCTGATGCGCTCATTGTGTCGATCAGCGACTGCTCTAGCTCTGTTAGCGTGCCTACTTCTGGCGTCTTTCCGGCCGTCATTTTGGTGCATAGGCCGAGCACTCGGCTTAGCAAATTGCCCAAATTCTTCCCTAGATCGGCGTTGTAACGCTCTATGAGCGCTGCGTGGTCGAAATCGCCGTCTTGCCCGCACGATATGGCGCGCAAAAGGTAATACCTGAGGACATCGGCGCCGAGCTCGGTCGCGATGCGCAGTGGGTCGACGCCGTTGCGCAGGCTCTTTGACATCTTCTCGCCGTCGACCGTGAGAAAACCGTGCGCGAAAATTTGGCTCGGCAGCTCATCTTCGCGGTAGCCAGCTGCTAGCAAAAATGCGGGCCAATAGATGGCGTGAAAACGTAAAATATCTTTGCCGACGAGATGCACTGCGCGGCTCGAAGGGGGCCAAAAACGGCGCAAGTCATTCGCGTTGGCCCCATCTGGGCCTAACGCACTGATGTAATTTGTTAGCGCATCGAACCAGACGTACATCACGTGGCGCGGATTGCCTGGCACCGGGATGCCCCACGTTAGCGATGTACGCGACACGCTCAAATCTTTTAGCCCCCCTTCGACGAAACTGATCACTTCGTTTCGGCGCGACTCGGGGGCTATAAAATTTGGGTTCTTCTCGTAGAATTTTAGAAGCGGCTTTTCCCAATCGGACAGACGAAAAAAGTAGGTTTCTTCTTTGAGCTTGGTGGCCGCGGTTTGATGCACGGGGCACAAATTGCCGGGGAGGAGCTCTTTTTCGGTTTTGAACGACTCGCAGCCGATGCAGTACCAGTCTTCATAATGGCCCAAATAGAGGCCGCCGTTTTTTTCGACCTTTTGCCACAAATCTTGGACGACTTTGATGTGGCGTGGCTCGGTTGTCCGAATAAAATCGTCAGGCTCGATGTTAAGCTGGGGCCATGCGGCGCGAAACGGCGCGCTCATTTTGTTGACGAAATCGATCGGCGTCATGCCGTGTTCGGCCGCTTTTGCTTCCAGTTTGGCGCCATGCTCGTCGGTGCCGGTCAGCATGCGCGACTCATCGCCGCAAAGGGCGCGAAAGCGACGCAAGACATCGGCGAGAATCGTCGTGTACGCAGTGCCAAGATGTGGCGGCGCATTGACGTAATAGATTGGCGTTGTGACGTAATAACGGCTCGGCATGGCTAGTCTGTTCAGTGTGGGCGCAGCGTTTTTCGGTAGCAGACGCTAGCATAGGAAGCCCCATCCGGTCGTACAAACCGCGGCGTTTTACGCTATTTTTACGGGAGCGGATGCTTTTCGAAGAATGCCCACATTGCGTCGTTTGCCGACAAATATTTTGTCGTCACCCCGTAATCTCCGGGCACGACTGAGCCACCTGGCCACGTATGCCCGCCACCGTCGATCGTGCAGGCGACAACCTCGGCGCCACCTGCGCACGACGAATAGGTATCGCAGTGTGAATCGTGGTCGCGAAATGTCTCTTTCGGTGTTGGGCTACATTGATCGCGCTTAACCCACCCGGCGATCGTCGATGGGACGGCCCCTTCGGTACGGCTCCCCGTGTTGTAGTAGGGGACAAGCGGGTCTTCCGTGCCGTTAAACGCGATGACGGGGACTGCGCGCGTTGGATTGCAAGTCTCGACGCCGATCGTCGCGCCGACCGGACCAATCGCTGCGATCACCGACGACATCTCGCATGCGAGGCGATACGAGAGAAAGCCGCCGTTTGACATGCCGGTCGCGAAAATTCGCCGCTTGTCGATGCAGAGCTCTTTTTCGAGCGCGTCGATCATCATTGCTGTGAACTTTACGTCGTCGACTTTGTTTGCCGCCGCTTCGCCGCAGCACAGCCCACCGTTGAAGCCGAGGGGGCTCCCCGTCCCCTGGGGGTAGACGAGAACAAAACCGGCCGATTCAGCCTTTTTGCGCATCTGTGTGAGCCACTCTTCAATCGTCGGATTGATCTGATACCCGTGAAAATTGAAGACGAGCGGCATCGCCGAACGTGGATCGTATTTGGCTGGCGTGTTGACTACAAACGTGCGCGTGATGCCGTCGACTACGAGTGTCCAAGTTTTTTCGCCGGGCTGCGCGACGAGGTTTGTGCAAGCGGGCGCCGGTGTCGACAGATTGTCGTGCGGCTTTGCGGGATCGGCGGGCGACAGGGCCTCGTTTGATGAGCTCGAAGAGCAGGCCGCAAGACCGATAAGCGCCGCGGGAATGGCGCGAAGAAAGTTTAGCATGCCGCGCGATCTAACAGAGCAAGCCTACGCGAGTAAACGTGCCGATCGCGCTATCATCTCGCTGCGATAGGAACGACGACGGGCGAGAAGAGCGGTCACGGCGATAGCGGCGAAAGGGGACGCTCCCGATGAGTTGCTACCGATCGGTGAAAGCGAGCATCCAGATTTTTTGGCCGATGCGGCGGGCGCGCTGCTAGCCATTCCGGACCCCCCTTCGGACGCTTGCCCCGACGGTTCCGCGGTCAACGCGAAGACCACCGAAAAGTGGTCGACGTGGCACTGTAGTTTTCCGAAGCTGAATCTTTCCGACGGTACTTTGTTGCATATTCCTGGGGCGACGGTCGTTACATCGTCGCGGCATGACCAGCACGATGCCTGCTCTATTTTGTCATCGCGCACCGGCAAGACGATCGGAATAGGCGGTTTGAATTGCGTTCCGGTGGGGCCGAGTCGCAAGACCGGCGATGCGAACTGCGCCGTTGCCGCGCCGCCACCATCCCCCGCACTTGATATCGCCAGCGGTTTTTGGTTTGGAACGATTGTTAGCGCGATCGACGATATCGGGATGTTGTTCTTGTCGGTAATTTTCGTTGCCGCGGGTACCGTCAGGACCGTCCCTGTGTCTGTTTGCGTCACCGCTACTTCGGTCGTTGTAACGCCGGTTTCGGTTGCAGTGAGAGTAAGACTCGCGGGGACGACATCGCCGATCGTGACGCCGTTTTCCGCTTGCGTTTCGGTGACGATCGAATTGCTGGCGGGTGGAGGCGTCTCGGTAGCGCCATTTGCGGCAGGCGGTGGTGCCGGTGCTTCCGGCGGCGCGGCTGGTGTAGGTGTCGGCGCTGGTTCCGTCGGCGGTGTCGGGGGGGCGACACTTGCGATGGGGGTGACATCGAACGTGTCGGCCGCAAGCGCGGTCGATGCGTACTGTGTGTTTCCCGGTCGCGTTGCCGAAATCAAGCGCACCCCGGTCGGAAGTTCGCTCGTCGTGCATGTCTTGGTTGTCGACGAAAAGCCAGGAGCCACCGTCGGTAGAACGACATCGCAACCGGCAATGGGGGTGGAATTATCAGTAAACGAAATCGTTCCGGTCCCATCGTCCGGCACGCTCAGCGTAAACGTTACCGAGTCGCCGTGCCTTGATGTGTGATTGACGGCATCGGTGATCGCAAGGAGCGCAACGTTTACCGGTGTCTTGCGCATAAACACGTTCCCGCGCCCAAGCTGACCATATCTTCCGTCATCGCCCCAACAGCTCACCTTGTCACTGGTGCGAGTCACGCATGTTACGTTTTTTCCGGCGGTGATCGTTGAGGCGTTGCTGAGATTGGTTACGGTTACCGGCGTTGAGCTGCTCGTTGTCGTGTCGTTGCCGAGCTGCCCGTAAGTGTTGTCGCCCCAGCATTTCACCGTTCCGCCCGTGAGTATCGCGCATGCGTGATTGTCGGCCACATCGATCGCCGTCGCGGTCGTGATGCCGCTTACTTGAGCGGGCGCGTTTCGGTCTATTCTTGTTCCGTCGCCGAGTTGACCATACCCATTGTAACCCCAGCAGTAGACTGTCCCGTCGGTGAGAAGCATGCACGTAGAGTACGTGCCAGCGGCGACGGCCGACGCGTTTAGAAAACCTCCGGAGATGGTGACCGGTACGCTGCTGCTGGTGGTCGAGCCGGTTCCGAGCTGTCCGTTGCCGTTGTTGCCCCAGCATTTTACAGTTGGCGCGCCGCCATTAAAGCTAACCACGCAGGAGTGAGCGTAGCCGCTGGCGAGCGCTGTCGCGTCGGTAAGACCAGTGACTTGCACCGGGGAGGTGCTGTCCACGGTGGTGTTGTTCCCCAACTGACCGGCGTAGTTGGCACCGGCACACCACACCGTCTGGGCACCTAACCGCACGCATGTGTGCGCATCTCCTGCGGCAACATCCACCGACAAGAGTCCACCCATGGCCGATACGGCGGTCGAACGGTCGGTCGTGTCGCCAACGCCAAGCTGGCCATTGGTATTTTTCCCCGAGCACGCAACCGCAGAGTTGTCGAGAACGCTGCAAAAATGGCTAGTTCCAGCGGAGATTTTCGCTGTTGGCACACGACCAACTGGCCATGTCGATTGCGTAGGGCTCGCGGTCGTGGTTTGAGTTCCATTGCTCAGTTGGCCCGACGCGTTGA
Organism: Nannocystis exedens; assembly: GCA_945861885.1. GTDB lineage: Bacteria > Myxococcota_A > Polyangia > Polyangiales > Polyangiaceae > CAMAVR01. The sequence goes on along the minus strand of CAMAVR010000019.1, from coordinate 20,929 downwards.
CCCCCCAACATCGACTCGTTCCACCCGTAAAAAACGCGCAGCCAAAGTCGTCCCCTTGGGTGACAGCGGTTGGTATTCCGGCCGGTGAAATTTCCAGGTCGGATGGCGTCAGACTTGTTTGCGGTCGGCCGTCGCCGAGTTGATCGTAGGAGTTATCACCCCAGCACTGCACCGTGTCGTTCGAGAGGACGGCGCACGAGTGATATTCGCCCCCGTTCGAAATCGCTACCGCCGATGTGATGCCGCTCACTTGGACCGGGGTTGTTCGCCGCGTCGTCGTGCCGTCGCCAATTTGTCCTGACGGGTTATCGCCCCAGCACGATACTGTCCCGTCGTTAATGAGCGCGCATGAATGGTAGCTGCCGAGGCCGATTGCCGTGGCGCCGGTCAGTCCAGACACCGTGACCGGGCTGTTCCGATCGATGAGACTTCCATCGCCAAGCTCGCCAACGCCGTTGCTCCCCCAACACTGCACGGTCGCGTTGGCGAGGAGTGCGCATGTGTGATCGCGCGCTTCGGCGATCGCCGTTACCGTCCCCGCGAGCCCTTGGACCTGAACCGGTGTTAGGCTATTTGTGTTTGTTCCATCGCCTAACTGTCCGGTTGTGTTATCGCCCCAGCAGTAAACGATGCCGTTGTCGGTCAACGCGCATGAGTGTTGCCGGCCGGTCGAAATCGTCGCGAGGTTTCCAAGCCCGCTGACGGCTATGGGGCTGGCGCGTTCTGTCGTGGTGCCGTCGCCGAGCTTTCCACTAGTATTGTCTCCCCAGCATCGAGCTGTTTCATCTCGCATGACGGCGCAGCTGTAGTTTTCGCCGGCCGAAATCGTTTTCGCGGTGCTAATCCCGACCACGGTGATGGCGCTCGCGTGGATCCCATGATCTCCCGTGCCGAGCTGCCCTTCGCCGCTGTATCCCCAACAGTTGACGAGCCCATTCGACAGGAGCACGCATACGTGATTGCTGCCGGCCGCAAGCATCGTTGCGCTTCCAACGCCTGTCGCGGGGACGGGAGCTGTTCGCGTGATCTCGGTGCCGTCTCCGATCCAACCGTTTTTGTTGACCCCCCAACAGCGAACTCCTCCGCTCGATAGCACGGCGCATGAGTACTGATGCCCCCCTGCAACTTGCGTGACGACTGAACCGGTGACCCGCGCGGCCGTCGTTCGAACCGATTCGGTGCTATCGGTGCGTGCCGCCGAACAGCCCAGTACAACCAGAAAGAGTGTCGTTGCGATGGATCGAAGTGAAAGGCCGCGCCGCGTCGATGTGTTCACCGATGTTTAATACATCGTCTCTCGCCGCATCTGAGAATTACCGCATGGGGGTGGCGCCAATGTGTAGGAGACTAGGGCGGCTGCGCGCCGAATTCGTATTGCAATCCGGCGAACATCGACAGCTTGGTCGCGGGAGCGAGCTCCGCGGCGGTTGGTGGTGCATTGTACGGAATCGCTTGGATCGGACCTACGACGTACGGCTCGCGGTCGCCGAACGTGTATGACCCGGCGATATGATAAGAGAGTCCGGGGATCGGCGCGATCGGCCCGGTGACGGCGAGTCGAAGTTGCGCGCGAATCGGCGCGAACGGAACAGGCGTAAAACCTGCAACATCACCCCGATTTGCGAGCCGTTTGGATGTGATTGCTACCGCCGCTGCGATCGTCGGATAGTTGCCACTGAAGTCGTACGACAGACGCGCATTCCCAAAGAGCGGTGAACTGACCGGCACGCGATACTGAGTGCGGTCCCACGTGTTGCGCGAGAACGACCATGTGAGCGAAGCGCCGTACTGAAGCTTCTGCAGTCCGTTTAGCACCACTCCGTCAAACGATGAATTCAGCCCGTAGTTGTCGATCGTTCCCGAGTTTTGGTACTGATAAATCGGGTTTGCCACCGTGCCCTGTGCCTCGGTGATGAGCCCGCGCTCCCGCGCTTCGTTGACGATTCGTTCTTCTTCTCGGCCCGAGCTGGTGATTTGCGCGAGCTGCACCATTTGCGACCACCAGCTTCGATACACGCCGATCATCACACGCTGCGCACCGAATCGCTGCTGAACGGACGCTTCAACCGATCGAACAATTTCAGGGCTCAAGTGATCGGGAGGGATGCGAAATCGGCTCGTCCGAAACATTTCGTATGCGCTTGGTGCGCGAAAGGCCTCCGAGTAAATCACTTTCACCGTTCCTTGTGACCAAGGTTGCGCGGTGATCGCCGCGCGCGGCGAAACGTGCGCCGGGTAGAGACTGTACGCATCGACGCGCGATCCAGCATTGAATTCCAATTGCCGAAGAGGCCTATAAATTTGCTGCAAATAGATGGCGCCCATCTCGTCGAAAAATGAAAATACGCCTTGCTGGGGGCCCGCTTTCATCGTCTGCGAATCGACGACATACGAATCGGATGACAAGTGTCGAATGCGACCGTCGACCCCGATGAGCGTTGTCAGGTTTCCGTGGCGCGTCCAATCGAAGGTCGTTTGAATCTCGCTTCCGATCCACTTCGACGACATGTTGAAAATACCGCGGCAGCCGTTCGTCTCGCCTGGATCGCATTCCGATGGACTTGATGAGTAGAGCGTCTGATCGAAATAGTAGAGGTCGCCGTAAACGCGAGCTCGCACCGATACAATGGATGTCGGCGCGAAACGATAGCGTGCGTCAAAGAGCCCCGATGATGTTCTGTTGAACGACGCGCCGTCGAAGTACGATGCGTCGGTTGGAAGGCCGCGTCGCGACGACTGCCCCTGAACCATCAGGGTGAAATCGCCAATCGAGACGCGAGCTATCCCTGCGGGAACATCGTAAAATGTTGAGCGGTGCATGTCACCGCCCCAGACCGACGGAGCCATCGAATACGGGCCAAAATTAGCCCCTGGAACCGATTGCGGGCCGTACGAATACGACGGCCCCGCCTGCTTCGCATATTCAATTTCGGTCGTCACTTCGCCGGGGGTGTTGAATAGATTGAATTTGTAGCCGGCGCCGACCGATGCGCGCCCAAACCCACCAATGTCGTTGGTCGGATTGCGACTCTTCGCGGGGACTAAGAGCCCGCCTTCCGCCGCAACTTTCACCCCCGCATAATCTTTCGCCTCTTTCGTGATGACGTTGATCACTCCGAACATCGCATTCGAGCCGTAAAGAACGGAGCCGGGGCCGAGGATTACTTCGATGTGGTCGACGATTCCGAGCGGAATTCCTGCTGCGAAATCGATCGTCGACCAACCGCCTGCTTGGTCGTTCATCGTGTGGCCGTTCAAAAGCAGAAGCATGTGCTTGCCGAAATCTTGCGTGCAGACGAGCCCGCGCGAATTGAGTTCGGCGGGGTCATCGTGCGGATTTTCGGTTCGCATACCAGTTGCAAAAAATGTGATCGCTTCGGAAATCGAGCGAATGCCAAAGCGCCGAAGTTGTTCCGCCGTGATGACGGTCGATAGGGCGGGCGCGGTCCGCGCTGTTTCAAGGCTGTCGGATGCTGTTGAAACGACCGACTCTTCGAGCAGACCAGAAATGTCGGTAGGGTCGTCGGCGCGCGCGATCGAAGCGGCAAATAGCGCGGCGCAGGGGATGACTCGCATCGCGATGGGGCGACGAATCACGGAATTACCTTCTTCATCAGCGCGAGCATGTCTGCGCGAAAAACGATATGTTGTCGTTCTGCGATGTCGGGTCGAAGCAGTAATTTCGGTTTGCCCGATACGATGTCGAACCCGAGAACGGCCCCTTCGCGCACGTAGGCGGCCACCGAACCTACCGTTAGAATGCTCATGTCGCCGAGCGCATTGGCGAAGCTTTGAACGTCGCCGTTGAGGCCGGGCATCAGGTAGACGATCGAGATATTTTTCGTTCTGCACATCTCGGCAAGCTCTCGCCCCGAGGTGAATGTGACGACTGACTGTTGGTGCGGAAGCCCGCCAATCGTCGGCATGTCGCTGAACAAATATTGCGCCTGTGCGCCGTCACGTTCGGAGATTGTGTCGGACTGTTTGATCACGATCAAAATGCGAACAACGCTCGCAGCACGCTTCGCAAAGTTGGTATCTTGAGCGGCAACGCGACCAAGCAGCTCTATTTCAAGCGAAAGCGGCACCGGGACATCGTCGTCGTCTGCGCGCGCGCTTTTCATGCTGAATAGAGCTATCGCGGCGCAAAAAAACACAGCTGCGCGCCAACGCGCGCTCAGCCATCGCCGCTCGATTGTACGTACGCCACCCACCAGTCTGCCCCCGATCGACGGTACTTCGCAAAGCTCGACTTTTCGCGAAAAAAACGACCGTCCAGCTCGGCGAGTGCGACTGTAATTGACTGTTACCGATCGCACCATCGTTTTCGCCATTGACCGCAACCCCGCTGTCGCAGGATGGTCGGTTTTCGAATGGCTCGCGTGATTCACACGCGCGTAAGGAGCGACAGCTTATGAACTGCAGTCGAAGACCGATCCCACTTGCGTATCTATGCGGTGCACTTGTCGCCTGCTCGTCGGCGGGCGACTTAAAAAATCTCGATCATGCTGGGGAGGGCTACGACCGTGACGGCCGTGAACCGGTAAGTGAAGTGGCTTCACGCGAAGCATGGAATCGCGCGAACGATCCGTCTGCGATCGACCGAAGTTTCATTCTCCAGGTCGACGGGCTGCCACTCTCGGGGACAACCGACATCACGCCTTGGCCAGGCGACTACTGGCCGACTTATCAAGACAGCATCAACCGACGGTGGGATGGCTCCAGTTCACTGTCGCCGGCCGAGAAGTGGGAGCAAGCGTTCGGGCGGCCGGGCTTCGCGAAATTTGTGTCGCAACAGTACGGAATTTTAGCAAATTTATCGCGAAAAGAGTGCACCACGTACAGCGACTGCACCGCCACAAAAGATGGGTCATCGTGCGCGATTCCGCGCGGCGAGACCAAGGGGCGCTGCATTCCGACATGGTGGGGGATTTGCCCGGGCTGGGCGGCCGCGGCCAACTCTGAACAGGCACCGCGGCATCCCGTTACAAAAAACGGCGTCACATTTTATCCGGGCGATATCGAAGCGCTGCTGTCACTTCTATATGCCGAAGGGCGGCCTCGCGTGGCGTTTCTGTCCGAACGTTGCAACGAGCGTGATTTACCCACCGATTTGCGAGGTCGGATCGCCGACGCCGAATGCCGCGACATGAATCCGGCAAGCTATCACGTGACGGCCGCAAATATGATCGGCCTCAGAAAAAAGGGGTTCGTCGTAGATCACAAAGCCGGCTACGAAGTATGGAATCAGCCGGTCCGCGGGTTTCGTGTAACCAACGCCGTAAACAACAAGCTTGTCGAAATCACGTTGGCGCAAGCGGTCGAAATGCTCGCGCTCAATACGGTGCCAAAGCAGGTGTTCGGTCCAACACCAATCACCGCAGCAGCGAACAAAACTGGCGTTTACAAAGTAACAACGTCAGGCGCAATTTATATGCGAACCCAGGGGAAGGGCGATGTCGAGCTTTACGCATCGATCGGCGACGACCCGGCGGTAGGCAACAACCAGTGCGACGCCACGGGAACGGGCGCAAGCCAAGAGTGCCGAATGATCGCCCTCGCGGGGGATGAAATTCACTATCGCATTTCGACATACGGCGACGATTCGACGGCCAGTCTATCAGTTGCCGAACCGGTGCCCGGCCTCTTCGCTTCAACGACGAATCCGGTGTTCAGCAAAATCCCAGTGCTGGGGGGAGCCCACCAGAAGGGGTCGTACAAAGTACTGGCCGACGGCGATGCAGTGGTCAGCGTGAGCTCAACCGTAAAAATCGACGTGCTCATCAAAAAAGGCGACGAGCCTTCAGAGTGGAATAGCGACTGCGCGCTGCACGGCCCAAGCATGACCAAGCATTGCGGCGTGAGTGTTCATGTCGGCGATGAGCTCTTTTACGATATTGTGCCGAGCGCGAATGCAGAAGTTACGGCCGATGTCATCATCATCACTCCGGTCGTTCCAAAAGTGTCGAGTCTGCTAGCAGGTACAACGATCGCCGCGGGGACGGCGCGGACAGGTCAAGTCAATGTGACAACGACCGAAGAGATCGTCTTCTCGCTAACCGGAGTCGGTACTCCCGATTTGTACGTACGAAAAGGGGCCGCGCCGACTTACGCGGAGTCGACCTGCAAAGCGATCGGGAACGAAGCAGAAAAGAAATGCCGCGTTCAGGTTACCCAAGGCGACGTAGTCTACTACGCGGTCGTCGCGCGGAGAGCGGGGCGAGGTGTACGGGCGACACTGAGCGTGACGTCGCATGCAACGCCCGACTACCTATTCAATCCGAACGCAAAGCGCTTTTTTCACGTGAAATCGTCGCTTGATTGGGTATCGGAATCGTCGGCCTCGCGCACGACGCGCGTAGGCGAAATTGCGTACCATACGATTACCGACAACTTCGAATACATCCTCGAAGCAGATGCAAGAGGTGTCTTGCTCGGCGGTGAGTGGCTCGGCGCGAGCAGAGACGACCATCTCGACTTCATGTGGTGGAACACGACGATTCCGTTGAGCACTTTAGGGCAGGGGATGCTGTCGTACGCTGAAGTGCGCGCTCTTGCACAAGAATCGCTGCAGGCGCCAGCACCACGGCCGCCAACAATTGACGGCGGCGCACCGCCGAGCGCCGACGGTGGACCGCGCATAGCCGACGGTACCGATGACGGTGCTGATAGCGGTACGGGTGACGGGCTGTCATTGGCCGAACGCGAACGGTAGCTGATCGTGCCCAGCTTTTTTCTGTTGAGTAGCGGAAAAAGCCGGGCACGGGTCAGATCTGATCTGACTATGGGATCACGCCGTAACACGACTTTGACAACAAAGGCCTCCTCTCCCGCTTCGCGGGAGAGGGAAAGCGTGACGAAGTCATGCGAGGGTGAGGGCTCGCGCCCGTCGCGAAAGAACACCGGTCGACCAAGCTCTAGCCCAACGAAGCGCCGCACAGATGCAAGCTTCGACGACTGGCAAGAACGACGTCGTCTACATCGGCAATCACCTTGGCGTTTGCGATACGCAGGATGGCAAGTCCTTGTTTTGCGCCGAAGCCGCCTTGGCTGTTGACTGATGTCCATGACACTTCATCGGATGGGAACCCATTGGGTTGCTTCGAGTTAGATCTTTGTATGTGAATTTATGAACTCTGAGCCCTCACCCTCGCGTGACTTCGTCACGCTTTCCCTCTCCCGCTTCGCGGGAGAGGGGTGCTACGGCTCGATCGTCTTTGCCTGCAATGGGCCGCGCAGGGCGAATGGCCCGCTGCTCGATGTCACATCAGCAACCCAAAGACCACGAAATGCCGTAGCCCGCGCGCTATCGTCGATCTCGAGCCGGACGTCGGCGCGAATCGCGACCTGAAGTAGGTTCGGGGGGGTGGTCGATGCGCGAGCGCCTTCCCATAGCGAATTGAACGCTTTTCGGCATAAATCAGCCGTGCAGGCCGAATCGCACGCCGAGTAGCTGACGCCGGTGCCGACGAGTGCGGTCGCAAATTTTGAGCAGTCGATATAGTTCGCGAGTGCTTCGCCTCCACTCTGCAAATGGGGTGGTTCGCGCGCCGCTTCGAGCGATGCGGCGGTGACAACAAGTGCGTTGGCATTAAATGCGACCGTCGTCGTAATCTGAACGTAATCGTTTGCGCCGACGACAAGGCGCGCCGGGACAACCTGCGTAACAAGCACATCGGCGGCCGTAAGGCGCCCGAAACCTCGAACGCTAAACTCGGCGCTAGCGTTGTCAGGGCCGGTCGAAATGACGCCGCGGAGTGGGCCTGATGTCTGCGCTTTGCCGCTGGTCATCCACATCATCGCGACGCGCCATATTGGGTAAGGGAGCTTTTTTATCCATGTGGTCGCGGTGGCATCCCACCCGTCGCGGTTTCGCGTCGCCTCGAATTCTGCGCGCGCTCCGTCGGTTGGTGCGACGATTCGCATTTCGTCGAGGAGCGCTTTTGCCTCGTCGGTTGTTCCGCGAAGGAGGGCCGTTAGCGTTGTGGCAATTGCGTCGTCTAGCGCGCGAGACCATGCTGCGGCGTCGGCGGCGTTTGATTCGTCAATGCCGAACGTTACGTTAAAGCTAGTCGCTCCGAGCGAGACCGGCACATCGTGCAGCGAAATCGATATTTCATTTCGGCTCCCCGCGGCGAGCGGCTTTACCACGGTGCATCCGACGGCGTAGTGCCCGATTCGGGCGGAAATCGCTAGCGCTTCGCCTGCTGGAATGTTCGCGATCGTGATTTTTTCGTTAACAAATCCGGTCGCGACGCGCCGCAAACTCGTGGTTGAGATGGCATTGGCGTCGGTGCAGTCACCGTTTGAAACAATGCTCGCCACAACCGGCTCCGTCGAGCGGCCGCCGGCGTAGGCTGCTGTGACTGTTACCGTCGCGGTGTTGCCGCTTGTCATGTGCACCGATAAAATAGTGTCGACGGAACCGGGCGCTACCGCATGAATTCGAAAATCGGTCACGGTCGACGGCGCGGTCAGGGTGAACTCCGCGCGCCCCAATTCTGCGATAAGTTCGTCGGCGCTCAGCGACGCATCGCCATAGGCCCCCTCCATCCAAACGCGAATTCGCTCGCCGCTGCCGCTGCTGATCGCGAGATGAAGCAGCTGGGACGGGTGGGCCGTCAGGATTGCCCCCCCTTCAAATCGAAGCGTGGATAGCCGTGCGTCGCGCCGAGGAGCAACCCCAGCCGGCGACGAACAGCCGAGCGCGGCAACCAAGAAAATAGGCGAAATCAGCTTCAATTTACGCACGTGGCACATTCTAAAGCAATCGGAAGAATACCGAAACTAGCTCCGATAGATGGGGCACGAGCAAGCGCGAGGCCACAGCGGAATATGACAGCGTGCCCCGCGCGTCTGCTATATACGCGCACGATGAGCGGCGCTTCTTGGGATGTTGACTTTCTGATTGTTGGGTCCGGATTTGGGGGGTCGGTCTCCGCGCTTCGCCTCGCCGAAAAAGGGTACAGCGTTCGCGTTCTTGAGCGCGGCATTCGGTACTTGCCAAGCGATTTCCCTAAAACCAACTGGAATATTCGTAAATCGCTCTGGGCCCCCTTTGCAAAGTGTTTCGGGATTCTGCGAATATCGTTTTTTTCCGACGTGATGGTTTTTTCGGGGGCAGGGGTCGGCGGTGGGTCGCTAGTTTATGCGAACACGCTTTATGTCCCCCCCGACGCGTTTTTTGAATCGCCGCAGTGGTCAGCGATTAAAGACTGGAAGGCGGCGCTCGCACCGCACTATCAAACGGCGCAGCGAATGTTGGGCGTCACGCAAAATCGGTTCGAAGGGGAGCCAGATGTGCTGCTCAAAGCGATTGCGCGAAGCATGAACCGCGAAGATACGTACGTTCGCACGCCGGTCGCAGTCTATTTTGGAGGGGAGGGCACCGCGCCGAGCGACCCATATTTCGGCGGGCTCGGCCCAGAGCGAAGCCCATGCGTGTATTGCGGGAGTTGCATGGTCGGCTGCCGCCACAACGCGAAAAACACACTCGACAAAAACTACTTATTTTTCGCCGAAAAATTGGGCGCTATCGTTGAACCGAAGCGTACCGTCACCGACGTGCGAGCGCTGCCCGGCGGCGGATTCGAAGTGACGCACGAAGAGAGCGGCGCGTGGTTTCTGAAGCGAAAGCGCATCGTGCGCGCACGCAACGTCGTGCTTTCGGCCGGCGTGCTCGGCACGGTCAAGCTGCTTCTCGAGTGCAAAGCGCGCGGGTCGCTGCCGAACATCTCATCGCGCCTCGGCGCCTCGGTGCGCACCAATAGCGAAGCGATTCTCGGCGTATCGACAACCAAAAAAACGGCGCACTACGATCGCGGCATCGCTATCACATCGTCGTTTCATCCGGACGATCACACGCACGTCGAAGTCGTTCGGTACGGTGAGGGGAGCGACGCGCTCTATCCGCTGTCGACACTGCTGACCGACGGCGGGCCAGGGCTTCCGCGCCCACTGCGATATATCAAAAATGTAATACGAAAACCGCTCCAGTTTTTGCGAACGATCCTTCCGTTCGGGCGCTCAAAGCGAACGATTCTCCTGCTCGTGATGCAGACGCTCGACAATTCAATCGAGCTGAAGCTTCGTCGCCGATGGTGGCGTCTCTTTCGGAAAACGCTCGACACCGATCGCGGCACCGGCTCGCCAAATCCGACATACATCCCAATCGCAAATGAAGTCGCGCGTCGCGCGGCAAGCGAGCTCGATGGCGGGGTCGCCTACTCGTCGCTGCTCGAAGTGCTCTTCGACGTGCCGGCAACGGCGCATGTCCTAGGAGGCGCAGCGATCGGCGCGTCGCCAGAAAAAGGCGTAATTAACGATAAAAACGAGGTATTTGGGCAGCCAGGACTCTACGTCTGCGACGGCTCAATGATCCCCGCGAACCTTGGGGTCAACCCAAGCCTAACAATCACCGCGCTAACCGAACACGCAATGACCTTCATCCCAGTAAAAGAGGGGGCGCAGTACACGCCGGCACTGCCGCATTGGGGGGCGCGTGCAACTACTCAAAAGGATTGAGGGCAGGTGGCGTTCATGGCCACATTGAGGCTGAACATCGCCTCTTCGGCGCGCAGTGGGTGTTATCGCCTCTCCCGCCAAATTTTTCGATTGCGCCTCTTCTTTGCTACAATGTGAATTCGATCGCTACGTGATGGTTCACAAAGAGGGGGGGCTACTATGGCTGTAGCTTGGGTTATATCGGCTGTCGACCACTCCTACGTTCTTCAGAACAGTATAGTTTTAAAAACTCTCATTGAAACGGCATTTGAAGAAGCCGAACTAAATTCACCATTCACCGCTTCGACTCCTTTTGATGAAACTTGGGAGATTGCATCTAGGCCGCCCAGAGAAGGGATAACTCATCTCCTCGCGATCAATTGCGAGCAACAGATCGTCGGCGGTTTTTTTTCCATTGATACGAAGTGCATATCCGAAAACTCTGATGCCGAATGCGGATGGTTTTTTGTGATGCCCGATCAGCCGGCTTACCTAAGGAAAAGTATCGCGCTGGATCTTTGTAATGTCGCCCACACGCTAATGAGACGAGCGGGTTATCAACGGGTGGTCACGATGATAGGAACGAAAGCAGGCGAGAGGTTCCTCCAACGATACTTTGGTTATGAACATCAACCCATCGAGTCGGAAGAAAATCGCTGCGTCTACGATTTGCGGCGAAAAATGAAAAATAGCGCGACAAGCGAAGCCGGTGTTGAGGAAGCATTAGCGCGCTCGCTCGTGTAGCAAGAGGGGTCGTTTTTCAGTCGCTAATCGTGATCGCCCCGGCGGCCTTTTTTCGTTATCGCGTTTCTCTTTTTTGAGTCAATTCGCCTTTCGACGCTCCCTCTTGTGGGCCTTGTCGCTCTTCGCGGTATTGGGCGGATCATTGCTTGGTGCACCATCGCCCGCACTTTTTCTTTTGCGTCTTCTAGATTCTGCAGCTGGTCGCGTGTTCGCTGGCTTGTTACTAGCAAGAGCCCGTTGGCATCCAGCTTTAGGCGTGCAATTGCCGCGAGCCGCGCGCGAGCGTCGGGGTGCAGCCCTTCGATTTTTGCTAAGTCGACGCGTAACTCTACTTTCGACGCGACTTTGTTAACGTTCTGGCCGCCGGGGCCGCCCGATCGCACCGCGCGCCACTCGACCGCCTGATCGGGGACGAACACTCCTTCGGCGATGTCGATTGCATTGGCCATGGCGCAATGTGTACGAGCCGCTCACGCTAGACGAGCGACACTTCGAGGTATGCGTAATTTTTTGCTCGGCCGGCGAGTGTGCCGAAGAAGAAGAGCGCCCGGAATTGCCAGCCGTACTTTTTTGCTAGCGCCTTGACAATCTCCTTTTTTTTCGCCTCCTCGGTTGCAAATGCGCATACCGCGTCGTGCCAAGGCCCTAGCAAGTTGCCCCGAACGTCGCAGCGGGCAACTTGCACGGATGGATTGCGCTGAATGCGCTTAACTTTGTACGAATTGCCGTTCGTATAAATCACGAGCTTGCCATGAAGAGTGGCAGCCCAAACAGGCGTTTCGACGCCGCTGCCATCGCGCTTGAAGCTGAGCAGATTGATAAATCGCGCGTCGTCGAGAACTGTTATCATGGTGCCTCAATATACCGATGAATGGGCTAAATCAGCGCGCAAAATAGGGCGCAATAGCGCATCAAATCGTGCCATGTCGGCGTCGTAGTTTGCCACTCGTTCGAGCGCTGCGAGCGCTTTCTGCACCGTCGATGACACGAACGGGAGAAATGACGAGTCTTTTTTAACGCGGTCGATGTAGACAAATCGCCCCGCGTCTTTCAGCTTCCGCTGAACGGTGACGAGGTCAAACTCGCGGTGCACCTGAGCGAATTCAGATCGGCCTAGTCCTAGAACGGTGCAGTATTCGTCGATTCGGGCGGCGACAAATTCGGGCTCGAATGTCTGGTAGCTGTCGTTTAGCAGGGCGACTAGGTCGTATACGCGTGGCCCCAATAGCGCATCTTGAAAGTCGATCCACACGAGCCTCTCGTCGCGATCGACCATCAAATTGCGCGATTGATAATCGCGGTGCGTAAAACTACGCGGAAAGTCGGCGATGCGGTGCGCCAAGCTGTTTGCGAGGAGCTCAAACTCATCTCGCTGCGCACGAGTAAGGGCGATCCCTCGGGCGTCGAGCCCCCATTCTCGGAAATGATCGATCTCGCATCGAAGCAGCTCGACATCAAACGCTCGGCTCGACACGACCGACCCCTCTGGGAGCGATTCGAGCCGAATTTGCGCGCGCGCGAGGTCGGTCACTGCTTTTGTGTAGAGCTCGCTTTTTTTTGCGGGGGCGCGGAGCAGAACGTTCGCGAGCGTGTCTTCGCCCAAATCTTCGAGCAAAAGCCACCCGCGCGCGCTTGCGTCGGCGAACAGTTTTGGTACGCGAATCCCCTTATTTTCGAGCAAATCGCGTATTTCGAGGAATGGCCAGCGGGAGCGTGCGTGCGACTTTCCGACTTCGTCGGCTACGCCGTCGGCGCTTGGCGTAAACACCGCCACTACGGTGCCGCCCTGAGACAACTCAACGCGGAAATAGCGCCGCGACGAAGCGCCGCCGGCCATCGGGTCGATGGAAGCCGAGCAGTCAGCGCTGACTGCCATGACGAGCTCCTCTAGGGCTCGCATATCGGATTCTGCGCAACCATTCATCACTACCACTGCTATCACATCAAAAGCATGTGGACTCTACCCTCAGACGGCGTTTGGCCGCTCGGTTCTGTCGTTTCGCCACTTGGAGGCGTGGTTACACCCGCTCAAACTGCGGCGCTATCGACATGGCTCAATTTGCTGACCGAATGGAACGCACAAATAGACCTCACCGCAGCCCGCAGTGTGGATGAGCTGCTCGACTTAATGCTCGCAGATGCCGTGATCTTAGCCGATCGGGTGACAAAAGGGGCAAAGGTGATCGACGTCGGAAGCGGCGCCGGCGCGCCAGGGCTCGCGCTGGCAATTTTACGCCCCGACCTGAATGTGACGCTCGTCGAACCGCTCGCAAAGCGCGTGACGTTTATGCAGGCAGTTTTGGCGGCGATCGGGCGCAGCGACGTGGCCATCGAGCGAATTAAAGTCGCCCAACTACCAAAGCGAAAAGAGGGCAATCGATGGGATTGGGCGATGGCGCGAGCGACCCTAGCGCCGCCGGCGTGGCTGCGAGCCGCGGGTGAACTCGTCGATATAGGTGGCGTCGCGACAGTATTTCTCGCGAAGGCTGAGCCGCCGGTTGAGCGAGGGTGGAGTGCAACGACCGATCGAAGCTACATCTGGCCGGGGACGGGGATGTCGCGCCGGCAAGTCGACTACGTTAAAGTCCGGTAGCCCCTGAGGGAGTCGAACCCTCAATCCCTTTCGGGCCGCGAATTTTAAATCCGCTGCGTATGCCATTCCGCCAAGGGGCCGCTCGTGCGAAGCGAGTGTTCTTACCGTAAATAGCCGCACGATGCAGGCGCGAAATCGCTCGCCCCTACGAAAAAAAGTCGTGAACAGCGCGGATATTGCCCCGAAAAGCGCCGAAGCGCCCTATTTCGCTGCGGCGAGCTTTAATATCAACACCACGGCCGCGTCGATGTCCGTCTGATTTTTATCGGCGTCGGCTTTTAGGCCGTTTATTTTGTCTTTATTGAGCCCGGTGTCTGGTGCTAGGCCAGTCAACAGTGTTTGGCCGGCTTTGGTTGCTGAGATTACATCGTTGATAGCTGTTATGAGCATCGGCGCGGTTGCCGTTGGTGCCAACTTTGTCAGCATAGAGACTTCACCGTTGATAGCTCGCGCCGCGCCCGACCAGTCGCCGGCTGGTCCTAACCTCGCGGCGAACAGCAGCCTTACTCGGATCATTTCGGCTAACGCGATCGTCCCCGATGTTGCCGCCGAATCGGTTGCTAGACTCAGCTGACTATTGGTTGAGGCGGTCAGGTCGTCCGACGGATTGCTTTCGGTGTCGAAGGAGCTTTTGATTTGACGTATCTGTGTTTGAGCAATCGTCAACATCGTGCAGCCCATTTCGGCCATGGCGACTGCATTTACCCCATCGGTGTTTGCTGCCGCCGTGTCGGTTAGCCCGTCGCGTCCTAGCAGGTCGGTTCTCATTTTGATGAGAGTTATCTTTTCCACAAGTGTGTCGGTTGTGGTCGGCGCATCTTTGATTTGCGCGATCATTTCCGTCGGGGTCGGACCGGGCAGCGTTGGGTGTGCGCCCGCGGGCGTCTCGCCCTTGCTGCTATCGCCGCATCCGACGAGCGCTGCGACGAATAACAATTGCCCAATCGCTATGATGTTTCGCTTCGTTCGGTCGAGTTGTTTCATTGGCCGTCCCCCCCCGGTGACCGCCTCGCTTGCGGTCGCAATGGTCACATCGCAAACGATACGCCAGACGCGCGGCAAACGCTGAATTAACTCAATATTTATCGAGCTGGGTGCGTCTGCCGACATGTTGCGACATATGCCCACGATGAACGTCCTCGCGTTATTGCCGACCCACGATTTTGATCCAACAGAAATCGCCGTCCCTTGGCAGCAGCTGGAAGCCGCCGGGCACGTGGTGACAGTTGCGACGCCGAACGGGCAAGTAGCGCAGGTCGACGCGATCGTGCTCACCGGGAAGAGGCTCGGAATTTGGGCGCCGTTTTTGCGCGCCGATGCAAACGGCGTCGCAGCGTTTGAGCGGTTTGTCGTGTCGCGCGCTTATTTGGCGCCTCTTTCATACGACAACGTAATTCCAGAGCAATTTGGCGCTCTACTTCTCCCAGGCGGCCACGCTCCGGGGATGCGAACGTGCCTCGGGTCACGGGGCGCCCAAGAAATTACCGCCTCTTTTTTCGACCGAAACGCCCCTGTTGGCGCGATATGCCACGGCACTGTTTTGGCGGCTCGATCGATCTCAAAAAAGAGTGGAAAATCGGTGCTTTATGGGCGAAAAACCACGTCACTCACCGCGATGCAAGAGATGACTGCCTACGCTCTCACCCGCGCGTGGCTGGGGGATTACTATCGAACGTATCCGATCTCGGTTGAAGCCGAAGTCACCGCGGTGCTCGCCGACACGCGCGATTTTACGGCTGGGCCGCTCTCGCTCCGTCGCGACCGCCCCGATCGGCTCGACCTCGGTTTTGTTGTGCGTGACGGTAATTACGTGTCGGCCCGGTGGCCCGGCGACGCTCACCGATTTGCGTCTACGTTTATCGATATTTTAAAATAGATATAAAAAAGCGTATTTTTGCTCCATTAAGCGCACTTATTGTAGCTTCGTCTGATGGACAACAAATCGCTTCGATATCCGAAAGTACTGCCGGCCAGTCGATTGCGTTCCATTGTTCTTGTTGCTCTCTGCGCGCAGAGCATCGGATGTTCACCGAGCCGCCGTGAGTCTGAGCCGGTCGATGCGCAGGTGCCGCCCTTGGTGGTGGTCGACGCTCAGGCGCCGGCTGATGCTCAGGCGCCGGCTGATGCTCAGGCGCCGGACGATCAAATCCTCTCTCTTGAATTTGGAAATTCGCTCCCGCCGTCGCGCTATCTCTCACACCAAGCGACTGAAAATCTTCGTGTAAACCCCGGGGACAGCAACGGGTACGACGAAGATTATGAGATGCTCGCGTACCGTCGGCTCGAGGCGGTCGATCGAAATCCGGAGGCGGGTCCTAATCACGTGATGGGCGTACGCGCCGGGGCGATTACAATTCGGGTGCCGCGTCCTCGTGGGCGATCGGTCTCGCCGGACCGCGCTGACAAGATGCCTTCGCAACAGGTATTTGAGTCGTTTAATCGCTATCTGCGCGGGCCTCAAGCCCAGTTTGGCGCCGTTTGGGATGCCGTGCAGGCCGATAGGCGGGCAGCCCTGTTATCCGACGAGGCCAAGCCGCGAGTGGCGATTTCAGGTCTTGGGCCTGTCGGTCTTCTTACGGCGTTGTCGGCTTATCGCGCTGGGGCTTCGGTCATTGGCGTCGAAAAGCGCTCGCAGCATACGCGTCCGCAAATCTTGAGACTGACCAAAGATACGATAGAAGAGCTTCAGCGTTTTATCGGCGAGCCGCTATGGGCCTACTATCGAAGGGTTGGCGTCATCTCGCAGTCGCCGAACTGGGCGTACAACAAGTTCGACTTCGACAATCACTACCTCAATACAAGAGCGCGAGCTCTTGGGCTCTCCGAAGCCGAAAAGGAGCTCAATGCAGGCGATCGCGCGTTTCTCGATAAGTATAAGGACCTTGGGCTCGACCTTGACGGCGTCGACATCATTCGCATCAACCACTTAGAAATCGCATTGTCGGTTGTTGCCGAGTACTTCGCTGCCGTTGATGCGGAACACTTTCGGCTCTACTACGGCAGCTCGATGGCAATTCATCCGGAGGCGGATGCCTTGGATATCGCATTAACGATTCATTCGGGTGCTGCGACCGAGGTGTTTCACACGCGCGCGAACGTGTTTGCAGTCGCCGAGGGAGCCGGGAGTTCGATCCCCGGCCAGGTTGGAATTTCTACGAAAACGCTTTCAAAAAAGCTCTACGGTGCGACGAGCGCGCTGCGTCTTCCGGTCGGTTTCGATACGACGCTTCGCCCGATTGAAAATGTTTACGGGACGGCGTCGGTCAAAGGGATCGCAAAAATCGATGCTGAAAAGCTAGTCTCACCCGATCGCGGCTACCACTGGTCGATGATTTCCGAGCAGGAGCTCTGCGCGGGGCTGAATGCCGTTTTGACGAAAACGGCGACGACGAGGGCGATGGATGCGAGCAGCGTTCTTCTCCCGTGCCAGTCGGCCGACACGCTCTCCGACGCGTGGAAAAAGCTGAACGGTGGCGACATGTGGTACTTGCCACGAACGCGCTACTTTTTTACGGGAGGAATTGCCTATCTCGGAAGTGAGCTGACGGAGTCGCAATACAACCTGTTTCAGCTCGACAAAGCAGCTGGCGGGGCAGGGCTTCGCGAGTTCATGCTGACGGTCGCGAAAAAACATATGCCGAAGCAATATGTTGAAGGGCAGGGGGCGCACACCCCATCGGTCGCGCCGGCAGCGCTCGGCGATGACGCCTCCGACGCCGATGATGCGCGAGTTGTCATGGTCACCGAGCCGAGATATTCGCTAACGCAGTTCCCCATCGAGCTTAAAAAAGCCGACGCATTTTACACGATCGTGCGAGGAACGCGGGTCGTACTTCTGGGCGACACATACGCGACGACGCACTTTTTCACCGGAAGCGGCGCCGTGAACGGCCTCCGCGCAGCAAAGTTGTTTGGCGATGCGATCGCGCACGGCGGAACTGAAGAAGAGTGGGCGGCGGCTGCTGTGATGGCGTCAAATTATACCAACGAAATGCATCACAAAGTGATGGTGGGAACAGGCTACAATTCGCCGCTTGATGGGCCATACAACGAGCCGTTAACGCCACGCACTCCTCGCACGCCTCGCACGCCTACCACTCCTCGCACGCCTACCGCTCCTCGCTAAACGAGCTTGCTCGGCAGTTCGTGAGCGCGCAATCTCTGGCTCATGACTGTTGTCCCAATCGCCTGTTTAAAAGACAACTACGCGTATTTGCTCATCTGCGAAAAGACGCGAAAAGCGGCGGCAATCGACCCATCTGATGCGTCGGCCGTAAGAGCGGCAATCGATGCACACGGCGTCGAGCTCGCCGCGATTTGGAACACGCATCACCACTGGGATCACGTCGGCGGGAACGAAGCGCTGGCGAGTGAATTTTCAGTTCCGATTGTCGCGCACGCTTCTGATATGGGACGAGTGCCGGGGCAGACGGTCGGCGTCAACGATGGAGATATTGTAAGCGTCGGCGAAATAAGAGCGCGTGTCATACACGTGCCAGGGCATACGCTAGGGGCCGTCGCCTACGTGACCGAAGGCGATGCGCCAAGCGTCTTCACAGGAGACACCCTCTTTTTAGCCGGATGCGGCCGCCTGTTCGAAGGGACCGCCGCGCAAATGCACGCCTCGCTAAAAAAGTTAGCGTCGCTCCCAGGCGAAACACAAGTCTATTGCGGCCACGAATACACCGAGAAAAATCTCCAATTCGCGCAATCAATAGAGCCAAGCAACGCCGACATCGCCAGCGCGATCAAATCGGCGCAAAAAGCGAGAAGCAGGGGCGCTCCAACGGTGCCAGGCACAATCGCCGAAGAGCAAAAGACAAACCCATTTTTGCGAGTCGAGCGATCAACCAAAGCAACCGAACAATTCGCCGCCCTAAGAAAAATGAAAGACGAATATTGAAGGCCTCCTCTCCCGCTTCGCGGGAGAGGGAAAGCGTGACGAAGTCACGCGAGGGTGAGGGGGAAAGCGTGACGAAGTCACGCGAGGGTGAGGGCCTCACGGCCGTCGCGCAATAACCCCCGTCGACCAAGCTCTACCCCAATGAAGCGCCGCATAGATGCACGCTTTGACGAATGGTAAGAACGACATCGTCTCCATCGGCAATCGCGTTGGCGTTTGCGATACGCAGGATGGTAAGTCCTTGTTTTGCGACGAAGCCGCCTCGGCTGTTGATTGACGTCCACGACACTTCATCGGCCGGGAACCCATTGGGGTTGCTTCGATTTAGATCTTTGTATGTGAATTTAAGAATCCTGAGCCCTCACCCTCGCGTGACTTCGTCACGCTTTCCCTCTCCCGCTTCGCGGGAGAGGGCTCCCTTCTGTCAAAGTAGTGCGGGCGGTGCGTGGAGCCTATTCGTGACGCTTCCGTCCGTAATTTGCTTAAAGATGGGGGGTGATTTGTCACGATGGGTGACATTTAATGGGGGTTAAAATGTCACTCTCACGTTCTGTTGGCAAAATTGGGGCCGCAATGACTTAGCGTTGGGAGTTTTATAGACTCTTTTGCTTTTGTCGTTGCGGCCCAAATTTCGCGATGTCGCGACTGACTTAGCAGCGGAAGATTGCGCAGAGGATGCCGATTACTTCTCCTGCTCGGCCGCCTCCACCGTGACCTCCGCCGTGACCTCCGCCGTGACCTCCGCCGTAACCTCCGCCACGACCTCCGCCGTAACCTCCGCCCCAGCCGCCGCCCCCGCGGGGTGGTGCAGGTGGCGGGCCCCAGCCGCCGCCGCCTCCACCGCCGCGACCACCGCCCCAGCCACCGCGGTAGGGATCGCGCTCGGCATTTTCGCTTGGGCCGCCGCTTCTCTCGATGCCGCTGATTTCAACGGCCGCTGAGGTTTCGCCGGTTACTTCCGCCTCTGTTACTTCTGCCTCTTCTGCTTCGCTGTCGACCCCTTCGGTGGTGCCTGCGCACCCCGCGACTCCTGCAACTAGCGCCATCGCTCCGAACGACATGCACAACCTTTGCCACGTCTTGATTGGAAGAGTCATTTTAGTACCTCACGAATCGGTTACTTAATAAGCTGTCAGTGATCAGCCTGAAAAAAATCGGCCAAGTATTGATCGTCAAGCAAGTCGCGTGCCCTCGTCGCTCTAAAATTCAATGTGCGCTTTTTACCGCACTATCCTGGCTACTTTTTTCTTCGAATTTTCAAAGCGGCGGTGCCGCTATGACATCGCCGTCGTGATCGCTCCCGGTTGAAGAGCTCGACCTTGTTGTCCCAGCTTATATCCGACATTGGCGGCAAATAGCGGCGCATGGCAGGAGCGCGCTTCCGAGTGTAGGGAAAAAGTACGGTATTTATTCAGTAAGCCACCACTTGGCCCGTTCAAGTTGGATAGCGATGCGCCAATGTGCGCCGTCGTTGACGATTTGAACGCAGGGTCAAGGGGGATGTTTGCATGAACACGAAGGTTTTTGGAGCATGGGGCATCGTGGTCGCCGCAGCGATTGCGATGAGTTGCGCATCGTCGAAAGTAACGCCATCAGGCGGTGAGTTGGGTGCGAGTTCGGCCACTCCACCAGCCGCGACGCCACCCCCCCAAACGCCAACGCCTAATACAGCCGGAAGTGCGCTTGTTTTTATTCGTGCGAGCGTTCCGCCTCCTCCTGCCGCGCCTCCGAGAGTCGACTCAAAGAGGGAGGGACGAACAGCCGCCGCGCGCCAATTCGGTACAGTGGCGTCGCGATCGTCAGAACATAAATTCGGCGCGACGGCCGAGGATGGCGGCGCGGAACCGTCGGCGGATGGCAGCGCCCCCGTCGCGGCACCCGAGGTGCCGCCTCAGAGCCCTCCAACGATGGTGTTCTCAGATATATCGGTCACCCGGCTTCCTCCTGAAGGCCGCGCAGCGATCCCTAGCGATGACGCGGGCGTAGAGAAATATACGATGAAGTACAAAGACGAGGCGCTGACATTTGAAGGGGGCCAGCTAGTGCCCCATCAACCTTCGGTTGATGGGTAGCACAAGGTAAATTCAGGTGCTCGGCGCGCGAGGCACGTAACCGTGCGCCGTTATCGTTCACGTCTTCGTTCTCTCGTAGCCGTGCGCATGCGCGTGCGCGTGCGCGATACGATT
>CAMAVR010000018.1 GCA_945861885.1 Nannocystis exedens | reverse complement strand
GATTTGGGAGGGGTCGACGGGGCGATTGGTTGAAGATGCTTGAGTGCGCCCCGGCGGGGGTGGGCACCCCTGCTCTTCTTTGAAAAGTGGGCCAAATACCGCGAAAAATGCCGTTTTTCGGGCAAGCACGATGACCTAGGAGTCTGCTGGGAAATGCAGCGCACCAATGGCAGAAACCCGCTGGGTTTCGTCTCGAGACCGAGTGCCAACGGCTTTTTCGGGGCCCGGGGCGTACTCCGCGAACGTTCCGGGCCCCAAAAAGTGGGCGGGAAAGGGTTGAACGAAAACCAGCGGGTTTCTAGAAGCGGGCCTCGTCTACTTCGGCGCGCGTTACTATTCGCCAATGCTCATGAGGTGGATGAGCCCCGACCCAATGGCCATACACGCAGGCGTCGGCGACCCCTACGCATACGTCGGCGGAAAAACGTTCCGCACCATCGACTTTTTTTCCAAAGTCGCCATTCTCGCGGCCGTTTGGAGTCTGGTGGAGCATCCGCTTGCACCACCCGTGGAGCGTTGTTCCTATTGACGGATCTTTGTCCGGCGCTGGACCGCTGTAGGGAAAGGGAAATACGACCTTATTTTCGGGCGATGCCAGCGGGGCTGAATGCCCGGAAACAAAGATTTCCGAGCATGAGAGAGCCCGACGCCGTTCGTTTCTCTGGATGGGACCCTGAAGTGCGTTCGCGATCGCAAGCACCTTCCGATAGGACTGACGCAAGAGTTACCGATGTGCTTGCCAAATGTTCCATAAAATGACACGTTCCACATGATGCGGAACGCACACAATAGCGGAACAGCGATGCTCAAGAGCGTGAGCAACGAGCTGGCACGTCGTCTTCCGGCGGGGTGGGTGGCGTCGATTGACAGCCTAGTCGGCGTGAATGCCGTTCTTGCTCTCCGCGCCCCAGGCGGACAGCGTGCCAAAGTAAGCACGCAAATCCGTCGCGCCGTGACGCCACGCGACGTTCCAAACATCGTGGCGTCGGTAAATAATACGCCGCTGTTTCTGGTGTGCCCCTACTTGAGCCCTCGCGCGAGAGAGCTTCTTCGCGGCTTAGGTGTCAGCTACGCTGACAGCACCGGCAACCTGCGGCTTGCTCTCGACCACCCTGCGATTTTCATCGAGACCGAAGGGGCAGAGAAAGATCCGACGAGGCAACCGCGGGCACTTCGCAGTCTCAAGGGGGCCGCAGCGGCGCGCGTTGCCCGGGCCCTTTGCGATTTCGTGCCACCGTACCGCCTACGTACGCTTGCGCAGAGCGCGAACATTCCACTTGGAACGATGTCGCGCGTTGTGACCCTGCTCGACGAGGAGGCACTGCTCTCGCGCGATAAAAAAAAGCAGATCATCGCGGCCGATTGGGTCGGTATCGTGCGACGCTGGGCGCGCGACTACGATGTCAAAACGTCTAACCGTGTGGTCTCGTATCTTGACCCGCGCGGCTTAGGCGGGTTGACTGAAAAGTTGTCGCGTTTCGAAGGTCGATATGCCGCGACCGGTTCGCTCGCGGGTCCCGGAATCGCGCCAACACGGTTAGCGATGATTTACGTCGACGATGCGGAACAGGCAGCGAAGAAGCTCGGCCTCGTGCCCGCTGAAGCTGGTGCGAACGTCTGGTTACTCGAGCCATATGACGACGTTGTCTTCGAACGTTCTGGCCCAGCGTCGCCTCGGTTGTCGGTGTTGAAGGAGGCCGAGTTGGTATGCGCGTCGCCAGCCCAAGTCGCTGTCGATCTTATGACTTCCCCAGGACGTGGGCCGCAAGAAGCAGAAGAACTTATCAATAAAATGAAGGAATTTGAAAATGACTGGCGAAGGAAGCTTTGACGTTGAATATGTAACGTCGCGACGAGTTCTGCTGGACGCGCTCACCGCGCTGGGTGCACATCGAAAGGCGGTTGTACTTGTCGGTGCGCAAGCCATTTACCTCCGCGTTGGTGCCGGTGACTTGGCGGTCGCGCCGTTCACGACGGATGCCGATCTCGCGATCGATCCGCGTCATCTCGATGACGCGCCCGCACTGGCTAACTTGATGGAAACCGCTGGGTTTCAGCTCGCCGTGCGACCCGGAACA
The DNA here is from genome assembly GCA_945861885.1 of Nannocystis exedens. Taxonomy (GTDB): domain Bacteria; phylum Myxococcota_A; class Polyangia; order Polyangiales; family Polyangiaceae; genus CAMAVR01. The sequence continues at coordinate 53,079 of CAMAVR010000018.1, read as the reverse complement.
TGGGCGCTGAAGCATGATGGATACCAGATCGATTTTCTCGTACCGACCGCGCTTGCCGGAGCAGGGCGACGAGGCGCGCGGCTGGGCGCGCACGGCACCGACGTTGCGCGCAAGGCGACGGGGCTTGAAGCCGCCGTTGTCGATCACTCCATTCTTCGTGTTGCCGCCTTGGAGCGCGGTGACTCGCGAACGTTTGATATCGCGGTGGCAAACGTCGGTGCGCTTCTCGTCGCGAAGTTGCACAAGATCGATGAGCGAAAGCACGTGCCGGATCGCTTGCAGGACAAAGACGCGCTCGATGTGCTGCGTATCCTGCGTCACGCAAGCATCGATAACCTAGGGCAAACGCTTGGTCGTCTTGCCCAGGACCCGGTTGCCGGCGAGGTGACGCGTGCATCGCGCCCGTTTCTTGTTGAGCTTTTTGCCGATCGCGGTGCGACAGGAGCACTGATGGCGATTCGCGCGAGCGGCGGGTTGGACGACGCCGCTACGATTGCACTGTCATGCGAAGTACTGGCGAAAGAGCTCGGACGGGCTTGGCGTCAGCCGGACGAGGCGACTGTGCAATAGGTACAAGCGTCGGAAAAGGGGCGGGGGACGAGATCGGTGTGGAAACAGCTAAAAAATTGGGATCAAAGAAAGTCTCAGCACTGCCAAGACAATTGGCCGAATCTCTTCCAGATGCGCCCGTCCCATGAAGCTGAGCGGGATAACGAAAAAGTCGCGGCACTGCTGCGACAATTGCCGCGGCGACAGTCTCCAGAAGGTGACGATCGACCGCATTTTGAAATTGGTTGAAGCGGCGAATTTGGTGGCCAGCGTTCGCGTCAAGCAAGCCGCGTAGTTGACTTCGGCCGCCGGTAATTCGCTCTGGAAGGGCGGTGGACCAACTCGCTAGGCTCCTTATCGGTCGGGCATGGGAAATTTGCGCCGCCATACATCTTTCCGCCTTCGCGCCTTTCTGCCCCATCTCTCCGCTCTGCGTTTTCGGACACCACGACGTCAAGTTAGGCCAATTGTTTTGGCAACGGTTTGCATTGAGAGGACCAGGCGCATCGACTCAGGTAATTTCACGAAACCGTGCGCTTGGTAGAATGTGACGGCCTTTTCGTCGACCGCGTCGACAACCACCATTGATGAACCGACAGTGTCAGCGCTCTCGTAAGCTTTCCGCAACGCGTTTGCGAGAAGTACACTACCGAGCCCGCGCCGCTGCTCGGACAGCGCGATAGCCAGACGCCCTATGAGCGTCGCGCTTACCAATGGGTATCTCGGCAAGTGCTTCCGGGCCTCGTCCGGAACCGCTCCCGGGGCCAGCGCGTAGGCGCAAAGGGTGAAGTACCCGAGAATGGAAGATGGTCTTGTCGTGGCCTCAAGCACAAACACTGCATTCGCTTTGCGGCGCATGTCTTGAGTCGCTTGAGCTTTCAGATAGGCATCGAGCGCCGTGCTTCCGCATGTAAAATGAGCGCGATCGTGCCGCTTGCTATCGAGCGTAACGATGCGCAGCTCTCTCGGCCCGTCAGCCATTACCGCTTGATGAGCTCGCGCTCGGCCTGAAATGCTCGCCGCAGACGTGCATTTGCTTTCGCGGGTTTGACAAGCGTATCGAAGAACGCCGTTCGATCGGCTTCGGATAAAACTATCGAAGAGTGTGATTCGATGGTGTTTTTGGCCGCGTCTGTCAACGCTGTCACACAAAAATCAGTCACATTGCGACGCTCAAGCCGAGCGGCGCGCTCGACGAGGCGCTTGGTTTTCGCATCGACACGAAACCCAAGCCGCTCCCCGCGCGCGCGAGCTATTGAACCTCGATCGGATCCTAGCTGTGACATATGCATATCGTACGTCCATTGGACGTACACGTCAAACACGCTTAATTTTGCTACCCGAAAGCAGATTGGCGCTGCCGCCCCTACCCTAATGCGTTGCACGACGGTGATAGCGCCGCTTTGACCCGATTGAGCGATGTCGTCAAGCGGTCGGCTCGCGTAAAAGCGCATGAGGACGGCCGACCCCACTCTATACGCACCCCCGAAATACAAGCGAGCCTGCAATTATAGGGTGTTTATTCCTGACCCGATCCAACAGTTGGCGCTAACCCTGCCGGGGGATCTCGCAGGCGTCGTATCCAGCGCGGAAAACGCCATCGCCGCGCTCAACCGCAGCGCAGGTTCGGAGTTAGCTCCTCTTGCGCGCTTGCTGCTTCGAACTGAATCGGTTGCGTCGTCCAAAGTCGAAGGCATGCAAATCGACGCTCGACAGCTTGCAAGAGCCGAAGCGAATCAAGACACAGGGAGAAACGTCGGCCGTGAAGCGCTAGAAATCCTCGCCAACATCGACGCGATGCAGCTTGCGATCGAACGAGCCGCGGAGACCGCTGACATCAGGCCGAGCGATCTCATCGACGTTCATCGCGTGTTGCTCGCCTCCGCTCCCAATTCAGGCATCGCGGGTCGTGTTCGCAACCGTCAGAATTGGATCGGCGGAAACAACTACAATCCTTGTGGGGCGTCCTTTGTCCCACCACCGGCCGGAGAAGTGACACGCCTCATGGCTGACCTGTGCCGATTTGTTAACGACGCGACGCTCCCTCCACTCGTGCAGGCTGCTGTCGCGCATGCGCAATTTGAAACGATTCACCCCTTCGACGACGGCAACGGCAGGACGGGGCGCGCACTCGTGCAAATCATTCTTCGGCGGCGCCATCTGGCACCGTCATTTGTCCCGCCAATCAGCGTGATCTTGGCGCGCGATAAAGACGCCTACGTCGGTGGCCTGACGGCCTATCGTGAAGGGGACCTCGAAAAATGGATTGAGCATTTTTGCGTGGCAACCGCCCAAGCTGCGCAACTGGCCGAACGGTACTCCTTCAAGGTCCGCGCGTTGCAAGAGCGCTGGCGCAATCAGTTGTCGAAGACGAGCAGTCCGCCTCGAAAAGACGCCGCAGCGTGGGCGCTCATTACGATTCTTCCGGCCTACCCGATGTTGACTGTACCGGTGGGCGTCGCAGCCACCGGGCGCACCAAGCCAGCAATCGCGAACGCCATCACCGAACTGGAAGCTGCGCGCGTGCTGACGCGGGCAAACGAGTCGGTTCGCAATCGAGTGTGGGAGGCCGACGGACTCCTCGATTTGATCACCAGCCTCGATGCTGGCGAGGGGTAACGGATAAAGGACTGGCACGACCGTGAAGTAGTGTGCGATTGGTCTCGATTCGACGATGGACATACAGAAAAATAGGGGCCGGACCGCAGACGAAAAGCCAATGTGCATCGGCTTTCTCGAAAAGTGGATCGGCCCGTCAGAATACGTGTTTTTCGGCGATGTGGGCCCATCGTCGGTGGGGGTAAGCACCGACCAGTTGACCGCGCTGCGAGCCTTCGAAAAGCGGTGGTGCAAATGCGCGGCGCACTGACGCACAACCACTTAAGGCTCGGTTTGCATGACCAACACTCGATTGTTGCCGGAAGCCTACTTCACCCCTCTATACGCGCAAAAAGCTGATTTAGCCGGCGTGGTTGCACGGACGGCTTCGTATGTAAAAATAGCCCCACCATGCTTCGAAAATTGGCACCGCTGTTCTTGATCTCGTGCACTGGATCGGGTGGTCCGCCCGCTGGCGCGCTTTTGAACGAACTGGTGGTCTGCCCGACGAACGGCAAAGCGCTTGGCTACTGTGTGCTCGAGAGCGACCGAATAAGCACAATGCAGTGGACCGCAGCGCCGCGTGACGAGACGTCCCCGCCACCCGATTCACACGACCGACCCAACTGCTACAGCTACGCCCAAGACAGTGGCGGCCAATGGGTGCGCGATTTGAGCGTTGGTTTCGCTGCGTTTGATTCGCCGCATATTCAGTTTCGCGAAGGCCAAACGAACCTTGATATTGGCGGCGGTCGATTTGACAACAACAGTCGGTACGTAAACACCTGCTATGGCGTCAACAATGCCGTATACGACCCGGATGCGCGCGATGCGCGGCACAATGAGGCGGTCCTCGGCGATTCGAGCAACGCTGCGGCCCCCTCCAGTCAGAACGCTCGCCTTTACGACTCGGTGACGATCTTCAGCGTCCTCAACGTTATCGAAACGGCCGACGCACGCCGCGAAGTGATCTCGCTTGCGCGCCGCCACCTAAAGCCAAATGGCAAAGCGTACTTTCGCATTTATGAGGGGGACGGCAGCGGGGTTCATACGGCGGCCGGAGAGAACGGGAAGCGATATTCTCAGACCAACCTGAAAACGAGCGCATACGTTTCAGAAATCGCGGCGGTGTTCGACGCCGAGCTCGTCGAGAGTGAACATCTGATCGTTGCAACCCCACGTTAGGCCGCCCGCGCGGCCCACGAGTCAACGCGCCGATGCTCGGCGTTTCTTACCGGTAAAGCCCGTCGAGCAGCTGCAAGTGGCGCTCTGTTACGACCTTTCGCTTTACTTTCAATGTTGGCGTTAGCTCGCCGCCGTCGATTGTAAAATCGCCTGGCACGATGGCGATCTTTTTGATCGTCTCGAACTTTGACAGACGGCCGTTGATTTTCTCTATCTCGGCGTTGACGAGCGCGATCACCTCTTCGTGCGCATAGATTTTTTGTTTGTCGACTTCGCCGCCGGCGCTCTTGCAAAAGCGCTCGATCGCCTCTGGATTCAGCGTCACTAGCGCTACCAAGTACGGGCGCTTGTCGCCGTGCACCATCGCTTGGCTGATCCACTGCGACTGCTTCAGCAAATTTTCGATGTTTTGCGGCGACACATTCTTCCCGCCGGCGGTGACGATAATATCCTTCTTTCGGTCGGTGATCGTGACCGACCCGTCGGCCGCTAACACTCCGATGTCGCCCGTGCAAAACCACCCGTCGCTGTCGAGCACTTCGCGTGTCTCTTGCTCGCGCTGGTAATAGCCCTTCATCACGATCGGCCCGCGCACCATCACTTCGCCGTCGCCGGCCATCTTCACTTCGACCCCGCGCACTGCCCCTCCGACCGACCCAAACTTATAGTTCGACGGTGTGTTGAGCGTTGCCGCCCCCGTTGTCTCCGTCAGCCCGTACCCCTCGAGTACCATCATCCCCGCGCCGTGAAACCATTCGCACAGCTCTTTTGCGAGCGGCGCTCCGCCGCTTACCGCGATGCGCAAACGCGCACCAAATCGCCCGCGAATCTTCGATAAAACAAGCTTATCAGCGACCGCAAATTGCAGCTGCAGCGCCAGGCTTGGCGAACCGTGCGCCTGCCTCACGCGCGCCATCTGCCGCCCCACGTCGGTCGCCCAGTTGAAAATTGCCTCTTTTAGACCGCCCGCTTCGCGCGCTTTATCGTTCGCGACCGCAAACACTTTTTCGTAAATGCGAGGGACGCAGCCGATGATTGTTGGGTTCAACTCCATCGCGTTGTCGAGCACTTTTGGCACCGCCTCGGCGAACGCCGATATGTACCCAACCTTTAACTGAGCGGCGAGCAGCAGCTTGCCGAAAATGTGCGCCATCGGCAAAAATAGAAGCTGCTCGTCAGCCGGAACGATCGCCAGCACTTCAGCAACCGCCGAAACTTCGTGGCAAAAATTCGAGTGCGTTAACATCACCCCTTTTGGGTTCCCCGTCGTCCCCGAGGTGTAGACGATCGCCGCGAGTGTCTCGGGTTTTACGCCAGCAGTCCGCTCTTCGAGCGCCGCATTTGCGGCCGCCGATGCGCCTTTTTGCGCCTTAATCGCCGCATCGAGCGTGACGATTTTGCCGCGCACACTAGCGGGCAACGACGCCAACTGTTCGCTCGCATCGCGCCCATCTAGAACGACAATTCGGAGCAGTTTGTCGAGCTGACTTACATTCGCGTCGACGAGCCGCTTTAGAAAAACGACATCTTCAACGAACAGCACTTTTGCATCCGAATGGGTGAGTACGTAATCGACCTGATTGGCCACGAGTGTCTGGTAGATAGGCACTGTCACAGCGCCGGCCATTAAAATCGCGATATCGGCAACGGCCCACTCTTCGCGGGTGTTCGCAAGAATCGCCGCGCGATCGCCGACTTGCAGCCCGCCCTCAATCAGGTCGAGCGCGACGGCTCTCGACCGCGCATTCCACTGGCCCCAAGTCGTGCTTGCCCACGCCCCTTCGCGCTTTGTGCGGAACGCTACAAACTCCGCCCGCTCGGCAATTTGACGTGAAAAATAAGAAAGAAGTGTATCGTGATCAGAAGCCATACTGGAGACCTATTTCCGGAGAGAGTACTAGCCAAGAACCGTATCCAAACGGCAGTGTCACTTTCGGGCCGAGTGTGCACGCGATTCGTGCGGTCGGTGCCCAACGAACTCCGCCTCCTGCCGACACAAAACCGGGGCCGCCGACCGCCCAAATATCGATGGGGCGCAAAATGCTACCACCACCGTTTGGATCGCGCTCCGTCGAATGGATATTTCCGCCGGGAACCTTCCCGACAAATTCGGACGCGCCTCCTGAAATAAAAATGTAGGGGGCGAAGCCTGACGAAAAAAGTGGCGCTTTGCCAAACAGCCAGGTTACCCGCGCTTCGAGATGAACCGGGAACGAAAACGCAGCTTTGCTTTCGTGACGATTGAACACGTAGCCGAGCCGCGCTCCAAGCAGCAAATTTCCCGTGACGGCGTAGTCGCCCGACACCATCACGCGCATGCTGCCAAACCCTAGGCCTGTCCCCGCGATCCCCCCTGACTTGCCGTCGACCAATCGACTGTTTTGATCGTCTGACGTGCGCGTCGGATAGTCGCTCCCGCCTGCGGTGCATGTGTAGCCTGACGAACTCATCGGCTTTGCATCGGAACCGAGTCTGCAAACATCGAGCGCGCGCGGCATCAGTGTCCAGTCGGCGGAAAACGATGCGCCGACCCACCAGCGCGGCGCCGACGTGGCGCTTGCTTCGCACCGATGGTCGCGGCACCTTCCGCTACCGCATTGCGCATTCTCGTTGCAGGCTGCGCCGTTTGATAGCGTTGCTGAGCGGCTCGATGCGCGGCAACCGGGGAGGCCCGGTGGGCATTCATCTTGCTCGGCTTGCGCGAACGGGCGCGGTGCCGACGGCCGAACCGTTGGAGCCGCGACCGCTTTTGCTTCGCTCCAGACAACCTCGAGCTCTTTCGTTTTGACGTCCGGATCGAGTTTGAGCGTTGGATCGATTTTCAGCGCTTCGACCAAGAGTGCGCGCCCGCTCTCGCGCTCGCCGAGCCCTACGATCAACACCACGCCGAGATCGCGATGAAGCTCTCCTCGAAGCTCCGGCCGGCATCGATTCGGGCCGCATAGAACGATTGCTTGCTGAAGGCGCGCGCGCGCTTTGTCAAAATCGGTGGCGAGATAGTCGTCCTCCATCGCTTTTGTTTGAAGGCGACGCGCGTCTTTGTCGGCCCATGGGTCGGCGGCCAAAGAGGCGTGCGACATCGTCAAGAAAAAGAGCGAGGCCGCGAAGGGGGTTGCAAGCTGCTTTATAGCGTCGATCACACCGAAAGCTTTTAGGCGATAGTCGGGCGCTATTGCGACATAATTCACGACGGGAGACGATCGCCCGCGACCCACTTCGCATGAAATCCGAGCGGCACGCGATTGGCGAGGCCGAGCCGCGCTACCGCACCTCTCGACGGCTCATGCGCATCGATGATCCACAGCTCCGATCGCGCTTCGCGTTCGTCGTGTACGAACGAAAGAATGTAGCCATCATCTTCGCCTGTGGAGCCGAGACGCGGCGCGAACGGCGACTCCGACCCACGCCGCCCCGCACCAAACAACAACGACTCGGACTCTCCCGTCTCGGTGTCGTACTTGATGATGCCATCAAAAAAAACCGTCGGCTCCGAACCGATGATGACGTTGTACGCGAAACGCGAACGACGCCCGAGAAGGCGGCCATCGATCGACGGAAACTCGGCGTTGCGATCGTCGAGCGACTCTTCTTTTGTTTCGCCTGTCCGGAGATTAAACCGCCATTTGTGGAGCGTCGCCTGAATACGGAGCGTCGCCATCATCACAGCCCAAGGCCCATCTTCCGGGCGCGGCGCTTGATAGGGATCGGCGACTCTGCAGCCGACCATGATGATTTCGTCGCCCTCCTCCCACGCGTTTATCGTGTGATAAATGTAGCAAGGCTCCGCTTCAAACCAACGCTGCTGATCGGGCCGGCGCCGCGACACCACGGCAAATCGCGCCGGCAAATCGCGACGAAACGATGTACGCCAGCGGCCCTGCGCCATCGCTTTGTCATCGAAAATTACCGGCAAATCCATCAAAATAGCGTAGTTTTCGGTGATCGCGAGATCGTGCGGCAATCGCGCTGCGGGGAGCGGCACAGGCTCACGATGCGTAAGGCGCCCTTCGCTATCGGCCACGCCAAAATGCATAAACGGCGCGGTGTGCCCGTAGTCGAAAAATAAGAGTTCGCCGCTGCGTGGGTCGACTTTTGCGTGCGCGGCGACAGCACCGTCGTATGTGCCGAGGAACTTATCGGGCCCGAGCGTCTCGAGCGAATTCGCGTCGACTCGGTACGGAACGCCCGAGAGGTACCAAAGCGTTTTCAATACGCCGCCGTGAAAAATCACATCGGTGTTTGATGTGTCTTTGTAGCGCGCCGGCGGACTCGCCTGATCCATAATGCCGCCCCATAGCGCGCGCTGCTCTGACTCCTCGCGCGCCAAATCGCTCGTTTTAACCCAGCGATTGCGATACGTCGCCCGCCCATCACGAATACGCACCGCATGAAGCATCCCGTCGCCGTCGAACCAATGGTAACGCCCGCGCGGCGCGAACTTTGGATTCGGGCCGTTGCGCACTAGGAGGCCGTCGAGATCGCGCGGTATTTCGCCTGACAATAGCTCGCAACGCGCCTCTCCTTCGGTCGCTATCGGCGCGTAACTCCCCGTGCAGTACGGACTTGCCATCGTTTCGCTCATGCAGCGATGATCGATCAACCGAGCCGTTTAATCATCAGAATTGTAGCCGGAAGAAGCGTCACTGCGACAGAAAGGCAGGCGATTTCACCTAGAACGGCGACGAGGCCAAAAAGAAATAGCGCGCGATTTTGCGCGAGGAGCAGCGACGAATAGCCGATAATCGTCGTCAGCGAACACAAGCCAACTGCGCTGCCGGTCGTTCTGACGGCGGCCAAAATATCTTTGCGGCCCCCCTCATCGTACCGGCTCACAATGTTCACCGCGTAATCGACACCAATGCCGAACGTGATCGGAAACGCGATAAAATTGGCAAAGTTAATCTTAATCCCGAGCCAACTAACCGATCCGATCAACAACAATATACCGACCGCGAGAGAGCCGATGACGTAGACCGTCGTCACCCGAAAACGGAACAGCGCGATCACCACAAGAATGACACCGACAAACGCCGCCGCGCTCGCGATCGGACCATCATGCTGAATCGACGAGAGAATGTCGGCCGAGAGCGGCAGCGAACCGGCAACGCGCGATTCGCCGGCGATCGTTCGAAGCGACGACACATACCCGACGAGCGACGGCCCTTGCCAAAGAGCCTTTGAAGGGCGCGGATAGACGAGAACCGCTCGCCCTACATCGCCATTTTTTTCGCGAAGCGCCGTCGTGAACGCGCGCGGCAGATCGGCGAGTGCGATCAGCGTCTGCTCATCTTCGCCGATGAATCGATCGATCGCCTCGCGCCCTTTTTCCGGTAAGCGCTCCCGAATTGCCGGCGTAATAGCCTCTCGAATCGCCGCGATCTCTTCGAGCTTTGCCGCTTGATCGCTCGGCAAAACGTCGTCAATCGTCCGCACCTGCGCAACCGTGTCGGCGAGCGGCGGTCTCGCGCGCGCTTCTGTGAGACGCCTTGCAACTTCACGCGCCTTCTCTTCGGAATCGGCGAGAATGACCGTCGGCGTCAGATATCCGCCCAGGAGCGCATCCATCTTGCGCCCCCAATACCCCTCGCCTTTCGTCCAGGTATCGGCTCGCCTCAACTTCGAAAAGTCGTACTCGACATGCGACATGTCGAACCGGTGGACGCTAACGCCAGCGGCGATCATCAATGCCGCGCCGATGAGCACGACGACCGGGGCATAACGCTTCACGATCAGCGTCAAAAAACGCATCACGCGATGAGGATGATTGAGCCGCATCGGCGCCGTTTTCCCGCCTCGGTCGAGCCAGCGGACAAGTGACGGCATCAGCAAGAATGCAGCCCCCCACGACAGAAGCATCCCGATACCGCCAATCGTCCCAAATTGGCGAAACCCCCGAAATTGCGTCAGGGCGAGCGATGCGTACGAGCAGCATGCCGCAACGGCGGCAACCCATGTGCCTAGGCGCGACCCGCGAACCGCTTGCACAAGCGCCTCTTCGACATCGCTCCCTCTGCGCCGCTCTTCAACGTAACGCGCTAGAAGCACAACCCCAAAGTTGACGCCGTTTCCGACGATAATTGAGCCTAAAAATGCCGTATTTGTATTCAGCTCGGTGACAGAAAACGGCGGGAGCGACGCAAGCGCAAACGCATACGCCGTCGCCAAAATTAGCGGAGGGAGAAGAATAGCCACGCTTCTCGCCCACCGGAAGTACGTGATGATCACCGCGATCACCGCAATAACAACAAGGATGCTCGATACCGACAAATCGGAAAGGAGCGCGTTTGTCTCTTCGACGCTGATCGCGACGTCGCCAGAAAAACCGACCGACATCCCGGGCGCGTAGCGATTGGGGTCGAGCTCAGCGATGTCGCTCTTTACCCGCTGGAGTAACTCTTTGGCGGAGCTTGCCCCCGATGAGAAGCTCTTGCCCACTTCGACCAGAAGCATCGTCGTTCGTAATTTGTCGCTCGACCACCGCCAATTCGTGCCGCTTCGCTCGCCCTCTTTTGGCAATTTCGCTGCGTATTTCGCCTCGATATCGCTGAACTCAAGCGGAGGCGGCGCGCTGTCATTGAGCAGCGAACCGGTCGCGCGCGATACTTCCCAGTCGCGGCGATTTTCGATTCTCGATCGAATTTCGCGGAGGTCGTCGGCGTCGATGTACATCGGCGCGTGCTTTTTTAGAAACGCTTGCTCCTCCGCAGTTCCGATGCGGACCGCACGCGCCAAATTCAGCGGGTAGGTAGCGATGCGTTTGGACAAATCGTCCAGGAATCGCTCGCCGTTCTGAATATTTTCAGGCTTGCCGACGTCAACGATCACGCCCAAGTACATGAGCCCGTCCATCCGGGCGCGCAGCTCTTCGATCGCCTTCACGCTCTCCGACTCGCGAGGGAGGAGCGCTTCGACATCGCTCTTGAGATGCATGTACAGCGCTCCCGTGCGCCACATGGCAGGGACTGCCAGGAGGAGCGCGATCACCCAAAGCGCGACACCGTGCTTTAGCGTCCACCGAACAAACGAGCGCGAAGTCATAAAACCCCAGTGGCGCGTAGTACGCCCAAAACAGCAGCCCCATACGCGCCGGCAACCACATCGTCGGCTACCACACCCCACCCTTCGGGGAGCCGTTCGGCTGTTCGCGCGGGCCACGGCTTCCACATGTCAAAAATCCGAAATGCCACGAACCCAACGACGAGCGCGGGCCACGTCGGTGGAGCTGCCGCGAGTGTGACCAGAACACCGACCACTTCGTCGATCACGATGATCTGCGGATCTTTTTTGCCCGTTTCACGAACAATGCGCGACGACGCAAGCACTCCGAGAATCGCAAGGGCTCCCGCGACCGCGAGAATTGTCACGCTCCCCGATGCGCGAAGAAGAAGATAAAGCGGAATCGCGCCGAGCGTCCCCGCCGTGCCTGGTGCGCGCGGAACGTAGCCGCAGCCGAACCATGTCCCCAGCCCGTAAGTCGCGACGTTTTGCCACTTCACGTTTTGCCTCGCCAGAGCGCGTTCACGCAAAACGAAATAGTAGCGGTGTACGTAATGCCGATGAGCACGTCGATCACCCAATGGTGATCGAGGTAGACCGCCGAAACGCACATCAAGAGAAAAAAAGCGACGGCAAGACTGCGCCCAAGGGCTTGCCAATAGCGCCATCCGAAAATCAGATTAAGCAGCGGATAGGCAACATGAAGCGAAGGAACGGCGCCGAATACATCGGCCGATCGCCCGTAAAAACCGGCAAAATACGGTACGCCGAGCCATGCGTCGACACGCGCCAAGTTCGGCCCTGCGCTTGCTGTTGTGCTGAGATCGACGAAGCAGCCGTGCGAGTGAAAGTACCAAGGAGGGGCAGCCGGATAGGCGTGATAGGTGATGAAGCCGGCGATATTGACGAGCAGAAACGTCCACGCGAAACGACAGAGCGCATCGTAATCACGAAAATAGAGCCACGCGCCAACCGCAAGCGACACGAAAATAAATGTCCCGTACGGCACCGCGCAGAGGCGATCAAAAAACGGCGAGGCGTGAGCCTGAAACCAGTCGCTTGCGGTCTCCCCCTCGAAGCCGAATAGGCGCAATTCAAGCGCGCGCAAATCGCACAGATGAACGCGCGCCGCCGTCACGCCAAACTTGTGCCAGTAGCGCATCGAATCGTAAATGAGCGCCAGGAGACAAAACGGAAACAGGCCGCGGAACAGCCGCTGCATCGCCGGCGTGCCGTACGCGAGAATCGCGATCGCGAAGCCGAGCACAATATGCTCGATGCGCCACTCGCCGACCGCGACGCAGAAGGCCGGCCACGCGATCAAAATGAGCGGCAGCCACTTCGCCACCGCACGCTTCACGACGCGCGTCTCTCGACAGCGACAATCGCGACCGCTTCGCTCGTCCGCCGCAGCCCTTTCGTAGCTCGAGCCGCGGCGGCAAGGCGGCGCACCGCAGATACGTTACCGACCGTGGCAATCAGAGCGAGCGCAACGACCGCTGGACCATCGGACCACTCAGCAATCGCCGGCACCGCCGATACAATCGGCGCGAGACCGACCCCGACGACTAGGAGAAGAACTCGCTCTGCGCGCCGCATCGAACCTCGCGGCACCGCGACTCGAAGCGCCTCGGCTTTCGCTGAGCCGTAGCTCACCATGAAGGCGCCAGCGATCGCGCAAAGGCCTAAAATTAGCTCAAATGGGTGCTCTCGAAAATAAAACGCGAGCCCACCGATAAACGCAAGTTCGACATAGCGATCGATCGCCGCGTCTAAAATAGCACCAGAATCGCTTAACTCGCCGCTTGCCCGAGCGACTACACCGTCGAGCGCATCGCCCAGCGCGGCAAGCGCAGCGAGAGCCGCCGCAACGCCAAAATGAGCGCTTGCAATCGCGACCCCGGCCATGAGCCCAAATGCGAGCGAGCTCCATGTCACCGCATTGGCTGTAATGCCGAGTCGCACGCATGCTTCGCCGATCGGACCCATGACCCAGAGTGTTGTCTCCATCGCCCCTTTTCGGATGATGAGACTTTCCCCCTCGCGCTCAACCCGCTCTGAGCGCGCGCGCCCGTGAAAAATCACACGGGTCGCGTACGCCGCCAAAGCGACCAGAGTGGTCGCGAGAAGGATCAACGATGCGGCTAAATCAATCGTAATATTCATGCCCTAAATGCGTGAGGACCTCTTCACCGCTCATCCAGCGAAGCGTATTTTTCAGCTTCATGAGCTGGATGAACAAATCGTGCTCTGGGTAGAGCCCCGGCGCTGTCATCGGGCTCTTGAAGTAAAAGCTCAACCACTCTTGCGTACCGCGAAAACCTGCTCGTTGCGCTAAGTCGCTAAAGAGCGCCAGATCTAACACCAGAGGAGCCGCCAAGATCGAATCTTTGCAGAGAAAGTTGATCTTCATCTGCATCGGGTAGCCGAGCCAACCGAACAGATCGATGTTATCCCACCCCTCTTTGTCGTCGCCTCTTGGTGGGTAGTAATCGATGCGTACTTTGTGAACCAGATCGCCGTATAAAATTTTGTAGCGCTCGGTTTCGAGAATCGACTCTAAAACGCCCAATTTCGAGACCTCTTTGGCTTTGAAATTGTCTGGGTCGTCGAGCACTTCGCCGTCACGGTTGCCTAAAATATTTGTCGAATACCAGCCTCGAAGGCCGAGCATTCGGCTCTTAAAGCCCGGCGCGACGATCGTTTTCATCAATGTCTGCCCGGTCTTAAAATCTTTGCCGGCGATTGGAACGCGAAGCTCGCGCGCGAGCTCTTGCGCCGCGGCAAAATCGACCGCCACGTTTGGCGACCCGTTGACGAATGGCACGCGCTCTTTCAAAAGCGCCCACGCATAAATTTGCGAATTTGTGATTCGTGGATCGCTGGCTTTTAGCCCCGCTTCAAACGCACTGACGGTTGCGTGAACCTCCGATGGGACGGTAAAAACTTCGGTCGACCCGCACCAGACGGCAACGGCGCGTGAACAGCCTCGCTTTGCGATAAATTCGCGGATGTCTTGGCGGAGAAGCTCGACCATCTCGGCTTTTGATGCCGCCGCCTTCGTGTACGTCCCGTTGAGGCGCTTCACGAACTCGGGATAAAAGACCCCTCGCATCGGCTTTATCGCGCGGAGCTCTTCTTTAACCAGATCAAGATGCTCATCGCGAAGAACGCCGGCGTGCTTCGCCGACTCGTAGGCGTCATCGGGAAAAATATCCCACCCGCCGAACTCAATTTGGCTCAAATCAGCCAACGGGACGAGCTCCGATATTTTTACGACGCGCTCATCCGTCCGCCGACCGAGACGCACCGTCCCCATCTGGGTTAGCGAGCCTATTGGATGACCTTTGCCTCGCCTCGCCAGAAGAACGCCGACAATCATCGTTGTCGCGACCGCCCCCATACCTGGGATGAGGACTGCCAATTTCCCTTCCGCGCTGGGAATGTTAACGGGCCGTTTCAAGCAACCCTCGCTCTTCCCCTACAAAACACGGAAATTTGTGCCATTTTGTCTCCCTTACAACTGCCGAACGCTTATATCGCCTACGCCGGTTCATGAATTGCGCGACCATACCGTTACGCGCAAGGAAAGTTAAGACGATGCGCGTTTTCTGCTCAGACTCTGCCGAAAAAAGCCTACGCGGAACGACGCGCCAAGACGCGAAACGTGTTTGACCACTTGGGAGATCGCGAAAAAAGCGCAAAAAGGTGGTCTAGCAAAAATCCTACGCCGATAAGTGGCATGGCGAGCAGCCAAACGATGCGATGGGCAATTCGTTGGCGATATGTTGCCGGAGGGAGCCATGGCGCATCGATCGCTGGCGCCATCAAAGCGACCATGCTCATCGCGGCGAACGAAAAGTCGCAAGGGACATGCGCCTCGCCAATTTCCCAGCGAATCGGCGTGAACCCGTTCGCGTTGAGGAGCCGCGCCATGTTCGCAATCGAGAGCAAATGCTGATGCTGCGGCTGAAGCCACGGCGCCCAATAGCGGCCAAAAATATGGCGAAGATACGAATCGGGGTTAGGCACTTCGACCATCAAAATACCCGACGGTGCGAGTGCTTTTGCCGCCGCCGCAATCTCCGCATCGGGATCGCGCGTATGTTCGAGATAGTGGCTCATCGACACAACGTCGTAGAGGCCGCGCTCTTCGGTAATTCTATCAACCACATCGGGAAAAAGAGCGCGAAATGCTCGATTAACCCACCCTTTTTTCTCGGCCGTCAGAATCGATTCGCCTAGATCGACGATGTCAAATTCGGTCTCGGGCCAGTCATCGCGCGCCACGAGGCAAAAGTGCCCGTGCCCTCCGCCAACGTCGAGCCATCGTTTCGGCTCGACAAGGCCGCGCAGACTGCGCGAACGCATGACGTAGGGGCGCGATCCGGCCGAAAAGAGTGCGCTGAGCTTCTCTTCGCCGAGCCCGTCGTAAAAATCGCGGTAGTAAAAATCGAGACCGTCGATGCTAAGGCGCGGATTTTGAAAGACGTGACTGCATATCGTGCAGCGATCGAGCTCGAATGTCCCCGGTTTGCGCTGGTACAGGTCGATCACTTCGACCTCTTTTTTCAGACTATCACTTCCGCATAGCGGGCATTTTTTTCGACGCGGCTCAAAAAAGCGACCGATCCCATCTCTGAGAAGATCGCCGTAGACGGGACGAAGCGCGCGCACCGCATCGGGCTCCCTCTTCACCGCCCACGCATCGCGGCGAAACACCGTCGACACATCGCTGACGAAACGGCAGAGCGTAAAACGAGCCAGACGACGCGGCTTCAGCGGTGTCATCACCGAGGCGATCGCAAGCTCAAGGTGCATTTCAAAAAGCGCGAAAAAGCCGACGAGCGGTGACGCGAGAACGGCTCCGACAAGTAGCGCAAGCGACGCGATCATCATCGAATAAACGTAGTCGCCAAAGATCGCGCGAAGCGCTGCGTCACGCTCGGCCTGCGTTTCATCGATCGACGAAGGTACTGGAACAAACGCCGCATCGCTCGACGACGGCGCTAACTCTTTGAGTTTCCGAGCCAGTCGCGCGAACGCCGCCGCATCGGTCGGCCGTTTTTCGTCGTCAGTCAAAGTTCCGGCGAGCCGCTTTCGCAAAACAATCGCGTGCGCGGCCGACCTCCCCGCGGCGATGCGATTTTTCCGGTAATTTAGCGGATCAAACGACACAAAAAAACGGATCGCTTGCGACGCTTCGAGACCTGTCGGAACCAGATCGAGCACATCAAGACGCGACCGCTCGGCGTATTTAATCGCCCCGAAACGCCACGGCGGATCGAGTCGAAAGCCTGAGCGAACGATGAGCTCGTACTCGTCGTGCGTCGGCTCCGACAACGACGGCTTAAGCACCGCCATCGCCTTGATACGGCGCCTCAGACGCAACGTACCGAGAAGCCACATCAGCGCGATAACCCAAGCGAACAGACTCGCGACGCCAACAACCCCCACAACGCCTCCTAACGCAAACGCGCACCTCGTCAAACAATATACGAATCGTGCACAGCGCAACGCCTTAACAGTGTGCTTTTACAGGTTGGAGTGCGCCCAACTACCGCTTGCACGCCTGTCGCTCGCGTGCAACAGCGCTCCTTCGTTGGCATCGGCTAGGCGACTTCACGTCGACGAAGAGCCAACTGCTTATTCTGACGAGGGACTTATCATGTTTACGAATCGACTTTGGACCGCACGATTCGCACCTATAGGCGCGCTAACACTGGCCATCGTAGGCTGTTCTGGAACGGGTGAGTCGCCTGACGATGAGTCGTCGATGAGCGACAGTTCGTCGGCGCCGATCGTCAAATCGGGAGACAGCAAACTGATCTCGCCCGGTGCCGACATCATGATCTGGGTCGGCCAGACGATCCCTATTCGGGGGAAGTGTACGGCGAACATAGGCGGCAAAGACTACGCGCCGCTTCCGCGTTGGGTCATCACGAATCGCGGCGGCACGGAAACGTATACTAAAGAGCTTGATCCAAAAAAACGTCAAACATCTCCGACCTTTCATGGGACCGCCGAAATGCCTTGGGAGGCGCCGCCAGCTGGCCGATATCGCTTGGTTCAAAGATGCTACGCGGACGAAGAAAACCCGCCGAAGATTAAGATCACGGTCAACGAGCCGCACGCCGAGATTTTGGCTCCGCGTGACATCACAAATCTACAGAGCGAAACGTCGATCGCGTTTAATAGCACTTGCGTCCGATATGCAGTCACCGGCCCCGACCTTCGCTTTCGGTCGCGCTGGTCATGGAAAGACGCGGCGGCGGGAGACTGGGTGCGATTCGGCGACACGCTAGCCGTCACCAAAACCTTCCCCGCAGGTTCGTTCGTTACGAAGCTCGAGTGCCTTGATAGCACCGACCACGTTGCCAGCCAGACGACTCTTGAATTCGAAGTGAAGTCGTCGGTCCTCCTGGCCCAAATTGTTTCGACCCCACCGGTGGGGCGCATTCAGCATGGCCGATTGTTTGACCTACATGGCGTGTGCAAGGGCGCGAAGAAGATTGGGCACGAACTCTACTGGCACGGGAAGCCGCTCTACAGTCGCTGGTCGTACCGTCAGCAGCCCACCGAGGCATGGCAACCGATTGGGTTCGGCTCCAAGATGGGCTGGAAGCCGGCCAACGCGAGCGGGATCTACAACGTTCAGTTTGAATGCGTCGTCCGTGAATCCGAAGTAAGCGAGACAGAAGTCATCGCGCGCTCCGTCCCGATCTCGCTCAACTGGCACCCGCGAGGTCTTCTCGAGCAGCTAGTTTATGGGCGCAGGCCGACGGCCGCTCCAGTGTTCGTGACGGAGGTATTCGGGGGCCTTCCGGGTGACCAAGCGGCGGGTGTCGACGACACTCCTCGCGACTTGGACCGACCGCCGCCGTACGCGCCAAGTTTGCCGCGAGATCGACGCCCCGCGCAAGCTGCCGCGGACGACCATCTCTACGAGGTAATACTCCCTGGCGACAACGAAAGCGGAGACTATGAAGAGCTCCCCACCTCTGGCGCAGGCGCCACCGAAGAAAAGAAGTGAGCTTCACTGATGCAGCCATCAAAGTTTCGTTATCTTTCGTTCGTCGCACTGACCGGCGCAATCGCTACGCTCGGTGCGGCGTGCGGCTCCGCTCCTGAATCGCCCATCGGATCGATCTCGCTAGCCATCCAGCCGACGCCTGCTGACGGCGAAATTGACGATGCGGAATCACATGAAGATGACGATTCGGACGAAAACGCCGACATTGCTGAGCTCCAAACGGCGCTCCGCGAAGCGCTAGAAGACGACTTCGACGACGAGCCGTCGTTGCCACAGCCCGTGCACTACACCGGTCAGTCGATCCACTTTGAATTTGAATGCCCATGGGGCAGTCGAAGCGAGTTTGTCGCCACGCCGATCGTTGCACCTGACACGAGCGCACTCGTTCCGAACGACTATATGCGCTCAAAAAAGGTGACAAACAAGTTTAGAAGCCTCGTTGGGATGACGAGGATCTATCGCTGGTCGACCCTCCTCCCCGGCCCCTACAAACTAACGTCGATCTGCACCACCTGGAACAACGAGGTGAGGCAATCATCGACTACGCTCAACATTCTTCCGCGCGGTGATCGCACCACGATGCTCGAGATCGCAGCGGCAAATCGCCTCGTCGTCGCAAAAGCGATCACATCGCCGTCAGAAAGTCAGACAATATCGGAGGGCGCAACGGTCCAATTGGATGGCAGTTGCACCGGGCGACGCTACATGCGCGCCACGTGGGCGATCGAATCGGCCTATCACGAAGGGAGCGAGCTGTTGTCCAACCCGGGGGAAGACGTCCTAACCGTTCGCGGACTTCGCGGAGCGGTGGGCCCACTTCAGTCGGGCGACTACGTCGCGCGATTTCGCTGCATGGCACGATTTGGCGTCGGTCAAGATGAAGTGATCTCGTTTTTTCGAGTTCGCAACACCGAGGTGCGACCAGAGTCGATCGGTGAAGAGATCGACGAACCCGACTTTGATGTCACCACCAGACAGGTTTTTCGACAGGAACTGCCAACTTCACCCGACCGACCGCTCGAGTGGGCGGAACCAGAGGCAATGCTCGACATCCCACTCCCGACCGAGCCGATGGTCGACATCTTTCTCCCGGGCCAGGTGATGACGGAGCGCAGCGACGCGACGCGACCAAACGATTCGACGATGGTCGTGCGCCGTAGCTTAGCTCCGCCTGCACTCGATTGGAGCGCAGTTGCGCTGCCCAACCAACATGCTCCGCTGCCGCTGTTGGACCTTCGCGGGGCGACGCAAGCCGACGCCAAGCATAAAAAACATTGGTACGACGACAACTGACCTACTGCGGCTTCATCCCAAAGAGCTGTCGCACTTGCGTCATTTCCGCGGTGTGCCGACCGCTTGCATCGCGCACCACAAACGGCGGTTCATCGACGCGCGGCCCAAAACCTGGGTGACGGCACAAAAACAGCGAAAAAAGCGGCGGAAGCTGCTCTCTCGGAACAACGTCACGCGCGCGAACGATCTCGAGTCCGCCCTCTGCGCACGCTCGCTCGGCGCGCGCTTTTTGCGCGAATGGGAAACAGAAAACAAACGCACCGCTTGGAGCAAGAGCGCGCCCCGCCACACGGCAATAATCGAAAACCGTCCCTCGCAGCTCAAAACGCGCGTGCGCTTTTTGAGAGTCGTTCGGCACGATCCCCGCCGACACATCGAAGTATGGCGGACTGCCTGATATGAGATCGAACGATGCATCGTCAAACTTCGCGTGCCGCAAGTCGGCGTGGATCGCCTTGACCAACCCTGCTTGACCATTCGCCCAAAGGTTGTGCTGAAAGAGCCCGAAGCTAATCTCCTGCGCCTCGACCGCGGTCAGATGAGCGTTCGGCGCTTGCGAAAGCACGAGAAGACCAACCGTGCCGATGCCGGTACCGAGATCGAGCAGTCGCTCGGCTGGAAACCCATGCTGAATCGCATACCAGGCGGTGAGGAGATCGTCGGTTGAGTGCCGATGCCCACGTTTGCGTTGGTACATGACCCAGCTCTCCGTGAGCAGGTCGAGCGTGATCGGTTCACCCAGCTGCGCTTCGATTTCGGTTCGCCGCTGCTCAATCTCGGCGGAACTTCGCGCGGGGCTTTTAGACACGATGGACTTCAATCGTCAGATGCTGCACGAGCTTGGTCGTCAAGAGTGCGTTTCGATACTCGAGCGTCGTGGCTCGCCCCTTCGTCACAACGGTCGCCGCACAGGCGCGCGTGCGAGGGCCAATCTCCCAAACGTGCAAGTCGACGACGCGTGTGCCCGGGATCGATTCAAGCGCCGCGCGAAGACGCGACATTACCTCTTCGCTTGGGACCATATCGAGCAGCTGCCGTGAAGCGATCCGGCACAAGCCGTAGCTCCAGTTGGCGATCACCACACCGCCAACGACACCGACGATCGAATCGAGAAACGTCCACCCGAAATAGCGACCACAGACGAGCGCGACAATCGCCAAAAGCCCCGTAAACGCATCGGCCAGAATGTGCACATACGCGGCGCGAATATTATGGTCGCCGTGGTCGTGATGTCCGTGATGATGGTCGTGGTGGTGGTCGTGACCTGCCCCCGAATGCTCGTGCCCACACTCTTCACCCTCATGGTGATGATAGTGCTGCTCTTTTGACGGCGGCGCTTTCGTGTGAAGGACCCGCATGCAGCCCAGATTCACGATGACGCCCAAAATAGCGACCGGCAGCGCATCGCTAAAATCGACGACTTCTGGGTCGGTCAGGCGGTGGATCGATTCGACAATCATCCAGAACGCGACAATCGCGAGCGCAGTTGCGCTTGTGTAGGCGGCGAGCGCGTGCACCTTCCCCGTCCCGAACGTGAAGCCCGCGTGGTTTCGTCGCGTGCGAGCGAACCAGTAGCCTGCGACCGAAATTCCGATTGCGGCGACGTGCGTCCCCATGTGCCAGCCATCGGATGTTAGCGCCATCGAGTGAGTTAAAAAACCGACGACGAGTTCGCCAATCATCATCGCGGCGGAAACGCCGGCGACTAAACGCATCTTCGTCTCGTGCCGATCGTGTGTCAGCCCGTGCTCATGCCCGTGCGTCAGCCCATCCGTTAGATGTTCGATCAGCTCCGCTTGATCCGGCGTTTCCATTTTGTCGGTTTACCATAGCTCATGCTGCAAGCCCGCAACCAACGCCTGAGCAAAAGCTGGCGTTGGAAGCCCGAGCTCGCGCACAAGGGCGGGATTTACCGGTAAAGTGACGGCATTTTCGAGCTTTTTTACCGCCATGCGCACCTGAAATCTCAATCGGTCTTTCGCGTGGGCACTAAGACGAGGCATCGCCCAACGGCTCACGCGCCATGCGAGCGCAGCGTGCCGCGCTTCGTCTTCCGCGATGTCGCCCATGGCGGCTGCAACTTCATGATCTCCAGCGTTTTTTGCCTGCCAAAACGCTAAAACCGCCGAATATGTCTCGAGAACACACCCCTCGACGGCGTTCTCGATCGCAATCGCTTCGAGCGACCGTGTGCCGGCACTCGACGCCTCGACGCGCCCGACGCGCGCCCCTTTTCGGCGAGCGAAGCGGCGCATTGTACGGGCATGCCGGATCTCGTCGCGCCTCGCGCTCTCTGCCGCCCTAACAAGATCGGGCGGGGCGTCGTGCTCCGCAAGCTCGCGAGCCAACGTCGCGAATGCGCGAATCGACGCCGCTTCAAGATGCGCCAATTCAGCGAAATAGGCTGAAATTACGCAGGAAACATCGTGTTTTGCGGGACGAAGCCCGAACGGTCGCCGCCCGCCTGGATGCATGAGGCGGCATTTTAACATTCGCTCACCGGCGCCAATCGTCGGAATCGTGCCGCGCACGCCGCCGTCATAGTCAGCGTGGATCATGCTTGCGTCGGCCTGCGGGAGATCGTTCCAAAGGCAGTCGACGATGCTCCCAAATCGGGAAATGCAGCCGCACAACGCTTCACATTTCGCCACCGTATCGGGGACGATGCTTGCTTCGGCAGCGATATACCAAGGTCGATCGTCGACTTCGCAATAGTTGCGCACGGCGGCCTCGTCGTTGCCGCCGGCGCCAACATGGTTCGACCCTCGCACCGATGCGGCGTCGACTGTCGAGACGCAGTTGACCGATGCGTCGCCTTTGCACGCGACAGGGCCCGTTCGACCGCTGCACGATGTTGCCACGGCGAGAGGCGCCAGAGCATAGGCGATGCTTCGTAGCCGGAGAGCGAATACAGCGTCGGAATAGCCTCGATCCATGCGCCATGACTCTCGCACGATGCCGCAAAAAAAGCGCTGGGCGCGGTTCATGCGAAGCGTATTTTATGCTAAAATCACCAACTTACGCGATTGCCTTTTTTTACCCCCACTGGGAATGTTTCCCCAAGCTCCTAGGTTGAGGCTAGCGACCATGAAAACACTGAACCTTGCCCCACTGCTTTTTCTCGCTCTAAGTGCTTGTCATCATAGCGTTGCAAACGCTGCAACAGCCGACGCCGAGCCAACCGCCATATCGGCCGTTCCATTCAACGTGCCAAAAGAAGTGCGGCCAGCGGCCCCCAAAGCGCAAGCGTCATTCGCCACGGTCGATTTGCCGACACTGGTTGCGCGTGTGCAGCCGGCGGTAGTCAACATCACCACCGTTCACGAGGTAAAAGCGCCTCGCATGCCCGAATTCCCCTTCGGGTTTGAATTTTTTGGTCAATCGCCATTCGGAGGAGCGCCTCGCGGGCGCCGGATGCCAGGCAATGAAGATCAAGTGCTCCGCCAACAAGCTTTGGGGACAGGCTTTCTAGTTAATTCAGGCGGGCGCGTCGTCGTCGTCACCAACGCACATGTCGTCGCCGAGGCGACAATCGTGAAAGTCAAACTCGCCGATGAGCGCGAATATACTGCCAATGTCAAAGGGCGCGACGAGTCGCTCGATATTGCATTCCTCGAGTTAAAAGATGCGCCGAAAGATTTGCCGTCCGTGCAGCTCGGCTCGAGCGAAGAGTTGCGCGTAGGCGAAGATGTCTTTGCGATCGGCAATCCATTCGGCCTCGGTCACACCGTCACGCGGGGGATTGTGAGCGCCAAGAGTCGCTCGATCGGCGCCGGGCTTTACGACGATTTCATTCAGACCGATGCGTCGATCAACCCCGGAAATAGCGGCGGGCCGCTCTTCGATTTGAACGGCGTCGTCATCGGGATCAACACCGCCATCAATCCAAACGGCAAGGGGATAGGCTTCGCCATTCCGGTCGATGTGCTAAAAGATGTGGCGCCGCAACTGCTCAATACGGGGAAGATTTCGCGAGGGCGGCTCGGCGTCGCAATTCAAGCGGTCGATCCATCGCTCGCAAAAACACTCGGGCTCGATCGCGCGCGCGGTGCGCTCATCAACGAGATCGAGCCTGGCGCGGCGGCCGACCGAGCAGGACTCCACTCGGGTGATGTCATTGTCGCCGTCGACGACCGCAAAGTCGATCACGTGCACGATTTACCGCGAATGATCGCACGTCATACCCCCGGCACAAAAGTGAAAGCTGCGATCATACGAGAAAAAAAGCCTCAGACAATCGAAGTCACGCTCGATAAGCTGAAGACCGACGATTCAGATGAGTCGGCCGAAACCGATTCGAAAGCCACTCCCGCAAAAGCGCCATCGGGCGCAATCGGGGTTGAGATGGCCGAGGCAGCGGGGCCGTCGGGCGGCGCTCTCGTGCAGCGGGTGATGCGCGGAGGCGCGGCCGATGGCGCGCTACGACCAGGCGATCTGATCATCGAAGTCAACAACGCGAAGACGCAGCACGCCGCCGATGTCATAAAGCGCCTGCAATCGTCACCGCCGAACGACGCGGTACTGATCAAGCTTCGGCGCGAAGGGCGCACGCTCTACGTTGGCATCGACCGCGCCGCCAAGTAAGCTGCCAGCGATGGACAAATATAAAATCGCAGTAGTTGTCGGCAGCCTTCGCCGTGAGTCGTTCAACCGGCGCATGGCGAATGCCATTATCAAAATGGCGCCGCCGCAGTTCTCCTTCGAACATGTTCGAATCGACGACCTACCGCTCTACAATCAGGATGACGACGGCAATCCCGCTGAATCGGTCACGCGCCTCAAGCGTCAGCTTAGCGAAGCGAACGGGCTACTATTTTTGACGCCCGAGTACAACCGTTCCATCCCCGGGGTCCTGAAAAACGCGCTCGACCACGGGTCACGCCCCTACGGGAAAAATTCGTGGGCTGGCAAACCGGCAGGCGTGATCGGCGTGTCGGTCGGCGCCGCGGGGACGGCGATGGCGCAGCAGCACCTACGCAACATCCTAGCGTATCTCGACGTTCCAACACTCTGTCACCCGGAGGCCTTTATCCAAGCAAAAGATGGCCTTTTCGACGAAGCCGGCAACGTAGGCGAAGCCAGCCGGAAATTTGTGGCGACCTGGGTCGACAGCTACGTCGCATGGATCAAAAAGCTAGCCAATCTCAATTCATCCATTGCATGAGCGACAGGCGCCGCCGCCTCTGCTAGCGTCTGCCGTGCCAAACATGACGACCTGCGCGCGATCCAGCAAAGAACTCCTCGACGCCTCTCGCCAATTTGCTAGCGAAAACCGCCTCCGAAGTTGGTGGGCGCTGCTATCAACAACCGCACTTCTCGTCATCGTTGAAGTCGCCATCGTCCGCTTCGATACCTGGGCGCTCCGCCTGCCGCTTATGCTCCTGGCATCGCTCACGATCATCCGCGAATTTACGATTGTTCACGACTACTATCACGGAGCGATTCTGCGTCGATCGCTGGCGGCGCGCATCATTCTCTATCCGTTTTCCGTCCTCTTGATGACACCGCCGAGCATTTGGCGGCAAACGCACAACTACCATCATGCGCACACCGCTAAATTAGTCGGCTCGCACGTCGGGTCGTATGTGATGGTAACGCCACAATTGTGGGCAAAAATGGGGTCGCGCGAGCGATTCATGTACCGTGCTATTCGTCATCCACTGACAATTGCCGGCGGCTATTTCACCGTTTTCATGCTGGGGATGTGCATATCGCCGTTTCTTCGGTCGCCAAGGCGCAACTGGCAAGCGGCGTTCACGCTCATCGTAAACTGGCTCGTCACGGCGGTTCTTATCGCGAAGTTTGGTTTCACGATTTTTTTCGTGACATTTTTTGCTCCGCTGTCGTTCGCGATGGCCGTGGGCGCGTACCTCTTTTACGCGCAGCACAACTTCCCCGACGTTCATATTCAGCCGCGTGAATCGTGGAGTTTTTCCCGTGCGGCGACCGAATCGTCGAGTTTTATGCGCATGGGGCCGATGATGAGCTACTTCACCGGCAACATCGGCTACCACCACGTGCACCACCTAAATTCGCAGATACCGTTTTACCGCCTCCCAGAAGCAATGGCGGCAATTGAAGAGCTGCACGACCCGCCGACGACGTCGCTGTCACCAACAAGCATCGCCGCCTGTTTTCGGCTGAAGTTGTGGTGCCCAGAGCGAAACCGAATGATCGGCTTCCACGAAATCGCGACCTAGCTTCGCCACATTACGATCATCGCTTTTGCCCCTACTTCGATTGGGCCGCTGGTTACCCGCGTCCCTTCGCGCGCGGGTGAACCTGTGTCGAATTCGATGACCCACTCGCCCGATGGCGCGATTGCGGGAATTTGCAGCTCTTGCGGCGAATTTTCGGCGTTCATTGCCACGAGGTAAGTCGCGGAATCGGCCTCCCCTTCCTCATCCACGTCACGCTGCGCGGGCGAGTCGCTCACGATGAGCATCGCCATAAACGCCGTTTTCGGGTCGCTCCAATCGAGCGCGCTCATCTCTCCGCCGTCGGCTCGAATCCACGAAATTCCACGCCCGCCGTGGTCACGCGGCGTCCCCGAAAAAAATGTGTCGCGCCGAAACGCCGCATGCGTTTGGCGAAACGCGATTGCTTTTTTGGCAAATTCAAACAGCGCGCGTGACGCATCGGCGATTTCCCAATCGATCCACGAGATGACGTCATCTTGGCAATACGCGTTGTTGTTCCCCTTTTGCGTCTTGGCGATCTCATCGCCCGAAGAGATCATCGGCACGCCCTGCGACACGACGAGCGACAAAAGCAGGTTGCGCATCTGCTTCGCTCGCAGCGCGTTCACCGACGGGTCACTCGTCTCCCCTTCGATGCCGCAATTGCTCGAGTAGTTTTGGTCGGTTCCGTCGCGATTCGCCTCACCATTCGCTTGGTTTTGCTTTTTTGAATAGCTCACCAGATCGTTGAGCGTGAAGCCGTCGTGCGCCGTCACATAGTTGATACTCGCGTGCGGATGGCGCCCGTCGCTCGCATACAGGTCGCTCGATCCGGTTAGCCGATAGCCTAATTCAGCGATCACTTTTTTATCGCCGATCCAAAAACGCCGAATGGTATCGCGGTAGCGATCGTTCCACTCTGTCCAGAGAATCGGGAAGTTGCCGACTTTGTAGCCGCCTTCGCCCAAATCCCACGGCTCGGCAATAAGCTTTACTTGCGACAAAACAGGGTCTTGATGAACGATGTCGAAAAATGAATTGAGGCGTTGCGGGTCACGTTGATCGCGCGCGAGCGTCGGCGCCAAATCGAAGCGGAAGCCATCGACGTGCATCTCGGTAACCCAATAGCGAAGACTATCCATCGCTAGCTTCATCGTTTGCGCGTGCGACATGTTGAGCGTGTTGCCGCACCCGGTGAAGTCGACGTATCGGGCGCGATCGTTGCGCTCCAATCGGTAGAACATCCGATTGTCGATGCCGCGGAACGCCACCGTCGGCCCCTCAGTCCCACCTTCGCCGGTGTGGTTGTAAACAACGTCGATCACAACTTCGAGGCCGGCGCGATGCAGCGCTTTCACCATCTCTTTAAATTCATACACGGCGCGCCCGCGCGTCGCTGCAAACCGTTGATCCGGGGCGAAGTAGCCAAGCGTGTTGTACCCCCAATAGTTTGTCAGATGGCGCTTGAAGAGCTCCGGTTCGTCGATCGCTTCGTGCACCGGCATCAGTTCGATCGTCGTTACGCCGAGCGAACGCAAATGATCGATCGAGGCCTTCGAGGCAAGCCCGAGAAACGTCCCCCGCTGCGACGGTTCGATCGCTTGATTGAGCTTCGTGAAACCGCGAACGTGAAGTTCGTAAATGACCGTTCTTGTCCAAGGAATTCCCGGCGGACGGTCACCCTCCCAATCAAACGTCGAGTCGACAACGACCGACTTGGGGGTCGCCGCCGCGCTGTCGATCGTATGTGGCGGCACGAGCGAGGGATCGGCGAATGCCGGCGATGTGTAATCAATCTTGCCGTCAAAGGCGCGCGCGTACGGGTCGATGAGAAGCTTGTTGCGATCGAAACGATGCCCTTGCCGAAGGTCGTACGGCCCGTCGACGCGGTATCCGTAGCGGTCGCCCGGGCGAACACCTTTGACATAAACGTGCCACACGAAAAGCGTGCGCCGCGTGATCGGAATGCGCCGCTCCGCACCATCGGCGCCAAAAAGACAAAGCTCAACCGCAGTCGCGTTCTCGGAAAAAAGGGCAAAATTGACGCCGGCGCCGTCGAACGTCGCCCCGAGCGGATGCGGCGCACCGGCCGCGGTTATTGGGTCCATCAGGTTGCGATTGTACGATAACACTTGCCAAAAATACGAAATTGCTCACCCGCGTGATCGTTTGCCTTTTCACGCATGCGGTTACTGGCTGCGGTAAGCGGCTCGTGCTAGCGCGGCAATTTGTTCGAAGCGCCCACTTCGCGCTTTGTCAGCCATCAGCGATTCGATCGGCTCTGGTAGGCGGTAAGCCCAGTTGTTGTCGCTGACGGTTCCGGGTGTATTGATGCGCGTTTTTTCGCCTAAAAGCTCTTGCGCTTGCACAAGTGCGAGCGACGACCCCGACTGAAAGAGCAGCGACAGCAGCGCGTTGTCGCGCGCTTCACCTGCAATATCAGGCGAAAAACCGCCAATTCGTGCAAACTCTTCGCGCTCGTATGGCTGCAGGTCTCCCCACCACGCCGTGATTGGCGGCGTATCGTGCGTGCTCCATGTTGCCACGCTTAGCGCTGGAAATTGCCTCGGATCGCGAAGACCGTGAGCATCACGTTCCCACGGGAGAACGCGATAGCCAGGCATGCCGAACTCGTTCATCGCATCGCGCACGAACTGCGGAATCACCCCTAAGTCTTCTGCGATTAGCTCCGACTTACCCGCTGCCTCTTTCATCGCGCCGAGCACGTTGCGCCCGCGATCGTTTTGCGCCGATTCATCGCCCGGTTCAAATCGACCGCACTCGCCTTGGCGACAGAGCCACATTCGAAAATAGCCGACAACGTGATCGAGACGGAAGCGGTCGTAAAGGCGCGCGGCATGCGCGGTGCGATCGCGAAGCCATTCGAGCCCGTTCGCGTCCATCGCGCGCCAGTTGTATGACGGAAGCCCCCAATCTTGCCCGTTCGGGTCGAAGCCATCGGGCGGCACGCCGAGCGATGTCTCGCGCTCGAATTCGCGCGGGTGACTCCACACATCGGCGCTCTCGGCACCGACAATAAATGGGAGATCGCCCATCAACTCAACGCCGATGCGATTAACCTCTATGCGCGCTTTCGCCCACTGATCGAACGCGATCCACTGCGCGTATTTCACCGCGAGAAGGCGCTTCGAATGCAGCTCTTCAACTCGGCGCATCTCTTGCGCATCGCGGTCGCGATCTTTCGCCGGCCACGATTGCCAACCGGCGCGCTCATGAATCTCACGAAGCGCCATGTAGAGCGCGTAGTCGTCGAGCCAAGCGCTCTCGCGCGCGATGAACGCTCGAAGCTCGCCGGCGCGAGGCGTAGAGCGAAGCCATTCGCGCTCATAAAACAGCTCAAAAGCGCGCCCAATTGCGTGCGCTTTCAAATTGCGCACGTCGTCGTAGAGGACGACAGAGCTATTTCTAACACGCGCGAGCTGATCGCCCGAAACGAGCTTTGCTATTTCGTTCGCGTCGAGATCGGCAATCGCGTCGATTGTGACGTAAACCGGATCGAGCCCAAACGCTGTGCACGCGCCGTATGGGCTTCGCTCTCCGCCAGCGAGCGTGTAAGTCGGCAAGAGTTGAAGCATCGAGCAGCCTGCGCTCTGAAGCCACCGCGCGCAGAGCGCCAAGTCGCTAAACTGCCCAATCCCCCAGTCGCTGCGTGATCGGATTGAAAAAAGCGGAACAACAGCGCCCACAATTCGGCTCATGCGCTTCACGTAGCACTATATTGTGCCGAATAGCATCGCGAACGCGCACTCCCCTCACCCCCAAGCGACAAGCGCGACGCGAACTCCCCCTCTCCCTCCGGGAGAGGGGACGCGGCCACCGCTTCTATCGTAGGGGGTGAGGGGGACGCGGCCACCGCTTCTATCGTAGGGGGTGAGGGGGAATCCCAGCCTTGCGCAAACGGTTTGTTGTTGTTTCGACAGCTAGCGCTCCGATATCGCAGCCGACCGCGCGCCGCCCTGAAATCGCCGCCGCGTGAAGCGTCGTCCCTGAACCGCAAAACGGATCGATCACTAGCCCCCCCGGGCTACTCGATGCGCGGACGATTCGCTCGAGCAACTTTAGAGGCTTTTGCGTCGGATAGCCGGTCGCTTCCGAGTGAATCGGCGTGTTCGCGATCATCGCCGGACAGTCGGCCCAGATGCTCCCAATCGCGCGCCCCTCGTCGGCAAAGTACCGATACGCTTTGCCGTTCACCACGCGCTCCCGAAACGCCCGCCCCTGTTCGTCCCTCTGCTTAAAGTGCATCGCCAGGCTTGTCTCCGCGAACGGCTCGCGAAGCATCACGTCGCTGCGATTCCAAATAAACTCGTCGCTCTTCGCGTAAAGGAGCAGCGTTTGGTGCGTAATTCCAGGGCCATTTCGTGATTTTGCGCCGTTGCCGGGCGACCAGATCACTTCACCGATGGCGCGCGATCGCCCACAAACTGTGTCGCACAATAGTTTCGCTTCGTGAACTGCGCGGTAGTCGAGATGAAGCCACATCGTCCCCGTCGGCGCCAAAAGCTGCCATATCGCGCGCAACCGAATTTCGAGCCAGGCGAGGTAGTCGCCAATCGACTCCCATTTGTCATCGTAAGCGACAGGGCCGCTCGCTTCGTTTGAGCGAGCGCGCACTTCATTTTTTTTGGTGCGCGCCCCAAACGCGACACCGACCGAAAACGGCGGATCGACATACGCGAGCTCCGCGCTCTCTGGTTCAACATAGCGGCCGAGATGGCACGCATCGGACTTCACCACGCGCACCGATCCAATCGCGGCTATCACGTGCCGTCCACCACGCCGCGCTCCAAGAGGCCCGCCACCTTTCCTTCAATGGCGCGCACAGCGGCCATATTTGAGAACGAATCGGTTAGGCGCAATTTCCCCTCCTCTCGCACCAAATACCCTTGATCGACGAATGCTGAAAATGCATTTTCAAAAAGAGGGCGACTTACCGCCTCCCGCCGCCTAATCTCCCCCCCCAAAAACATCCGCTCGCCAACGGTAATTGCCCGCTTTGTCAACTCTTTCGGCGTGAGCGGCCCGCGGATCAGCACCGAAAGCGATCGCGCAGCGACGCGATACCCTTCGATGAAATTTCGTATGAGGCTCGCGTAGAGCGCAACGTTCGCTCCCGCTTCATCGAGACCGATCGAAATCGCATCCCCTTCGCGAACAAGCTCCCCTTCGGCGATCATCGCCGTGAGTTCATCTTCGAAAATCTTTTCGAACGGCGCATCGGCGCGAAACAAAAACTCGTACTTGAAAAGCCGCGACAGAGTGCGGACACGCTCACGCACAACGTCGAGCGGCACCGCCGCGCGATCGGGCGAGGCCACGGCAACAGCGCATAGCGCGCGCCCTACGAAGAAGTGAATGATAATATTCTTCGATAAATCGAGCCGCATTCGAGCTCTTTCGGGCACCACGTAGATCGCGTCATCAGCCGCAGCGCGGCTCACTCCCGCTACAGCAGGCGCGCCAGGGCGATGCGCCTCGACGTTCCCCGCACGAATAAATAGCTCGCACGCTTCGCGAAGCGCCTCGCGCCGCACAGGATGCCGCCCCGACAAATCGACCAGCGATGGTACAAATCGCGCCTCTTGCTCTTGCAGACGAACTGCCAAGCGATCGCACAGATCGACCAGCTCCGCATGCGATACGCCGCGATGATCGTGCGCGAGAAGCGCCATCGCGACAAGCGAACCGGGCGTCACCGCGGTCACGCGATTGATCTCGTTCATCACACGGTACGCAAGCCGCGTAATGAGTGCGCGACGACGCGACGGCGGGAGCTTTGACGGCTCGAACTGACTTTGCGGGTCGAGCTCGCGCGCGATCTGCTCAATCGTCAACGGATTGCCAAACTGGACATTGAGCCGGCCGTAATGGCCGACCATCAAGTTCAACGTCCCGAGAAGGCCTTTGACATCTTCTTTCTTTTTCTCGGCGCCAGCGAGCTCACGCGCAAGCGACTCTTCTTCGACCACGCGCTCATAGCCGATTGAAATCGGGCAAAAAAAGGATTTTCGCTGCGTCCCCATGGCGGCATCGACCATCATTGTTAGAAGGCCGAGCTTCGGCGGCAGGAGCTTCCCCGTCCGCGATCGCCCCCCCTCGATAAACACTTCGATCGACCACCCGTCTTTGATCAAGTGGCGGATGTAGGCATCGACAACGGCGGCATAGAGCTTGTCGCCGCGAAAATTTCGACGAATAAAAAACGCGCCCCCTCGCCGAAAGAGCGGGCCGAGCGGGAAAAAACTGAGGTTGTCGCCCGCCGCAATCATCGGCAGCTGAAGCCGCTGCCGATAAAATAAATGCACGAGCACGAGGTAATCGAGGTGTGACTTGTGGCTCGGCAGAAGCACCAATGTCCCCTCTTTGGCGAGCTCACGAAGGCGATCGAGCCCGGACGTATCGACTTCGATCCCCCGGTACATGCGCGAAGTGATTTGCTCAAAAAGCGCGTTCATCCATGCGATCGAGTTCACATCGAGCGAAGCGCCCATTTCGCGGAGCATCGACGTTGCGCGCTGCGCGAGAGCGGCGCGTTCATCCGCCCCCTCGCCTGCCATGTCGGTGATCACTTTTTTTAACTTGGGGCTTCGGAGCACTTCGTCGTGAAAGCGATCCGGCGGCTTTTTCGTCGGCCCGAGAACCGCCCGTCGCTCGCGCTCAAGACGCCTCAGCAGCGTGTATGTGATGCGCCGAACGAGCACTTGATCGGCCACCGGCTCACGCGCGTCATCGGCCGTGTGGCCCTCTTTTGCGAGAAACGCTCTGACATCGACCGGCTTTCCGGCGCGTAGCGTCACGTTCCGATAGTTGGCCAAAAACTGCGCGATTGTGCGCGCTTTTCCTGGCCATTCGCGCGGACCAAACATCGCGTCGAAAATAGTGTGCTCGACCGCCTCTGCCTCTTTTGACCAAATAAATGTCAGCGGCATCGCCAAGATCGGCTGCTCTTGCTCGCGCTGAACTTCGAACAGCGCGCGCAAATAGCCATCCCCCTCGACCTGACCACGCGTCGACCCGTCAAATAGCGCCGGTGGCCTCTTCAAAAACAGCGCCGCGGAAAGCCCTTCGCGAAGACCGCGCTTAAAGTCCTCAATATCGGCCGCGGGCGCCTTTCTTTTGAACGCTTGAAACCACCCGCGCCCCATCGGCTCGAACACCGAAAGGCCTAAATCGTTGGCAAAACGAACTTGTGGCAGGCTAAATCGCTTCGTCAGGTAGTCGAGCGCCAAAAAGTCGACGAACGACAAATTGCGCATGACATAGACAACCGTCCCCCTCGATTGCGCATCACGCACTGCGGCAACCCATGCGGGATCGACCTCAATATGCTCAAAAAAGCGCTGATACACCCATGCGAGCACGGGATTCGGTTCATACGAAACAAGAGGGCGGTCACTCACGATAGAGTGGTCTTGCAGACTCGGAAGGGCATGGCAATTCAATTGAAGCGAATGGGGTTTGGCAAGTGTTCAAAATAAAGAAAATCGACCACATCGCCGTCTGCGTGCGCGACATTGATGAGTCGCTCAAAATATACAAGACGGTGTTCGGCCTCGAGCCGCAAGACCGCGAGTATGTGCCCGCGCAAAAGACGGAAGCGGCGCTCCTGCCGATTGGCGAAATAGGCAGCGAGACAAGCATCGAGCTCATCACCCCAAAGGGGAACGACGGGCTAGAAAAATTTCTCGACAAGCGCGGCCCAGGGCTACACCACATCGCCATTGAAGTCGAAGGGATTGAGGAAGCGCTAGCGCTCCTAAAAACGCTAGGCGTGCCGCTAATCGACGAAACGCCACGATTCGGAGCGCGAGGGCACAAAGTTGCCTTCATCCACCCGAAAGCGACCGGCGGCGTCCTGTTCGAACTGGTCGAACCGGCCGAACATCACACTTGACGCGAATTCGGCTATAAACACTTTCCGATGCATCCCGCTCCTGCGTCAGCCCCAGCTTCTGAGCATCCGCTTTTTCGCGTGCTTCGCGCCGATCACACGGCCGATCCCGACCCGCTGATTCCGAACGCGACGCTCCTTCGCGCGTACCGCGAGATGCGGCGCCTTCGTGCGATCGATGCGCGGATGCTTCTCTTGCAGCGCCAAGGGCGCATCGGGTTTTACGGCCCATCTGAAGGGCAAGAAGCGGTGCCGATCGCAACAGGCCTCGCCGTGCGCGAAAACGATTGGGTCTTTCCCGCGCTGCGTGAGCAGAGTGTGATGCTCGCGCGAGGGTTTCCGCTCAATTCATTTTTGGCTCAAATTTTCGGCAATTCTGGCGATATTGCGAAAGGGCGCCAGATGCCGAGCCATCAATCGGGGCGGAGCGTCAACCAGGTAAGCTGGTCGTCATGCATTGCGACGCAGCTGCCGCACGCCGTCGGCACCGCATGGGCGATGAAATTGCAGAAGGCCAAAGAAGTCACCGTCGCCTTCTGCGGCGAAGGGGGGACGAGCGAGCCAGATTTTCATAACGCGATGAATTTTGCGGCGGTCTATCACGTACCGTGCGTGATCGTTTGCCAGAACAATCATTGGGCGATCAGCGTTCCGGCATCGCGGCAAACAGCGTCAAAAACATTCGCAATCAAGAGCGTCGCGTACGGGATGCCAAGCACGCGGGTCGACGGCAACGACTTTTTGGCGACGTATAAAGTGCTGCACGACGCAATCGAACGAGCCCGCAACGGCGGCGGCCCAACATTCATCGAAGCGCTAACCTACCGCATAGGCCCACACTCATCGAGCGACGACCCAACGCTCTACCGAAGCAACGCCGAAGTCGAAGAGTGGCGGCAAAAAGATCCGCTAGCCAGACTAAGAGGCCACCTAAAGCACCTAAAGCTGATCACCGAAGCACGCGACGCAGAAATCGACAAAGAAATCGCCGACGAATTGCAAAAAGCGATCACCGAAGTAGAAGCGCTACCACCGCCACCAAGCGAGTCGCTCTTCGAAGACGTCTACGAAACCCAAACGTGGAATCTAAGGGAACAACGGTTACCAAAGGCCCCATAGTTTTTCTCAGCCCGTAAACGTGCCCGTGCCCGTAAACGTGCCCGGCTGTTTCTGGCCCAAAAAAATTGCAAACCGCCCCCAAAGCGCCCCACTTTCTGAGCTATATCGCTACCAAGGACACAGATGACGACAACAACAACCTACGATGCAGTGGTAATTGGCGGCGGCCCAGGCGGATACGTGTGCGGCATTCGGCTCGGGCAGCTGAAGCAAACGGTGCTCGTCATCGACAAAGAAGAGGTCGGCGGCGTCTGCCTAAATTGGGGCTGCGTGCCCTCAAAAGCGCTAATTTCAGCGAGCCACTCGTACGAAAAATTCGCGAAACACGGCCCAACGATGGGGCTCTTCGCCGACAACGTGCGAGTCGACACCGCAAAGATGCAAGACTGGAAAGACGGCATCGTCAAAAAGCTAACCGGCGGCGTAAAAGCGCTCTTGAAGGGGAACGGCGCCGAACTCGTCATAGGCGAAGCGAAAGTTACCGGCCCAAAGAGCGTCGAACTTAAACTCGCCGACGGCAGCACGAAGACGATTCAGGCGACCAAAGCGATCGTCATAGCAACCGGCGCGACGACGATCGAAATTCCCGGTTTTAAATTCGACGGCAAGCAGATCATCGGCGCGCGCGAAGCGGTCAGTCTGCGCGCAGTACCAAAGCGCCTTGTTGTTATCGGCGGCGGGGTGATCGGGCTCGAACTTGGCGGCGTCTATCAGCGTCTCGGCGCTCAACTAACAATCGTCGAAGCGACAGCGACGCTCCTCCCCGGCGTCGAAGCCGAGTGCACCGCCGTCGTGCAAAAGCGCTTTATCAAAGATGGCGCAAAGATCATGCTGAACGCCAAAGCGGTCGGCTACGATAAAAACAAAGACGGCTCGGTCACCGTAAAGCTCGATGTCGGCGGCGGCAAAACCGAAACAGTAGAGACAGATATGGTTCTCGTCGCCGTGGGGATGCGGCCAAACGGCGCCAACTTAGGCCTCGAGCAAGTCGGCCTGACGGTCGATCGCGGATTTGTGCCGACCGATACATTCTGCCGGACCAAAGTGCCGTCGATCTACGCCATTGGCGATGTGAGCGGCATGCCGATGCTCGCGCACAAAGCGAGCAAAGAGGGCGAAGTCGTCGCCGAAATTATCGCCGGGCACAAAGCAGCAAAAGATTGGGTTGCGATCCCGGGGGCGATTTTTACCGAGCCGGAGATTGCAACAGTCGGCCTGACCGAAGCGCAAGCCAAAGAAAAAGGGATCGACGTGACCATCGGTCGCTTTCCGTTCGCGGCACTCGGGCGCGCTATGGCGGTGAACGAGACCGACGGCCTGTTTAAAGTCGTCGCCGACAAGAAGACACACGAGGTGCTCGGCGTGCACATCGTCGGCCCGTCAGCGACCGACCTCATCAGCGAAGGTGCGCTCGCGCTCGAAATGCACGCATTCCTCGAAGACATCGGCCTAACAATTCACCCGCATCCTACTCTCGGTGAAGGGCTGATGGAGGCGAGCTTAAACGCCCTCGGTCAAGCCATTCACGTAATGAATCGCTAATGCATTCTACCGAAACACCAGTCGACCGCGCCGTTCTCGTCGGCGTTCAATTCCCCGATGTGAGCGACGAAGATCACGCAGCCGATATGGCCGAGCTCGGGCGCCTCGTGCGCACACTTGGGATGGAAGTCGTCGGCACAGTGACGCAAAAGCGAGCGTCGCTCGCGGGCGGCGCTGTGCTCGGCGAAGGGAAATTAAAGGAGCTAGCGGAGCTCACAGGCGGGCGCGGGATCATCACGTCGGGCGCGCCCGACCGAACGTCAAAAGTGCGCGAGCGCTGGGCAAAAGAGAATGCCGAGAGCGACGATGCGCCGGTTGACGATGATGACGAAGACGGCAACGCTGAAGCGCGCGCCAACATGGTTGTCGTCGATCATGAGATCACACCGAGCCAGGCGCGCAATTTGGAGCGCGCAACGTCAGCGCGGGTGCTCGATCGCACCGGCGTAATCGTCGAGATTTTTCATCGTCACGCCAAGAG
The DNA here is from genome assembly GCA_945861885.1 of Nannocystis exedens. Lineage (GTDB taxonomy): Bacteria > Myxococcota_A > Polyangia > Polyangiales > Polyangiaceae > CAMAVR01. The sequence continues at coordinate 16,192 of CAMAVR010000018.1, read as the reverse complement.
CCGAGAAGCGCGCCTTCAAGTTGAAATCGCACGGCTCAATTACGTAGCGCCGCGCATGCGCGAGTCGTCCGGCGGCGCTGGGCGTCAACAGGGCAAAGGGGCCGGCGAGTCGGCACTTGAACTCGACCGACGAAAAATTCGCGACCGGATCGCCGAGCTGAAACAAGAGCTCGTCGCGATAGGAAGCGAGCAGGCGAATCGTCGTTACGCGCGCCGCGACCAACTTCGCGTGGCGCTCGTCGGCTACACAAATGCGGGGAAATCGTCGCTGATGCGAGCGCTAACGGGGAGCGACGTGCTCGTTCTCAATCAAGTCTTCGCGACGCTCGACACCACGGTGCGCGCACTTCATCCGGAGACAAAGCCGCGACTTCTCGTGTCTGACACTGTCGGCTTTATCAAAAAATTGCCTCACGATCTCGTCGCGTCGTTTCGGTCGACACTCGATGAAGCGCTTGAAGCGTCGCTCCTGCTGTATGTCGTCGATGCATCCGACCCGGCGCACGAGGCTCAACTCGAAGTGACGCAAAGCGTCCTGGCTGAAATCGGCGCCGACAGCGTTCCAAGCCTGATTTTGCTCAACAAAGCTGACCAACTGAGCACCGAAAAGCGCGCGGCGCTCGAGCAGCAGTACGGAAGTGATGCGATTTTTCTCTCGGCCCACAAGCCCGAAGATGTCGCGCACCTTCGCCAAACGATCATCGATTTTTTCGAGCAGAGGATGGTCGAAGAAGAGCTATTTATTCCGTTCACCGCGCAGGCGCTGCTCGGCGAAGTATTCGAAAGCGCGCGCGTCGTATCACAAGAGTACGACGAAACCGGCACGCGCCTAAAAGTCCGCGCCCTCCCCGCAGCCATCGCGAGATTGAAAGCACACGTCGCTTAGCGCTTGCGTTTTGTGGTTGGTCGCCTTTTTAGTCACCGCAATTTCTAACCTAAGCTTGGAGAGCCCATGAGCCTAACTCTGTATTACGCCCCCCACTCGTCCGCGACACCGACACACTGGATCATCGAAGAGCTCGGCGTCCCATACGAAGCCGTAAAGATGGACTTCGCCTCCGGATCAACGCGCAAACCCGAGTATTTGAAGATTAATCCAAACGGTAAAGTCCCCTGCCTCGTGCACGACGGCACATCGATTTTCGAGTCGGCCGCGATCGCGATGTATCTCGGCGAAATGTTCGGCGTCGAGAAAGGGCTCTATCCAAAGGCCGGCCCAAAGCGCGGCGACGCGATGAAGTGGATCGTCTGGTGCAACGTGTCGCTCGGTGAGGCGGTCTCGCGCTACATGCACGCCACGTCTGATTGGGTGCCCAAAGAGATTCATCATGAGCCGTCGGCAGCGCACGCGAAAAAGAGCATCCTCGAGCATTTGGCGATTCTCGATGCCGAGCTGGCCAACAAGCCGTACTTGCTAGGCGAGCAGTTCTCAATCGTCGACGCGCATCTCGCATCGTGGTTCGAATACGTCAGCTACACGAAGATCGACCTCGCACCATTCAAAGCGATCGACGCATGGGCGGCACGTTGCAAAGCGCGCCCCGTTTACGCAAAAATATCGGCCGGCTGAGCCGAACCCCGTCGCCAGAAGGTGAGATAGGCTCGATTTGACTCGGGATCGTCGCGTGTCAAACTTCGAGCCAATTTGTGTTGAGCCCGATTGCACAGTCGACGCTCGCGATTCAACGTCGAGGGGCGGACGTTGGCCTTCTTTGCGTAAATCCTGTCGCGACGCGTAAATCCTGTCGCGACGCGCCTTCCGGACGCACTCGCCTACCACTTCGTTGAAACGATTGGCGGCGACGCGACGAAATTGGCGGTCGAACGGCCCGCTTTCAAATATACTGGCGTTTGCAAGTGCGTTTGGTTGCCATGCCGGCGATAAAATGGTGCGGCCAGAAGGCGATCGCTGCGAAGTCTGGTGAACAAAGTGGTCCCGATCACAATGCGGCGAAGAGACCATTCGACATCGGGCGGCGCACATGTATGTTGCGAGCAATATGCTCCTCGAACCGCTCACATTTCGAAACGGTGTCCACGCTCGCAATCGCGTCTGGCTCGCACCGATGACCAACTTGCAAAGCGCCGCCGACGGCCAGCTGTCCGACGACGAATTTAATTGGCTGAGGATGCGCGCCGAGGGCGGTTTTGGCGTGATTGAAACGTGCGCCGCCCATGTGTCGGCCGATGGTCAAGGCTGGAGCGGCGAGCTTGGGATTTACGGCGATCATCTTCGGCCGGGGCTCGCGCGCTTGGCGGCAATGATATCCGGCGCAGGGGCGCTCGGCATCGTACAGATTTTTCACGGCGGCCAGCGCGCTCCATCGGCTCTTACAGGGGCCACACCGTGGAGCGCCGTCGCCGGCGAGGCGCAAGGTGCAGAGACAGCCCGCGCCGCGACGCTAGACGACATCGCTCGCGTCATTGCAGATTTTCGTAGTGCCGCCGTTCGAGCTCACGCTGCGGGATTTGCCGGGGTCGAGCTTCACGGCGCGCACGGCTATCTGCTCGGTCAGTTTTTGAGCAACATCAACACGCGAAGTGATGGCTGGGGCGGCACCGTTGAAGGGCGAGCACGCCTTGCCCGCGAAGTGCTACGCGCCGTGCGCAGCGCTGTGCCCGCGAGCTTTCTCGTCGGCATTCGGCTGTCGCCCGAAGAGTACGGCAACGCGCGCGGCATCGACCTCGACGAGACGATTCAAGCGGCGCAGTGGCTGTGCGATGATGGCGCCGACTTTATTCATTTGTCGATTTGGAACACCAAACGAAATAGCCGGAAGCGCCCCGATGAACACGTCATCCCGCTCTTTCGAGCGGCGCTTCCGCGCGAAGTGGCCATCGTCGTCGCCGGCGATATTTGGACGCGTGGCGACGCGGAGGCTCTTCTCGACATTGGCGCATCGGCGGTCGCGTTAGGGCGTTCGGCGATCGCCACACCCGACTGGCCGCATCGCGCCATTGAGGCGACATGGGAGCCGCGCCGCCCACCATTCACCATCGCAGAGCTATGCGAGCGCGGGCTGAGCGCGCAATTTGCGGAGTACATGAGGCAGTGGAAAGGGTTTGTCGGATAGCGTGATCGCTGGGGAAATGTAGCGGTATCGCTCACACTCGCGCCCTGCGTTATTTTGCAAGGCAGCCCTGATTCGGGTGACCATGTTCGCATGTCTAACTCGACGTTTCGGAGTCGGCGCGCGCGCTTAAGTACTGCAAACCGCAGTCGACGTTTTTGGTTTGTCGCGATCGTCGTCGCGCTCGCCAGCTGCTCGTCGAACAAATCAAGCCAGACTCAAGCGCCATCTTCAAACTCGGCCAACGGAATAGGGCTCGGAGGATTCGGGGGCGCTGAAGTTCTGAATTCGTCCGGCGCCATTGTCGGGCAGAGCGGAACGATAGGTTTTTTTCGCGAATCGTCCGAAGGAGCAGCGCTCATCAAGCTCACATCGAGCGAGCCCTCGATCGCGACCGTTCCATCGACCGCCTCAATAGAGGACGGCGAGCTCTTCGCAGTGGTTCCGTTCCAAGGCATTTCTCCCGGCGAGGCGATTATCACCGCCGAGTTCGGAGGAGCCACCTACAGCGGCATCGCGACAGTCGTAAAATCGATCGCGTTCACTGACGTGAGCAACGAGCCTGACAAGTCGCACGCCATCCAAGTCGGCGCAACGACAACTCTCGATCTGCATACAAACATCTCCGCACCAGGTGACATCGACATCACGCTGACATCAAGCGACCCAAAGAAAGTTTCTGTTCCGAATCAGATCACACTGCGAAGAATGGGCGACAGCGTTCTCGTTCCTGTCACGGGCGAAGGCGCAGGCGACGCCACCGTGACAGCCCGCATCGGCGAGTCGTCGATCTCGCGTCCCATCCGCGTGCTGACCGAAGTGAGCCTTGTTTCGGTGACGCCATCTAGTCCAGTGGTTCAAACAGGCGCCTCAACCGACCTCGAGTTCACCATCGACGCCGAACCCCAAGCACCGGTGTACGTTGACTTCACGTCAAGCAACACGGCGGTAGCCACTTTCCCGGTATTAACGGTCGAAATTCCCCAGAATACAAAAAGCACGACGATATCGTTTAGGCCGATAGGCAAGGGCACAACGACGTTCACCGCGAAAGTGCGCAAAACAGACGCCACGGTCACGAGCAACCTCCGCGTTGTCGACACGCCGAATCTCAAGACGGCCGAGTTGAATCGCGCCAACGTGCTGGTCGACGGCGAATCGACTCTCACGCTCACAGTAGATGCCGTCGCTGCCGAACCGCTACGAATCGCGCTCACGTCAACCGATACCGGAATCGCACAAACATCCGGAGAAGCTCTCATCTTGCCGGGGAGCACAAAGACGACGGCAAAGATAAACCTCGTGAGCGGTGGGACTACGAACATCGTCGCCAAACTCGGCGACGTCTCTCTTACATCACCATTGAGAGTCGAAAACACTCCGACGCCAAGTTCGCTTCACACGGAGGCGTCGACCGTTCTGTTGCATTCGACGACAACGATGACACTGCGCATTGAAACACCGTCGTCTCTTGAGCTCCCGGTAACGCTTAGTTCGAGCAATCCATTGGTCGCCACCGTCCCAGCGACCGCCATGATTCCGTCTGGTAATCTCGGGTTAAATATCCCTGTCACGCTCATTAGCCCCGGATTGACGACTCTTACGACCACGCTCGGCGGGCTCTCGGTCGACGCCATCTTGCGCGTCGTTGCAGCCCCAACTGTGCAGATCGAATATCCGCCGATCGCTGTCGTCGGCATGCCGTGGCCATTAACGGTTAGCATCGACGTGCTCGCCGAGCATGACATGAAGGTTACATTGTTGTCGTCGCCCGACGGCGGAGTCCTCGATCTTCCAGACGACGGGATGACAATTGCGAGCGGAACGACGTCCGCAACAATCCATGTGGCACCGACCGCCATAGGGATGACCGTCCTCACCGCGACCGTCGAAGGGAGCACTCCCGCGAGCACCGTGGTGGCTATCACACCGACTGCGTCGCTCGCGTCGCTACGTCCGAGTGAAGTCACGCTCGCTCCGGGAGCGTGGTTCGCGATGACGGTCACGATCGACACGCCGTCTCTGACGAACTTCGTCGTTCATCTCAGCCGCAACTGCGGCAACAATCTGCTATCGCCACCATCAGTCACGATCCCAGCCGGCGAAACATCGGCCATATTTCTGGTCAACGCGGTCAGCCCTGTCACCTCGTGCAACTTCACCGCGAGCGGCGGCGGCATCGGCCTGACGTCAGTCGTGCATGTAGGGCAACCGCAGCCTTAAAAGAAAAAAGCGGAGCCAGCTATCAGCCAGCTCCGCCAGTTTCGCGGTTGCGCGGGTAGGATTTGAACCTACGACCTTCGGGTTATGAGCCCGACGAGCTACCAGGCTGCTCCACCGCGCGTCGAGGGGCGTACAGTACAACTTCGTTCGTTGAAGTCAAGGCGTGCGCCGTCCCATTTCGGGATTGGCTCAATCAGTTCGCGGTGCGCTCGCAGCATTTTCGGTCGCCGTCCCGAACACTCTTGTAGCGCCGCGCAGTGGCGACCTTGGCGAATCTGTTACGCGCTCGATCATCAAGTGCGAAGCGATGCCAAACAGATCGTAAATTCCCGCTGTAGTCTGATGCTCCTGCTCGTGACGGATCGACGACCACTGCTTCTGAAGCGCCCCCGCCTCGAGCTTTCCGATCGTCCCGTCGCTCGCGCGAAAAAATATGTAAACCTCTTCGCCATCTCTCAAAAATCCGACCGGCGCGACATACGCCAAATTTGGAACAGAGGTGGGGCAGAACTTTTCAAGAGCACTCTTGAAAAAAAGTGAAAATGCCAGCCGTTGAAGCGAGCCCTTTGGCGTAACGGCAGCCACCCGCTCAGAGATATCGATGGAGTCGGGCGAAATAAGAAGCAGAGACGATCGCCCTGTCACAATTGCGTCGATCACATCCTGCAGTGTCGCATTGCGACGAAGCACGTACTGTGGCCCATTTTCAGAAGGCTCAGATACTCCATTCATCGCGGCGACCAGATCGCTTGGTGGCGTTTCGACCGGCGGAAGCCAGCTAGCGACCTGCGAAAACCGTTCGTCGCCAAGCGCTCCGAGCTTCTTCGTCAGCGCGCTCATATCTCGAAGGGGGCTATCCTCATGCTTCATCGCAAATCGCTCGTCCGCTTGGGCGCGAAGCATTGCTACTTTTTCGAGAAATTCTACGCGCGTAGTCGCACGCGATAGAGCCGGTTTGCACGAGTGCACAAACTGCCGATAGCTCTCGGTGGGCGCCCCGTGGCGAGCAAGTGCCCAAGCACCAAGATTCGCCCCATCGACGCCTGCCCCTTCGCGCAGCGGCAGTTCATAATCGTTGTGGGCATCCGTCCATACGAGCATACTCTCCCGCCCGTATGCGCTCGTTTCGACGCCGTACTTGTCTGGATCGGCGTGAACAAGCGACGTACAAAAGAGCGAACCGATGGCAACCAGCGCAGCTCGTCGGGGCAATGCCTTCATATTCAAATCAACCTCAGAACAAGTCTCGAGGCGGAGGCGTAGCAGCGCTACTGCTTGTCTACCAGTCCGAGATACCCCTATGGCGCCGAAGGCGTCGGCTTGAAGCGTCGCGCAAACCCATCGACCGCATCGCCCGCAGCGTCTCGAAGCACTTCATCGAGCAGAAAATCCGGGGCCGGAAAATTCGGGAGCAAGAGCAGATCGCACTTGAGAAGCGTTGTCTTCGCGGTCACCGCGCGAAGCGTCCACACGATATGCATTGTCTGCACGTTGCCGCGCACGAACGTACCGTCGATCACTTCTAACCCTGGAACGACCGTTCGCGGAGGGGCGAACCGAATCACGTCCCACAATTTTAGTGCGCCGTGCAGAACCGGAACTTGCAAAAAAACATCGTAAGAATCGCCGCTTTTCCCCACGATTTGCGACGTGTCGAATTTGCCCGGCGCGAGATCTTTGTAGCGGCTAAAACTTAGCACTTCGCGGCGCACGGCGGCGATCGGCGCGTCGATCACCACGGCGGCGTGCCCGTATCGCTCTTTCATCCCCGGTGGCACCCAGTTCGTCCGAAGCGCCCCTGTTTTTGGGAGAACTGCAATCTCCGGGTCAGGTTCGATCTCGGTGGCCGCCTCTTGCTTTACGTTAGCGTGAACAACAGGCGGAGGCGCCTCGGCTTTCGCCCTAGCATCAACACCGACGATACCGCTGGCGGCCGCTAGCGCGATCGACATGCACCATTGCCGCATCATCGTTGTCATCATGGCACGAACCGCCTTTCCCCTTCTTGCGACCACCACTCACGATAACGCTGCTGCAGCGTCGCCACTTCACCCGCCGACATCGCTCCCCATAGAGTAAACCGACTTCGTGTCACGAGCGCCAATTCTCGAAGGGCATCGGAGCGGAGCCGAGCATCTGGGTTCGCGATTGCATCGATTAGCCATTGCACACGATGACGCTGCCGATTGTCGAGCCACCACCGCTGCCAACGCGCAAAATCTACGCCAAAATCGTGACACGTCGTCGACACGAGCGCGCGCCGCACACCTCGAACCACCTGTTCATTCGACTCACTTAGAAGCTGAACCAAAACGCCCGCCGCGCGACCGTGACGGAGCTCGGCCACAGCGTCGAGCATGAAAACGCGCTGTTCTTCAGTAAATTGCGGGCTCTTCACCGCAATCACCAACGCCGCCGCCACCGCTGCGGGCGACATGTGCGCAACGGCCCCAAGCGCACGACGCGCCACTTCTTGAATCGACGCCTCCGCATCGAACAGCCGCGCAATGAGCGGAGTCGCCGCTTCATCGTAAGCGAGCTCAACCAGCAGGAATGTCGCCCAGTAACGACGATTTGCATCGCTGTCGTCGAGACACGACAAGACGAACGGGAGCGCCGCTTTTCGTTGACGAGCAATCACGCGCAAGACCGCGCCCATTTCCGATGGACGCATCGCAGAGCGGAGGCGCTGTTCGGCCGCAACAACCGGCCCAGGAAATTGCGCCATCAGCGCCGGCATCGCGTGATGGCCGTGCCGAACGAGCTCCGCTTCCGCGTCGTCGTCGCCCCCTTTTGAGATCAGCCGCTGCACGAGCGCCGTGAACCCTTCGTCTTCGACGATCACCGACGGAAGTTGCGACGACGACCGTGGCGATTGCGGCGATGGGGGCCGGCGCGGCGAAACGCTCACCGCGGCCGCGTCGGCAGCAAACAACCGACTCGACGACCCGAGTGACGGGCTCGTTGAATACCTCGCCGACTCGTCAAACGTCTGGCGCCGCTGCGATTTTTTATTCGCCGCGAGCAGTGCTTCGAGCGCGCGACCGACTTCATCGGCGATCATCAACACGCCGGTATCGCGCGCCGGATCGACGCCATTTTCGCCATCATCGCAATAGAGAAGGGCGACCACGCGCGGGCCGATGAGCACAGGGACGACCATCACCGGCGCTTTCGTCGATCGCTCGAAATCGCGCAGCAGCACCGCATCGAACGATTCGGTCGAAGGCCTCGCGCAATAAGGGGCCCCCGCGTCGCGCGCACTGGCGAAGAGACTCGCGATGTCGAGCGGGATTCCAATCTCCAGGACACGCTCATTCGAGGCGCCGCGCCCGGACGCGAATCGCCCCGCGGCAACGTCACCGTGAACCATAAAAAGCGCCGTGTAGTCAAAGTGCTCGCGCGCGCACTCGAAAAAGATTGCCAACATCTGCTCGGCATCATCGGCCTTTGCCAATGCGGCGCGCGCACTCGTCACTGCGAGCGATGCGCGACGACGACGAGCGCTATCGCCTTTATCGGCCCCCTTCTCCCCGGTCGCCGCGTCGTTTGCGCTTATCGTCGCCATGCCCCCTCCTCTAGTGCCGCGAGCAGGCCCGGCACTGTGTGCTCGTGCGACGTCACATCGACACGGACACCGTGACCGATCGCCGCTGCGGTTGTTACCGGGCCGATGCTCGCGACAACGCACCCGGCTAGCAGCCCCGCCGCCTCCACGCCGAGCAGCGCGCACATGTTATCGACCGTGCTCCCGGACGTGAACATTACGACGTCAATTTGCCTATTTTTTAGCCAAGTTCGTAATTCGTCGGCGCGCTCTTTTGACGGTGCGCGCGTCTCGTAGGCTGCGGCAACGACCACATCGCATCCGGCTTCACGCAGCTTGTCGGGGAGAGCATCGCCCCCTTTTGCGGCTCTGGCGATCAGCACGGAACTCGCGCCTTTCGATTCAGCGCGAATTTTCGAGATGAGTTCGCTTGCGAGCGCCTCCCCGGTGAACTCTTTGGCAACAAGCGCAACATCAACACCAACCCGCTTGCAAGCCGCCGCCGTCCGCGGACCGACCGTCGCCACTTTCGCCCGCCCGAATTCGCATCCAAGATTTTTCATGGCGCGCCATGTCCAATCGACCCCTGTCGCGCTCGTAAAGACAACCCAATCAAACCGACCGCCGCGAAGCTCTCGAAGCGCGCGCTGAAGGTCGCCCCCATGCGGCGGATGAAACTCGATCATCGGAAACTCGAACGGCTCTGCGCCTCGTTCACGAAGCTGCGCCACCGCGGAGCGGCTCCCCTCCCCATCAGCTCGCGTGACAAGCACGCGCACCCCTGAAAGACCTGTTCGCGCCACCGTCTCCTCTAACCCCACCCGTGCCCATTAGTAGCAAACAAATCAAGCGATGCGCTCTCATCGGCAAAAGAAAACTGGCGAGACGGTGGATTTATTCATTTCGTGCACACTCGGTTGCGCGGATGCATCCGAATGGTACCCGGTGCCCCGAAGGCCATTTCGATCCGCTTATGATTAACAATTCCGCCAACACACGATCTGCAAGAATCTACGTCACAGGCGCAACCGGTTTTTTGGGTGGGCGCGCCGCGCGACGCCTGCACGACCTAGGATACGAAGTAACAGGGGTCGGCCGAAGCCGAATTTTAGGCGCCGGCCTTGAAAAAGATGGGGTTCGATTCATTCCGATCGACCTCACATCGGCATCGCGCGTAAGCGACACGTTTAAAGGTGCGACGCATGTCGTTCATTGCGCGGCGCTCGCATCACCATGGGGCCGTTACGCGCAATTTTTTTGCGCGAACGTGCTGGCAACACGCGCCGTGATCGCGGCGTGTGAAAAAAATCACGTTGAACGCTTGGTGCACATTTCGACTCCAAGCGTCTATGTCGGGAAAGTCGATCGCCTTGACATTCGTGAAGATGAACCGCTCCCTGAGCATCCAATCAACCCTTATGCCGCGACGAAGCTTCTCGCGGAGCAAGAAGTCGATGGCGCGTACGAGCGCGGACTCGCAACAATAACGCTGCGCCCGCAAATGATCCTCGGCGACGGCGACACGACACTCTTTCCGAGGCTCTTGCGCATCGCGCGCAGCGGGCGACTCCCGGTGATCGGCAACGCGTCGAATATTGTCGACATCACGTACATCGATAACGCTGTCGATGCGATCGTTCGCGCGCTTCATGCCCCAAGCCGCGCGGTCGGCCGCAAATACAACATCACCAACGGCGAATCGCGATCGTTCTACGCGATGATCGATGAAGTGCTCCGCGGAGCTGGCGTCGCCTATCGCCCGCGTCATATCCCGTTTCATCTGGCGTATGCGGCTGCGATCGCGCTCGAAGCGACCTACAGCACCGGCATGCTGAGCGGCGAACCAAGCCTCACGCGTTACACGACATGCCTTCTTGCGAAGAGCCGCACGCTTGATATCACCGCAGCGCGGGAAGAGCTCGGCTACTCGCCGGCGGTTAGCCTCAACGACACAATTTCTAGACTTATACGCACGTCCACAAAAACCGTGAGCGGCCAAATTAATTAGCCGCTCACAAAGTCGTCTCGTACCACCGTGGTCGCCTGTCGACGTCTGAACCCCTAACCGCTTAGGTTAGGTGGGGAGCGCTGTTCAATCTTAAGACTTCCGAGATCCGTTGCTCTTGCGAGGCGGCCCGGCTTGCACACCGACTGAAGCATTGCTCTCCTGGTCCTTGGGAGTTCGGGATTCAATCTGTCCGACAATTGCGTACCTGGCAGAGGAGACATCTACAAAGGTAAACAGGGCGAACCGCGCGGTCAATAGCAAGTCCACTTTAAACGCCCGCGGCACCGCACGATAAATTAGGTAAATTCCCTTCTTTCATGCAGCATAACGTCGCCGATGACCACCCTCGCAAGCGAACGCGAACCGATTGAACCGCCACAAGATAGCCCGCCCAAAGCGGTCAAGCGAAGCGTCCGCACCGAGAACGCGATCGGCGGTGTGCGCTTTTTAGCCGACGATTTGTTCGAGACGCATCTCACCGAGCTCACGCAGCATCGCGCGATCGTAGTGCGCCTCGATACGATCGAAGCATCGATGCGAGGTCAACTGGTCGATGCAATCGACGCAGCGATCGAGCGCGAACTTGGCGCGCGCGGCGGAGCCCCCCCAGGAGTCGGCTCAAACTGTAGCGCGGTCGAAGTGTTGAGCGACAAGCTCATGAGAGCACGAAGCGTCGGCGGCGCCCGGGGGATAGCGGTTGCGCTCGGGCCATTGTCAGCGCTCATCGGCGATCACGGCGCGCTCGAAGTCGAAGATAGCCACGCGCTGCGAACACTCGCCGCCGCGGCACGAAAAAAGCGAATGACGCTCGTGCTACGCGCAAGCGACGAGGCAATAGAAGCGTTCGGCGATCCGATCCCGCTCGCATCGCTTCTCGGTTGCGAGCCGACAAAGCCGGTAACCACGGACGAGAGTGCGCCGCGTGAAGCGAACACCCCGAAACCCAAGCGGATCGACTCGCCAACCCAACCGGCGCTCTTTCAAGCGCAAGACATCGCACCAACAATCGTGCGTGAAGCGCGAGAACCAGACGACGCGCCCGAGATCCCATCTGAGTGGCGATCGTGGGTCAATGGTCTCGCATCGGCGCGAGGCGCGCAGCCGCTCGCGGCATTCGAACGGCTCTTTTTGCAAAACTACGTTCCACTCGCGAACGCAATCGCCATCGGCTTAAAAGACGCGCGCGCACTCGCCATTTACGATGAGTTTCGGCGCGCGTTCTCAAGAGCGTACGGCGAAGCGATGCTCGCGTTTGCCGTGACGGGCAAGCGCCCAAAGATGGTGTTTGACGCGCCAGATGTAGCGTCGCGCATCGCACGTCTTCACGGAGCACGTTCGGTCCATCTAGTGGCGGTCGATGCGATGCGATGCGACTTGGGCGAAGTCGTCAAGCGGTCGCTCACCGCCGAGCTAGGGATGTCGGCCGCGCTAACCGACGAAATTATTTTGTGGAGCGCGCTACCAACAACGACTCTCCGTCAAATGGAGACGCTGGCGCGCGGAATCGAAGCGCTGCGCGGCCCCTCGACCGCCGTCGACGCACCAGAAGAGCCGATTCGGGGGCGAACGGCCGATATCGTGAGGCGGGTACGAGTAGGCTCGCGCGATCTGTTCAAGCTCGATTACGCCGACGCAAAGCTACGCGAAGCAGGGAACGACGCGCACGGTGCCATCGAAGAAACAGGCCGAACCGTAGCGAAAATTTTGGCGCGGCACATCGAGCACTTGCCGCCGCGCACGCTGCTGTTCGTGTTCGGCGATCACGGGTTCGCGATCAACGCGAACGGCGCGTTCACGCAAGGCGGCGCGTCCCCAGAAGAAGTGCTCGTGCCAGCGTTCGCGTTCCTGGTTGGGCCAATTCACTAGGGCGCCCCCCCCCACCTGCGCGACTGGCACAGCCAATTAGAGCGGTCGGCGGGGGGCTCGTGTCGAGGAGCGCGCGGAGACGTCCGGCACGAACGCGACGGCTCGCGTAAACCCAATGCTTCCGAGCGACTACCCGAAAACAAGAAACGGGAATCGAGCACGCACCGCAGATGCGAGACCCCCGCCGACCGCTCTAAGTGGTCGTAGAAGTGGCCGTAGAAGTGGCGGTACGCATCCGGAAAGGAAGGTTCAAGATGGAGGATTACCGCTTAGCAGTAAGCTGCTCAAGCACGCGCGCGCGTAGCTCTGGCCCTTGAACGAGCCCCTCGTGCGCTAGCACAATGCGCCCCTCGGCATCGAGCACAACGATTGTCGGCACGCCGACAATTGGCGCGAAGGGTGAACGCTTTACTTCGTCGGCATCGGCCACCGCGGCAAACCCCGTGAACTGCAGCCCGGCCCGGTACCACTCGACAAACTGTTTGCGCCCTGGCGCTTCAATCGCCACGAATGCGTAGTTCACCGCGCCGTTGTCGCGCTTGTCCATCTCGCGCAAAAAGTTCACCTGCGCCTGGCTGTTCAAGTCGTCGATGTTCATAAAAACAATGACGGTCGGCTTCCCACGCATCGCTTCCGATGTGAACGGCCGCATAATGTCGATCGACTGAAACGCATAAGTCACAGGCGGCGTCGCCGGAACTTTTATCTTCTCGGCCCCACTGCGCGGAGCCGCGACCTTCCCCTTTGCGCTTGCCGAACCGCAGCCCGTCACCATCAAAAGCGCGACAACCGACGCCCGAAAAAGAAACCGCTTGGCTCTGCTTGTCATTCCCCGTCCCCTCTTTGCCCCGAAAAATAGTCATTTTTCTCGGCAAAAAGCACATTAAACGTTGTCAACGACCCGTAGCACTGCGTGATGTACTGCTGCATCTGCAGCTTCTCTTCATCGCTTAGCACAGCATGCGCGTTTATACGCTGCTCGAGGACGCGCAGCTTATCGCGCACCATCACGATTTTGTGGAAGAACGTTTCGATCGGCACTGCCTTGTCGGCCGTACCCTCTTTGCCGGGCTTTAAAATTAGCTGACCGCCTGCCCACCGCGCCCCCAGATCGACTTCGCCGACCCCGAGCTCATCGCGAATTACCTGCCGCAGCACATCCCGAAATTCATCCGCGTTCATCGACAGTAGCTCCTCTGGTATTTCGACGCTCCGCTTCCCCGCAATCGACGTCGCATCGGTGCGGCGTGACGTGGGGCGAGCGCGCGAAGTTTTCCCTTTCGCGAGCGTCGTTGCAACCATCCCTCGTTGAAGGTGTTGCGAGCATGTATTGTTCTCGTAAAGCGGCGGCGACCAAACCCCGAGCAGGCACTCGCCGGCGCGCACCGTCTCCCCCTGAGCGTTTGTCGACTCAAACACGCGAACAAAGCGAGCGCATGTCCCGCAGCGCTTGACCGCTGCCGGCGGCCGGCTCGCCTCGTCACGCGTCTCGCCGCTCATCTCGCCAGTTGGGGCGCCTTCAACCATCGCTCTATCGTCTCACTCTCAACAGCCACTCCGGTCACCCCCCGCTTCATCGTCCGCAAGCGTTTCGAATGGGAGCCCGAAATCGGGGGCAAATAGGTGCACAAACGAGCCGAGCACCCTTGGCGGTTCTCGCTGTTCGCGCCCTTCGGCGACAATAGCATGCGCGAGCTCTTCGACCACTACCTGCAGCGGCGTCTCTTCGAGGACAATCGCATCGACTTCGCCGCCCGACGCGACGACCTCATTGAGATGCCTAAGCTGATCGTGCGAGGCTGAAATAAAGCCTCTCTGCGGCGAATACCGGCAGGTCAGCGTTTCAACAAAATCAAGATACACTGGCGAAATCACCACGCACACGTGCGTCCCGTCGGCGGCAACGCCTCTCAGCGCCCTTGCCCCCCGACATGGCCCCGCGCTTGATAATGCGGGTGATACGGCCGCCGCCATCCGTTCGCGGCGCCGTGAATCGAGCTCGACGGCGAGGAGCGGCGCGTAGAGCGCGACCGCCGGAATCCCCAAACCGGGGGCATCTTGTTCGAGCACATCGAGCCATGCGTCGCGCGCTTCGTCGTCGAGCGCTTCGTATGCGAGCGCCGCTGCGAGCGCCGCTTCGGAATCGGTCGCCAGAGCCGACAGCCAGGTGCGCCACACTCGTCGGGCACGCCTATCCTGGACGGCCTGGTTCGCCTGGATTGCGTGACTCGACGCCTCGCTCTGTTCGGACGATGCGGCCATAAGAACGGCTCAAATTACCAAACCGCGCCGCGATCGCGAAGACTGAGCTGCTCTTTTTTCGGGGTGACTGCCAATTCATTTTCTTAGCGAACTAATTACCTCAACCCCATTGACCGGCTGAGCAAAAACGAGTGAATGACGCCAGGCGTGACAGCACTAGCCCGCAACCTCGTAGATTCACCCGAAGTTCTCGCACGATTCAACGAGGGGCTCGCGCTTGTCCCCGTGATCGCGCGTCAAGTGCGGCGGCAAGTTGGCCAACTCGAGCTCGACGAACTGGTGGCATGTGGCTACGAAGGGCTCATCGGCGCGGCTCGCCGATATGATGCCAATCGCGGCGTCCCGTTTAGGGCGTGGGCCGTCCTCCGTGTGCGCGGGGCGATGCTCGACGCGGTGCGTGGGGCAGGAGTCATGTCGCGGAGCGCATATAAGCAGATCCGCGCAATCGAAGCGGCCGACACCACCGCCTGCACGCTGCTCGAAAATTCGCTCCGCCCTGAAAATGCGACGATCGCCGATGAGCGGTTGACAGCCCACTTGATGAGCATGGCGACCGCGATGGCGACCGGCTACGTCGCGGCGTCATCCGAACAGGGGCTCGTCGACATCGAAGACACCGGCGATTCGCCAGAAGAGCAACTTGCGCGCGAAGAGCTTGTCGCGGCAATTCGTGAGTGCATCGCGGCGCTTCCGGAGATCGAGCGACGACTGATTGAGCGGCACTATTTCGACGACACGACGCTCGAAGAAGCGGGCGAAGAGCTCGGTCTGTCGAAATCGTGGGCAAGCCGCCTGCATACCCGCGCCATCGAAACAATTGCGAAGCGGCTCAAAATTTTAGGGCGTGTTTAAGAAACGCAAAACCGCGGAATTTGAACAGAGAGATTCGGAAGATCGGGAGTACTTTTTTGGGGGGGGGCGGTTGATAACGACACGAGGACTTATACGTCCGCGATAGCAAACGGGTGTCCCAATAAGAGACGCGGGTTCGGCGCAGCTCGAATTTGCAGACAGTGGAAAGCCGCGTCATATCGAGGGGATTTCGGGCACTCCGCTCCGAGTCAGTTCGGAAGCGCGAATGCGACTTATTCAGCCAGTTTTTTTGGCCTTTTTATTGGGCGCACTATGCCTTGTTACGGCGCACGCGGCATCGGGGTCGTCGGCTTTTGACTCGGCATCTGTCGACCCACTTGGCGCGGCGACGGCTGATGTCGC
>CAMAVR010000017.1 GCA_945861885.1 Nannocystis exedens | reverse complement strand
TTGCCCTCGCGCAAGAGCTCGGGCCGATCAAGGTGCCCGGTGCGATTGCCGCGAAAGAGAAAGCTCTGGCGAACTGACAGCGTCTGCATGCGCGCGAGTGTGCTCGCCCTGATTCATGGTGGCTAGGACGTGATTTGTGGAGCGGATACTTGTCTGCTAGATTGTGTCGATGAGGAACGTTTTCGCAGTTGCGCTTTTTTGCTCAGCGACGTCTTGTGGTGCAGGGCTTGATCATCATGTGAGGACTGACGGAGATGTGGCGCGACCCATTGCGGGCGTTCGACCGGCTCCGGTGCGAAACGGTCTTGATGGCGAATCGGTTGCTGCGCTCGACAGCTTCGTGACCGCGCAATGCGCAAGCGACGCGTTTTCTGGTGCCATTGCAATCGCTAAAGAAGGCACGGTCGTCTACGAGCGGGCATGCGGGCTCGCGAGTCGAGCGTTCAACGTGCCGAATCGCATCGATACGAAGTTCAATCTCGGCTCGATGAATAAAATGTTTACTGCGGTTGCGATCGCGCAACTTGTTGAGCACGGAAAGCTCGCCTACAGCGAATTGCTTGCAAAGGCGTGGCCGGACTACCCAAATCGCGCGATTGCTGAGAGGGTCACGATTGAGCAGTTGCTTTCGCACACGTCGGGGCTTGGAAATTATTGGACAGATGAGTTTTCGCGCACATCGAAGGATCGCTTTCGCACGATTAATGACTTTTTGCCGCTCTTTCAAGATAAGCCGCTCGAATTTGAACCGGGGTCTCGGTACCTGTATTCGAACTCCGGCTTTATGGTTCTCGGTGGCGTCATCGCCCATGTGTCTGGAGAGGATTACTTCGACTACGTGTCCGAACACGTCTATGCGCCTGCGGGAATGGTCAACACCGATGCGTTTGAGATGGATCACGACACCCGGAATCTCGCGATCGGCTATACGCGCGAAGGCGAAGGCGGGGCGCCGCATGCAAAGCTCAAAAACAACCTCTACCTGCATGTGGTCAAAGGAGGCCCGGCGGGTGGAGGCTTCTCAACGGTGAGGGATCTGCTTGCATTTGGAAGCGCACTTCTGCGAGGCACGCTCATCTCGCCCGAGCAGCTCGCGAATTTGACGACACCGCGCAAGTGGGGCTTTCCCGAAGAGGATTACGGATTGGGGTTTGGTGTGCGGAGATTTGCTGGACAGCGATACTTCGGCCACTCCGGCGGGTTTTTCGGGATCAACTCTGACCTTTGGGTCTTCCCTGACAGCGGGCTCATCATTGCGGCGATGGCTAATCTCGATCCGCCGGCTGCTGACAAGATCGTCGACCGGGCGATGCAGCTTTTTGTGCATGCACCGTAGGATGGCGCCGCTATTGCCAGTATCGGCGGCCGGCGTTGCTTGGCTGTTCCATTAAGTGTCATGTTTCGGCTGGTTCAAAACAGGATGACGTTTAACTCGCGCGAGTTGGAACATCAGCCCTTTCACAACGGATGCCACGCAATCGCGCCATGGCGAAGCCACACTCCGACAGCTCGACCTCGGATCGCATCGCGCTTGATAAAGCCAAAGAAGCGACCATCCTTGCTGTCTCCGCGGTTGTCTCCCATCACAAGGAACTCTCCATCGGGGACCGCCACCGGGCCAAAATCTGGACCACCGTCCGGAATACGCCGAATGCGGTGATCCTTCCCCGCAAGTATTTCATGCTCTCCGAATCCATCGCGGACGATCGGAGCCTTGCGGCCGGCAATCGCGATCTGCCCATCGCGGACTGACACGACCGCCCCAGGGCCTGCCACCACGCGCTTGATGAGGGTTCTCGGTTCGTCGGGGGCGCCCAAGATCACGACGTCGCCAGGCTTCGGGTCGGACAACGGCACCAGATACCCTTCCCCAATCGGATTTCGAATTCCGTATGCTCGCTTGTCGACCACCACGCGGTCGTCGAGCTCGATCGGCGGAAGCATCGAACCTGTCGGAACAACGTACTGGTCGGCCAGGGATGTGCGAGCAACCAGCACGATGGCAAGACACGATGCGAGCGAGACCCCCTGTTTAATGGCGCGCGATAGAAGTCTGTCGTTTGAAACTTGCAGCATGGGGGCGAAAACAGCCGAGAGCCGCGTTTATTCCCTCGGTGTTCGAATAGTCATTACACGAGTTCCAGTGTACCATTCTCGGATGAGAAGCCGCGACCGCAGCGCCGCCCGATCGCGTAGCTGGGCCCTGTGCCTCGCCAGCATGGCCGCTTGTTTTCTTCTTTCTTGCGCGTCCACCGAACGGGAGCGTGCTGAGACGCCAGTGTCGGCCGCAGCGGCCCGACCTCGAAACGGCGCACTTCCAAATACACCGGCCGGCGACGCCATGCAGAGATGGCTCGATGATTTCAATGGCGACGACCGCGCCAAGATCGCAGCTGCTTTTGCGAAGTGGGAGCCCGAGGGGTCACCCGCCATGGCGCAGGGATTTCGTGAGGGAACTGGCGGGTTCGACGTCGCCCAAGTCCGGGCAGGCGGGCCTCATCAATTGGAATTCATTCTCGCGGAGCGCGCCGGCCCCAACACCGTCGCCGGTTATGTCAGGGTCGACGGCAAACCACCGTTTGCAATCGATACATTGATTTTAAGCGCCGTTCCCAAGGGGACGTCGCTTAGCGACTTTACGCTTGATGCTATATCGCGCGCGCGAGTCGTCGACGGCGTGATCGCCAATGTTGACTCGGCGTATGTGTTCCCTGACGTCGCCCATAAAATGAGCGCGGCGCTTCGCCAGAGCCTGGAGCACGGCGACTACAATGAGATCACAAGCGGCGTGATCTTCGCAAATATCCTGACACGTCAGCTTCAAGCACTATGCCATGACCACCACGTCTCCATTAATTATTCTCCGGAGGTGCTCCCTGAATTTCATCGAAACACTTCTCCATCAGAGGCCGAGCGCGAGGCGTCTCGTCGAGATTTGGAATCGAAGCGTTGCGGTTTTGCCCGTGAAGAAATTTTGGCTGGGAATATTGGATATCTGAAGATCGATCAGTTCGCGCCGCCCGACATATGCGCGCCGACGGCCATTGCCGCGATGAACGTCGTCGCGAACACGAATGCCCTCGTCATCGACCTGCGCGATAACACCGGCGGCGACTTCGCAATGGCGATGTTACTGGCCTCATACCTCTTTTCAGAGCCGACGCACTTGGCCGACTGGTGGGACCGGGAGACAAACGAAACGAAGGCATTTTGGACAAGCCGCGATGTCGAAGGAATGCGCTTCGGCAACGAGAAGCCGGTCTACGTTCTCACATCGAACAAGACGTTTTCGTGTGCCGAAGCGTTTGCGTACGGTTTGCAAATGGCGAAGCGCGCGACGATCATCGGCGAGCGGACTGGTGGTGGCGCGCATGCAGGGCGCCTGCGTCGCATCGATGATCACTTCAGCGTTGGTGTGCCGTCCGTCCGAACGATTAATCCGATTTCGAAGACCAACTGGGAAGGCGTCGGGGTTATGCCCGACGTGAAAGTCGCTGTAGCCGACGCTCTTGGAGCGGCGCTCAAGCTTGCAGCGGCGCGCTAATACCCGTCGCTTACTTGGGAGCATCCAAGTACTTGATAAAACCAGTTACGGTAAGTTTTGGATTCTCAGTGTTGAGCCTGACAAACTCGGTATGAAACCCAAGCTTTCTGTAGAACTCGGGTGCCTGAAATTCACATGTGACCAGATTAATATTGTTCAATCCACTTCCACGAAACCGATTCTCAAGCTCGCGAACCAGTGCTCTGCCGTAGCCCTTACCGCGATGCGACTTGTCGACCCACATGTCCCTAATATGTATTGATGAATATGAACTAAAGGCATCCAAGACGGCGACCACATCGCCGCCGTCGTTGTGAAGAAGCAGTGCAAATGGCCGGTAGTTAACATCGATTCCGTGGCTGCGTTCATACTCGTGCAAACCACTTTCCATCTTCTCTCTGATTTCTTGCGGAAGATGTTCTGTGATCGAGACTTTAATGTTCATCATTTCGTGCTTTCCCGAAGCTGGCCGGTTCGAGATCTTCGTAACGCGGTATCGGCGTTCACGCGCTCTTGGCCGTTGAACGGTGCCACTTCGCGCCTACTTTAACCGAGCGGCGAATGCGGCAATCGCGCTGAGCACTTCGGCCTCGTTCGATTGATACACATAGTGAGTCGCATTCGGCGGCTCAATCACCGTCGCATCGGGGTGCCACTTCCGTAGGTGACCGGCCCAATCAAAGCCGAGACTAGGCGCAAAAAAAGCAAGTATTCGCCCATGAACATCGCGATAATGAAAGCGCCGGGCTCCAGCCGAAATCGCGTTCCCAACACGCTTGTCAAGGGTCAGCCCGGAATCGTCTTCTGCCGATGCATTTAGTGGCACAGCCGGCGCCGAATCGTCATAAAAGGCGTAAGCGTACGCGGCGTCGAGATACACCAGACCGGCGACCTTGTCGTGAAGCGGCCCGCTTCCGATTGCACTTAATTCCTGCCCCCCCAAAGAATGGCCGACAAGAATCGGTTGCTCGATCGAAAGCTTGCGCATCACATCAAGGACGTCTTCGCCCAGTCGATCGACCGTATAATTCGCAGGCGTTGCTGGGTCGGGCTTGCTTGAGTTGCCGAATCCTCGACGTGTGATCGCATAGACGTGAAACCCGCGCTCAACGAGTTTCGGCGCCAACCGGCGAAATACGTGAGCGGTGTCGCCGCTGCCGGAAAGCAGAATGATCGGTCGGCCAGCACCGCCCCAGTCGAGCACTTCGAGACGGACGTCCCTGTCGACTTCGACGAATAGCTCTTTTGGCGCCGGCTCCGGCGTCGCGAAGGCGCGCACCGCTGCGTCAGAAGCTCGAACGAAATTGAGCGAGGGCGTCGCGCCGTCCGGCGGTATCGTTTGGTGGCCGACAATTGAAAGACCATCTGCGGCGAGCTCGCCGTCGTAATCGCCGAACCATCGGCTCGCCAGCGACCAATGGATCCTCCTGCCGTCAAATGCAACGGAGTCGACGGGTAATGGGTCAGGACGGGCTTCTCGCGCGTAAACGGCGGCGGTCCAGTGGCCGTCGTCGGCCTTGTAGACGCGCATGGTCATATGCAGTGTGCCGAACGGCGGCATATCGACCGCCCCCTCCCAGTACCCGGCGAACGCTTCGGCCTGTTCGTCGCCGTGCCCATTAGCTGGTGGCGTCGGTCTCGACGACTCGCCTTTTGTCACCGCGGGCCCATGGGACAGTGAGTGATTCGCAGTCGCAGCGGTGCGCGCCGGCGATTGCCCGCATCCAACCGCCGCAATAACGAGAAGCGCCAAGTAGCGAAACCTCATCATCTTACTTCCCCGTTTCCAAAAACACATATTCGTGCTGCCCATCATCGAGCACGAGCGCTTTCTTTCCGTCACGCTCGGCCACAAGAAAAGGGAGACCGAGCAGCCCTGGTTCGATCAGGACGAAGGATGTCGTACCGTCATTGTTCTTGCGTGACGCCACGCGGCTCTTCCATTCACCACAATCAAACAGCGTCTCGCTGCCGACTTTCGTTACATCGAGACTGCCCAAACTTGCATTCCAGTAATGCGCGGCCAAGCCCGCGACGGCGCTCCCATCCGCAGGGATAACAAGCTCCGCGCGGAGGCTCTTGTGCGCCGCATCTACAACCTCGCGCCACTGCGCCACATCGCGCTCGGCCTGGGGCTCGCCCTCATACAGCACCTCCAGAAGCCGTTGCATGAAAGGCTGAAGAAGCAGCCCCCCGCGGTCGGAGTTCGCCATGATGACCGCTCCCACGCCCGCGCTCGGGAGCCACATCATGTCGCTCTTGTAGCCCACCCACGATCCGCCATGATGAACGACGTCAACTCCGTGCTTACGCTCGATCTCAAGGCCCATGCCGTAGGACGCGTTGTCCCCGTTGGCCACTTGCGGAACGCGCCGCTGAAGCAGCGCCGCTTCTGAGACGTAACGCTTTCCGTCTGGCAATTTCCCCTTTGAGAGCTCCATCAGCACATATCGCGCGACGTCGTTCACATTCGACCATGCGCCACCGGCGGGCCTATCAAATGGCGCTTCGTTATTCACCATCATCGATGCGACGACGAGATTACCGTCGACCGCTTCACTGTGCGGCGACGCATGGTCCTCGCTTAACGCGCGCTTGGAATCGAAAGTCGTCGCGTTCATGCCTAGCGGCGTGAAAACTTCGTTCTGCATTGCTTCGTCGTAAGCGGCCCCGAGTTCTTTGCCGGGGTACATGGCATGCCCGCCGATGTACCCGGCGGCAGCGGCCATGACGTTGCTGTATTGAAAAACTTCGCCGAATTTCGAAGTCGGTTTGCTCGTTCCGAGCAGACCTATGACGCCTTCCGGGGTAAATTTTTCATATTCGAAGAGGAGCTCGAAATCTTTGCGCGGAATGCCGGTGCATGCGCAAACAAGCTGCTTCATCACAATCCGCCTTGTCGCCTCCGGGTCGCCCAGCTTGAACGCGGGATAGACTTGCGTCACCGGCGTGTCCCAGGTGAACTTGCCGAGATCGACCTCTCTTGCAAGAAGCAATGTCGTTAGCGCTTTCGTGTTCGACGCGATCATGAAAAGCGTTTTCGCATCGACCGGCTCCGGCTTGCCTAACTCACGCACACCAAAGCCGCCCGCAAACACGACCTTGCCGTCGTCAATCAGGCTGATGGCGACACCAGGAACGTTCAATTGCTTCTGCCCGTCCCGGACAAAGTCGGTAAGCACTTTAATGCGCGCCGCATCGAGGCGATGAGCTCGTTTGCCGGCGAAGGTCTCGGGGATGTAGCCGGCCGGTTTTAGACTCCCGAGTATCAACCCGATCTCGCCGCCGCGGCGCCCTGAAGCGGCTTCACTCCCGGTCTGCAAAACGACGCACCAGGCATTGCCGCGTCGGTATACGGTCGCCGAGAGCTCCTTTTTCTCGAGCGGCGACGTTTGGTACTGGTACACGCTCGTTGCCTGCCACCCATTGCGATTCGGCAGGTTGATCGAAAGGCGTAGCGGCGTTGAAAACCCGGGAACCAAGAGCGGCCACGCTTGCTTCACCGCATCTTCAGCGTTCGTCGCGTTCGGCACATCGACGACTGCTACGGTGAAGTCCTTTTCGGGATCCTCTAGAATAAGAGCAGAGTCTTTGCGCTCCGTCGTCCACGTTGCCGGGGCCGTGAACGTGGTGCCACTGGGCGTCGATTCCACCCTTTCGGCTGCGGCGACAGTTGCTGCAGCTACGGCGCGACGAGAGGTCGAACTATCGCCTCCGGCGGACACGGGAGCGTGCCCCGCGATTGACGACGGGCCGCCACAACCGACTGCAAGAATGAGCGAACCTGCGAAATGGATCTTCATTGGCGACAGGTATAGCTCGGCGCCCGACTCACGGCATTAAGCGTGCAGCGTTCGCAAATGGCGGCTAGCTTTGGCGAATGAAAGCCCGCTTGTGTCGCCTATTATGTCTCGCGCTTGTCGTATCCTGCGCACCGACATTGCATCCTAGCGCTACGTCGTTGCCAGCCCCCAGCCCAACCGTTGACACTGACACGGCGCGGCACATTGACCACATCGAGCATGGTCTATTCACCGGCACGCGGATCGCCGGCGAACAGGGGCATTCGCTCACGGAACGAATGAAGGCGCGACACGTTCGGGGTTTCAGTATGGCCGTCATTCGCAATTTCCAAATCGCGTGGGCGAGAGCGTATGGGGTTGCCGACGTCGACGACGGACGCGTTGCCACGGAGACGACGCTTTTTCAGGCGGGCTCGATCAGCAAGCCGGTCACCGCTACAGCGGCAATGAAGCTGGTTCAAGACGGCAAGCTACCGCTCGACTTAAACATCAACAGCGTGCTCACGAGCTGGCATCTTCCCGACAACGATCTCACTCGCGCGACGCCGGTCACGCTGCGAATGCTTCTTTCGCACACCGGTGGGACGACGGTTCACGGCTTCGACGGCTATGTTGCAGGGACTCCCCTCCCGACGCTCATTCAGCTTCTCGACGGGCTTTCGCCGGCCAATTCCCCTCCGGTGCGCGTCGACATCGCGCCAGGTAAGCAATTTCGTTACTCCGGCGGTGGCACAACAATTGTGCAGCAGGTGCTCATCGATGTTGCGCACGAGCCGTTTGAGCGCCTGCTCGCGGACACGGTATTCGTGCCACTTGCGATGAAGCACAGCACGTACGAGCAGCCTCTCCCTGAATATCGCATCGTTGAAGCCGCTGTCGGATACAACGCGGCGGGCGCCGCGATTGCGGGACAGCGCAACGTTTATCCCGAGATGGCGGCAGCCGGTCTCTGGACAACGCCGAGCGATCTGGCCCGCTTCGCTATCGAGATTGCGCGTGCGTATTCCGGTCGACCGTCGCATGTCATCTCACAAGCGACCGCGCGCGCGATGCTGACGAAAGTGGCAAGCACAAGAAACACCGACAGCGACATCGGCATCGGCTTCTTTCTGACGCGCCACGATGGCGTGACCTACTTCGGTCATGGTGGCGTCGACGAAGGGTTTCAGGCCGAGTTGCTTATGAACGCGCAAACCGGCGATGGAATCGCGATGATGACAAATTCGGATCAGGGACAGGCCCTGATGGGCGAAGTGCTACCCGCGGTTGCGGCCGAATACGAATGGCCCGGGTTCCCGCGCGCGGTAGCGTCGACGACCGTATCGCAAGCGCATCTTCGCGAACTCGCCGGCAGCTACGAAGTTGACGCCGACACGATCCTTCGCGTCGCGCTCGACCGCGACCATCTTGAACTTCGCCGACCGTTTTTCACGCCGACCGCTCTCGTGCCGATTGCCGATTCGACATTCGTGAGCCGCGATGATTCGGCGCGATTCGTATTTGTAAAAGCGGCCGACGGCACATGGCAGCTCGAAATCGTGCAGTCGGGCGCAGCGCCAAGTTCTCCGATGACCGCGAAGCGTGTTGCCGATTCGGCCACCGTCATTCTGGACGCTCTCGCGGCGGGCCACTTCGATGACGCCCTTACCCGCTACCGCGAAGCAATAGCTCGCGAACCGCACAACCTCGCGTTCACCGAGAAGCACTTCAGCGAACTCGCGATGGCGGCGCTCTTTGGTCGCGGCGACACGGCGACGGCGATCACGCTTTTGAAGCTCATCGTCGCGCTCTACCCCGACTCGATGGGGGCGTACTTCAATCTCGGCAACGCCTATGATCGCGCTGGTGACAAACAAGGCACAATCGAAGCCTGTTATGCGACGCTCGCTGCCGAGGCCCGCGACAAAGTTATATCGCACGACGATGCTAAGGCGCTTCGCGAGATCACGCTTCAAGTGATGAAGAAACTCGGCGTAGCGCCGGAGGCGCGATGATGACTCAAAGGCTGGCTGTTCGTTCCCATTTGCGAAGTCCACATCACACGTTGTGCGCGATCGGGATGGCGGCGACGTTTTTTGTTTCTTGTACGCAGCCGGAACTCGCACCAGCGAAAAGGCCGGCAGCCTCTTCGGAAGGTCGCCCTTGCAACGGCGTGGTGCTTCCAGATACGCCGGCCGGAAATGCTCTTCGGCGTTGGCTCGCCGATTTTAATGGCGACGATCCCGCGCAGATCGCAGTCGCATATTCGAAGTTGCAGCCTGGTAGTTCCCTCGAAGACGCGCAGAAAGCTCGCAAGACAAACGGTGGATTCGATCTTCTTCAGCTAGGAAAATGCGACCCGTTCGACATCGAATTTCTCCTTTCTGACCGTACCGGTCCGTACGCTGAGAAGTACGCCCTGC
This sequence comes from Nannocystis exedens, assembly GCA_945861885.1. Lineage (GTDB taxonomy): Bacteria > Myxococcota_A > Polyangia > Polyangiales > Polyangiaceae > CAMAVR01. The sequence goes on along the minus strand of CAMAVR010000017.1, from coordinate 47,302 downwards.
TCGCCTACCTCAAGGTTGCGGACAAGCCGCCGTTCCCAATCGAAAAACTGACTCTGCGTGGCGTTCCGAAAGACACGAAGCTCAGCGCGTTCACTCTCGATCCCGCATCGCGCGCAAGCCTCATTGCCGGCGTGATTGGCGCTCTCGACGCGGAGTACGTATTCCCCGACGTCGCGCTAAAGATGGCCGAGATGCTGCGCCGAAATGCGGAGGGCGGCGATTACGATTCACTCACGAGCGGCCCCGCATTTGCCGAGGCTCTGACAACTCAGCTTCAAGCCGTGAGCGACGACAAGCACCTCGTCGTCAATTACTCGCCTGACACTTCGCGCGAATCGCCGACGGTGCATGCGACGCCGACGGCGAGCGAGCTTGAAAAGCTTCGTGAAGAATTGAAGTCGGTCAATTGCGGTTTTAAGCCGGTTGAGCATCTGGCGGGGAACATCGGCTATCTCAAGTTCGATCAGTTCGCGCGGGTCGATATTTGCGGACCTGTGGCCAGTGCCGCCATGAATGCGCTTGCCGGCAGCGACGCGCTTATCATTGACCTGCGCGAAAACGGCGGCGGCGCGCCGGCCATGGAGACGTTTCTGGCGTCGTATCTCTTTTCAAAGCCGACGCACTTGGTCGATCTATGGACCCGGAGCACCGGGAAAACCGAACAGTATTGGACGACAGAGCACGTCGAGGGAAAACGATTCGAAGGCGATAAGCCGGTCTACGTTCTGACTTCGAGCCGGACGTTTTCATGCGCCGAAGCGCTCGCATACAACCTGCAACAGGCCAAGCGCGCTCTCATTGTCGGCGAGACGACTGCGGGGGGCGCACATCCGACTGACCTCCGGATCATCGACGGTCACTTCAGCATATGGGTGCCGTTTGCGCGCGCGATCAATCCGATTTCGAAAAGCAACTGGGAGGGTGCCGGCGTGGTGCCGAATGTAAAGGTCGCTGCCGCCGATGCGCTTGATGAAGCGCTGAAGCTCGCCGCCGCTGCCGTTAAGGGAGCTCACGAATGAAGACGTCGAGTTCATGGATCGCGCCGGACATATTGTCGTGGCGCTGAGCAATAGCGAACTGTTCTCGGCGCCCGAGCTTGCCGACACCGTGCTGCAGATGGCCCTCACCGGCGTTCCGATCGCACCCCCGATTGAGACGCGCATCGTCCCGACCGATGTCGCGCGCGTTCGATCCGTGGCAGGCGACTATGGGCTCACATCCGAGTGCGAAAAGGGATCGGCGTCGAAGCTGCCGAAGGCGTTCCTTGACTCGATCCGAGATCTGAAAATCAGCGAAGAGCGCGGTCACATGAACATCAAATCGATTGGACAGGGTGTGGTCCACATGTTCCAAACGGCCGACGGTTCGTTCGTCGCGCCCAGATTGCATCATCTGACGGTGCAAGTTGACGCGCCCTCAGGCACGCTCGTACTTACACAAGGCGATCATCTCGTCTTGCAATATGCCCGAATGCCGATCCCGCCGACGAAGTGACGAATTATTTCGACCGTGGAAGCCGTTGAATAAAATCGTTTACCAACCGAAGGACCTCGGCTTCGTTCGACATAAATAAATTGTGCGTCGAATCTTCCAGGCGGATCACCTCTGCCTGTGGGTACGCATTTCTAAATCGAGCTTCCCGTTCCGTAACAAATTCGTTGTCCTCCGCCACGTCCTGGGCGAAATCTTTGTCTCTTGTGAGACTGAATGCGGCGCGCGACAAATTCAGAAAACCGAAGATGGCGAGAATCGGCGGCTGAATGCCCGTGAACTTCATTCGATGCGTAAGGGCCGCCCGTTTTATCCGTTGGGCTTTCGTGCCACCGGCCAGAAACGGTGGCCATTCCTTTTCTTTGGGAGGCTGGCCATCATCGAACGACCAGAAAAAGAGGGCGTCAAGGTAGATGAGCGCTGCCACGGCGCTCGGATGTCGGGTCCCAATCCAGCTCAGCTCGACACCTCCGCGTGAGTGCCCGACGAGTATCGGCGGCTGCGTAAGTTTTAGTTTCTCGATAGCGGTGAGAACATCCTGACCGAGTTGATCGGGATCGTACCTCGCGCCGTCGTCCGGGTCGGGAGCGCTCGAGTTGCCCCAGCCTCGGCGCGAAATCGCGTAAACGTGGTAGCCCAACGCGGCCAAGTTCGGACCGAATCGGTAGTACGCGCGAGCGTTGGCGCCGCCTCCCGCCAAGAGAACAAGCGGGCGACCGCCGCCATCCCAATCGAGCACCTCGAGATTGACGTCACCGTATCGCGCGGTCTGCTCGACCCTGACGAACGACACCTTCGGGGGCGTTGGCTCGAGCGGCCACATCGTCGCAACCGTCGCTCGAACGAAATTCAGCTGCGCTTTTCGTTCAACGGTTTCGCCTTCCGAATCATAATCACCAAAGTTACTGTTAACGCTCAAAACACCGTCGATTCGTTCTCCATGTTGTCGCCCCTCGTAAGCCCATTTACCGTCCACGCTCCTTGCGTGCAGTTCAGCGCCGTTCAACGAGATCTCCGCCAGCTCTTTGCCATCGGACGATTGGTCCACCGTCTTCTGCGTGGTTACCGTCTGGTCGATGCTATAGAGTGCGCCGGTCAGCTGCCCTGCCGACGTCGCTGAAATTTCGAGGATGACACGAAGACGAATGTTCGGGGTAAGCTCGGCGACTCCTTGCCACTGGCCGACAACCTCCTCCACGCCATTTACTGGGCGGTGATGAATCGCTTCGACGGGGGATGCAGCGGGCTCGTGCGGCGTCGCGCAGGCGAATGCGAGAAGAAACGGCAGTGCGTACAGCCATCGCGAGACGGCGACCAACGCCCTTGAAAGAGATAGTTTCATCCCTATCGGCCTAACGGATTGCGTTCGCTATTTCGACATTTATAGCAGCCCGGCTATTTTCGGTCGCGCGCGGTATCGATCGGAATGACCGTCGCCCTCTTCGGTACCATCCGCTTAGCGACGTCGATCAGGGTCGACGCGCCGTCGTAATCGCCACCATCGACCGCCAACTTGATAGCGAGGCGCAACGCGTCGTCGACTGTCGTTGGAACGCGCTGCGTTGCGACAGTCGCAGCGGACGGATCAGGCGCCTCGCTTATCACCGGATGAGTCGTGGCAATTGAAATTTCGCTCGTGGCAATTGGTGGCAAATCACCCTGAATCACCGTGAATCGTGTTGCATCATGTTCACTCAGCTCATCCGTGAATTGAGCCATATTCTGCATCAAATGCCCCATTTGAGGCAATTGCGAGTCGCCTGTTAACCGCCGGGTCGTAGGTTCGAGTCCTACAGCCGGAGCGACTTTTACTCGAGAAATTACGCGGTTTCGTGAACGCGCGAGAGCCAATTGGTTGGCCGAATTTGAGCAATTGCCACGGGCCGTGGCAATTGAACTCTCTTCGCGCGTTTCGACGGTGACCGTGTCGACCGATTTGGGTGCGCCCGGGAGTGTCGTGACCGAGAGTCGCGGAACCGCTGCGGCTGGAATTTGACGCATCGCTTCGGTACCCATCACGTAGCGCGAGTGAACGCGTGGGTCGGAGTGCGCGGTGAGATGCATCGCATGTTGGACGTTGACGCCCGACTCGGCGAGTGCCGACGCGAACGCGCGACGGAACGAGTGGAAGTCGACAGGGAGCGTCGACGCCGTTTCGAAATAGAGCGGGTCGTGCGGGTTCGGCGCCGGCATAGTGCCGACAGGCGCCTTGCCGAGGTCGGCGCGCATTCCGGCTTTCTTGAGCGGAACCTCAACAGGCGGGAGGCGATAAACGCCAGCGCGAAACAGATCCCGGCGTAGGCGCTTCGCATAGCTATTAAGCGGCTTCTTTGTTTCGCCAGCCCGTTTGCCGGTTCTGACCGGAAACACCGGGCCGCTCGTTGGCTTTTCGGCGCGCTCCCACCATGCACGGAGAAACGGCGCTAGCATTTCAGGAATCGCAAGCCGCTGCGGCGTCTTTGTCTTCGCCCGCGGGATAAAGCACTCGGCAAAGTGGACGCAGTCGATCATCGTCCAGTCCCACCTGTGCAAGTCGCCGGTGCGCATCCCTCCCTCGCAGCGAGCCACAAGGCCGAGCATGCGAAGCTCGAGGTCGACCTCGGGGCACGCAATGAACTTAGCGAACTCGCCATCTGAGAGAATCGTTCGCTCTTTTCGAACTTCGCGCATTTTTGGAACGCGCACCGCGATGACCGGGTTCGTCTCGACGACTTCTTCGGACAACGCCGTCGAAAATATGCGTCTGAGGACGCCATGCACGTGAGCAATCGACGCACGTTTAAGCCCACGTGTCAGAGCGTCGTCGAGTATCCCGCGAATATGCGATGGCCGAACGTCGCACATCGGTAAGTGTCCGATCGCGCTGAACACATCCATCTCCAGCGTGCGGCGCTCTTTGTGCACCATCCCGACGCCCTGGCTCTCACGTTTCGCGAGCCACGCGCCGGCGTATTCGCGAACGCGATCGGACACGTTAGCGGTTTCAACGGCGTCGGTCGGCGTCTCTCCGCGTTCAATCGCCGCCGCGAGTCGCAACAACTTGCGTCGCGCTAGGGACTTGTCGGTCGTCCCGAGCGAATATACGGGGCGAGAGATTGTTCCGTCCGGGAGTTTCTTGAAGAAGCGACCGCGCCACATGCCATCGGCAAGTGGGGTAAGTAACGAGCCAGTACGAGAACGAGCCATTAGATACCTCCTGGGTTGATCGCGTGACTGGATTTCATCGTATCCATGAGGACCTCGAAAAAATGAATGCAGCGACTCTCTGCGTTCGACGGGAAAACGATCTAACATTTTTGACGAAACCGTACGCGCGCTATCGCTGGTTTTGAGTGGTGCGAGAGCGCAGGCGAATCCCGAACGTGTCGGACGATCGTGCTCGCGTCGTCGGGGTCGATGCCGGTTTCGTCGGGGGCGGAGCAGGCGTGTCGCTGGGGCGTAATGCTGCACGCACCGCCTCAAGATCAAAGCGTCGCGCGTCCCCGACATGCACGAATGGGATCGCACCAGCGCGGCATAACCGGTCGACAGTTGCCACTGAAATCCCCAGCGCATGAGCGAGCAAACGCTTATCGACTAGAAGCGGGGATGCCCTTGTCGAGTCCGAATCGCGCCAAGCCGATAGCGCCTCTTCGATGCCTTTCTTGGCTGCCGCGCTAATGAGTTCAAGCAAAGCGTCCAAAATATCGGAAGGCTGAGCTGTCATGGGTACCTCACAATCGTTGGTGCTCGTGGTCTCCGGGATTCTTACAAGTTCACGGAGTCTTTCTCAGCGGAACCAGAATGCGAATGGGGCCCCATTGGTCGCCCGCCGGCATGATAAAGAGCGGCGCATCGGCGGCATCTGCGACGGGAAGACTTTGCCGGTAGATCAGATTCAGGGCGACCAGCTCCTCCAACTCCGGCATACCAATCGCTTCCGCATATCGACGCGTCGTGCAGGCCCGCAAATCGTCTTGCCTTATCTCTGTCGGCAACGATTGCGAGTGTGGTTGACGTCGATACTCAAAAGCGAACTGCGATAGCATCGCGGTGCCGATCGCGATGTTCACGCATGGATCGAACGCGTCACGCAGCGGCCTACCAAACGAGTCGAGCCACTCGGTGGGAATCGACATCAGTCCGAGCGCCATTCGGCCCGCCGTGGCCTTCGTGTCGCCAGCGCGGGCCATCGCTTCGGCGAGCGATCGCGGTTGATCGTCGACGGTGCCGATGCCCCCCGCCGTCGCGACATGAACGAAATACGTGTTGCCATGACTGCCACTGTCGGCAATCGCGCCGACCATCATGTCGTCGGCGTACAAGCTGCACGCGAGAATTGCCGTTGCTATGTCCATGGTCGTTCTCCTTGGCTCTGCTGCAACAGGGTGAGCAGCACTTTGCTCTCGGGAAGTCGCCCCGCGAGGACAGTGCCGAGTCGGAAATAGAACTCGTCGCGCAGCTGCGACGGGTTCCGTCCGCTTGCGACGAGATAAGCGAACAAGCGTTGCATCAGCCGCAGGCGCCCGGCCGTCGACAAGTCGATAAGCAAGCGCACGTGCGGCAACACGCCCGGGACTTTTGCGGCGTGTCGATCGTCGACCAGCAATGTTCGGAAGATGAACAAATGCGGCACTGACGTCGTCACGATGTACGCGACGACCTCGCCCTCGCGAAATAGCGCAACCGGGCCGCGTCGCCCACCAACGACCGATTCCGGCGTTCCCCACAGGAGCTTGGCGCGAATACCATTGCCCGGTGGACGGATTTGCACGGCGGTGCGCATCAGTTCACCTCCAGGCGTTCGAGAATCTCGTCGATATCCTCGTGGAATACATCTTCCAAGAGCACGGCAAATGCGCGGCAGTGCCCCTCAAGAATCTTGTTCTCGACTAGAACCGCTCGCGTCTGGGCCTTTGTTTGGGCCAGCTCCTTGGTTTGGTCCGCCAATTGTCCGCGAAGCTGCGCCACCGCCTTGGTCGACGTCGCGCCCGCGTCGCGCTCCCGTCGAAGCTGGTCATGCCGTTCTTTGAGCGTGTCGAGCTCGTTTTGAGAGTACGCCGCACGTGCAAGGGCTCGATTGAGCTCTTGCTTGAGGCGATGGATCTGCTCTGCTTCGGGGAGGTCGTCGAGACCGGTCGTGACCTTGCGAAAAGCGAGAAAGGCGGCGCTTGGACGATTCATGATTTGCCCCTCCAGTGGGCAAAAGAGAAGTCGCCAAAACGCCGCTTCAGTATCCGTTCGATGAAAAAAATCCCGATTTAGATCAGCGGCAGCCGTGAGCGACCCCTCCGGCGTGACTTGGGGATAGGCCTCTCGCCCGCGGATTCGAGCGTAGATTCGACCGCAATCGACCCCCGCTCCTTCGCCTCTGTCACAAACTCGGCGATCTCTACGCCCACGCAATGGACGAACGCATCGAGGGTGCCGGCGCCGCTTTGAATGTCGCGCATCGCCGCTTCCCACCGGGCCGTCATGTCGGGTTCGGTGGCAACCAACGGCAAGCTATGAATGAGGCTGCGCCCAGTGGGAGTCGACACAATCACCCCATCGCGCCGATCGACATAGTCGCGATTGACAAGCGTCTCGATAATCGCGGCGCGCGTGGCGGGTGTGCCAATGCCGTCCGTTTCGCTGAGCACCTTTTTCGCAAACGGGTCTGTGACGAAGCTACCGATATTGCACATCGCCTGAATGAGCGACGCGTCAGTGTAACGCTTCGGTGGCTGAGTCTTCTTTTCGCGAACCGATACCGCAGTGACCGTGACGGCTTCCCCTTTTTTCACAGGCGGCAACGATGCCTCGTCGCCTTTTGAGTTTCGAGAAACCGAAAGCTCTTTCCAATCTGCTTCAAGCACGCAGCGCCCCGTTGCGGTGAACGTCTCCCCCTCGACAGTAACGGCAATCGAAGTCTGGGCGTATTCGAAAGGTCGATAGAACTGAGCGATGTACCGCCGACAGATCAGGTCGTAGACCGCGAGGGCGGTGTCATCCATCAGGATGCGTGGGGCTGGCTTTGCGGTCGGAATGATCGCGTGATGCGCCGTCACTTTTTTGTCGTCCCACGCTTTCGACCGCAGCGACCGGTCGGCCTTCTCTGTGGCGACACGATGTGGCCCCTCGGTACCGATGGCCGCGAGAACGCTCGGCGCATCGTGCAACTGGCCTTCTGGCAAATACGAGCAATCGGATCGCGGATAGGTGGCAACGCGGTAGGTTTCATAGAGCTTTTGACACGCATCGAGGACTTGTTGGGCGCTGAGTCCGAAACGTTGCCCTGCATCGATCTGCAGATCCGCGAGGGAATAGGGGAGCGGTGGCGCTTCCGTGTGCTTCTTTTCAGTGACATCGGCGATGATGCCCGTGGCGCCAGCAATCCGCGCACTGATCTCTTGAGCGATGCGGGGCGACAGAACGCGGCAGCCTGCATCGACAGCGTCGCGCGCTTGTGCCGGTTTCCACGCAGCCCGAAATGACGTGGCGTCGGCGGTGCAAAATGTGGCTTCGACGGTGAAGTATGGCGTCGGCACGAATTGTTCGACTTGGGCGTCACGCTTAACGATCAGGCCGAGCAGCGGCGTTTGCACGCGACCAATCGATAACGTTCGATTGTATCCGCCGTTCTTACCGAGCAGCGTGTAGAGACGCGTCATGTTCATTCCGTAGAGCCAATCGGCGCGCTGCCTTGCGAGCGCGGCGTCCGACAGGTTCTTGAAGTTGGCGTTCGGCTTGAGTCCGCCAATAGCGCGTTCGACGGCCTTCGGCGTCATGTCGTTGATAAGCAGGCGCATGACCGGCCCTCGGTAACGCAGAAATTCCAGAACTTCATCGACGAGGAGTTGCCCTTCACGGTCTGGGTCGCCGGCATGCACAACGCTGGTCGCGTGCTTCAGAAGATAGCGAAGACTGGCGACGAGCTGCGGGGCGGAAGGCTGCGCTATCCAACGCTCGGGTGTGATCGGCAGATGATGAAGTCTCCAGTATTTGTATTCCGGCCGATATGCGTCGGGGGGAGCCGCCTGCAAAATGTGGCCGGAACACCAGGCGACAACGTTGCCTTCGCCGCATTCAATGTAGTGCGCAAAGTTCTTCGATGGGCCAGGAAGCGCACCGGCAATGACGTATGCAAGGCTTCGCTTTTCCGCAATGAAGAGGCGCATGTCAGTACCCTTTCGCATTGGGCGCTTCCCCATACGGGGCTGGGAGCACCATGTCTTTGGTTACAATCACGTTGATCGACAGGCCGGGCCGAACCGTAATCGTCGGTTGGATATTCATGTCTCTGCGGGTCGTCGCTTGGCCGACCTGGTTCATCTCGTTCGATGCGCCGTGCGCCCACCCCTGCATCACTGTTGGGTACATCCCCTGCGTGTTCCCGGCTCCATAGCTGGTCGTCGCGGCAAGCAGTGTCGCCACTGCGGCCCCTTTGATCATGCGGCCCCAATGCTCATTCACGCGATCAGCAAGGCCGGCCGCGCCAGCCAAGTCGGCGGCCGGCATGCAGTCGAGTCGGATTGAATCTCCATTGGGAAAAACGAGGCGATTCCAACAGACAAGAACGCGCTCCTGTCCCCACGCGACCATCGAGTCGTATTGCGCCAAGAGGCGTGCACCTTGGGGGATCAGCAAGTGATTGCCGCTTGCCGTGTCGTACACGTTCTCACGCACTTGGCCGATCACGGGACCGGGCAAATCGCTGTTGATTCCGGTGATGAGCACGGCCGGAATAATGGTGCCCCCCTTCACCTCGTATGGGCTCTGAGGCCGAACGACGCGCTCGGGAAGCGTCTCGAGCGCGCGTGAGGCGCCGTCAAGAAACGCATTTTTTCGCGCTTGTAGATTCGGGTCGGCATTGGCTCCGTCTGCGCTAGTCCCAATGGGCGGCGTGATGCCTGCGCTGCGCGCCTCGGATGACGTGAAGCTTGCCGTTGGCGGCGGCACCGGCATGTCCGGCACCCGCGTCCTATCGAACAGAATGCCAGCGCCGCTCGCGCGCGAGCGCTGCTCCGCACGTGAATCCGGTTCGCCATAACCGTCGCGAGCGGTACTCGCGTGAATCGCACGCGTTTCGTGCGTCTCCAATGGGCCCACTTGGCTCGGCGGTGTTTGCAATCCGCCCGGAGCGTTGCGTATCGCATCCGGAACGATCGGCGGCGCTTGCTCGACGGGCGCCGCGGTCTCGACTTTCTTTTCCGGCGCCTTCGCAGTGGGCGAAAGCGCGATAATCAGCGCGACGAAAAGAAGACAAACGGCCAAGACGGCGACCGCAATCGCGGGCCCTTTTCGGAGCGTTCGACCGGCAGGACTTTTCGCACGCACGCGCGGGTCGTCTTTCGGAATTTTCGATTCATGGGGATCCTCGATGTTCATGGTCACCTCTCAGTGTTGCGAGTCGGTGCGAACAATCCGCACAATCTCCTCGGCGTCTTTGCCGCCGACGTGAAGCTCCGCGGCGTCGAACAGTCGGTCGACGACGTAGACATCATTTTTCACTCGGTAGTTAACGAGCTGAATCTCCTTGTTTCGGAGCACAAAGAGCGCCGGAGCCTCGCGCACGAGCATCGCTTGCGGAAAGCGAATGAACGACCGTCGGCCGTCGTCGAACGCCTGCACGGGCGCCCACGAGGGCTTGCCTTTGACGACCTTCACCTCGTAATTGAAGTTGAGCGATGAGAGTCCGACCACCGGTGTGGCGTCGTCTTCTTTCGTTTTGGCCGCAACCGCATCCGCCCGAATCTTGCCGACCTCTTCTTGCGGAAAGCGCCAGTTCACGGCTGCCATGTACGTCTCCTCGTAGCTGTGCAGCTCGAGCATGTAGGCGTGTCTGTCGGTATTAATCGCCAGATTCGTCTCAAGTCCGGGGCGCGTCGGTTTGAGATAAATGTGCGTCTGCTCTACGCCAGCTTCAGCCGATTTCCCTTCCGCCAATATCCAGCGAACCGTGTCGCCGCACGCGGGCTGGCCCACGATGTGCTCGCCAGGTTGCAGCGCGAGATCGGTGATGCGCATCGGCGCGGCAAACACTTGGTACAGCGTCCCTGGCTCGTAGCTGTATTGCACGATCGCGTTGAATGTGTCGTTCGTGTCGGGGGCGAGCGCAGCGCGTTTGTTCGCTTCGGCGACGACTTTCTGCGGCGGCGGCTTTGGCCCCTTCGGTTTGCTTGCGGCAATGGAGGGGAGCAGCTTCATTTGCCCCGGCATGCCGGCCGGAGCTTGCGGCGCTGGAACAATGATCGTTCGTGGCGGTGGTGTGTCGGGCGCTCTGGCCGCGGGCGCATAGACCGGCGGTAACGGCGCTGAAGCGCACGACGCAAACGACAAAATAACAGCTGCAGGGATCACTTTAGAACGTTTCATGGATGCACCTCGTCCCAGTGAAATTCATCGACATAAAGGCCAATTGGATTCCTGCTCATCACCTCCTCTGTGCGTGGTGGCTCGACAACCACGCGAAACATCCCGCGCCAGATAGAGCGTCTTCGAGCTACGCCGGCGGAATCCCACTTCGTCTCGCGCCAATCGATCTGCCAAGTGTCGGAAGTGATCCGAACCATCGACGCGACTTCGACGGTTATGCGCTCATCGACGGCGCGCTTGAACGGATCGTTTTCGGGCCTCGACACGTATGCGGTGAGCATGTTCGCGCCGCGTGACGTCACAAGGTTGTAGGCATCAAGCCAGTTGCGCTTGAGCACGTCGGTGTCCAACGACACAGTCCGCGTATCTTCAAGGAAGCGACGAAGGTGGTATTTCAAAACCGCGTCGGACGGCGCATAAGGCTTATCGTCGTTGCCGATCGGGCCGACATACGTCGGTGCGCCGATAGCGTCGACCTGCACGATGTGCGGGACGAGCTTCGGTTTCGACCCGAGGTAGATCAGTCCGATGATCGATAGACCGACAAGCCCAAGGGAGCCGAAAGTCGCAAGGCGCCAATTTTTCGCTGAGACGACGGCTGTCCCCATACGATTGTCCCATTCCTGCCGTGCGCGCTTGTACGGCGTGTCCAGTTCGCCTTCAGGAAGCCATTTCGTTTTGTTTTCCATCGATGGCCTCCGTTACGAGTTTGCAGTCGAATCGCTTACGCCCGCTGGAGGCCGCTGCTTCGCCGCATCGGCGGTCGCGCCTCCGCTGTCGGTTCCCTTCCACCCCTTTTTCACGGCGGCAGCCGCTTTCGTTGCCGCGTATTTGCCTCCCGCCAATGCCAATGACCCCGCGCCAACGATGGCGCGTGACGCGACAAAGCTCGCGCCGCCGGTTGCAGCTCCCACCGCAGCACCGCCTGCAGCCATTGCAGGAGTCGCCACGTCCGATCCGCTCAAGCTGGGGCTTCCTGAGAGCAATCCCGCGGCCATCTGTGGCGCCTTCCAGACGAGAAGCGTCATCGCGCACACGGTGGAGAACATCGCGATGAGTTCGTTGACGCGTGTCTCGTCGCCGGTGAACTTAACGCTGTGTTCAAGCACCGGCCCGACCGCCGCCAGGAGAAAGCTCAGAACCATCAGCTTGACGCCAACGGCAATCATGGCGCCGATCGCCTTTTCAGCGATAAATCGCGTCGATTGCAGAACGCCGAATGGCAGCAAAATCCCGACAAGTGCGACGATCAAGTAATACTCAACGACCGACATGAAGACGTGGAGCGCCATCACCAAGAAGCAGCCGAGAATCGCGATGTAGAAAATCCCGAACACAAAGAGCTCGGAGATGTTCGACAAATGCATGTCGCCCATCTTCCGAACGATCGGCTCGGTGGCATCGAGACCAAGGCCGGCGATCTTGGAAGGATCAAGCAACAGCTCGGAATTGGAGCTCCCGCCTGCGGCGAGTTGCCCAGCTTGCACGAGCGAATCGACGAACGTTTTGGCGAGCGTGGGAAACGAGCGAACTAGCCAGATCCAACAGCAAAGGCCCAGAAGCTTCTTAAAAATGGACGACAGGCGCTCGCCACCATCGAGGGCCCACCAAAGGCCCATCAGGACGACCTCGATGACAATAAGAAGCGCGAGCAGCTTGTTTGCTGGCCCCGCGATTCTCACTGCGCCATCGGCAAACGCGGCGATGAAATTTCGAAGCACTACGGTGAGCAAGTTGATGTTCATCGTCGATTCCTTTCGCCGTCACGGGAGTTTCGTCATCGGCGGCACTGCCGGACCGCGATCGCGGTAGCCGTCGAGCACCCGCCGTCTCGTTTCACGCGCGAGTTGCTCGTCCGAGGCCTTCGCCGCTGCGACGTTGGACGTGACGCGCCCGGCGGCAGTGAGCGACTGAATGATCGTGTTGTTCTGCGATTGAATGATGCCGAGCATCTGGACAATCGCCTGCATTTGCGCGACTTCGCCGTCGGCATTGGCGGAACTGCGCAGCACCGACTCCGCGCGGTCCGAGTTGTTTTTCAGAGTCGACATCGCTGTTTGCGATCGCGCGGCCACTTCGGCTGACGCGAGAATCTCGTCGTTCCAGCGTGCGACCTTTCCTGAGAAATCAGACGATGGCGTCGAGCGGTAATCGCTTCCGTAGACGGAGCGAAAGTCGGAGCTCACACGATCCATTCGGTAGCTGATGGTGCGAAGGTCGCGAACGAGCTCGTCGTAGGCGATTTCATTCGAGTGAATCAGCCCGACGATCGCGTCGAACGAGCCACCATTGAGCTTCGAGAGCATCCGATTCATGGCTTCAAGCTGCGCGCCGAGCGCAGCCAAGTTGTCCCCTAAGCTCGCGACTGTCGCCGTCGTCTCAGCGAGAATTCCGCTGAGCGGCGCGAGGTCGGCGCCCCATAAGTCCGCGTAGCTTGGCGACGGGTTTAGCGTTTGCGCGACACCAACAATCGCCGCCACCGAAACGGCGCGCGAAGCTCTGGATCGAAAGCACATGCATTAGCCTCCTTCAACGTTGGAAGTTCAGAGCAAATCGCCCGGCCACGGGACCCCACGGTGCTCAAGCAACACACGTGCGTACTCCTCGGGGCGGCGTGTACGAGCCATCTCGTCAAGAAAGCGCTGGTCACTTTCGTTCGACATGCCGACAAGGGCGAGTGCGGCCGGGCCGAGATCGAGCCGGAACAGGCGGCGCCCTTTGACGGAGCGGTAGTAGTAGTGTCGCTTCTTCTCGGCCTTCGCGAGAATCTCGATTTCAACGTCGGTCAAACCGACTTTTTGGTACGCGTCCGCCATCGCCGGCGTTTGCGCCTCATCATCGGGAAGAAAGATTTTCGTGTGGCACGCCGAAAGAATTGTCGACATGAGCTCGGGCTTGCTTGTCGCATCGGCCACTTCTTGCGTCGCGAAAACGACATAGACGTTCTTCTTACGAAGAGTTTTCAGCCATCCCTGGAGCCGGCCGGCAAAGACGGGGTGACTTAGAAACAGCCACGCCTCGTCGACAATCATCAACGTCGGTCGCCCGTCGAACTGCGCTTCGACGCGATGAAAGAGAAATTCAAGCGCTGGAACAAGCACGGCAGGGCCCATCTGCATCAAGTGGCCCATCTCGATCATCGTCCAAGCGTCGTGCGTTACATCGTCATGATCGGCGTCGAAGATCTGTCCGAAATTGCCGTCGAGCGTGTACGGGCGGAGGGCCTCGCCAAGCAGTTTGTTGTGCGAGCGGATCTCGGTCACAAAGTGCGTCAGGGTGCGTTCGCGGCGCTCGGTGACCGCGGCAAGGCTGATGAGCGTCGCGTCGATGGCCGCTTGCATGTCATGCCGGACGTCGACCCCTTGCGCGATGAGGAGCGTCGCAATGAATTGCGAGGCCCAAACGCGCTCTTGGGGATTGTCGACGTCGGCGAGCGGTTGGAACGCGACGCGCGCCGTTTCGTTCCCCGGTTCATAACATCGACCGCCGATCGCAAGTGTCGCCGCTCGCGCTGAGCGATCCTTGTCGAAAATGATCACCTGAGCTTTCGGATACTTCAGCCATTGGAGCGCCAAGAGCCCGAGCAACGTCGACTTTCCTGCGCCAGTGGGGCCGATGATGAGTGTGTGTCCAACGTCGCCGACGTTGAGATTGAGCCGAAACGGCGTGTCGCCGGTGGTGCTACAGTGGACATGCGCCGCATCCACGCCGGTGATCCCGCCAAGGTGCTCGTTGCGCACGTCTCCGGCCCAAACCGAGCTCACGGGCATCATGTGCGCGAGATTGAGCGAGCTGACGACGGGGCGCCGAACGTTGGCATAGATGTGCCCAGGCAAGCTGCCGAGCCACGCGTGGGTGCCGTTAAGGGTTTCGTCTTTGACGGTAAAACCGAGGCTCTGAATCGCCTTTTTCACCCCCTGCATCTTGCTGCGGGCTGCGAGCAACTCGGTGTCCCACACCGTCACTGTCGTTGTGAGAAATCCAAAGCTCACCAGGTCGTCGCCAAGCTCCTGAAGCGCGGCATCGGCGTCTTCCGCTTGATTTGCCGCTGCATTGTCGACGAGTGCCGATTCCTCTTTGGATGCTTCTTCTTTCAGAAGCGTCCAGAGCCCTTTGCGTTTCGCCCACCATTGCTTGCGGTACTTTTCGATAAAACTCTTCGCTTCGAGCTTGTCGAGACAGATGAAGCGGGTGACCCACCGGTACTCGCATCGCAAGTGATTGAGCGCGTCGAGAATGCCGGGCACCGTCGTGCCGGGAAAGCCGGAGATCGTGCATGTGGGAATGAAGTGATCGCCAAGCATCGGCACATCGCCCGGCGTCAGCGCCATATCAGGGAGAAGCGCGTCGAGATACATCGGCGTTTCGGGTGCGCGCACTGGATGACGATTCGTCGAAATCGTGCTGTGCAAATACGTGAGCGTCTCGTCGTCGCCGAGCGCTCGCACTTCGGGGAAAACCGCGCGCAAGATGTCGGCGATCTCGAGAGTCGTCTTCTCGAAATATTCGATGTCACGTCGAAGTGCCCCGGCGGTGTCGTGACGTTGCGGGTCGTCGTAGAAATACGAGGCCGCCCGGTTGTGCGTGTCGGGGGGCAACTTCCAAACGAACGTGAGAAAAAAGCGCGACTCGAAGTGAGCGCCCGCTTTCTCAAATGTTTGCCGACGTTCACGGTCGACGACCTCGGCGGCCACGGCGCCAAATGTTGATGTCGGATAGTTGTTTGCTTCGAAGCGTTGCGCTTCGATAAACAGGCTCCATCCCGACCCGAGGCGACGAAGCGCGTTGTTGAGGCGCGCGATTGCCGACACGAGTTCCGCGTCGCTCGAGCTCGCGAGGTCGGGCCCACGGAATGATACCGTCTTTTGAACGATGGCATCTTTTTGCAGCACAAGGCCGGGGCCGATCAGCGCTGCCCAAGGCAAATAGTCGGGCAATCGATGCGTCGGTTCACGGTATTCGCGAAGAGAAAACATACGCACCTCACGGAAGAAGCCGACGTTGGGTTTTCAGAGCGACGATGAAGACGTCGAACACGTACAGGTCGCTTTTGGCCGCAGCGACGCATGCGATGTGGACCGCGATGCCGACCGGCAGCATCCAGAGCTGGCGACCCCCGAGAAAAAGCGCGCTGATACCGGTCCACAAACTAAGCGCGGCAGTTCGTGGCAAGCCGGCGATCGTCATCGGTGCGATCAGCGACCGGTGAAGGGGGATCTCAAGCCCTGGCGTCATTAGTGAAACCCGAGGAATGAAAGGCCCCAGCTGGCGGCTGAAAACGTGATCGCAAGCCCGAGCACAACAAAGAGCGCTTTGCGAAGCATCGATCCGCCTTCGGAAAACGCGATACCGACGCCGAGCGACACGATTGCGGCGATGCCGATCGCTTTTGCGACAGGCCCCGTCAGCGAATCGACAAGATTTTGCAGAGGCCCTTCCCAGGGCATCCCACCGCCGGGCATGGCGTGTGCCGCCGTGGATGAAAGAACAAGCGCGACGCCTCCGAGCCACTGTACGGCACGGGGTAGTGTTACCAATTTGGGTACAGTCATGATCTCCTCCTCTCGATGGGTTCAAGGCACCACGTTCCATCGGGACGAACCCCGACGACGCGGTCGATGGCGCTGATGGCGCGTCCGGTCGGTCGCGATTTGTCGCGCCGAATGTGCACGCACACGCCGACCGTTTGAGCGATAAGCAAGCGAGGCGCGGGAAAGACGACCTCTTCGACAAGCTGGCAGAGGCGATCGAGCATCGCGGCGGTGTCGTTAGCGTGAATCGTCGCAAGACCGCCGGGATGGCCTGTATTCCAAGCTTTTAGGAGCTCGAGTGCGGAGCCGTCGCGTACTTCACCAACGATGATCCGATCGGGGCGATAGCGCATCGCCGACTGCACGGCGTCCCGCCACGTGTGCACCTTCGGTTGCACGAGGATCTGCAATTTGTTCGGCGCGGCGCATTGCAGTTCGGGCGTGTCCTCGATGATGAGCACACGGTCGTCGGTCTTCTCGGCAACCGCTTTTAGGAGCGCGTTGGCGAAGGTCGTTTTGCCAGACCCTGTTCCACCGCCGATGAGAATGTTGTCGCGAACTTCAATGGCTTCGAGCAGCGCGGCATGGTGGTCTTCGGAGAGAATGCCGCTCGCGCAGTAATCCTCGAGTGAAAAGATGACACCAGCCGGTTTTCGCAACGCGAACGTTGGCGCATCGACGATTGGGGGAATGGCCGCCTGCACGCGGGCACTCCAAGGAGGCGGCAACTTTCCCGAAAGCGCCGGGCTCGATGCCGTGAGCTCGAACGACATTTCCGAGGCAATAAGCCGCAGCATGCGCTCTGCATCGACGGTCGACACGCGAACGTCGGTGCGGAGCATCCCTTCGCCGATAACGTCGATCCAGACGACGCCGTCGGCATTGAGCATGATCTCGACGACCCTCACGTCATTCAAAAAGCCAGAGAGCGGCGCCAGTGCGCTTTGGAGCGCGGCGTTGCGGCGGGCTTGGGTTTCGGCGGTGGAGTGATTCATCCACTGGGTTAAGTCGCCAAAACCGCGTTTCAGTATCCTACGTCGCTCAAAATAACTTCGTTTTTTTCAAAACGTCTTGAGATGAGCCGCGAGCGGCGCAGACGGACCCGAAAAATCGAAAAAGAGCGTCGGACGAGGATACTGGCGGCGACTTTTGGCGACTTAACCGACAGGAACGGCCGCACCACCCGGCAGCCTGCGCGGTGAATACGCACCGATCGCAGGTCGGACATCGCGGCCCCCTGTTGCGAGGAGACGCCCACATGATTCGACGATCCCTATCTCTTTTCGCCACGGTCGCCGCTTTCGGAGCCACGCTCCGGGCCGCCGACGCGGCTGACATCGGTCCCACCCCAAGCGTGCTCGAGACGCCGAACGCTTACTTTTTCGATGAACACGCATCGGACCGAGGGCCAATTTCGTATGTGCCTAAGCTCACGACCGACATGACCCCCTCGACCCGGGCGGGAGCTCCGCTGGGTGAAGTCGAGGCGACGCTTCGATTTCGCACTCTTACGGACGCCGACAACGCTCCGCTGAAAGCAACTTTTGGCGACCGAGCGCTCGTTCCGCAAGCCGTCACCTTTGATAACGAGTGCTCGATTAATCTTCCACCTCCACTTGCGCTCGGATCGGAAGAAGTGTCGGCCAAAGGGCGCATGGTCACTGCGGTCGATACGCTGCCTGTGTGCAGATTCACGTTCTACATGCCGATTTTCGCGTTTAGCGCACTCAACATGGCAAAGGCGAACGCCGATGCGGGGACGCTGATCACAAAGCCGGGGGCGCTCCTCGTTCGCGTCGGCTCCAAAGTCGACTGGGCGAAGGTCGCTGTCGACGTCGGGAATCGCGTCATCACCTGTTGCGATTCATCGCTCGATCTCAAACAGGCGGCATTCCTGCTTGGGGTTTCAATTGGCCAGGACGCGGGACTGGCGACGGCGATCCACGCGGCCACTGAGTCGACCCAAGGCGCTCTCGTTCGGGAGGGGTTGGAGCGCGTCTTCGATTTCTTTCCCAACACCGGCCATCGGTGCATCGCCGCGCACGCCAAAGGTGAGTTTTTTGTCGGAGAGGAGAAACGCTATGAGCTTTAAGTCCAAAGTTGCGGTCTGCGGATTCATGTTTCTCGCGGCTTGCGGTGGTCATAAACCGAGCGCGGACGCGAAAGGCCCTGTCGAGCTCGTCGACACCGATGACTCGAATGTGCCGGTGGAACCGGTGGCGGCTGTTGCGGAGATCTGTTCGCAAGTGCACTACCCGATTGCCTCGACGGCTGGTGGCGAATTGATCGAGTTTCTCGTCGGACTCAACAACGCAGCGCTCCTGGGGCGACTCACTCAGACAGAATTGGTGTCGGTGTACCGCGATTGCGTCGTGAGTCGCGTTGGCTCACGCTAATCAGTATTCAGATCGCAACGCGGCGTCGTTTCGAGCGACGTCGCGTTGCCCCCCCCCACCGCGGCCCGCTCGCGTCAGCGTCCGTAGACCGAGATATGGTTGCGGCTCATCACCGTGAATGGCTCTCGCTCCCAGTTGCTCCAACGTTCCTTCAGCCGCAAGCCAGCGATCCGTGCCATGAGATCGAGTTCGCTGGGCCACGCATATCGCGCAACGATCGGGGCAACCCGCACGCCATTCTCGGAAATCATCACGTGGCTCTCGTCAAGTCGCTGGGCGACTGGATCGTGGCGTCCGACATCAAGGGTGACATGGCCGACGCCAATTTGCTCGGCATCGACGTACTGGTTGTCACGCAATCGGTACAGGAAACTCGGTTCGAAGGCTTCCACGACAAATAGCCCGTCATCAGCAAGGTGCTTGGCCACGTTTTCGAAGCAACGGACCTGATCGTCCTGCGTCAGGAGGTTAAAGAGAGTGTTGAAGACGACGAAGATCAGCCGATAGGTCCCCTCGACCGGGACGTCTGCGAAGTCACCGATGATGACCGACAGCGTTTCACCGCCAGGCTTTGCGCGTAGCTTCGACACCATCGCAGACGAAAAGTCGACGCCATCGACGCGAATGCCGGTAGCCGCAAGCGGTAGCGCGATTCGTCCAGTGCCAATAGCGAGTTCCAACGCGGGACCGCCGCGAGCCAATTCATTCAAGAGGGCGACCGTAGCGACCTCGTCCCCTCGCACATGCCCCGCATCGTAGCTCTGCGCGGTGCGCTCGCGAAAGCTGTCCATCGGTACGTAACCCTTCATGTGTCTTGTGATGTCACACCTCACCGACCCGTGCAAAAAAGAGCGGGAGCAGTCGGAACGGAATCGTTTACGACCAGCGTGTATCGCGCCAATTGGCGTTAGCCTTCTGGCAGGCGGTCGAATCGCCATCGACCGCTTTTCGTCACGTCGGGCACGAACCCCGCTTTTTCGAAGGCGCGAATCGATCGCATATTGGTCGGCGCAGGTTCCGCAACGCAACTCTCAATGCCGGCGTTTTCTGCCATTATCTGTTCAGCAAATGCGCGAATCGCTCGAGATCCAACCCCCTTGTCGACGCGCGAAATCTCGCCGATGGTGATGTCGATCTCGACGGCGCTGTCCGACACCGGAGTGTACTGCGCCCACCCGATGGCGGCGCCGTTGTCCTCCACGATGAACACGCGTGTGATACTCGTGCCATCAATACGGGGGCCGTACTTCGCTTCGATGGCGGGTCTGCTCAGCGGCGCGCCCCACCATTCGACGACATGAGGCTGCGCGAGCCAGTGCCCGAGAAGTTGTAGGTCGCTAAAACGAAGAGGGCGAAAGTGAATCATTTGGGAGCGCCTATTGAAGCTGGCGCCTGGATAACTGTAACGGGATGGACTCGATGGGGCCATCGCCGGCCACGCACTGGAGCCGCTTGTCCGACGCGCTGCAATACGTCACCATGAGGGATGGTTACGTATTCGCCGATTAGCACGGCAACTCAAGTGCCGACGCTGCAATCGGAGCGCCTGATTCTACGCGAGTGGCGTGAAAGCGACTTGGCGCCGTTTGCGGCGATGAACGCCGACCCGCGCGTGATGGAACACTTTCCGGCGCCACTCACCCGGGCCGAAAGCGACACCCTCGTGACCAAAATCCGCGAGCACTGGGCAGCTCGCCAATTCGGGATGTGGGCGGTCGAGATCGTTGGTGGGCCGCCCTTTGTCGGCATGTGCGGTCTCGCCGTCCCGAAGTTTGAGGCGCGCTTCACGCCGTGCGTTGAGGTCGGCTGGCGCTTTTCGCCAGCATCTTGGGGGCATCGCTATGCGACAGAAGCGGCACGAATGGCGCTTGCTTATGCATTTGAGAAGGTGGGCCTCGAGGAGGTTGTGTCGTTCACTGCGCTCTCGAACGTTCGATCCACGCGCGTAATGGAACGCATCGGAATGGCGCGACGCACGGAAGACGATTTTGACCATCCGATGCTGTCGGCCGACCACCGGCTGTCGCGGCATGTCCTTTATCGCATTTCCCGCGACGAATGGCTCAATCGCAAAGCGCTATAAGATGTCAATCACTCGAAAGTGACCGTTATGAGCCACTCCTTCAGTTACGACGACCCCATCGCTCGCGAGTCGCTAATGCGACTGTTCGATATCGCATGGCCGCAACTTCGCGGCGCGATCGCAGGTGCGCATGCATTCGGTGTCGAATGGGCCGACTCTACGAGACCGTTCGTCCGGTTCGAAGATGGCCGCGCCGTGGCTCACGTAGGCGTTCTCGCGATTCCGATGATCATTGCTGGGCGCAAGCGCACTGTCGCGGGCGTGCATGCGGTTGTGACCGACCCGGCGTACCGCGGTCGTGGCTACGCGCGCGACCTTCTTACCGAAGCCTGTGCGTTTATCGACCAGCAATTTGACGGCGCGCTTCTTTGTGCCGTCGACCCGAACGTCTATGTTCGCCACGGCTTTCGCGCGCTCTCGGAGTGCATCTCCGCTGCCGGTGTTCGAAGGCCCGTTCATTCAAGGGGAGTTGCTCAAGCGGCACGGAGACTCTCGCCGAGTATCGAAACCGACCGCGCGCTGCTGCTAAGATTGCTTCACACGCGCAGCGCCGTGTCGAACACGATCGCTTCGCTCGACGCGGGGTGGCTCTTCGTCACCAACGCTTCGCTTTGGCGTGGTGCGTGGGATCGATTCTTTTATGTCGACAATCTCGATGTCATCGTTGTGGCCGAACAGCATGGAACGACGCTTCGGCTCTTCGACATCGTCGGGCCGGTCAGTCCACCACTCGATCGACTGCTCTCCCATTTTCCCGGCGAGATCGATCGCGTCGATATTCATTTCACGCCGGACAAATTGGGAGTCGACGAGGTCACCCATATGTCGCTTCCGCCTCAATCCGATGTTGCTATGCTTCGCGGCATCGACGATCCGCTTGGCGACGCCATGTTGCCGCTGCTTGCACACTGCTAAGCAGGCGGCGGTGAGACGTTTGCGCGGCATTTCCCGCACGGGAAGATGGCAGCGCTGTAACCGCTTGCCATGCGATTTGTCCGATGGGCCGCAATCCGCCGTCGTAGTCCGACAGCTCGCGAACGGAAGCGGCCGCACCGGCGCTCATCCCCATGTAATTGCTATCGAACTTTGTGTATAGACCGCGCTGCTTAGTAGCGGCTTCTCTGAAAACTCGAGTTCATCGGGGTCTGGCCACTGCGAAATCGAGGTCCCATGCGCTTTTCACATCATACCGGTCTCGCTCGCCGCTTAAAACATCGAATCACGTCGCGTTCGACCAACGTACGCATCCCAACTGCCGGAGCGATCGCCGTCGCCGCCATGACAATTTGCGCCGCGTGCGCTTCCGGTTCGTCCGAAGCGGAGTGCTCGTATCCTGTCCTTCCGTTTCGCGTCGATAAAGCCGACTACTTCCAAAAGCACGTGACCGAATGCCCCCTCGGCGCGACGAACCTAGAGTCCTGTGTCTGCCCGTCCGCGAAGTCGGCTGCAACGTATTGCATGAGCGTCAAGATGACGCCTATGTGGACACACGGGCAGAGCAGTTGCACGGCGATCTACTCCGACAATGTCAAGGAGGGGACGATCGATTCGAAGTACCCGTTCCAGGGAGCCTGCGCTTATGTGGCAACGGTGAAAACGTGCGCGTCGGATGTGACCGGCGTTCCTCGGTAGAATGATAGCGGTACCGTATTCATCGCTCATCGAGGGAGATGCCCGGACGGCATACCTATCTACAAAAAGCGTCCAATCGCGATTGCTGGTGTCGCGCAGGTGGGGGTTCCACCGGCGCTTTTACGTGGCGCTCTTTTGCAATCAGATAGGGGAGTGCGGCACCGAATCGATAGGTCGATTTCACCTCCGTCGCGTAGAACGGATCGGCGAGGGCGCTCTCAAGTGAAACGAATCGGACGCCGGCGTTTTCATAGGCGGTGAGCAATGAATCGAGAGCGTCGGCGTCGGCTGCGCCGATATGAAGCAAGAGAATTTGTGCAACTTCGTGCCCTGCCAGCGTTCGCGTCAACTGCCGCATTCGGGCGAGTTCGACACCATGGGCCGCAACAAACATTTCGCGAAGCGAAGCAATTGCCTTTGAATCGTTTTTTGTCATGCATCGCGCAAACGGGGGATTGAAGGCCCAATCATCGGCGTCGATCGTCACCCGCGCGACAGTAATGCCTGAACCGGCGAGATAATCGCGAACGGAATCGCGTTTCGCTTCGGTGTCCCCTTCAAACAAAAATGGGAAGCGAAAAAGTTTCGATGAGCGGGGCGCAAGCGAATCGACAAACGTGCCGCCGCGCTCAATCTCCCGAATGAACGCGTCGATCGACGCGTCATTGAGGCTCACATGAGACCAAGTATGATTGCCGAGTCGATTGCCCGACGCGAGCCAGCGCTGCAAGACCACGTTCGTTGCATTGTCGGCGCGCTGTCCGTTAACAAATCCGACGACAGGTGGGAGCCGGTGCGCGCGAAATGTCGCAATCATGCGATCGGCGATGGCGACCCGGTCGATGCCGGTGAACGAGGGGCCGTGACTCGGAAGATCGTCGACCGTAACCACGACATCGACGATAGATGGCGGGCGGGCGACACTTGGACCCCCTGCTCTCGCCGCGCAGGCGGCCTGTAGAAGGACGCAAAAGAGAAATCTCCGCATCCACGCGCGTTACCACATTCTCGGTCTGCCGGTCAGACTTGACCTCGTCATGTCGCCGTTCCCGTCGTCGCCATTTGCTCGACCGGAGCGCACCGTATGGCATTCTATTGGTGGTGCGTATCCGGTTTTGCAAACTCTCTGATGAACGCCATGTGCTCGAAATCGAGCGTGGAAACGGCGCGCGCGAAAGGGTTACGTGCGAGACACGCAGCTACTTAGTGCATGATTTGCTTCATTTCGCAGTCGAGTCTGAAGCGCAGCTCTCAAACGGGTTTTGGGGGCTGCTCGCGCGCGGCAAGACCCTCGCCGACATGAACGATCGATCCGGAACGGCGATGGGGGTCGAGAGCTCCGAGCTCCCGCTCATTGAGCAGATCGTTGGCGCACTGTCTGACGTCGTGAAGGGGCGCGGAACCTCCGAGATAGTAGAGGCGCTGCGGTCCTACGCGAGACTGTGCGAAACGGTCGCTCCGACGTGGATAACGGAGGCGTTCATCGATGGCGTTCGCGAGCGGATGCGTCAGCTCGTCGGCCGCTGGAAGGCGACGCCAGTCGGCTCGGCTCTCGAATTGGAATGGCCGCTCGTTTGAGACTGTAGCGATCTGGCAGCGTTCGAATTTTGAACCGAACATAGAACGCAGCCGTCGAGGGCAGTCGCAGCCTCACGTGGCGCTGTAATCGTTGGACAATTTGCGGTACAGACCACGCATGTCGGGCGATGTCAACGCGGAACAATCGGAGCGTGCACGTAACGAGGGGGCAAATGACCTCCTCCGCGCGCGATGGGTTGTAGATGCGTCATGCGAACCGCGGGACTCGTTGACGCCACTGGCGCCCCACCTAAAAATTGAAGAGTGTCTTGAATCGACGTCTACATCGGCAACCTTTCTCGTCGCGGACGGGACTCTCGGCGATGTCTTCATCGTCCACCTCGCGGCAACGGCCGCCGAGCTGGGGCGGTTTCTCGCTCAAGAAAAAGCGAATGGATTTCTTCGCCGGGGCACACTTGGACAATGGCACATCGCCGAACTTGCTCTGAACGACGCGCACATTGCTAAGCACGCCGAAAAAATATTCGGCACTCCGCAAATTGACGGAGCCGTCCCGTCCGATGCTTCTCCGCGTCCGCGCCATTTTCTCGACGGTGCAGTGTTCGCGAATCGTTATCGCATCCTGACGCTGCTTGGACACGGAGGAATGGGCGAAGTTTATCGAGCGCACGACCTGACGCTGCAGCGAGAAGTGGCGCTCAAGGTAATTCGCCTCGACGGTCAAGGAAACGCGCGCGAGTCGGCCGAATTGAAGTCGCGATTTTTGACCGAGGCCCGTGTCGTCTCGGCTCTCAAGCACACGAACATCGTCGAGATTTTCGATGCCGGCGAGTTTGATTCGATGCCGTATTTGGTTTTGGAGCTTTGCGAAGGAGGCAATTTAGGAAAAGCGATCGAGAGCGCAGCCCCCGCATTTGACCAGCGCATGGCGTGGCTACTTCAAGTCGCCGAGGCACTCGCTTTTGCCCATCGCCGCGGTGTGATGCATCGGGATATCAAGCCTGAAAACGTCGTACTCACGGCTGGCGGAACTGCGAAGATCGTCGACTTCGGGATCGCCAAAGCACTTGCTCCCACTCAAGTCGACACGCGTACGACCGGGTTGCTCGGAACTCCCCGATATATGGCGCCCGAACAGCTTCTCGGTTATCCGCTCGACGCTCGCGCCGACCAATACGCCTGGGGTCTCGTCGCATACGAACTATTGAGCGGCCGTTCGTTCGATCGCGAGGACGTATTTCAACGACTCGAAACGGGGCGGTTGCTGAAGGACGGCATCGTGCCGGCCATGGCATCGGTGATCGCCAAATGTGTTTCGATCGATCGCAACAATCGTTTTCGCGACTTTGACGAGTTGTCAGCCAAACTGCGGCGGCCGACGGTCCCGCAGAGACGTGAGACACTTCCGTTACGAGCGAAACAAATTGCGACGGCAGGCATTTGTTCCGCTCTTCTGGCAACCGCTGCGTTTGCTTTGGGACGCCATCGCTATGCATTGGCGTTGGCTGAGAGCCCACACGATGAATCAGCCGTCATCAACCCGAATGTCGAGGCTCAACGATCGTTCGACGCGGGAATGCAAGCCATGCGCGATGCGTCGTTCGATCTTGCGCAAGAGCATTTTGAAAAAGCTGCCAGCGTCGATTCTGGCTTTGCCGCCGCGCACCTTTACGCATTCATGCTCGACCCGTTCCCCGGGAACATTGCAAGAGATCACTACTCGCGCGCCGTCGAACAGCGGTCGCAACTCATCGCATACGATCGCGACCTTCTTGCCGCACTGGAGGCAAATCGCCGCATTCCGCCGTCGGTGAGTGATCTCGTCGAGCGATTGGGCGGCCTGATCAAGCGTTACCCGAGCAATCCGACGCCGCTCGTTCCGTTGATATTTGCGCGCGCCTACCCGATCGCCTTGCGTCTCGCCGACGTTGTTCTGTCGCATGCACCCACTTCGGTCATTGCGCGTACGGCTCGCGCGCGAGCTCTCTTTGCGCTCGGGCGCGTTTCCGAAGCGCGTGAGGAGTATGAGAAATGTCTATCCGTTTCGACAAGCGCCACCTATTGCCTCGACACTTTCGCGTGGATGGAAGGGCTGGGGGGGCGATGCGAGCGGATGGAATCGCTTGTTCGCAGCATGATCGCTGCCGAACCATCGTCGAGCCGCGCTCACGCGCTTCTAGCGATGGCAATGGTGGGGCGCGGTGCATCGCTCGAAGCGGCGCGCGAAGTTCTAGACCGGGTGGCGACTTATGACCCGCCTGAGCTGAGACCGCGAGACGAAGCCGAGCATGCGTTTGACCTCGCTGTTCTCAGCGGTGACCTTCAGTCCGCAAAATCAGCTCTGTCGCGGTGGGAATCGGTGACTCGAATCCATCCGGAAGAAGACGAACATGCTTATCCGGAAAGATATCGAATGCTGCTTGAATTAGAGACCAATGACGTGAAAGCAGCCGCGACGACCGCGCGCGCTTTTCTCGAACGCAACGCTGCATGGTTGCAGACCGACAGGTCGACGTTCGCAGGATGGTTTGAAGCTGGTCGATACCTCGCCGGTGACGTTCGGCGCCAAGAGCTTCGCGGCTCTTTCAATCGAGCCGGGGAGGCGCTCAGGGCTGATGACGAATCGGCGGTGACGACATGGTCCGCCTTGTTCGCGATGTCGGTTCGGACTCCCAACGACGCCGCTGACGCCGTTGCGCATATGCCGGCTATTGTTCGCCCTGAGATCATGCACCCTGACGATCAAGTGTTCGCCGGGCGTGCTTTCCGGCTTGCGGGTGACATGGATCGAGCGGTTCCATTTCTCGAGGCGGGCGCCAAGTCGTGCTTTGCCGTCGGATTTCCCATCACGCATACGCTCGCCAATCTTGAACTTGGCCAAGCCTACCACGCGCTCGGGCGCACCGCGGACGCGTGTGCCGCGTTCAAGGTCGTCGTGGACCGGTGGGGACGAATGAAAGAGAGCCGTAGCGCTCGCGAAGCGAAAACCATCATGTCGACGCTCGGCTGCGAAACAGCCGTGGTCATTAGCAAGAGAGAAAACTTATGAAACGAAAAAATCGAAACGATTTGGGCGCATCCACGTCGGTGCTCTTGTCGATTGCGGCGGCAAGTGCAGCAGTGTCCGGATGCGCAAGTGCGACAAGTGCGAACGAACCAGTGCAGGAAGAGCAGAAGGATGACCCGAGCGTGACGGAGCCGCACGCCGCAGCAGCCCCCGCGACGCCTGTTTCTGCTCCGCGCTTCGTAATCGACTCAAGATCGCTCAAGATCGACTTTCGTTCTCGCGCAGAGATGAAGGTTGAGCACTTGCCACCAAGGGGTCCGCATGACAACTGACGATCTGTCGAAGAATCGGACCGATTCTTTAAAATAATTTTACGCGCAGTTGTTGTTCATGAGTACCCCAAAAAAGCCGAAGCGATGCACTAACTTTCTCCAGATAGTCCTAGCCGGAGGCATCCTTTTGGTGGGCGCTTGCGCCACGATGCACGTTGCAAACCATGACGTACGCATCGACAGTTCGCAGTACCCGCGCGCGCGCGTTACCGATGCGAACTACACCTTACACGGTCAGGTGGTGCGTGACCCGTACCAGTGGCTCGAAGATGCCAGCTTGCAAGAGACAACCGCGTGGGTTGCCGCTGAAAATACGCTTGCTGAGCGCTATCTAAAGCGGCTTCCCCGGCGCGCCCCCCTGGCGGAGCGAATCGTTCAACTCGGCGGCATGTACTTGTCCGCTGTTCCACGGCTCGTCGCCGGTCGAACGTTCATCATCAATACCCCATCGGGCAAGGACAAAACGGCGCTCCGGGTGCGGATGAAAGATGGCCGGTCGCTTTCAGTTTTCGACCCCAACGGCTCCGGCAATCTCGTGCTTCGAAATATGTGGCCCGCGCCCGATGGGAAGCACGTTGCTATCGTGGTCAGCGAGAACAACGCGGACGACGGCGAAATTCGTATATTTCGCATCGACGAACGCGACGCGACAGCGCTTGAAGCAATCGACGACATATTTGATTCGGGCGACATGCCGATCACCTGGGCGCCAACTGGGAGCGGGTTTTATTATCGGTACACGCCCGAAAAGCCGGGTGTTGCTCCTCCCGACCGCAGTGCACTCAGTGAAATTCGCTTTCACAAGATCGGAACGCCTCCGCAAAGCGACGCCGTGATTCGGGGCGCCGTCGGTAAGCCGGATATCTGGGAGCACATCGATATCTCTCAAGATGGCCGTTGGCTCGTGGCCGTTCGATATGTCGGCGCAATTCATACCGACCTGCTCGTGCAAGATACAAAGCTTGCGCCGGGAACCTGGGTCGATATCACCGCCGGTAAAGACGCTAGCTACGACACCCACGTCTCCGGCCACACACTTTTCATTCTCACAAACGACGGCGCGCCGAATTTTCGGCTCATGGCGGTCGACCTCAACGCGTCCCTCGCGGCCCCGTGGCGCGAAGTCGTCTCTGAACGCAAAGACCGCGTAATCGAGAATTTCGTGGCGACCCGATCGCGACTGCTGCTCGTCACGTCACAAGATGCGATCGACCGCATCGACAACATCGCGCACGACGGCACCGACAGTCGACTGATCCCGCTGCCGGCGATGGGCTCGGTTTACGGCATTTATGGCTCTGGCGCCGATGACGAAGTGACGTACGCGTACTCATCACTCATCGAGCCGCATCAAGCCTTCGCTCTTGATGCCAAATCAGGCCAACAGGAGAGACTTCAGGTGCGTGAAGACGCAGCGTTGGACTCATCACGCTTCATCATCGAACAGACTTTTACCGTTTCAAAGGACGGGACGCGCTTCCCGATGTTCATCGCACGACCGCGCACCGCGCACGCCACGGGCGACAACCCGACGCTGCTCAATGCGTACGGCGGTCTAGGCATCTCGCAAAAGTCGCGGTTCATCCCGCGCGTCTATGCGTGGCTTGAGCAAGGGGGGACATTTGTGCTCGCCAATGTGCGCGGCGGTAACGAGTACGGCGACGCATGGCGGCTCGCTGGAATGGGGCGCAAGCGCCAAAACGTGTTCGACGATTTCATTGCTGCCGCAACAACGCTCATCGATCGCAAGTGGACGTCGCCTCCGAAATTGGCCATTTACGGTGGGTCGAATGGTGGAATGCTCGTCGCAGCGGCAGAAACCCAGCGCCCCGATCTCTTTGCGGCCGTTCTATGCGCCTCGCCACTTACTGACATGATTCGCTCGCCGCTCTTTGGAATCGGCAAGGCGTGGGTGTCGGAAGATGGCGACCCACAAAATCCCGACGATTTTCGCGCGCTATTTGCCTATTCGCCGTATCACCATGTCCGCAAAGGCGTGCGGTACCCGGCAACTCTTATCACTACGGCCGATAGCGACGATCGTGTCGACCCGATGCACGCGCGAAAATTCGCAGCCGCGCTTCAAGCGGCATCGACGGGTGGGCCAGTTCTACTGCGCGTTGAGCAGAGTGCTGGGCATAGCGGCTCGGGTTCGGTCAAAGATCGCGCCGAAATCGATGCGGAGATGTTGGCTTTTGCACTAGAGCAAATGAGGTAGCCATGGTCGCAGAACATTCGAACTCGGTCGGGATACTGAAGAAGTTGCGGCAAGCAGCCGTCGAGGCCGACTGCGCTTGGCGCCAGCACGACTACGACGACGGTTCGTTCGCCGGAATCGCGGAGAATGCACTTGGCCATTTGCTCCCGTATTTCAGTGATGATGCGGCGAAAGAGCTGATGCGTTCGCTTGTCGTTGGCTTTCCGTTTCCCCAACAATTCGACCCGAAATCCGAGTTCGGAGAACCAGCGATAACAGTCGCGCGGACCGACCGTCTGCTCCTTGATGTCTATGCATGGCTCGATGGGGCTCCGAATATTCATCAACACGGGTTCGACGGCGCATTCGCAGTGTTATCCGGCTCCAGTTTGCACACGACGTTTGCGTTCAAAGAGCGCGAGCGGTGCAGCCAGCATCTCCAGTTTGGTTCACTTGAAACGATCGGTAGCGAGCTTTTGCGGCGCGGCGATGTGCGACGCATCGACTCGGGCGCCCAGTTCATTCACTCGCTCTTTCACCTTGAGCGACCGTCGCTGACGGTCGTGCTTCGGAGCATCACCGCAGTCGGCGCGCAACCCCAGCTCAGCTACTTGCAGCCCTCAATCGCATACGATCCAAACTCGCCGCCGGAGAAGCTCGACAAGAGGCGCGAGATCGTCGTTCTCGCCTATTCTGCGGGGTGGCCAGAGGCAGACGAGCTTGCGCACCGGTACAGCGCCGAAGCTGATACGTCATCGCGTTTCACGCTTTTGCGACGAGCCCAGCACGCACTGCCGCCCGATTGCTTTTGGCAGCTGTTTGATGTTGTGATCGCATCTGACAAACGCCTTGAGCGGTACGGGCGACCGGTATTCGAAGAGCTCTTTCGTCAGGATAATTTGCTGCTTCGACGCAAAGACATCGTTGAGTCCGATCATCGCTTTTTTCTGGCGCTGCTCATCAACGCGACCAGCTGGAGCGACATCCAGGCTCATTTGAAGCGCCTCTTTCCCGACGCTGAACCTGCGCAATTGATTTCAAACTGGGTAAGTATCCTTGCAAGTGGCCCAACGCCCAAAGCGAGCCCACTTGGAGTCGCCCTTGATGCGAACGCGATGCGCGTGTTCGACATCATGCTGAAGCACCGGCGGCCTGACGCCGTCGTTGAGCAACTCAAGGTGGAATACAACTCAAACGATGTCGAACGGCAGGCGCCGGCAATCGCGGAGCTCTGCGTGAGCTTTCAGAACTCACCCGTATTCGCTCCCCTCTTTCGCGACGTTGCATGAGGTTCCGATGAATTCCATCGTTGTGAATCCCCACGCGCGCATCACGGTCGAACAGGGCGATCCACCGGCGTTTCTGATCGATGCGCCAGTCGCGAGGCGGGGGCGAGTGCGAGAGCGAATTGAGAAGCCCCATGTCGTCGCGTGGGAGTTATTGAATCGACTTACCGCCCCCGGAACGAACGATGTTGAATTCTCGTTGGAAGAAGTTCAAGTCGCGAAAGACCTGGGCCTGATTGTTGATGCTAAGCAGATTGCGCGCAGTGTCGAGTTCGGCGCGTTACTGATATGGCCTCGGCACAAGCCGAATATCGAACCCGCACGCGTCGCACTGCGAACACGCGGCGTCGGCATAGTTGATTCGCTGTTGCCGGTCGACTTCGCAGCAGCGCTAGGCCGGTACTGCGCCGACCTCGCCGCCGAAGGCTACATGACGATCGATGCGCAGTCCGACCGCTGGTGCGCGCACAATGAGCCGGTTGCCGAATCGGTTCACGCTCAATTGACGCCACTTGTACAGCAGATAGTCGAG
The DNA here is from genome assembly GCA_945861885.1 of Nannocystis exedens. GTDB lineage: Bacteria > Myxococcota_A > Polyangia > Polyangiales > Polyangiaceae > CAMAVR01. The sequence continues at coordinate 15,940 of CAMAVR010000017.1, read as the reverse complement.
GAGCCGGTCAAAGCGTCGTACGCGTACTTGGTGAATTATCGGCGCGGCGCCGTTCTCGAAAAGCACACCGATCGCGTGCAATGCGAATACACCGTGTCGATCGGGCTGGGCGAAGTGCCGTCGCTGGAGCGCGCATCGGCGTGGCCGCTGTTCATCGAGCACTCGGATTCACCATCGCCGATCGAAATCCGCCTCGGCATTGGCGATGCTGTCATTTTTCGCGGCCGGCAGTTGCCTCATTACCGAAATGCCCTTTCGCAATCCGAAGCGGCGCGTGCGCTGTTTTTGCACTTCGTTCCTCTCGACTTTGCTGGGCCCTTGCACTAGGCGATATGCAGTTACGCCTCACGGAACCGAATATGCCTTCAAGCGAACGTTCCACATTCATCGAAGAGCTATCGCCAGCCATTCGGCGCGGGATTCAAAGAGTCCGTTTGCAACCTCACGAGGCTGAGGACGCGTTCCAGCAGACCGCGATCAAATTGCTTCCCCATCTTGAGCGGCTGGCGACGCTGCCGGAAAAAGAACGGCTCGCATACGCGTACATCGCGGCGATGCGGGAATCGATGGCCGTCCGCAATTCCGGTCGCAAACGCCTTGCGACGTCGTTGGACGACGCGGCTGCGAAAAACGACGGCCGTCTTGCCGATCGCCGACCGTCGCCCGAGACATGGCTTCGCCTTGCGACCGACGCGAAGCGAGCCGAGGCGGCGATGATGCGGCTCACAACTCACGACAAGCAGATGCTTGAGGATGTCGAGCAAGGGGCATCTGGCGACGAAATCGCCCAGAAGCTAGGCGTCCCGCGACGCAACGTTGTCTATCGCCTGCGCGTCGCTAGGGACGCGCTTCGTCGAGCGTGGGACGGCCGGACTTCTTGGTTCAATAGCGAACGTAGCCGGCCGCGATAGGCCGCAGTATTCAGAACTCCTGTCGGAACTATCGGTTCAACGCCGTGCTCTGCGCATCATCCTTTGAAGAAAGCTGCGTCTCCAGCGTACGAAGCTGCGCCAGCTTTGCGCGAATCCGCTCCGACCATTCGTTCTCTTTTCCGTAGTGGTCGAGATAATCCTGAAGCGACGCCGCACTCGCACGTATCGAGGCGAGCATGTCGGGATACAGCGTCGACCGAGCGCCAGCGTCGGCATAGAGCGAGTGGCGTTCGCCGTCAGACATGGGGACTTCGACGGCCCCTGCGCTCTTTAACAAGCGTGCAAACGGCTCGAGGTGCGAGTAGCCGGTGAACGCGACAACTCGCCGCAAACCGTTCGAGCCCTTTTTCAGCAACGCCACCATTTCGCGATTCCGATGGTCGTCGTTGTAGTCGAGCGCAACCCCGCGTTCCGCAGCGCGCTCCATCGCTTCGTCATCGCCAACATCGAAGCCAAACGTCGGTACGTGGCTATGCTCCGTCGCGATGGCGACCTGGGCCATTTCGATCGGCCCTAGATTGAATTTTCGCTCCTCGAGATCCTTCGGCCGTATCTCGAGCGCAACAGAATCGGGCCGGTAATTCCGGACGACGTTTTCAACATCGGCAAGCCCGTACGCCGGCGTCGTCAGGTGCATCGAGTGAATTGTGCCGACCAGCAGCAGCTCCTGCTCGCCGAGCAAAAACTTCCGTATGCACTGGTCGCGAAAACGGCCGGGGGAAATTTTCAGTGCAATAAAATCGCGAACTTCCGCGAACTCCGGAAGCCTGGCGCGCCCCAGCCAGCCGACGCTCACGATCACCGCCAGCCCCAGCACGGGCCGCCAAACCCCTCGAAATTGCCGCCAGGTCAGTCGCATCTCACGTTAACCTTATCGCGAAGTTGCGCGCCGGATGCAACTCTCAGGTAAAGCGTGACGGCGGCGGTATCCCAGCTGGCAAACGTAATTTGTCGCCCGTCAACCTCGGCGAGGCGTCCAAGCTCCCGAGCGATATCGACACCACCCGTGCGTGCGACGGCTTCAATCACCTCCTGATCGCTGCCGAACCAGTCCGCACACAAAAAGTTGAACCGCAATGACGGCGTTTTTCCGCCCGCGAGAGTTAGCGCGGAATGCACCTCGCCTTCACTCCCGAAGCATCCGGACTTGAATAGGGCACTCAAGTCGGCGACTTCGCCGCCGTTCGTTCTCCACGCGTCGCTCATCGCAATAAGCGAGCCGCGTGTTTCGTGCGCGGTAAAATATATTTTAACCGACAGCGCGCCTCCGGGTTCGAAGTTCATTCCGATGATGTGCGGGAGACGGATCGTCGACTCACAAAAGCGCATTACCCACGCGATCGCTTCCTCGTGAAAGGAGGTGCCGCGCAATACATGGTCGATGGCGAGGAAGCCGTCGCGGTGGTGACTTGCGGCCCACGGGTTGAGATAGACTTTGATCCCCGATCGCGATTCGCTGCCACTCCGGCCAAGCCATAAAAAAAAGTTCCCAAACGGCAGCCGACCCGTGCCATCGGGATAAATTGACAACGTTCGCTCCAAAAACTCGCGCGCTTCCGTTGTGCTGTGTTGTTCCACAAAGCGCAGCGCATGCGAACGAATATCGCGCAAATTCGTCTGCCCGTCGGCGCAGCGCCATGGTTGCGCAATAAAGCGATACTCTCGCGGACGCCCGTGTGCGAAGCGAATCGACGCCTCTACTGGCGACCCGTCGGGGCACACTCCCGACGAAAATGGGAGCGGCCCCGATGACGGATAATGCCCCCATCCGTCCGCAATATCGTCAAACGTACGGGACAACAATGCGGCAAGATGTGGCGCGCCGATAAGCGCATCAAAGGCAGCGTGAACCGTTGAAGCCCACGAAGTTGATACCGACTGCGATGCGCTCATGGTGCTACCTACGTTCGAATTAGCGTGGTTCGTCGCTGCTTTCGGTCGCTGACACGCAATGCTGTCCGCATCCGAGCCCCCACGCGGAAATGGCTTCTGGATCGCTTGCTCGCAATGCCGCAATGCGCTGATTCAATTCAAGGAGTTGATCACGTGTATTGGGATCAACAACGGTCGCCTTAATCAAAGACTCGCGTTTCGCGAGAATGAGCGACTCGACACCCTCTTCCGTGGAATTTGCATCGGTCGGGCGTGTCGGCTCGTCGGCTCGCGCATCCTTGGGGGAAGCGGACGCAATAAGCCCCGCAGATATGGCCAAAATCGACGACGGAATAATCAATTTGTTCATGGTCTTGCCTTTCACAGAAACGGATTCGTTTAATTCGAAGAGATAAGCTCAGGTGTTACTAAGTCCTTTGAACGTCGAACTCGAAGTTGAACGAGAGGACCAGCGGATGCCGCGCGATGCACCGCTGTCGCACTGATCGATCCGGGCGCCGACGTAAACCGCGCCGGAGCTCGTTCGAAGTAGCCTTGCGTCGTCTTGGGCGCCGGCCGATGCGCGAACAGATGCGCCGCGAATGTCGCGACCATCGACCGCATCCAATCGCAGTCCGATTTGGCGCTCATCGTCCCAGTTGCATGGTAATCGCCGCCTTTGCAGCCGAAGCAAACTGGCTGAATTGGGCACACGCGACACTCCGGATGCGAATGGAGCTCGTACTGGTCCATTGCCGCCATGACTTCGCGATAGCGGGCGCCGAGAAACTCTTCGTCGTGGATCGATCCCATCGCGAAAGGCGCTTCGTCGGTCATCATCCAGCACGGAGAGACCTCGCCGCGCGTCGACACGCTTAAGAGCGCATTGCCAGCGGGACAGGTGTATTTGTTGCGAACTCGCGTCTCGAAGCTCTCCAAAAGTCGCGCCGTGAACCCGTGCATCAAATAGATGCCGCGCTCGAACAGGTTATCGAGCCCCCACTCGGTGACTGCGCAAAACTCGCGCTCCTTATCCTCGATCGTCAATGCCAGCGGCTGCGTGCCGTAGCGGTTTTCAGACATCGCCGGCGCGTGAAGCACGCTCACGCCAAATTCATCGTAAAACCAGCGACAGAGATCGATCAGGTGCATGCCGCAATCGAGGTGACGCTTCGAGAATGTCGGCTCGAACTCGATCGCTATTCCGCGATTTTTGGCGGCGACGATGCTGCGTCGAATCGCGTCGTAGCTTCCGCCGCCCCCTGCTTTTACTCGCACAAAATCGTGCACCTCTTTCGGCCCGTCGAGACTGACGGTCAACTCGCACTTGTACCGTTCGGCTACATCCAAAAATGCGGGCGTAAAGCGCAAGCCGTTGGTCACCATGTAAAGCTTTGGGACTGCAGCCAAGCGTCCCTCGCCCACCAGACGCTCAAAAACCTCTCCGGCACGTCGAAGCGCGCCGGGGTTCATGCTCGGCTCGCCCCCCATGAACTGAACGCTCTCGATCAAGTCGTAGCGCTCGGCGAAGCGCAAAATGATCGCTTCAATCTCGTCTTCGCCGAGAAGTGCGCGCTCCGGGTTTCCGTACAAGCCCTTATTCGCGTAACAATATGTGCACGCGAGATTGCAATCGTTCGCGAGATTAATCGCGAGCTTGTTGAGATAGCGCTCGGGAGCGACTGTCGGCTTCGACGCCTTATGATCTGACGGACGGAGTGCTGAGGTCCCTTCAAGTGGATTGATTACCGGCGCGAGTTCATAGTTTTGAAAAATGTCGACGAGCGCCGGCCACGCTTGTGAATTGTCGCTTAGGCCGTCGAGACCTTGCAGAATGCGAGCGAGGTCGCTTGCCACGTCAGTTGATAGCGGACGGAGCGTCAAAGCGGCGCGGTCGTAGAGAACGGTCCCGGGCCCGCCCGAAATCACGGAGAATTCACGAAGCCTTCGTCGCGATAGCTCGACTGTATTTGAGAAATTGCCCATGACCCGCCGCCTTTCGAACGTTTGTCGCTAGCGAGCGACCGGGCATCTTCGTGCCCGCTGTCATCGCTCACTGTGTAGAAACGAAGCGGCGAGGCAGTTGATCAATCGAGCAGTCGATTTTTTTTGTCGGTGCCCGGGGCGAGCGAAAAAGATCACGAACTTTTGATCGAACGGCTCGCCCACGCGTTTGTACGTGTAAGGAAGCCTCGTTGTCCCAACACGGCAGCCGATCTCTCGACGGAGTTTTGAAATGCGCCATCAAGCTGCTTATTATGTGCCTGTAATTCTCCTGTTTGCCGTTTCAGGCTGCGGCAATACCGGGATGCGAACCGGTCTGTCTGATTCGCCGTCTCCGAAGCACGCGATGACGCGCCTCCCATCGCAAAGTCTCTCCGCGTTTGCAGCTTGGAAGGCGAGCCCGATCAAGCGCTGTACCCTGGACGACGCGTTTCCAGGATTTGAAACGGACCCGAGTCCGGCTCCCAACACGACGCCGCGAGGCATCGATGCCGCGGCGATCGCCGCCAAAAGCGGTGGCCTTCCAATCGTCACCGACCACGCGAATCGCCGTGGGCTTATCACTGACGCGACCGGCAACGACGCTTCTCACACCGAAATGCGAAGGGTGACAGTGGATGATGGCGCGCCCGCCGATTTCAACGCGGAGTTGTCGAGCGGTAATAACAATTGCACCGTGAAACTGTTCGGGCAGGTGGTCTTTGATTCGCCCGTCTTCACGCACGTCGAAATCGGCGCAGTGGTCGATCCCGCGCTGACGGCCGCTTCGCCCGTCGCAAGTCGGCAGGCCGGCAACTGGTACGAAGCGCGCGCGACGGACGATGCGACAGCAATTCTTCAAATTCCGGCGCTTGGCGTCGTGCAGAAGGCGCTTGAGTCAAACGACGAGACTTCTCGGAACCTCGTGGCCGATGCCCTCGGGGTACCCGCTAAGGAGCTCGAAGCGATCGTCTCGTGGGTGTCCGCGAAGCCGTTCGCGATAAAACTCGACGGCGCCCCGGAGCTGCCCTGGATCGACGCGCAATCGCCGATTCTGATCGCCACTCGCGGTGAACTTTTGGCGCGGATGAATGGATCGCCAATTGCGGCGCGGTCATTCTATCTTGCGGCATCGCTCGTATCGCACGAGTCCCGGTTAATAAGCGCTTTCGCTGCGAATCTGGACCTCTCAATCACCGCTGGGTTGCCCCAACCCTCATCGGCCGCAATCGACGCAACAGTGACAGTCTCGTCCGTTCGAGGCGGTGATTTTGTACCGCGCAATGCGAACCTCGTCGCGTCCTGTGCGACAAGTCTCGTGAATCGTGGGATTACGGCGATTGGCATCGAGCACGTCGACTCGCTCGTCCGCTTTTCAAAGTCGTTGGAACAACAACGGTGGATTTGGCGAGTGCCTAGTGTCGATTTCGTCCGAACGCCCTGCGAGCCGTTTGGAGCCGAGTTCGAAGACGATCTCGCGGCAACGGAGGTCGGCCGCGCCACGGTGGCACGAATGATTGGGAGTGCAGGTGACGTGGCGAGCTCGCCCGAAGCCGACTACCAAGATTGGGATCGCGTCGCGATGGACGTACTCGACGAGTTACTGAGGGTCGGCGGCGATGTCGACGCCAAGCTTAATCCCGACGGCACAAGCAGCATACTCGCCGCCGGGGCGAAATATCGCCGGACTCTCCATGCTTCCCTCGGGTCAACCACAGTCGACACCAACGGGGAGCGCGCGGTCACGATGCTCGCGTATCGGTGGGCTCTCCATCCCGTCACTGGGTATGAGTCGGGCGGCGGCCTTTATGATTTGCGTTTGAAAGATGAAGATGTCGCAAAAGTCGGCGCTGTGCTCGCGCACGTCGCTGCGTCGTGTCCGAGGCAGCTGATCGACGCGGCCGACTACTTTTCGCGCGACCTTTCGCAAGCCTCGATGGGGTGGCGTGTGAATTGTTTGTAGGCCAGCAAATCGCGGCGTCGCCCCGCAAAACCGCCCATTCAGCCCCCAGGTTCGGGGCGGTGCGATGCTCGCTACGGCGTTAGGGGCTGCGCCCCTGAACCCCTACGCCGAGCCCAATTTACAACCACAGCATAAACATCTTTTATCACTAAAATTATCCTAAAATTAATCCACTTTTTTCATAAGAAACATCAGCACTCGCGTTGACAAATTACAACACGGCTCCCAGACACAGGTGTGACGCAATCAAAATCGCAGCGCACCGGGGGCACTCCCGGCAAAATTGCGCAGCGTGGGGCGGGGACGTTGCTCGATGGTAAATATAACCTCACCCAAGAGCTCGGTACGGGCGGAATGGCGACGGTCTGGGCTGCCACGAACGATATCGGCCATCGGTTTGCGATCAAAGTTCTGAATGAACGGCTATCAGATGATTTTCATGCCGAGCGTCGCTTTCTAAAAGAAGCGGCTCTATCCAATCTCGTTAAGCATCGGTCGATCGTTCAAGTGCTCGACCACGGCATCAGCGCCGGCGGATTCGCCTACATGGTCATGCCGCTGATTGACGGTGAGACGGTCGCCGCGCGCGTCGAGCGCCACGGCGGCACGCTTCCGCTGATCGACGTTGTGATCATCGGCTGCGCCATACTCGAAGCGCTGGAGGCGGCGCATCGGGAGCATGTCGTTCACTGCGACATCAAGCCGGCCAACGTGATGGTCGCGTCCGATGGCGAGATTTATGTTCTCGATTTTGGCATCGCGCGTGTTGCCCGATCGACGAGCGAGCTGACGATGAGTCAAGGCACGTTCCCAACGGGCACCCCGGCATACATGCCGCCCGAGCAAGCGGACGGGAAAAAGCTCGAGCTCGACGGGCGCACCGACATATGGGCAACCGCCGCCATGATGTTCAAGCTGATTACCCGCAGGCCCGTGCATCACGGGCCGACCACTCGGCAAGAGTTCGTCGAGGCAGCGTCGAAATCAACTGCTCAGAGTATTGCGCAAGTCAACGCTGATCTGCCCGCCGCCGTCGCAAGCGTCATCGACAAGGCGCTGCGTCGCAACATGGCCGATCGCTGGGCGACCGCGGGTGAAATGCGCCAAGCGCTGGCGCGAGCGTACAAAGATGCGTTGGGGTGCGGCGTTCCTACGAACTTTCGACACGAGCCCGACTTTCTCGAGAAATCGGTCACATGCAGCACGCCGCTGGACGCGGTGGTGCCTCCCGTCGCGGCGACGACCCCTCTCAAACCGAAAATGCGACCGGTCGCAATCGGCGCGACGGTTCTTGCAATCGCAACGGTGGCAGTAGTTGCAGCGGCGGCGGTGCGCTCCTCGGGCTCCTTCTCGTTTGCACAATCCTCTACTGAAGCGGGCGTTCCGAGCGATGTCGCCGCACAGATCGAAAACGGAATTCAGCTCTGGATGCGCGGATCATTGGATTTGGCACGCGAGCAGTTCGCAGCGGCCACGGGGCCTGGCCACCGGCAACCAAACGCGAGCCTGCTTTACTGGGCCGCTTCCGACATTCTCGACCAACGTGTTCGAGCGCATGCCGCCGCAGTGCGCAACGCGGTTCTGACCGGCTTTGAGAGCAAGCTCGCCGACGCACTGAAGCCGCTTCTCGCGCGAGAGCCGCGGTATGCGGAGGTGTCGACGGCGCTTGCAACGCTGCACACGCGATTTCCTCATGAGCGCGTCGCAACTCTTGCATACGCGACGCAGCTACTCCGCGCAGGTGACTACGATAGCGCATTGACGCTAGCGGCGACGCTCGGGCCCGAGATGGGCAACGTTCGGTACTGGCTTGCGGCACAAGCTCACAAAGCGCTCGGGCATGTCGATGAAGCGCGGCCGCTCTTGCGACAGTGTCTCGAAGCCGCTCCCGACGCCACCAATTGCCTCGAAGCGAGGGCTCGGATGGAGCTCGACGAGGGTCAGTGCATCGAAGGGGAGAACGCGGCGCTCGATTATGCTACGGCATACCCGGACCAACCGGCCGCCGTCAGCCTGCTGGCAAACGCAAAAGCGTCGATGGGCGACCTCGATGAGGCTCGAGTCGTGATGCGCGAATGGTCGGCGCGCACAAAAAACGCCTACCCCGAGCAACTGGCGTCAAACGAATTTGCATTGGGCGTTCTCGAAGGCAACTTCGCTGCAGCGTCGCATGCTGCCGATAAGTGGGCGCACGCCGTCGGGTCGTCGAATGACGCATTGTCGCACGGCGCGATGATGCTCGCGAAATTCGAGCTCGATCTCGAGCAGCAGGACATCAACGCAGCGGCCGCCGACGCGAAGGCGATGGATCTTGTGAGCGATGTCTGGCCGTCCCGCGACGGGTTCGACCTCGATCTCGAAGCGTCGCGCGCTGGCTATCGAATAGGTCGGATCCCGCGATCACAATTCGTCGCGGAGCGAGACGAGGCGGCGGCGCGGACTCTTGCTTCGGGTCAGCTTGGCGCGAAACCGTTTGAGTCGTGGCTGAGAATTTATCCGCTTGCCGTCCAAAGCAAAACCGATGCAATCGCCGCGCTTGCCGGAGAGCCTTCGCAACCGTCGTTGACGGCCGAAGAGCCGAGGGTCGCAGCCACGCTGGGGCACCTCTACCTGCTGGCCGATCGAGCCGACGACGCAATCCCCTATCTGCGTCGGGCAACCCGAACTTGCGCGCCGATGGCGTTCCCATTTGATTACGTTCGATCGTTCCTGTGGCTGGGCGAAGCGCTGGCGAAAAAGGGGCAGCGTGCCGAGGCATGTGGGGCCTTCGCGGTCGTCCGGAAGCGTTGGGGTCATGTCCCATCGAGCCGCACCGTCGCCGAAGCGCGGCGCCAGGAGGCGATTAATCACTGCACCGGTGACGACATGCGGGTCTCGTCGCTGGCGCCATCACTCTGTCGATAGCCCTGCAATGGAAGGCGTCATCGACACGTCGATCCGATTTTGAAAATTTATTGGCGCTCGTCGGATACCGGAGACCGATTTTGGCGACTTAACAAGCGAGGTGGAAAGATGGCGAACCGACGGACCATTCGAATCGCGAAAATCGACGAGCTTGGACGAGCCTTGGAAGCGCTGCCGAAGCGAGCTCCCGAAGTGTTGCCGGCGGACGACGCGCTTCGATTGCTGGCGCGAAAGATCGCCGATGCGCAAGCGAAGGGGCACGACCTTAAGGCGATCGCTTCACTGTTCGCTGAGCGGGGCGTTGCCGTGAGCGAAGAGGCGCTCAAAGCAAGCCTTAGACCGAAGAAGAAGCCGAAAGCTGCGACGGCAAAGTCGGCGACCACGACCGGGGCAGCGAAGGAATCAAAAGCGAACGAAGCGGGATGAATACGCAACGCGGGAGAACAGGACGAGCCGGGTGATTGCGGGGGCATTCGAGGTCGAAAGAAAGGTGCGAACGATGCAAAATACAAATGAATGCTCACCGGAACTTCAAAGGGCTTTAAAACATGCAAACAGCTTCGCCCAAGAGCTGCGCAAGCGCGAGATCACGATATACCAGTGCACGTGGCTTGCCGGGCGGTCGGTGAAAGTTATCGGCTACATGAAGCGCGTGCTCCACATGCGCAATTCGGGCGCGTTTGGCGACACGGAAGCGTGTGACAAGATCGTCCGCTATTTGCGCGATATGCACCGCGCAACCGAGCGCGCACTTGGGGATGAAGGCGTCGGATGCTGCGATCCGAAGGCGTTTGAGTACAGCTACACGGGCACTGTCGGCATCGAGAGCGACTACACCTATCTCGATTATGAAATTACCGGCGTATCCCCAGACGAACTCGAAGAGACTGCCAGCAGGGTGGCGAAGAATGAGCCGAAGGTCATGGCTCACGTGCGCGAAGGGATGGAAATAGCCGAAGAACAGGCGCACATCTTCAAGAACAAGATCGGCGATGCGTGTCCGTTCGTCGATGTCCTGGCGTATGCACACGAAGGGCTATGGATTGCGGCGCGCAAGTTCGATGAGTCGCGTGCGACGCCATACAAGCCGTACGCAATTCGGCACATCCAGTACGCGATGGTGGATGGCGTGCGCAACTGGGGAAATTTGCCGCGCAAGGCGATGTACAAGCTGATGCAATATTTGGAGGAGTTGGAGCTGCAAGGTGGCGACATTCCGCCGGAGCTGGCTGCGTCAATTGAAGAGGTAAGAGCGCTGGGGGGTTCGATGACCGATCCGTCGATCCTCGACGACTGCATCGCCGACGAGCGCACAAACCCTGAAGAGGCGGCGGCGAGGTCGGAAGAATATGAAAAGTTGCGCGAGATCATCGACGAACTAACAACCCGTCGTCGGACGGTGATTCAGCGCAAGTATTTCGACGAAGATGAGCTCCAAGAAATCGCAAAAGACTTCGGCCACAAGAAGGATTGGGCCAGCAAGCGTCACGCGAAGGCGCTCGAATCGATTCGCGCGGAGCTTCTGGCGAAGAAAATTCGCGTACCGGCGGGCGCTTAGCCGACGTTTTGCAATCGCGGACAGACAGCCGATCGTGCACGTCAATTCGGGGGGCGTGCACGGCATATCTGGGAGCAATCATGGGCCCTATTCACGTTCGAATCTGCCGCCACAAAATTGCCGCATCGACCTGTCTATCGTCGGGTCAATTGCAGTCGATAGAGGCGGGTCGAAAGGCAGCAAACCCGGAGCGAAAAGCGTAGGGCAAGATATAGACGCGCCTCCGTGCGCTCTCAAACTCCGTTTGATTTCCGAGCAAAGCTCGGAGACATGCGACGCAAATGTAGATGTAGCGTCATGAAAGGCGGAAATAATGCCGTCAAGAGTAGAGACAGCATCCATCTACGACGAGGAGTTCTCCATTTTTCGGCCGAAAATGGGGGGTGGTCGACAGCCGCGCACCAAAAATGGAGTGAACTCTTTTCGTAATGCCATCGTGGCGCGCGGCGGGTCTGTGATGCGTCGCGGAATGCGCGGCGTTCGGGAGGGGGCGCACACGCCGAAAGTCCCGACGTACATGCGCCGTGTAATCGTCAAGGTCAACATCGTGCGCATGACGCCGGAGAGAGCCAAAGCTGCCGCCGCTCACATCCGGTATATCTTGCGCGACGGCGTCGAGAAGGACGGCTCCCCCGGTGTGCTCTACGGCCCTGACGGCCCGGTGTCGCCTGCCTCGTATGCGAAGCCCGATCCGAAAGAGAAGCACCAGTTTCGGATCACGGTTTCGCCGGAAGACGGCGGCGACTTGGATCTTACCGACTACGTCAAACGGTACATGAAGCGTCTCGAGCGCGAGAACGGCCTCAAATTCGATTGGCGTGCGGTGAATCACTACAACACGGAACACCCCCACGCGCACATCGTGGTACGCGGGCTCGACTTGGACCATCGCCGAGTGCGCTTTAGCCGAAAGTACACGAGCCACGGTCTGCGCGAAGCGGCGCAAGAGCTGGCGACTGAATTGCTCGGACCGCGCCCGCTCGAGCGCGTACGGCGCGACCGAGCCAATGAGGTGAGCCAGCAGCGCCTGACGTCGCTTGACCGGGACATTGAAAAGATGGCTGAAAATAGTGTCGTCCGGGCTAGCTCCCGTAAGACAATTAAGGACGCCGCCCTCATCGTCGGCAGGCTTCGCCAGCTTGAAGTGCTCGGGCTTGCGTCGCGAGTCTCCCCAACGTCGTGGAAGCTCGAGGACCGCTGGCAAAAGTCGCTCCGCGACCTTGGCGAGCGAGACGACATTCTCAAGCAGATGTACAAAGCCGTTAGCGGCCGGGTCGCCCAGTATCACATCGTTCGACCCGGCGCGCCGCTCGAAGCCGACGCCAAGGGGCGCACTCCGATCATTGTCGGGCGAGTCGTTTCGAAAGGGCTCGCCGACGAGCTCAAAGGGACAATGTACGCCGTGATCGAAACGCCGCGCGGCAAGGGCTATCACGTGCAGCTCGACGCCATAGCGGCCGACAAGTTTCGCATCGGCGACCTTGTCAGCTTTGGCATGCGCAGCGGCTCTTCGGAGCGCGTCTGGGTACGCAAGACTGCGCTCTCAATCGAGGAGCAAATCACTCATCGCGGGCCAACATGGCTCGACAAGCTTTCGCTCAAGACGCTGTCGCCAATCGGATTCGGCCCCGAGCTAACGAAGGCACTCGGCCGACGGGACGAATTTCTCAAGGGACTCGGTATTACGCCCGGGTCGCCGAATCTCTTCGAGGCGCTCAGGTCGCTAGCTCGAAGCAAAAAAGAACGTGGGGGGCTCGAAAGATAGGATACTGGCGACCCTTTTTGGCGACTTAATGAACATGAGAGTTCTATCCGTTTTTCTCCTGTTCGTTCTGTCGCTCCTCGGTCTCTGTTGCGGAACCCAATACATGGCGGCTCACTTCGGCTACGCGCCGCAGCTCGGGCCGCCATGGCTCTCGCTCGGCCACATCCAAGTCTACTCCCCATGGGCTTGGATCGGCTGGCAGCACCTCTACAACCGCTATGCGCCGGTCGAATTCCGAAACGCCGGGCTCATGTCGACGGCGGGCGCGCTCGCCGGACTCGCTATCACCCTGGCGGTCGCTATGACCCGAAAGTCGACGGCAACCAGCGGCATGTATGGCACGTCGCGGTGGGCCACCACTGACGAGTGCCGAAAGGTCGGGCTGCTGGGCGGCCACGGGGTTGTTCTATGTCAGACGAACGACGCCGAATATAGCTCAAAACTCAACGCTGACGCCACGCCTGACATCCGCCAATTGCGCGAGGGGGAGGTCGTGCGCCACGACGGCGCGGAGCATGTCTTTTGTTTCGCTCCAACACGCAGCGGCAAGGGCGTCGGTCTCGTCATTCCGACGCTGCTCAGTTGGACGGAGTCGGTGCTCGTTTACGACATCAAAAAAGAGAACTGGGCGCGCACCGCCGGCTGGCGCAAAACGTTCAGCCGGGTCTGGAGATTTGAACCGACGGCCGAAGACTCGGTTCGGTTCAATCCACTGCTCGAGATTCGCAAAGGGAAACGCGAAGTCAGCGACACGCAGAACATCGCCGATATCCTCGTCGATCCCAACGGCGAAAAGCAGAGCCGAGACCATTGGCAAACGACCGCGCATACGCTGCTCTGCGGGGCCATTTTGCACGTGCTCTATGCGTGCCCCGACAAGACGCTCGCGGGGGTCGCGGCTTTCCTGTCCGACCCGGCGAAGCCGCGGCGAGTCGTGCTGAACGAGATGCTCACGACGCGGCACTTGCCGTCGGGGGTGCACCCGGCGGCCGCGAAAGCCGCGCGCGAAATGCTGAACAAAAGCGCGAACGAGATGTCGGGTGTTTTCTCGACCGCGACGGCGTGTCTTGGCCTCTACAGCGACCCGATCATCGCCGGCAACACATCGACCAGCGACTTTCGCATCGCCGACCTGATGAACGCCGATCATCCGGTGAGTCTCTATCTGGTCGTACCGCCCAGTGATCTCAGTCGCACGCGCCCGCTCGTTCGCTTGATGCTGAATCAAATCGGGCGTCGCTTGACCGAATCGATGGAGTTCGGCGGAACCCCCGCGTACAAGCACCGGCTCTTGCTGTTGCTCGACGAGTTTCCGTCGCTTGGGCGCCTCGACTTCTTTCAAACGGTGCTCGCGTTTATCGCCGGCTATGGGCTGAAAGCGTTTTTGATCGCGCAGTCGCTCAATCAGCTTGAAGAGGCGTACGGGCCGAACAATTCGATTCTCGACAACTGCCACGTACGCGTCACCTACGCAGCGAACGACGAGCGGACGGCGAAGCGCATTTCGGAGCTGTTGGGCCAAGGGACAGAGAAGAGGCGTCAGACGAGCTATTCCGGCTCGGGGCTCTTTCTCACGAGCCGAACCGAGAGCGAGCAAGAGTACGCGCGCGCTTTGCTCACGCCGTCGGAAGTGATGCAGCTGCCGCCAGACGATGCGATTGTCCTTCTGGGCGGGCATCTCCCGTACCGGGGCCGGAAGATTCGCCACTTTCTCGATTTGCGCTTCAAGGACCGTGCAGATCTGCCGCCACCGGATGATCCGGCTGCCCAGGCGCGCGAGCTGCTTCCCGTGACGCTGCACGATTGGGAGGGACTGGTTGCCGTTGCGCCTGTTCCCGAGAAGCCGGCGAGGGGAGTGACGGAGCCGCGACGTGATTCGGCCGCAGCCGCGCCGCCAGCGATCGGCGACGAGCCAACGGAGGACGACGACGTCGAATCGCAATCAGTCGACACGCCAGCCGCCGCCGCGATGCCAGCGACACCCGAAGAGACGCGAGAGGTACCGCCGCCGCCGGGTCCAATACCGCGGGGTTCAATGCCGCGCGTGGTTTGACGACAGCTCACGAAACAGCGGCATAGGCCGCGACGTAACGAAGGGAGCAGATGCATGAAGACGCGAAAACGACCGAAGATCGGGAGAGTGCGGATTCAGCCTTATATTCGCGCCGACGTTGGGCGGCGCTTGGCGAACTATTCGAACGCCAAGGGGAAGAGCGAAAGTCGCGTCGTGGAAGACGCGCTGTTGCAATATCTCGACGGCACCGGCGACGCGGCGGTGATTTACAAACAGCTAGGTCGCCTCGGGCGCGGGCAGCAACGGCTTCACCGAGAGGTCAACATTATGCTGCGCGCTTTTTCGATTTGGACGAAATCGTGGCACGCGCGCACCTTGCCAATTCCCGGCGATATGTGGGACGCCGCGCAGCGCAACGCCGAGGTGTGGCATCAGCAGTTTGTGCAGCTGCTTCGCGAACAGTTGGCTGATGGGCGGCATTTCGTGGACGATCTGGCGCACGAGGTGATCGGTGATGATGAGGAGCTTGAAGCGCTGATTAAAGAACCGGACGCGGCGCGCCGAGACGACGGGAATGAGGAGCCGCCGAAAACGTAAGGAGCTACTCAGTTCTTTGCGACGATAGTGTCGGATTGAGCGATCTGTTGCCAGTCGTCTTGAGTTGCGCTTGCGCTGCGTTAACGATCGAGGCAGTACGAATCAGCGGGGTCGTGCTCGCAATAGGCGTCGGTCCCCCCGCATTACGAATCACACGCGATTGTCAGAGGTTCTGAGTCCTCTCTGGCGCGCGATTTGTCTGCGTATCCGCTCCACAAGTCACGTCTAGGCGCAGCGCCTGACCGCGCTGACACTCGCACGGATGGAGATCACGACAAGACGCTGGGCAGAGCGATTGGCGCAGTGGCGCGCGAGCGGCAAGACGATGCAGGAGTTTTGCGTCGGACAGCCG
>CAMAVR010000016.1 GCA_945861885.1 Nannocystis exedens | reverse complement strand
CGCTTCCAAATCCATTCGCTCGCGATGGGAAAACTTTTCGGTTACGATTTTGGCCAAACCTATCTGTCAGCCCCCTTAAAAATACTCCCGCCCTTCCGCCCTCCCTGTTCAAATTCTGCGGCTTTTTTGATTTGTTAAACAGACCCTAGTAGAGAATCCGCGACTTGATGCTTGTTGGTAGCGCTTTGATTGCTTGGTGAACATCTAGCGAAACGTCCTGATCGAGATCCATGATCAGGTAACCGATGGCTGGATCGGTCGCTAGAACTTGCGCGCGGATGTTCGTGTTCAGGTCCGAAACAATCCGGTTAATGTCGCGTAAAACGCCGGGTACATTGCGATGCACGTTTAAAATTCGGTGCGAATCGCGCGCCGGCGCTAGCTCGACTTGCGGGAAGTTCACCGCTCCTATCGTCGACCCGCTGTTGACGAACTTGATGATCGACGTGGCCACTTCACGGCCGATCGCCGCTTGTGCTTCGGTTGTCGAACCGCCAATGTGAGGCGTCAGGATCACGTTTTCGAGCCCGAGCAGCTCGCTGACAAAACCGTCGCTGTTTGAATCGGGCTCTTGCGGAAAAACATCGAGCGCCGCTCCGGCCAGATGTTGCGTTTTTAGCGCGTTTGCAAGGGCAGGAATATCGATGACTGAGCCTCGGCTGAGATTGAGCAAATAGCTCGATTTGCGCATCTGTTTAAGCTCGGCGGCGCCGATCATGTTGCGCGTCTGCGGCGTCTCTGGGACGTGCAGGGTCACGAAATCGGCTTCGCCTAAAAGCTCACCGAGCGACGCCACGGGGCGATTGTTTCCCATTGGCAGCTTCGACCCGGCGTCATAAAAAATGACCCTCATCCCCACGGCTTCGGCGAGGACACCGACTTGCGAACCGATGTGACCGTAGCCGATGATTCCGAGCGTCTTGCCTCGAACTTCGAAGCAGCCATCGGCGATCTTGCGCCACCTTCCTGCGTGCACTTCGCGCGACCTATCGCCGAGTTGACGCGATAGCGCGATGACTTCGGCGATGACGAGCTCTGCGACGCTGCGCGTGTTGCTGAACGGCGCGTTAAAAACAGGCGTTCCGTGATGGTTTGCGCTGTCGAGAGCGACCTGGTTGGTGCCGATGCAAAAACAGCCGACGGTGAGCAGATCTTGCGCGCTCGCGAACACGCGCTCGGTCAGCCGCGTCTTGCTCCGAATGCCGAGCACATGCACCCCTTGGAGCTTGCGAATGAGCTCGTCCTCTTTCATCGCATGAGGTTGCACGTCGAGCGAGTAACCTTCTGTGAGCAGCAGCTCGCGCGCCGTCGGATGAATGTTCTCTAGAAGAAGGACGTGGACAGCACCGCCGATAGGCGAGGACGACGAAGGGGGCGCGATGGTTGATGGCGAAGTCATATGGGCGTCGTGATACTGGCGTTAACGGGCGCACTTGGCGAGTAGAGTTGTGCAATCAGCGCTTCGGCCCCGTGACGCGCAGCAAATCGCTGCTGATCGAGCGTGATCGGGTGCCCTAGCAAGAGCGGGATAGGGGACGAATTGTTGGCATTTGTAATCAAAATCGCCGAACAATCTGGGGCAAACCACGCAGGTTCGAGCCCCGGCACTAAAATAATATCGCCATGCGCGATCGCTGTGGCGTTTGCCCACGGATAACGCGCGAGCCATGCGATCGTTTTTGGCGCCCATTCTGGCGCATCGTCGGTGATGAGCGCGACTTCGACGCGCGTTTCGCCGCCGCCCGGCATTGCGAGCGCGCTCATGCCGACACTGATGTAGAGCGTGCTCCCACCATCGCGAGAAAATTGCGCGACGGCGAGCGAAGGAATTCTCCCCGATTCGCCAAGCCAAAAGCCAGTGTGGGGGCCAAACTGGCTTTCGAGCTTACGCAAAATCGATGCATGCGCATCGCTCCAAAATTGCGGCGCTTCAATTTGGTGCGATTGCGATTCAGCTTTTAAAAAGCGCTCAGTCGCGAGCTTTCGTGCCGGTTCGCTCAGCGCTTCGCCCCATTTGTAGTCGCCGATCGTATACGCCGAATAGCCGCCTTTTTCCGCCCCTTCGCCGGGCGGTGGAATGTACGCGACAAGTTCATCGCGCTCGAAAAGCGCGACGCCGTCGCCATCCTCTGACCAGACAAGGCGCGCTGAATCGGGCGCGAGCTGCTCGGATCTGTGCGGCTCTCGCGCATATTCGCGCGGGATGAGCGGCGGTCGTGCGCCATCATCCGACGCAGGGGCGGCGACTCGATTTCGTACCGAAACGGCTCGCGCGACACCGTGCGAGCCGATCGGAACGAGATAGAGCGTCACGACGCGGCCGTTATCCTCTGCCGTGGCCCCGTACGTGCCGAAGAGATTGGTCGATTGGATCGTGACCGGTGTCATCGTCACAAATCTGCAGCGAAAGCCTGTAAAAGCAAGGGGGCCGCGCTACTTGCACCACTTTTTGATGAGCTCTGTCAAAGCGGTGACATTGGCGGCACGCGAAGGCTCCCATCCATCAGTTTTATTAGGAATTCGCCGCGCACCGAGCGGGTCGGTTAGCAGGATACGCCCTTGTTCTGGTTCGGTGAATTTTATAAACCCTTGAACATCGGCGATAAAATAGTTCGCTCCGAGTACCGCGAGATGGTTTCGCAACTCGGCGCACGCCCTGGCGACTCCTTCTGGTGACAATCCGGCGTTACTCATGACGTGGGGGAGTTGTCTCTCGGACTCTTTAAGCCCGTGCCACGGACGAAAATTCCCATCGTCAAACCACGGCTCGATGTAACCTGCGCAGCGCCCGGCGGCGCCAACGCACGGAACGCTCAAGATGTGGTTGTCGAATGGGACGGTTGTGACTGGAAAGCCGAGCTTTGCCGTCTCTTCGCGGATCGCCGTTAACGTCGACAGCTCTTTCGTGATCTCAGCGACAGCGTTGGCCGGATTTCTTGCAAACAAGAGAGCAAAGCGCCCTTTAAATCTTTTGAGCCTGCACGCGTATTTGTAGTCGCCGTTCGCAAGAATCTTTTGGGCCGAGAAAGGGATGCAAAAATCGGCCGGTTCGATCGTCGGCACCTCCATCAATGCCTCAACATACTTGCGCACGACGAGAAAATCGTCGGCCGTCAATTCGAGTGGTGACCGCGTCGCGAAACCGGCCGGCCAAAGCGACTCTGCGTTGACGACCTCGAATGAGCGCGTTGCTTCAATCGGCCTTGACCCACTCGCTTCGACGCTGGTGCACTGAACGCGCAGCTCGAACGTCGCCGGGCCGTGAAACTTCCAAGCGGACGTAGCAGCTGCTTTTGGAGCGAAAGTTTCCGGCGATGGGTTGGTGCGTTTCAGTGTCCACGTGAAGGGCTTGTCGGACGCGCACCAAGTTAGGCGAAAAATATAGCCAGTCTCGCCAGCAACTTTTGTTGTCTCGTTGGGGATAAGAATGCCTTTTGCTCCCTGCTCCGAATCGAGCATTTCGATCTCCGGTCGGACTTCGAGGAGCGCTGACGCTACTGCTTGAGTTACTTTGCCATCCCGACCGGTATGCGCGCATCGAAGCGTGATTTTACGGGACACCACGCTTGTGAATGTCCAAGAGGCGATTTCTGAGATCTGAGCTGCGGACGAGCTTATGGGAGGCGTGAGTCGCTGTAGTTCCCACTTGAACGGTTGGTCTTTCGTGCAGCCGTTGCCACGGAAATAATAGCTGCGTCCTCTTGTCAGAATGGTGACGGGCTCTCGAACGATTTCCGGTGTCTCATCAACTGGAGATCGATCATGAATCGTGATTTTTATACCAACTTCAATTGGAATCGTTGCGCTAACAGCTACTTCACGAGCATCGGATAAAACGCGCGTGCAGTTGACTTCGAGTTTGTACGCACGGAGCGAAATCATCTTCCATGTCGCGATTGCCCCGCTCTTTTCACTGACAGATGCCGGTGCTGGAGGTTGATGAATGAGCTTCCAATGGATCGGCTTTGCGTCAGAACATCCCGCTGCGCGAAATTGATACACGCGATGCGGCGCCAAGATTGTGCGTTCGGTCTGCGGTATGATCGGGCCCA
This sequence comes from Nannocystis exedens, assembly GCA_945861885.1. Lineage (GTDB taxonomy): Bacteria > Myxococcota_A > Polyangia > Polyangiales > Polyangiaceae > CAMAVR01. The sequence continues at coordinate 53,029 of CAMAVR010000016.1, read as the reverse complement.
CCGTGCCCAGTGGGGCGTCCATAATTGAAATGACGGGCGGGGGCCCGCTGTCGGCGCCGAGCACCGGTGCGCTGGTGTCGTCGACCTGTTCTGACGACGAGACATCGCCACACGCGCCTATTGCACAGAGGCCAATAGTTCCGAGTAAGAGTCGAATACAATTTTGCAACATAGGTAGCTCCGAATAAGACGCCGTCGAAAGCGACGACGTGCCGACGCTGACACTCGGGTGAAGCGTGTCGAGGAGCTAACGTATGTTTTCATTTTGCGGCAATTTTCCGCGCGTGATTCCTGAAGTTGACGAGGAGATCGGGAGATCTAGAGGTCGATTATTTTGCCGGGATTTAGAATGTTTTTTGAGTCAAAAACACGCTTTATCGCGCGAAACAGCGCTAGCTCTTGAGGTGAGCGTGAATACCGAAGGTAATCTTTTTTCAAGAGGCCGATGCCGTGTTCGGCGGAGATGCTGCCGCCGTGTTCTGCAACCAGCGCAAAAATCGCATGGTCGACACGCGCAGTGTGCTCGCAAAATTCGTGCTCTGTTAGAGCATCCGGTTTCATGATGTTCACATGAAGGTTACCGTCGCCGATGTGGCCGAATAGGCAGAGCTCCCAACCTGGGTATTGCGTCTCGATGAGCTTTTCGAGCTTGATGCAGAACGATTCGAGCTCGGCGATGGGGAGAGCGATGTCGTTCTTGTGGGGCCTTCCGGTGGCGGAGAGGCTCTCGCTGATCGATTCGCGTAGCGACCAAAGCGCAGCTGCTTGCGCGGCATGTTGCGCGAATGTTCCGTCGACGATCAGCTCTTTTTCAAAAAGCGACTGGAGGAGCGGCTCGACGTCGGAGAACTCAATCGCTTCGAGTTCGAGAAGAACATAATACGGCGTTGGCGTTGAGAGCGGTTGCTCGAGGCGCCTATGCCGTGACACGCGCGCCGCGCACCTGTCGGTAAAAAACTCAAACGCGCTAATCGTCAGTGGGGCGCGCCGCAATTCACGAAATAGCGATAAAACAGCGTCGATCGACGACAATCCCAAAAGAAATACGCTTGCCGGCGGCGGGACGGGGGCGAGCTTGAGCGTCGCCGCGGTGATGACCCCGAACACCCCTTCGCTGCCGATAAAAAGTTGGCGAAGGTCGGGGCCGGTATTATTTTTTTCAAGAGCGCCGTTTAGTTCGAGAATGTCGCCATTCGCCAAAACGACTTGCAGGCCGAGTACCCATTGGCGTGTCAGCCCGTAGCGAATTACCCGGACGCCGCCGGCGTTTGTCGCAATGTTGCCGCCGACTTGGCTTGACCCTTTTGACGCAAAATCGACCGGCCATGTCAGACCGTGTTTTTCGCAATGTCGATGCACTGCCTCGGTGATCGCGCCGGCTTCGACACGCACAGTTCGCGCGACGACGTCGACTTCACCGATTGCGCGCATCTTTTCGAGCGACAGAACAAGCTCGCCATTGGCCGCGACTGCGCCGCCGGCAAGACCGGTGCGCCCGCCAGATGGGACGACGCTCACGTTGTGCGCGCTGCACAGACGAAGCAGCTTTGACACCTCTTCGGTCGTTCGAGGAAAGACAACGGCGCTTGGATTTGGGGCGATATCACGCGTCGCATCGCGCCCAAAAACTTCGAGTTCGGAGCGCTCCGAAATAAATTCTTCAAGAAAGCGAGGCGGAAATTCGGCTCGAATTGCGCCTATGAACTCAATCGGCAAAAAATGCATTTCGCTTGTTCCGTGCCGCTTGCCATAGCCGGCTCCCTGACGAATAAGACCGCTCAAACGCTTTTCGTGCCGACCCTTGCTCGGGCGCGCGCTGCACCGTCCACGGGGGGACCCAGCCGCCCATGGATCGCTCGAGCTCGATCGCAACGGCGATCGACAGATGATCGTTTCCCCGAATTGACGCGACTTGAACCCCGAGCGGTAGGCCCGAGGCATTGAGGCCAAGCGGGACTTGAGTCACCGGGAATTGCATCACATTAAAGATCGCAGGGTAGGCGATGTAGATCGGGATTAGTAGCGGTGCGGCGTGAAGCGGCGCGGCGTTGGCGTACGACGGAAAGAGCATCACGCCGTTCGGGCCGATGAGATCGGTGAGCTCTTCGCGAAGCGCATTTCCGAGGCTGACGACCCGCTGATTGCGATTGCTATCGTACCGCGACAGGCGCTCTAAGCACACAACAGCAAGCGATGGAAGCGTGTGCGGCGACCGGCGTCGCGCCCACGTGACGAATTCAGATGGGAGGTCGATCGGCTGCCCATTTTCGAGAAGGGAGCGGAACGTTGTGCCGGTCGTCTCCGTGATCATCGACGACCAGATGTCGATCGAACGCTTCAGGCCGTCGACTTTGACGCGACGAACGCGCGCACCTTGCGCTTCAAGATAATCGGCGCATCGCCTCTGTGCAGCTCGGAGCTCGGCGCTGATCGGAAAAACGCCGTTATCCGTAACGTCGACAACCTCGAGCCCGCGAAGATTTACCGTTGAAGGATCTTTGAGATCGAACTCTTCGCACGACAGATCGCCTGCATCGGGGCCGGCGATAGTTTTTAGAAGCGGATAGAGATCTACCGCGTGCCGAGCGATCGGCCCGGTTGCAAGAAATGGCGCCCCTTGCGCTTCGGGGACCGGAAACTGCCCCGACACCGGCACCATCCCCCCCGAAGGCTTGTGACCGAACACGCCGTTGAAGAATGCCGGCATGCGGATCGACCCGCCGACATCGGACGCTAGACCGAACGGCGAACCGCCAGCACCGACAATTGCCCCTTCGCCACCGGAGCTCCCTCCGGCAGTGCGGCGCGGGTTATACGGGTTGTTTGTGCGGCCATAGACGCGGTTATTGCTCTCGATCCAAAAACAGAGCTCAGAAACATTGGTGACGCCGAGCGGAATCGCGCCCGCTGCTTTTAGCCGCGCGACGGTCGGCGCGTCGGTCGTCCCGATGACCCCTTTTCGCGACACGAGGCCGGCTGTATGCGGCATCCCACGCATCGAAAACGACTCTTTAATTGTGCACGGCACGCCATGAAACGGGCCGAGGGCGTCAGCACCGGCTCGGACTTGCGCATCGGCGGCGACCGCTTCAGCGCGCGCGTCTTGAAATCGCTCGGCTACGACGGCATTGAGCGTCGGATTGGCGGAGCGAATGCGCTCGATGTGGGCCTCGACGACTTCGACAGAAGTGACTTCGCGTTCGCGAATAAGCTTCGCCAGTTCGGTTGCCGAAAGTGTTAAAAGTCTATTCATAGCAATAATTTACGCCTCGTTATAAAAACGGAAGTCTGGCGTGTGAGCCCTGGCAGGTAGCAGATTATAGCTGTATTGCCATGCATCATGCCCTCCAAGACGCCACGCCTCCGCGCGCGCCTCCCAGCTCCCGACGCCCCCGACGACTCGGACGCGTTATTAGGCTCGTTTTTAGACTATGTGTCTGAACATGGGATCGAGCTATACCCCGCGCAAGAAGAGGCGATACTCGAGCTGATTGCTGGGAAGAACGTGATTTTAAACACGCCGACCGGCTCGGGCAAATCGCTCGTGGCGACGGCGCTTCATTTTTTCTCGACTGCGTGGGGAGCACGTTCGTTTTATACCTGTCCGATAAAAGCACTGGTTAGCGAAAAGTTTTTCGCGCTGTGCGAAGAGTTTGGCGCGGAGAACGTGGGGATGATGACCGGTGATGCGACGGTCAATCGCGACGCGCCGATCATCTGCTGCACGGCGGAAATCTTAGCGAATATGGCGTTGCGCGAGGGGAATAGCGCGCCGGTCGATGCCGTGATCATGGATGAGTTCCACTATTATTCGGATCGCGAGCGCGGTGTTGCTTGGCAGATTCCTCTTCTCGCGTTGCCGCGCGCGCAGTTTTTGCTGATGTCGGCGACGCTCGGCGACACGAGCTTTTTTCAGCGCGAGATCACCGCGCTCACAGGTCATGATACGGCGCTTGTGCAATCGCGCGATCGCCCGGTGCCGCTCGAGTTCGAGTACCGCGAGACGCCGCTGCACGAGACGGTGAAGTCGCTCGTCGAAACGGGGCGCGCGCCGATTTACATTGTCAGTTTTACGCAGCGCGGCTGCGCCGAAGAGGCGCAAAACTTGATGAGCATCGACTACTGCACGAAAGATGAAAAAAAGGCGATCGCGACGTCGATCGAAGGGATCAAATTCGATAGCCCGTACGGCAAAGATGTTCAGAAGTTTATCCGTCACGGGATAGGCCTTCATCACGCAGGGCTTTTGCCAAAGTATCGCCGCGCCGTCGAGAAGCTCGCGCAGAAGGGGCAGCTCAAAATCATTTGCGGGACCGACACCCTCGGCGTGGGGATCAACGTGCCGATTCGTACGGTGCTCTTCACAAAATTGTGCAAATACACCGGGGAAAAAACGGCTATTTTGAGCGTGCGTGATTTTCACCAGATCGGCGGGCGGGCAGGGCGTCGCGGCTACGATGACCGGGGGACGGTTGTGGCGCAAGCGCCCGAGCACGTGATTGAAAACTTGAGGCTCGAAGCAAAAGCGGGAAGCGATCCGGTGAAGCGGCGAAAGATTGTTCGACGCAAGCCGCCCGAGCGCGGGTACGTGCATTGGGATAAATCGATATTCGATCGGTTGATCGAGTCGTCGCCCGAGGCGCTAAAATCGCAATTCAAAGTTTCACACGGGATGCTTCTCAACGTGCTTTCGCGCGACGGTGACGGCTGCGGGGCGATGAAGCGTCTGATTCGCACGTCGCACGATTCGCCGGTGCAGCGAAAGCAAAACAGCAAACTCGGGCGGGCGATGTTCGGGTCGCTTGTGCGCGCCAACATTATTGAATTTGTGCCGATAAACGAGCGCAGTGTGAACGGGCCTAAACTCAGGCTGCACACCGACTTGCAAGACGACTTTTCGCTCAATCACGCGCTGAGTCTCTACCTCCTCGACACGCTAAATCGCCTCGACCCTGAATTGGGGACGTACCCGCTCGATGTACTGACGCTCGTCGAATCAATTCTGGAGAACCCCGATTTGATTCTACAGAAGCAGCTTGATGCATTAAAGACTGAAAAAATGGCCGAAATGAAAGCGGCAGGCATCGAGTACGACGAACGGATCGCCGAGCTCGAAAAGCTCGAATATCCGAAGCCGAATCGCGATTTTATTTACGATACGTTCAACGCGTTTGAAGCCAAACATCCGTGGGTTGGGCACGAGAACATTCGGCCAAAGTCGATCGCGCGCGACATGTACGAAAGGTACATGTCGTTTTCGGAATACATCCGCGAATACGATTTGCAGCGCGCTGAGGGGCTCCTGCTTCGCTATTTGTCGGATGTTTACAAAACGCTCGTCCAGAGCGTCCCCGATTCGGCAAAGTCTGACGACGTGTTTGAGATGGAGGCTTATTTTGCCGATGTCGTGAGGCGTGTCGATTCAAGCCTGATCGACGAATGGGAGCGGATGCGCAATCCGAGTTGGGCGCCAACGTTGACAATCGATACCGGCGATCGAGTTCATCCGAAGGTCGGCGGCATCGCGGACGACGAGAAGCAATTCACCGTGCTGATTCGCAATCAGCTATTCCGACTGATGCGTGCACTCGCGTGCCGCGATTACGTGACGGCGGCCGAGATAGCGGCCGATGCGAGCGGCGACGCCAGCGGCGACAACCGCGATAGCGATATCACCCCTGCCTGGTTTGAATCGGCGATGTCTGGGTACTACGCCGACCACTCTGCAGTTTGCGTCGACGTGACCGCGCGAAGCCCGGCAAATACGCAAATTGACCGCACGAATGGCGAACTTTGGAAAGTTTCGCAAGTGATTGTCGACCCTGATGGGGATAACGATTGGGTGATCGATTTGCTGATAGACGTTGCCGCTTCCAATGCAGCGGGGAGCCTGGTTATGCGGATGACCGGGGTTAGGCGGTAAGAGCCCCGCCGACCGCTCTCAGTGGTCCTACAAACCGGCTCCGGGGCGCCCCGATGGTTTGTGCGTGGTTGTTTTTGCGATGTTGGGCGTCTCTTCGAGAACATCGTGGTGGATCACAGCTGGATGATCGACCGAATTGTGTATCGCCTCGGGCACCGGAGCGGCGTTTTCAGTTTTGAGTGGGCGCGATTTCCCAGCAGCTTGCGGCGGTTGCGCTTCGCCTCGCGCGGCGGCTAGGGGAGCGGTTGAGGGATCGCGATTGCCGATGCGCGCCGATTGATCGACTCGCGTCGACTCGATTGTCAGCGTTGGAGATTTGGGACGACCGTCTGCGGATGGAGCAGACAATGTTGAAGTTGGCCGGGGGATCGACAGCGCGATGGCGAGAGCGATGATTCCGAGAAGTGTAGCGAATGCGATGGCTGTCAGCGGCAGACGACGCGCCCGCTTTGCTCGCGCAGAAGAAGTTGCCGTAGTTCGCGCTAAAATTGGCTCGCCCGCGACATCGGCCGGGAGAATCGGAACGGGCGCTTCGAAGGGCAATTTCGCCTCTTCGGACAACCCGCTCGCGCGTTCTAAACGAAGCGTCTGCTCAATTTGGCGAATCGCGTTTGACAGCGCGGCGGCGGAATGAGGGCGATCGGCTGGCGATTTTGAAAGCGTCACGCCGATGAGCTGTTCGAGCGACTCCGGAATATCGACCATCGACCGAATCGACGGCGGCGGGCGATGAATATGTGCGTCGGCTAGCTCAGGGTTCGTCGGTGCGTCATCGAACGGACCGACGCCGGTTAGCATTTCGTAAATGAGCAGGCCGGCGGCGTAGATGTCGCTGCTCCCGGTGATGCTGTCGCCGCGCAGCTGCTCCGGTGAAGCGTATCGAAACGTGCCGACAAACCGCCGACCAACATGTGCGGGCGATTCGGCCATGAGCATCAAGATCCCAAAATCGAGCAGCTTGGTGACGTGCACGCCGTTCGATCGTCGATGCAAAAAGATGTTGTCAGGTTTGACGTCGCGGTGAATCACGCCGTGCGCGTGGGCAAAATCGAGCGCATCGAGGAGGTCAGTCGCGATCGCGAGCGCGCTCAAAATCGGCAGCTTCCCTTGTCGATCGAGTACGGCGCGGAGCGAATGGCCGATCAACTTCTCCATCACAATAAACGGAAGCTCGAGCGCGTCGTTTGTTGCGCCGGCGGTGACCACTTCGACAATATTTGGATGCGAGAGACGCGCGAGTGTGCGCGCTTCTTTTGCCATGCGCGCGTGCAAATCGGCGCGATCGGCGAGCTCTGCGTTGAGCGTTTTTAGAACGTACGGTTTACCGACCGTCGTATCTTCGACTTCATAGACCGTGCCCATCCCGCCGGAGCCGAGCGGCTGCACGACTCGATAGATCGTGCCTGGGACGATCTCCCCTGGTTGGTATCTCGGTTGGCCCTTCATTCCCCGAGGCATCATGCAGAAAAGTCAGGCGCAATGACATCGCGAAATCGCTCTAGCGATGAGATTTAGAGATCATTGGGGCGTGGTTGCGGTATACGCATGTGAGTGGAGATGCGTTCTAGTGACCGATTCGCTCTGCTTGTTTTAGCCGGTGCTTTATCCGCCTGCGAGGCGATTCCAAGCGCAGCCCCGCGTCCGCGACCGGTAGAGATTGCCACGCCCGGTGGGGGCGATGACCGCGGTGACGACCTCGGTGATCTCGACGGGATGCCTCGTCCCGCAATGCCTGGCCCAACGATCATCGCATCGCCGATATGCAACTCGTCGGGGTGCGATTTTCATTGCGATGACGATTTGGTGAAATGTGGGGTTGAGTGCGTCGCGAGCGACGCGCTTCCATCGCCGACAGAAAATGCGTGTGTCATTGCTGAAGCGTTCGGTGTGTTTGTCGATGCACGGGCGTTGGCCGGTGGCGACGGGTCGCAAGAGCGTCCATTTGCATCGCTCAAAGTTGCAATTTCAGCGGCAGCGGCGCGAAAAAAGCGCGTTTACGCGTGCGAAGGGCTCTATCGCGAGGCGGTCGAGCTGGCCCCCGGCGTGTCGATGTTCGGCGGGTTTTCATGTGCAAATGGCTGGGCGATAGGCCCCGGCCGCGCAAAAATCGAATCGCCAACCAGCCCCGCCATGCGAGCCGTTGACATCGTTCAAAAGACAAAAGTGTCTGATTTTGATGTCTTTTCCGCCGATGCGCGCGCGCCCTCCGAAACGAGCGTCGCGTTACTCGCCATCCATTCGCCGGGGCTTGTCATCGAGCGTTCGACAATTCGCGCAGGTCGCGGCGCAAATGGGGCGATTGCAGTCGAAACCGCGCCGCTGACTCAGTCAGGAGGAGCCAACGGCGTTTCAGGCACCGGTGACGGAAGCGACGATCAGTGGTGCTATTTCGATCGCGGGTCGGTCGAGCGATGCAACGCTCGCGCAAAGTTCGGGCTTGGTGGCGTAAGTCGTTGTATCAGTAGCGCCGGTGTCCCCACATCTGATGCGCTCAACGGCGGCGGCGGTGGGTCGGGCGGAGTCGGGTCGCAGCAATTAATTCCGTGCACTGATCACGATGAGTGTAGCCACGTTTTTATTCCCGAGGCGCCCGGACTACCGATCGCAACAACAAGCGCATCCGCTCAAGGCGGCTATGCAAATTTCGACGAAACGTTTTTGGCAGCGGCCGGGGCAAACGGCGCGCGCGGAGCACAAGGTGTCAGTTCCGATCGACGCTTAGGCACGTTTTCGATCGCGTCACCCATCGGATACATCGCCGACAACGCGGGCGTCGCGGGCCGACCGGGGGCTCCGGGCCAAGGGGGAGGCGGCGGGCGAGGCTTGCGTTACAGGGGAGATTCGCGAGCGTTTCCGCAATACGGTCCTCGGGGGTCGGGCGGAGGGGCAGGAGGGTGCGCAGGCCTCGGCGGCGCCGCGGGGACGGCGGGCGGGGCGAGCATCGCGCTTGTCGCATTCGGAAGTCCGCTCACGATTGCGTCATCTTGGGTTGAAAGCTCAACGGGGGGCGATGGCGGGCGCGGAGCTTTTGGCTCGTTTGGCACCGATGGAGGGTTCGGAGGCGATGCTTTTGCAGCCGACCTGACAAATAGAGGCGCCGCTGGCGGCACGGGGGGTGCCGGCGGTTGGGGCGGGAGTGGCGGCGGTGGCCCGTCGTTCGCGATTGCGCATCAAGGGGCGGCGCCGAGCATCATAAGTTCAACGTTGGTAGTAGGCGGGGGCGGCCGCGGAGTTGAAGCGATCGTTGCGAGAGACGACCGCGGTACGATTGCAGCGTCGGTGTCAGGGGCCTCCGCGCCGCTATTTTTGTTTGCGACGGCGGGGAAATAGTCGGTAGCGTGAGGCGAATGGAAAGCGGGGATTCAACCGGGCTTCCAACGTGGGACGACATCGAACTCGAAAATGAGACCGATCCGCTCGCACGTTTGACGCGAACCGACGAAGGGCAGTCTGAGCCGTCGGTTGTCATTCGTACGCCGGTGACTGAGCTCCTTAACTTTGATGAGTTGTCCGAACGACCGGCGATTGCGCCTTTCACAGACGCCTTTGACGACGTGCCGATTCGGCCACGCCCTGCGCGCGCAGTTGTTACGACACGCCGCGGCGACACAACGTTCGATATTGAACGCGGCGAGCTGACGCGCGGCAATCTTCTCGCGCTGGTGCTCGGCCTGGTTGTCGCCTTTTGCGTTCTCGGTGCATCGCTGTGGGCGCGTCGCGCCCCCGAAGTGGAGTCGGCTCCCCCGCCGCATCTCCCGATTGTTGAGGCCCCCGTACCAGAGTCGCCTGCGGTCGACCCAACTCCGCCGCAACGAGCTATTGCGCCGCCAGAGCCGCCGCACGCCGCACCACCCAACGACCCGCCTCGCGTCACTTCACAGCCACGCCCAAAAGGTCCACCATCGGCCCCGCGCCATTCGGATCTACTCGAAGAACACTTTGGTCGATCTCCACAATGAAACTCTCGGTCCTCGCCATTGTCGTAAGTTTGTTGCTCGTTCTGTCGACGGCGGCGCTTGCGGGTGCGCCAAATGATCTTGCTGTTCGCGAAGCGCAAGCGCGTTTTGAAGAGGGGAAGCGGCTTTATCGCGAGGGGCACAACTACGACGGAGCGCGACTCAAGTTTTTGCAGGCCTACGCGGTGACACGCAGCGCCGAAATCTTGTGGAACCTGGCCGTGAGCGAGTTCGATTCGGGCAATCTTGAAGATGCGGTCAATCATTTGCGCGCTTACGAGCTCGACCCCAAGGGGAAGGCGGCGAACAAAGCGCTGATTGGAGAGCTGCTGAGGCGTGCACGGCGGCATCTCGTACAAGTTGAGATCGACGCGCCGCCAGGGGCGATGATCACGGTTGATGGGCGGGTGATCGCGGAGCTTGCGCCGCTTCAACAGCCGCTCGACCTTCGCGCAGGGGCTCACGCGATTGATGTGCGTTACGCCGGCGTAACGAAAAGCGCCGTCATCGTCGTCTCCGACGAAAGTGGGCCGCAAAAAGAGACGTTCGAGTTCGGGACGGCAACAGAAGCGACGCACGCCGCGCCATCACCTAACGAAAAAGTGAGCGCTGAATTTGTGCCAAACGGCGGCGCGATGTTCGCCATCGATCCGCTGGCGAAAAGCGCCGCCCATCCTGAGGTGGCGGGTCGCTCATCCGAGAAATCGAAGTCGGTCGCGCGCATCGCGGTGCCATTGTCGCTCGGTCTTGGCGGCGCGGTAGCTTTGGCGGTCGGAGTTGCATTTGCATCTCAGTCGCAAGAAGGCCACGTCAACCTCAACAGTAGAAGGGCCGAAATCGAAGGGATATGTACCGACATGTCGTCAGAAATGTGCCTCGAGTTTCGTGCGATTCGCGCGCGTCAGCAGCGCGACGCGGTGATCGCTACCGCCGCTTACGTAGCGGCGGGCGGTTTGGCGCTGGCGGCACTCGGCGTCTGGTGGTTCTGGCCAAAAGAGTCGAAAAATCACCTGTCGATCGCCCCGACGATCGCGCCGGGAATTCTTCGTGCTGACGTAGCATTTTCTTTTTAAGGGGCGCCCAGGAGCGTTGAAAGAGACGATGAGGTTTCGCTTCGGAATCGTTGTGATAGCGGCGGCGACGCAAGTCGGTTGTCCGAACTTTCCGGAAGGCCTTTGCGCGCAGGGCGATTGCGGCGACGGCGATGGCGGCACGTTCATCATTCGCCCGAGCATCGAGCCCGGCAATGTCGCTGCGGGGACGGCCGAATGCGAAAATCTCGTCTCCAGCGGAGCATCTCCGCACGATGCGCCGTGCACTGTCGACGATCAGTTTGGCGTTTTTGTCGCGCCAACGGGGAACGATGAATCGCCGGGGACGAAAGCGTTGCCGTTTCGAACTGTGTCGCGCGCGCTTGGCGCGATCGTGAGCGTTCCAGGTGACGGTGGCGTTTCAAAAAGGCGAATTTATGTCTGCGCCGGCACTTACAACGAATCGATCGTCATCGATTCAGCGCACGCGCCGGCTGGGATTTATGGCGGCTTTAATTGCCCGAGCGGTGCGATGAATCCGATCGTGCCGGCCGTTTCCGATGCGGGGCTTACGGCGATGGCGGAGGCGACCTCGTCAAAAATTCCCTGGACGTGGTCGGCCGGTGCGCGCGCGCGCATTGGCCCCACCGGGTCGCAAGTCGATCTGCCGATCCCATGTTCGATTCACGGGCTTACAACATCGATTGCGATTGAAGATGTTCAGTTCGATGCGCCGCCGGCCGCCGGACAAGAGAGTTCACGTTCGGGGCGATCGAGCGTTGCCGCTCTAATTGAAGGTTCGCATGGCGTGGCGTTCCGGCGAGTCGTTTTTCGTGCGAGCAACGCAACCAACGGCCTCGTGCCGGAGCCGCGCGGAAACGCACCTGAAAAGGCTGTTTTGGCGGGAAATTCGTCGAACGACAGCCAAGGTGGAGCGGGCAAAGCGTGCGTCTGTCCGCTGTCGGGGAGGTCACAAGGAGGGCAAGGCGGGCTAGGGGCGGAGCACGCGGAGAGTGGTCTCCCCGGGTCGAGCGAACCGATCGTTCCGCAGACGGCCAATGCATTCAACGATGGTTCAGGCGGCGCTGGCGGTGTGTTAAACGCGAGTTCGTGCGCCGTGGGTCATCCGGGTGCTGACGGGCTGTCTGCCGTCAAGCAAGGGGCTAGCCCGACCGGTTTCGGCGGATGGACGGCGACAGGTTGGGTGCCTGAGGCGGGCGGACGAGGCGATGACGGTTCGCCAGGGCAAGGCGGCGGCGGAGGTGGCGGTGCGGCCGATCCGATCGTTGGCGGCGGCGGAGGTGGGTGCGGCGGTTGCGGCGGGGCAGGTGCTGAAGGGGGCGGAGGCGGCGGAAGTAGCATTGCGGTCCTGATGATCGAATCGTCCGGGCGGTTCGATGGGTGCACATTTTTTGCAAAAGATGGCGCAAACGGCGCATCGGGAGGTCCCGCGTCTGCAGGACAACCGGGCGGCGTTGCGGGGATGTCGAGCGGCGGGTGCAGCGGCGGTCGCGGCGGTGCCGGTGGTGCAGGGGGGGCGGGTGGCGGCGGCGCGGGCGGCCTTTCTCTTGGCATCGGCTACACGGGAAATGCGCCGGTCATCGAAGGGGCGCCGGTCGTTGATGCAACCAAGTTACGATCTGTCAGTCTTGGCTACCCCGGGCGTGGGGGAGCGGTTGGCGCATCGCGCGAGTGCTTGCAAAATGCATCTGCAACATGCGACAGCGGGCCTGCACGGGACGGCGTTTCTCGCGCCGTTTTCGCTCTGACGCGCAAGTAAGAAGGACAACAAAAAGGCTATGAAATCACCGGTTCTCTACACATATTGGCGGTCCTCATCATCGTTCCGCGTGCGCTTCGCACTGAACGTGAAGCGCGTCGCGTATGAATCGCGGCCGGTCAATTTGCTCAAGGGGGAGCAGCGCTCTGAAACATATTTGGCGACCAATCCAAACGGTTTTGTCCCGTGCCTCGTGATTGACGACGAGCCGGTGGTCGAATCGGTTGCGATCATTGAGCTGCTCGACGACCTTATCGCCTCACCGAAGCTATTTCCGTCCGACCCAATCGCGCGTGCACGCGTTCGAGCGCTTGTTGAAGCGATCAATTCGGGGGTGCAGCCGCTCCAAAATTTGAGCGTTCTTGACCACGTGTCGTCCGATACAAAAGCGCGCACCGAATGGGCGCAGCACTTTATCAAGCGCGGGCTCAATGTGTTTGAGTCGATGATGAGAGTGAATGCAGATCGCGGCGTTTCAGGCCCGTTCGCATATGGAGAGACGCTTACTGCGGCCGATATTTTTCTCGTCCCACAGCTCTACGCATCAAAACGTTTTGGTGTCGATCTGGCTCCATTTCCACGGCTAAAGGCAGCTGGCGAACGCGCCGCAGCGACCGACGCAGCGATCGCGGCAGCCCCGGAAAATCAGAGCGACGCGCCTCCCGACGAAAAGCGGACGAAATAGAGCTATTGATGGGGGCTGCGATGTCTTCGGCGGATTTGACTTGTGGCGCACATACAAGGGCTAAAAAAAGCTCTATCGGCGTCGCTGTGCTCGCGCTTGCCGTGGCGCTCTGCATCGTCGTTCATCCGTCGTTGGCATCGGCTGACGAAAGGCGTCTCGGGCTTAGCTACGTTCTCGACGGGGTCGAAGTGAACGGCAACACCGTCACACGCCTGCCGGTCATTCTTCGCTACCTTCATGTCCACGCTGGAGAGACGATCGACGTCGACGATCCGGCCCTCGAGATGATGCGTTACCGTCTTTTGGGGACGGGTTTTTTCCGCGACGTTCAGATATCGCTTCGCCGCGGAGCGACGCGAGGCCACGCGATTTTGGTGCTCGATGTTGTCGAGCGCAACACGATCGTCATCAACGGCGTTTGGCTCGGCCTAGCGACTGCCGCAACTGCGCGTGGGAGCGCCGAACCGCTAACCCCATACGCTGGCGTCGAAGCGGCAGAGACGAATCTCGCCGGCACCGGCATAGCGCTTGGCGGTGGTGTGGCGTTCGCGGATCAACAGTTGGCGCTTCGCGCACGATTTTCAGACTCGCAATTTCTTGGCACCGAATGGTCGACGGAAGCTCAGCTTTTTTTTAGTAACGGTCGCGATTTTTTCATCAATCGCGATGCCGTACTCAACGACCCTTCAAATGTGACGCGGGACGATTCGGGAGTTGTCCGGTATCGTCGGTTCGGTGGGTTAGTCGGCGTGGGGCACGACTTAACCTCGTCGATTCGCGCGTCTGCAGCATACCGACTCGAATCGCTCGACGCCGAGTTTCCGGCTTCTCCGGTGACGCTGGGCGTGGTGCATGACACGGTCGACTACAAAATTCTTAGAGGGCGCTCGATCGTATCGTCGCTGCGCTTTGCGGCTCTTCGCGATACGCGCGACGACCCTGTCCTTCCGCGCACCGGCGATCTCGCATTTGTGTCGTCTGATATTTCGATGAGGCCGTTCGGGAGTGAGTACACATTTGTTAAGGTCGAGGCGGAATACAATCGGTGGTTTGCGCTGCCGTGGGGGCATGTTCTCCGCCTCCAAGGTTTTGCCGGCGGTGTGTTCGGCAACGCACCATTTATGGATACGTTTTACGTCGGCGATTTGAGCGATCTTCTGCCTGATCGCGTGCTCGGTTTAAACTTCGATCGTCGCCCGGCGCCTAATTTTCTCGGGACGAGCATCGTTGAGCAGCGATACGGCAACTATGCCGCAAAAATCTCGACCGAATACCGCGTTCCGATCTACCGCGGGCACCGGTCGATTTATGGGGCCGATATTTTCGGGTCGTTTGGATTTTATAGCCTTACAAGCGCGCATGACCTCTCGCATCCGCCGCGCGGTTATAAAGGGCTTGCGGCGATTCCGGTCGACATCACGTTCAATATCGGTCTTCGCGTTGACACATCGGCGGGGGCATTCACGCTTGGTATTTCAAACTTGCTCGGGCTCATTCCGGTGCGGCACGAGGCGCGATGAGTCGCTCCCGTCGAACCGTGCGAACCGCTCTGACGATTGCGCTGCTCGCGGCGATTCCGAAAATCGCTGCAGCCGAAGGGGAGGGCGCGGCTGCGCTGCCGGTAAGAAAAGCGCTTTTTTCGTGGGATGCGACGTCGCTTCGCATGAGCGTGTCGTTTCGCGACGTGGTGACGCCGCCGCTGCTTCGCAAGCTATCGAGCGGCCTTCCAACGGTTATCTTGCTGCGGGCTTATCTCTTTGAAAGCGACGCAAAAACTCCCGTAGGGCTAGCTGTTCGCAGCTGTCGCGTGGTGTACGATTTGTGGGACGAGGTCTATCGAATAAAAGTTGGCACCCAAGGGGGTGAGCGTGACTTAGCGGTGGTGAATGCAGAAGGGGTGCTTCGTCAGTGCGGCGAAACAGTCGACATGCCGCTTGCGTCGAGGTCGCTTTTTCAAGCGAATCACGCCTATTTTGTAGCGCTCGTCATTGAAGTGAATCCGGTAAGCGCGCAAATGCTGGAACAAATGCGCCGCTGGATCGCGCGGCCGCTTGGGTCAACAGGGCTAGCGCCAAGCGACGCAATTTTTAGCTCGGTAGTGAGCATGTTTGTGCGGCAAATTGGCACGAGCGACAACACGCTTACGTTTAGAACAGAGACAACTTCGCCTCCGTCACTCTAGCGGCGCTAGCTTGTCGATGAACGGTTGCGCGTACCTTCCTACAACATCGCTTTGAAGGAAGTCGCGGTCGCCAAATAGGAGGCCTCCTAGCTCCTGATCGAATAGGTGTGCGGCCATCGCATGTTCGGCTCCGCCCGCTACCGGAAATTCGAGCACGATAATCCGATTTTCACCCAGAGCGCCTACCCCAACTTGCTCGTGAAATAGCCGTTCGAAATAGAGCACGTCGAGCGATTTGGCTCGCGCTTGCCTCGCTGTCGTAACTGCAACAACTGTATTCGGCCACGCGACTGCCGGGATTTTTGCGCGAAGTTCGCGCATTGCCGCATCGAGCTGATTCACGTGTTCGCGAGCCGCTTCGCGTAAGTTGCCGATGATCGCTTGCCGAACTGCCTCGGCTTGCCTTCGAATCGACGGCCGGTCGGCGTGCTTTTGGTCGAGCGTTTCGTTCAAAAAAGCGCGGACCGACGCGAGCATATTCCGCTCAATCGCCACCATCCGTGGGCTAAGACCAGACGCGTGCAGCCCTTTTTCGAGACGAATTGTCGTATCGCGTATCTCCTGAACGACAACGAACGCTTCATCGTTCGGGTCGACCGGCTGCGGAAGTTCGGCAATAGCGAGCTCAGATGTCAGCGCTGCGACGGTGAGGTGCGCCAGCGCTTTCATCGTCGTGTAGTTAGCGGTCGTAGTTGTTAGAGTCGTCTCGGCGCCCTGAAAGCGAAGCGTGAGCTTCCCCCCGCCGGCGTTAATAAATGGCCTCTGAGCGCCAAGCGGCTGTTTGAAGGATGCCAGAAAAGCATCATAAACCTCGTGAAAATGGGTGTTCCCGCGGTTGGCGGCCGCTTGCGTTTCAGAGGCTTCGTGCGCCCCCTTTGGCGATTGAACGTTGTGACACGCCAGCGGCGCGGCCGTAATCAGAGCGAGAATAACGAACCGAAAGAGCGAAGTCGGTCTCACAATGGGCATCTTCATAGGCGCAGCATAGCGCGCCACGGCCGAGCGGCTCATCTTCGCGCCCGATCGAAAGAGGTTGCCGACGACTGTTGCGTTCCATTGTGCGATGATTGCGTCGTGGACGATCTGATTCGGCAAAAGATCGAAGCGATGCCTGCGCAACCGGGTGTGTATCTTTTCAAAGATCGCGCAGGCGTCGTCATTTATGTCGGCAAAGCGAAGAGCCTTCGAAGCCGAGTGCGGAGCTATTTTTTAACTTCGGGTTCGGATGATCGCTATTTTATTCCGCTTCTCGATGAGCAGCTTGGTGACATCGATTCGATCGTCACAAGCAACGAAAAAGAGGCGCTTATCCTCGAGAATAAGCTCATCAAGGATCACAAGCCGCGTTTCAACGTCAAGCTGCGCGACGACAAAGAGTTTCTGTCGCTAAGGCTCGACGTGTCGCACCCTTGGCCGCGATTGACGATGGTTCGGCGGTCGTCGACCGAGAAACGTACCGGCACAAAACGGGCCCCAGCGCGCGATACCAGCCGCTATTTTGGCCCGTACCATTCAGGCACGGCGGCGCGGCGAACGCTTCATGTCATCAACAAGCATTTTCAGCTGCGAACGTGCACCGACAAAGAGTTCGCAAGCCGAACGCGACCTTGCTTGCAGTATCAAATCAAACGCTGCCCTGCGCCGTGCGTCTACGATGTCGATCCAAAGTGGTATGCGGAGCAGGTCGACTCTGTGGCTAAATTTCTTGTCGGTCGCCACAACGAGCTGTCGGTCGAGCTCAACGCGCGAATGCGTGATGCTTCAAAAGAGATGAAATTCGAGCTCGCGGTGGTCTATCGCGATCAGCTGCGGGCGATCGAAAACGTGAAAGAAGGGCAGCACGTTGTATCGAACGACGCGGTCGATCGCGATGTCATCGGGCTTTTTCGCGAAGGCGGTGCAGTCGAGATTGCGCTTCTGCGCGTGCGAGGCGGCAAGTTGGCCGACGTCATGACATTTTTGGTCAAGCAGGCGGAAATTCCAGACGAAGAGATCGTCGCCGCCTTTTTGTGGGAGCACTATGTGACGCTCGACAACGCGGGGTTTCTCGCGTCGGAAGTGCTCGTCCCAATTATGCCTGAAGGGGCTGGGGGGATTGAACAGTGGCTTAGCGAGCGCGCAGGTCATCGCGTGCACCTGTTGGCGCCAAAGCGCGGAGATCGCGCCGCGATTGTCGCGATGGCGAACGAAAACGCCAAGCACGGGTTTGCCGAAAAGCGTCGCGCATCGACTGACCTGCATGAACGGCTGATAAAGCTTCAAAAAACACTACGATTGGAGCACTTTCCGCATCGTATCGAGTGTTGTGATATTTCGCATCTCGGCGGGGAGGGGACGGTCGGTTCAGTCGTTTCGATGAACGACGGTGTGTTTGAAAAAAAACGCTATCGGACGTTTCACGTGCGGACAGTTGGCGCGCAACCTGGAGACGATGCGACGTCGCCGGGGGGGGACGACTATGCGGCGATGCGCGAAGTGTTGGCGCGCCGTTTTCGCCGGGGGGCGAACGATGAGCCGAAGTGGTCGCTCCCCGATCTGTTCGTGGTCGACGGCGGGCGCGGGCAGCTTAATGTTGCATTGGCCGCCGCGCGCGATTTGGGGCTCGAGCTTTCAATTGTGGGGCTAGCGAAAGAGCGTGAAACGGTCGGCGGCGAGCAGCTCACCGATCGCGTCTACCTGCCCGGGCAAAAAAATCCGATCTCGCTCGCGCGCCATTCACAAGAGTTATTTTTCCTCGCCCAGCTTCGCGACGAAGCTCATCGGTTCGCAAACCACGCTCGAGAGAAGCTGATGAAAAAGCGGCGCTTTAGTAAAAGGAGCACTTCGCGCCGTCGCGCATTGTGGTAATGGTCGCGCCATTCATAGAAAATCGCGAAAGAGGAGCGGAATATGAGTGAGCGCAATTTCGCATGGGGCGTTGCAGTCTTAGGCGCGAGTTTGGTCAGCTGTTTATCGAGGCCGGTTGTCGATCAGCACGCGACGCGGAAGATGAGCCACACCAACGCGATCAGCAATAAGTCGATCGACAAAGTCGATCTGCTCTTCATGATCGATAATTCGACATCAATGGGGGACAAGCAAGAGATGCTTGGCCAGGCCGTCCCTGATCTCGTAGACCGCCTCGTCAATCCGCTCTGCGTCGATGGGCAGGGTGTGTCTCAGGGGCAGTCGAAAGGGGGCGCCTGCCCAGCAGGTCAGAGTCCTGAGTTCGCGCCGGTGCACGATATGCACCTCGGCATCGTATCGTCGTCGCTAGGCGGTCGAGGCTCAAAGAGCTGCCCAGCAAGCGCAAAAAGCCCAACGAACGACGCGCTCAATCGCCACAACGACGACAAAGCCCATCTCGTCAATCGCGTCGGGGCGAATGAAGTGCCGAGCGACGGAGCCGACACGTCGAATTTACTCGCCTGGTTTCCAACGTCAAATCCGGCCAATGCGGGCAAAGAAGCGCCGTCGAAGCCGATTATAAAAGCGGCGGCGCTGCGCGACAATTTTCAAGAAATGGTCAAAGGGGTTCACGAGTTCGGCTGCGGCTACGAGCATCAGCTCGAGGCTGTCTATCGGTTTTTGATGCAGCCCGATCCGTATGAGTCGGTTACGCTTCAACCAACCGGCGCATCAAATGCATATGCGCCAGCCTCGCTCACGGGGATTGACGCGGTGCTATTGAAGCAGCGCGCCGACTTTTTGCGCCCCGATTCGCTACTCGCGGTTGTGGTGATCACCGACGAGAACGAGTCCGACATCGATCCGGTCGCGCTAAATGGCTACGGCTATTTGTTTTTAGAAAACAATTCCGATTACGCGGCGCCCCGCGCGACCGAGGCATGCGCAACCGATCCAGTCGGCCCAAAGTGCATGTCGTGCGAAAACGAAGCGGCAAAAAACGACCCAAATTGCAAAGTAACCGGGGGTAAGTACCCGCGCGAAGAAGATCAGGGCAACACGCGGCTCTTTCACATGAAGGAGCGATTTGGCGTTAATCCGCAGTTTCCGATTCAGCGCTACATCGACGGGTTTACGTCGCGGACAGTTCCAAATCGGCTAACCGAACACGATTCCAACGGGAACTACGACGGGACGGTCAAGCCGTGCACCAATCCAATTTTCGCACAGTCGCTCCCAAGGGAGGTTCCGGCCAATGAGTCGGATGCGATCAACAAATCGCTGTGCACTCTAGAGGCAGGGCCGCGAACGCCCGATCAAGTTTACTTTCTCGCAATTACCGGCGTCCCATGGGATTTGCTTACCGTCGATGCAAAGGCGACGCCCCCGGTGTTCAAGTCGGCGCTCAGCGACAGCGACTGGGTAAAAATTGTCGGGCAAGATCCGCTGAACTACAATTTTACCGGGGTCGATCCACGAATGGTCGAATCGATATCGCCGCGCCCCGATGTGCCAAAGAGCCTAGGGCTCGACTTTGCAACAAAGGGCAACGATTTCCAGTACGCTTGCACGTTCAAGTTGCAAACACCGCGAAACTGTGGGGCCGGCGTTACATATTCCGATACATGCGACTGCGGTCCCGGGGCCGACAATCCCTTGTGCGATCCAAGCGATCCGACAATGCAGGTGCGCGGCAAGGCATATCCTTGCATTAGCGAGCTGTCGTTAGCGCGAGCGTTAAAAAATCAAGCCGTCGTCTCCTCAATTTGCGGGATGCCCGAAGAAAAAACAGCCGATGCGCCGCATCTATCGGGCTATCGCCCGGCAATGGCCACACTTGTAGATCGTCTGCGAGCAACGCTAGCGCCGCAATGCCTAGCCGAAAAGCTCGACGCCGACGCCGACGGGAATATCCCCTGCCTCCTACTAGAAGTTATAGGGACAGATGGGCCAGAGAGCGAATGCACAAAGCTAGGGAGAAAGATCCCAAGCGAAACAACGCAAGAGCGCTTTCGCCAAGCGCAAAAATTGGCCGGAAACGACGTTTCGAAAAAGCCGGTCTGCGAGATCGAGCAAATTTTGAACGCCGACACAACAATATCCTGCGAAAGTTCCGACAAAACAGGCTGGTGCTACGTCACTGGAGGAGCCGCAGGCAACTGCCCGCAAGCCATTAAGTTTTCAGCCAGCGGAAGCCCAAAGCCAGGAGCCACAACCTTCCTGCAATGCATAAAAAGCACTGACGAAGTCGCTCGGTAGGTCGCCGCGTCTTTAGCGGCTGAGTCAGCGATTTGATCTATCTCGTCCGCCCAGCGGATGACTAATGAGGGGGCTCATGAGCTCTCCATCTCCCCGCCATGAAGTGCCGCTCGATCTTATTCGCCAACGCCCCGAAGTGCTTGAGACGCTTCTGCGCGCAGTGCTCGACTTTCCGCTTCCGGATCACGCATCAATTCAGATCGCTGATTCACACATGTCGCAACTCGTCACGGCGCAATTTGCGGCCGACCTGGTGCTGCGATTCGTAAACACTACCGGCAAGCCGGTATGCAGTTGTGTGCTCGAGAATCAACTTGTTACCGATGAAGGTAAGCGGCAGTCGTGGCCCGTCTACCTTGTCGGCGAGCGGTCGAGCAGCGGCTGCCCAACGTTTCTCGTGGTGCTCGTTCCAGATGACAAGATCGAGAAATGGGCATCGCGCCCGATTGAAATTGGGCACCCAGGGTTTGTTCTAAAGCCGCTCGTGGTGAACTTGAGCCGCGTTCCAAAAGTAACGCGAGCAAATATCGAGCTCGGGGAGCGTTTTCCAGAGCTTGCCGTACTGTCGAGCTTGGCGCACGGTAACGGCGACGGTGGCGCCGAAGTTGTCATCACAACTCTGGGAATTTTGGCGCAAATTGAAGGCGATCGAGAGCTGTTTTATCGCGATTATATTTGGTATACACTCAGCGACAAAGTACGCGCAGCCGTGGAGGCGATGATGGAAGCACAAGGGTTTCAATACAAAACAGAGTTCGCGCGAAAGTACTACGGTCAGGGGAAGACCGAAGGTAAAGCCGAGGGCAAAGCCGAGGGCAAAGCCGAAGGGGAGGCCAAAGGGAAGGCAGAGTCGATCTTACTGATCCTCGCCGCCCGTGGTGTAGCCGTGTCAGTTAGCCAGCGTGCACGCGTTGTGTCCAATACAGATGTCGTGCTTTTTGACGAGTGGCTCCGCCGGGCAGCAAATGCAAAAAGCGCCGACGAAGTGTTCGCAGCCGGAAAGCCATAGCGTTCGCCATATACGCCCAAGCCAAACGCCGTAAATCGTAATGAGCGCGCCTAAGAAGACTGTTTTGTTGATTGAAGATGAGCCTCAGATTGTGATGGGGCTTCGTGACGCGCTTGAATTTGAGGGGTTTCACGTTCTTTCGTCTGGCAAGGGGCGCGAGGGGGTTGCGCTTGCTCGGGCTGAGTCTCCCGATCTTGTGATTCTCGATATCATGCTGCCAGACGTGAGCGGATACACCGTTTGCGAAGAGCTTCGTCGTTGGAGCTCGGTTGTTCCGCTCATCATGCTGACTGCGCGGTCACAAGAGACCGACAAAATTCGTGGGCTCGATGTCGGAGCCGACGACTACGTGACGAAGCCGTTCAGCGTGAATGAGCTGATCGCTAGGATGCGTGCGCTTTTACGACGGGCGTCGCGGCAGTCGGGTGCACCCGAAGTGCTCGAGATCGATGGGGTGACAGTCAACCTGTCGGCGCACACAATCACAACGCGCGGGGGCGGAGAGGCGACAGAGCCGCTGTCGTTTTTCGAAGTCGAGCTGCTTCGCCTTCTGGTCGAACGAGCGGGCCAAGCGGTCAGTCGCGACGAAATTTTGTCCAAAATTTGGGGGCTCGAGCCGCTGTCGACCAACCGTACAGTTGACAATTTTATCGTAAAATTACGAAAAAAGATCGAACGGTCGCCGGAGAAGCCAGAGCACATCGTCACGGTGTATGGGTTCGGGTACAAATTTGTAGCGGAAAGCCGCTAAGTTGCAGAGATTTTTTGCCGCTAAGGCGCAAAGGAGTTTAGCGGGATTTTTGATTTGTCTTTGCAGCTAGCGCGGCTTCTGCCTTGATGCGGCGGGCTATTGCGAATGCTCGGTAGTAATCGGCTGTTGCGCATTCTGATCGGAGCGTTGCTCCTTGTATGTCGCCTTTTTTTGCCGATGCTATCGCTGCGTTTCGCTCGCTGTCGGCTAGGGCGAACGCTTCGGGGGCTACCGTTGCCGCTTCGGTCGCTGCGGCCGAGGCTCGCACTTCGTTCATCTTGGCGATCGATTCGAGGGGCATTTGTCCCGCGCAGCCTGTGATTGCGACGGTCACTGTGCTGATGAAAATTGCGTCGACAAGTCTCATCGCACTCTCGCCTCCGCGGCGATCGTTAGCATTAATTCGGTCGCTGCCGCGACCCAACGCAGCGCTACTTGATCGGCGATCACGGCGTGCGTTTCGTCGCCCGCGTGGCGCATGCGATCGGCGCGAAGCATTGCAAACTGAGCTTTTGCAATAAGGTCGACCGCAAGTTTGCTGTTCGGATCGGCACTCAGCGCCGCAATCGCGGTCGCGGTCGAAGGCGAAGCCGCGGCCGCAAACTCGAGCAATATTCCACCCAAAATTAAACCCCCCCCGAGCACCGATCTCTTCATTCTTCCAGGCTGTCGCCAAAATCGGCATCCCGTCAATCAAAAGAGGCGACAACGGCGCACGGTTGTCGCACCCTAGCCGCGTGCTGACTCTTCGCGATATTGAAGCCGCGCGATTGCGCATTGCCCCACATTGCCTTGTTTCACCGTGCACCTACAGTGCCTCGCTAAGCCGCATTACCGGCACCCAGTGCTGGATGAAGCTTGAGAATTTGCAAATGACCGGCTCATTCAAAGAGCGCGGCGGGTGCAACATTCTTGAGATGATGAACACCGCCGAGCGCAAACGCGGTGTCATTTGCGCAAGTGCCGGGAATCATGCGCAAGGGGTCGCGCTTCACGCGAAGCGACTTAGCATTGATGCGACGATTGTGATGCCCGAAGCAACGCCGCTCACGAAAGTGCAAAATACGCGAAAATTAGGCGGCAAGGTCATACTTTTTGGCACAAACTACGACGAAGCGTTCGACGAAGCGCAGCGGATTTGCGACGCAGAGCGTCGCATGTTTGTGCATGCGTTCGATGATGAGCGCGTGATCGCTGGGCAGGGGACAATCGGCCTTGAGCTTCTCGAGCAGGTGCCGAGTCTCGACGCGGTTGTCGTTCCAATTGGCGGCGGGGGGCTTGCGGCCGGCGTTGCACTCGCCATCAAAGCGTTGCGTCCAACCGTGCGCGTCTACGGCGTGCAGACGGCGGTGCTTCCGAGCATGAAAGCGGCGCTCGAATCGGGTGAGCCGACAACGCTCTCGCCAGCGCGCACACTCGCCGAAGGGATCGCAGTGCGACGCGTAGGTCGATTGCCGTTCGAATTGATTCAGAAGTATGTCGACGACATCGTTGTCGTCGATGAAGAAGAGATCGCCGAAGCGATGCTGATGCTGATTGAAGAGGAGAAGACGGTCGCCGAAGGGGCCGGGGCCGCGGCGCTCGCGGCGCTTGTTCATAGGCGCCTGCCGCTCGAAGATCAAAACGTCGCCGTGATCGTCAGCGGGGGCAACATCGACGTTCACATGGTGAGCCGAGTCATCGAGCGGGGGATGGTCAAATCAGGGCGAATGGCACGGCGTTGGGTGCGAATCGCCGATGCGACCGGCTCGCTCGCGCGCCTCACGCGGCTATTGGCTGATGTCGGCGCGAACATTGTTCAAATCCACCACGACAGAACCTTCGCGATTGATTTGAGCGAGGCGCTTGTGGAGTTAGTGATCGAAACACGCGGCTTCGATCACATCGCCGAGGTGGAGTCCGCGCTGGCGAACGGGGGCTACAAGATTGAGCGGGGCGGCCTAGCGTAGCGAAATTATCCCGTAAACGTGCCCGTGCCCGTAAACGTGCCCGGCTTTTTCTTCGGGCAGCCGGAAAAAGCCGGGCACGTTTACGGGCACGGGCACGTTTACGGGTTGCGGACTAATGAAACGCTGCTGCTGCTTGCACCGGCTTCCCTGTTCTATCGTGCTCATCTAGGCGCCGCTGCGTTTCGGCTACGCACTTTGTGCATGAAGGGAAATACCCTTTGTGCTGGCACGACACGACCGTTGCCGTCGCCGGCTCGTCGAACTCGGAGTCATCAAGATGGCGCCCACATGCGGTGCAGTGGATGTGCTGACCCCCTTGGTGCGCTTGATGAGTATGTTGGTGGTTATGCGCCTCCGTCACCGGGGCCGCTTCGCGTCGTTCACGCTTTGATAGGCGGGGTGCTCTCTTCATCCGCGAAGGTTTAGTCTCGAAATAGGAGCTTCGCCAGCACTTGATGGCGCTCTTCTTCTTCGTCGTCCCGCTTGTCGCCACGGGCATCAAGTGCCCTAAATTCAGCGTCGGAAGCGACATATTCGCTCATCGAGAGCCGTGGGGTCGAGCGGGCGAAGTACATATGCCGCTCGCGATAATCGAGATAATTGGCATGTTGCTGCGCCGTAATTGGGGGCGCTTTTGCGGTCATTGGCTATTCGCTACCATCAGTTGCCCCGAGAAGCACGGCCCGAATGCACGAACTGGCCATTGCGGGTTGGCCCCCGGGCGAATGACATTGTACAAACGCTACTTGGTGACTGCCCTCCAGCTCCGTGACATTTATAAGCGGTATGGCCTCGTGCAAGCGGTGCGCGGCGCCTCGCTTACAATAAAGCCTGGCCGCATTCATACCGTTATTGGCCAAAATGGTGCTGGAAAGAGCACTTTTTTGAAAATCGCGGCCGGCGTCATCCCGCCCGATTCGGGTACGATTCTCATCGATGATGTCCCGGTAGCCCCGTACAACGCAGCTATCGCACTCACTCGCGGAATCGGCATCGTTCAGCAGCATTTTGCCCTCGTCGAGGTTTTTACCGCCGTCGAGAATGTCATTTTAGGCGTCGAAACGGTCGATGCAGTAGGCCGCCTAAAAACCGAGGCCGCCAGGTCGCGCATTGCATCGATCGCATCGCACCTCGGAGTCGCGTTGCCACTTGACGTTCCGGTGGGGAGTTTGGGCGTCGGTGATCGCCAACGACTCGAAATTATTCGAGCGCTTTATCGCAACGCGCAAGTCTTAATTCTCGATGAACCGACCGCGGTGTTGGCGCCAAGTGAAACGGCGCCGCTCTACGCGCTGCTACGAAAACTCGCAGATGAAGGGCGCGCGATTGTCGTCGTCACCCACAAGCTCGATGAAGTTCAGGCGCACGCCGACACCGTTACCGTGATGCGACACGGCGTCGTCGTCGAGACGCGCGACCGAATTGCAAATGCGCGATCGCCCAAAGCGCAAGAAGAGATCAAGCAGCTTTCTGCAGCGATGATGGGCGGTGAACTACCGACGACCGTGCCGCGCGCGGAAGCAACAAAAGGGACAAAGCAGCGACGTCTGATCATCGAACAGCTTGCTCGCGCGCCCGATCTTGTCGGAGTCGACCTCGTGATTCACGACGGTGAAGTCGTCGGCGTCGCAGGGATCGAAGGGAACGGTCAGCGCGAACTCGTCGAAGTTTTAGGCGGCCTCGAGAATGCCGATGCAGGCGTTATCACTGTCGTTGGGCAAGAGCAGCCAAACGCGATTGTCATTTACGAAGACAGGCATCGCGATGGTCTCGTTCTCGATGCGACCGTTGAAGATAATCTCGTTCTCGGTGAGCTAAAGCGATTTTCTCGCGCGGGGGTGATCGACTTCGGAAAAATGGCAGACGAGGCGGCCCGTCGGCTCGCGAGTGGGGGGGTCGTGCCGGCGGAGTTGTCAGCAAAAGCCCGCGATCTCTCGGGTGGAAATCAGCAAAAAATCGTCGTCGCACGGGCAATTGCGCGCGTCATGCGTGGCGATTCGTCGGTGCTCGTGATGTCGCACCCGACGCGGGGCGTCGACTTAGGCGCGGCCGCAGAAATTCACGAACAGACCAAAAAAGCAGCCGACCGTGGCGCTGCAGTCCTTGTTGTCAGTTCCGACTTGAATGAACTGCGCACTCTTTGCGATCGGATACTGGTGATGACGCGCGGGAAGTTTGTGGCGGAGTTCGCTCCAACTGCATCGGATGCTGAAATCGGCGCGGCGATGCTCGCGGTCGGGCTCGGCGGTGGTGGAGACGTCGACGATGACGGCTCAATCGATGGGTCGGGAGCTCCGGTATGAAGCTCGAACGAAAGACCGCGATTTACGTTTTTTTGTTTGCGCTCGGCTCGGCGTGGATCGCATTCGATCTGCTGGTGTGGGGGTACGGCGAATCGCCCCGTCATGTTGCTTCAACGCTTTTTGAGGGGACGTGGGGCACTGCGTACGGCATCGGCCAAGTGTTCTACAAAGCGACGCCGCTGCTCTTCACCGGTGCGGCGATCGACCTCGCGCTTCGAGGGGGCCTCTTCAACATCGGAGCGGAAGGGCAAGTTGCGATCGCAAGCTTCGCTGTCGGAGCGATCGGCGCGATCCTCCCCCCGTCGATTTCGTCGTTTGTTGCGGTGCCGCTTCTCATTCTCGTTGCCATCGTAGCTGCGGCACTTTGGGGGACGATTCCCGCTATTTTGCGCGGTCGATTCGGCGCGCATGAAGTCATCTCGACGATCATGATGAACCGCATCGCCTCGCTTCTCATCGGCCTCCTTCTCGGCTACGGCATCGCGCTCCCTGGAACTGTGAGAACGGGCGAGATCGTAGAGGCCGGAAAAATCGCTCGGTTGGGAGCGATTGTTCCAGCGTTTCACGGCAGCGCCGTCAGCTTTGCACTCTTTATCGCCCTAGCGTTTGCGATCGTGATCCCTTGGGCGATGCGCCACACGCGCGTCGGGCGCGAAATTGTCCTTGTCGGTCAAAATCGGTTGGCGTGCGTCGCCGAAAAAATACCGGTCGCGCGCAGGTTTGAGCAGGCGATCATCGTCTCCGCGGCGGTGTGTGGCCTCGCGGCGTGCGCAACGGTGATGGGCTACAAAGGTTACTACGAAGAGGGACTCGGAGCCGGTGTCGGGTTTGGCGGGATTGCCGTCGCTCTTCTTGGGCGAGGGAGCGCAGTCGGCCTTATCGCTTCGGCGATTTTGTTCGGGACGCTCCAGCAGGGCGGGCTCGCTATCAACGCTTACGTGCCGATGGAAATGATCGATGTGCTTCAAGGGGTTGTGATCGTTGCAGTCTCGTTTTCAAACATTCGCGTTCGCGAAGCGCTGATCGCAAGTCTTGCGCGCAAGCGGAGCGCAGCATGAACTTCGTCGACTGGGCTGTTTTCGGTGCGCTTGGGGCGCAGACCGTGCGCATGGCGATTCCGTACATGGCGGCGGCGCTTGGGGGGATTTGGAGCGAGCGGAGCGGCGTCATCAACATCGCGCTCGAAGGGATGATTCTCGTCGGCGCGTTCGTTAGCGTGACGGTTCATCTCGCAACATCGAGTGCCGTGCTTGGCCTTATTGCCGGTAGTCTCGCGGCAGCGGCGATGGGGCTCGCGCATGCGCTCGTGTGCGTTATTGGCCGCGTTGATGCGATTGTAAGCGGCATCGCGCTCAATCTTGTCGCCGCCGGAGGAACGCGATTTATTCTGCGTGCCCTCTATCAATCGAGCTCAAATTCCCCTCCAGTCGAAGGGTTTCGTATCGCGGCGTTTCAAGGCGCGTCTGTCGTCAATTTGATCGAGCGCACGGTGCTCGATCCTTGCACGCTCTTGATCGTCGCGCTTGCACCGCTGACCGCATGGGTGTTCTTGCATACGCGATTTGGCCTTCGCGTTCGTGCAAGCGGTGAAGCTCCAAACGCGGCTGCAAGCATCGGCGTTCCGGTGAATCGCATTCGAATTTTCGCGGTGACGATCGGCGGTGCTATCGCCGGTGTTGGCGGCGTCGCGCTCGCATACGACCAGCACCAGTTTCAGGCGGGGATGAGCGCGGGGCGCGGATTTATGGCGCTTGCCGCTGTGATCGTCGCCGGCTGGCGTCCGATGCCTGCAATGCTCGCGTGCGTCGTGTTTGCGTTTCTCGAAGGGCTCCAAATTGTTCTTCAAGACAAGCAGCTTGTTTCACCAAATCTTGTGCAAATGGTCCCCTATGCGGTCACACTGGCGACACTTCTGCTAATCGGTATTCGCCGTCGCCGAGCGGCGTCGTCCAATGTCAGCACGACAGGTGGTCCGCCCGCCGGTCTTGGTGTCAACGTTACGTAATTCATTTAGAGCGCTGAGGGAGTAGAGATGGCCGAAGGCAATCTGTTCGCACAACGTCGCGACGCTTTTTTTCAAGCGATGTCGGCACGTGATCCGAAAGCGGTGGCGGTGATTTCATCGGCGCCAGTGGCAATTCGTAACAACGATGTCGAACACGATTATCGCCAGGATTCAGACTTTTACTACCTAAGCGGTTTTGAAGAGCCGGAGAGCGTTCTCGTACTGCAGGCTAACGGCCGAAAAGTGACGATGTTTGTGCGTCCGCGTGATGCAGAGCGCGAAGTGTGGGACGGCGCGCGAGCAGGGGTTGACGGCGCGGTTAGCGCGTTCGGCGCGTCGCAAGCGTTTGCGATAGGTGAGCTCGCGTCAAAACTCCCAGGGCTCATGGAGCACGCAGAGCGGCTCTATTATCGCGTTGGCCGCGATCGCTCGTTCGACGAAAAAGTGTTTAGTGCGCTCGAATCGATCCGTCGGACGAAAGGCACGCGCGACAACTGTCCTTACGAGATTGTCGATCCAGGGTCGATTCTGCATGAAATGCGCCTTCGCAAAAGCGATGGTGAAATCGAGTGCATGCGTCGCGCCGCGAGCATCACAAAAGAGGCGCACATCGCGGCAATGCGAGCCGCGAAACCCGGCATGTTTGAATACGAACTCGAAGCGATTCTCCTCGAAACGTTTCGAAAGCGAGGCTCGCCGCGTGTTGCTTACGGCTCCATTGTCGGTTCGGGCCCCAATGCAACAACGCTTCACTACACGGCAAACACACGCAAAATGCTTGATGGTGAGCTTGTGTTGATCGACGCCGGCTGCGAAGTCGGTTTCTACGCGAGCGATGTGACGCGGACGTTTCCGGTGAATGGCCGGTTCAGCAAAGAGCAGCGCGCCATTTATGAAATCGTTCTAGCGGCGCAGCTCGCGGGGATCGACGCGGTGCGAGTCGGCTCAACGAACGAACACATTCATCGCGCGGCTGTCGAAGCGGTCACGAGCGGTCTCGTGCGCATCGGGCTTCTGTCGGGGAGCGTTACCGAGCTGATTGAAAAAGAGAAGTACAAGCCGTTCTTTATGCACGGTACGGCGCATTGGCTTGGGCTTGATGTTCACGATGTCGGCCGCTACAAGAGCGCGGGCGCGGCTCGCCCACTACAGCCCGGAATGGTGACGACGGTTGAACCTGGTATCTACATCGCGGAAAATTGCACCACAGTTGCACCCGAGTGGCGCGGCATCGGCGTTCGGATCGAAGATGACGTCCTAGTTACCGAACATGGTCCCGATGTGCTGACTCGCGGTGTCCCCAAAACGGTGGATGAGGTCGAAAGCACCTGTTTAGCATCTTGACGATCAGTTTCCTGCGTCGCTAGGAGTGTTACTTCGAGCGGCTAGGACTCAATCCCTATCTGCCCGAAGTACGGGCGAGCTGAGCGTTCGCTCCAGTCCAACTGACTAGGAGGGATTGATGCATATGGGATTCTTGCGGGTGTTCCAACCAAAGCAATTCGTTGTTGGTGGCGCGTTTCCGGTGGTCCTTTGTATGGCGGCATGTTCTTCCGGCGTTACGCCGGATACCGCACGCACAACGGGAGTGCCGCCCCTTGCGGCGACAGAAACGGCTGGGCCAGTCGAACTAAGCGACAGCCCATCGGCCGATACGCCGTTTATCGCGGTGTATCGCAGCGACGGTCACGTGCTTCGGTCGTTGACGTACCTTCGCGAAGTGCTCGCGCCGGTTGCCGCCAACGCCGCAAACCCCGACCCAGGCCCCGTGCCATTTGCCACAAGCCCGGCCGGCAACGATCGCGATTTTTATCTCGCGATTCGAAGGAGCGAGCTCGGGAAAAAGTACTTCATGTCAGCGTATTTGAAGAATTATTACCCTGGCGGTGTTGGAGGTGGAGCCGGCCGTTCGCTCGGCACGCGCGTGGTAACATTCAAAGTTCAGAACGGCAAGCTGTTCGTATTTGATGTCGACGATCGCAAAAAAGTAAGCAGCACCTTCGACCCCGAAGTCGTGATCGACGCATATCCGATCGTCGAGCGCTTCCCCGCTCTGTCGGCAGGCGATGGGTTTGACGACTACGTTCTTATCGACCCGGCAGCCGGCCTAAACAAATTTGGGTTCGTTGGCGACGCCGCAGCGAACGACGAGTCTACGTTTCAGGTCGACCTAACCTATCTCCAGCGCTTTAGGCACGCGACTGACGGCATCACGTTCGAACAGCTATTCAGTGGAGTGGGCACTAAAGGCGATACAGCCGCCGCCACCGAAGGTGCAAGCAATCAATACCGCGGGTCGGGGACACTCGGCATCGCATTTCGTCGGTACACCGAAGGGGCAAATTTTGTCGCGCCAGCCTACCCAAAAGAAGGCGAGCACTATTTCCGAAGCGAGCCGCGCCGTATCCCAAACACCGGCACACTCGTAACCAGCCCGGTAAAGTGGAACATCTACCCGGGGATGACACCGATCAAGTGGCTAATCGGCCCTCAAGTCAACGAGGCGCTCGAAAAGTATCCCGCATACGACGTCGTCACGGCGATCAAAAAAGGGGTCGAGAATTGGAACGTGGCGTTCGGCTTTCCGGTGTTCAAAGCCGAAGTCGCAACGGCAGATGAGTCATTTGCCGACGATGACGTCAACATGATCATCTGGGACAACGACCCGACATTCGGCGCCGCATTCACCGATTGGCGAACCAACCCAAACACGGGCGAAATTCGCGGCGGTAGCATTTACATGAATGCGATCTGGCTCGAAGTCGGCGACAGCGAGCTTGAAGACGATCCACCAGTTGGTGGGTTGATCCCATATCACCCGAGCAATTCGGTGCCGCCACCGCGAATGTCGACGCTAAAATGGGGCGAGTTTCAAACGTGGTCGAGCTGCACATACTGGGCATCGCCGTTCCGCGGCTACGACGATCGGACGTCGACACCGATGGTCGCGACAGCAACACTGCGGATGACCAAAAAAGAAAAAGTTGAAGGGCTCCTGACGCACACGCTGCTTCACGAGGTCGGTCACGCGCTCGGTCTGCGTCATAACTTCAAAGGGTCGCTCGGCGGCGCGCCGCTCCCGTCGACATCGTTGATGGATTACTTGACGAACGAAGACAGCGCTCGCATTTTGGAGCCTGCATCCTACGATGTCGACGCAGTTCGGTGGCTGTATCTCAAGGCGAGGGAGCTCCCAAAGCAAGCGTTCTGCACCGACGAAGCGACGAAGTCAGACCCTGACTGCAATCGATTCGACAGTACAGACGAGCCGCTTAATAAGTTCTTCGTCCCAGCCTACCGCGACGTCCTCGGAAACTTCTTGAAAGACCCAGACGCCGGGAAGCCGAACATCAAATTAAACGGTCTTCTTAAGTACGTTCGCGCATCAAGCGAGTCGGCAACGCGCGTCGCCGCATGGAATGCGGTACTTGAAGGCGTAGGCGTGCCACTCAGCCCTGACCACCTTACGAACGCGGCGTATGCGTCGCGTGCTGACGAGATGGTGCGGTCGGTATTTCAGCGACTGTTCTTTGACGACGCAAAATTGCGCGGCGACTTCAAAGACGATCCACCAAACGATGCGAATTGGGAGCCGCTTCTCTTGGCACAGCTAAGAGGTGTGCTCGAAAATTCGGACGGTGCGCGTTCGCTTCCAACTCGTCGCCTCGCGGTCGACGTACTGAAGAAGTTACAGTCGACAGCTGCATACAATATTCTTCACGATGCTCGCCCGAAGATCGCAACAGTGCGCGCAACACTCTCGGGTGAAGTCGCGAACGGAATAGACGACCTCCTCGCGCGAATTGACAACGCAGTCAGCCCATATTTTTGAAACGCTTGAGCGGTAAAAAGCAGCCACTTTCAAGCAGATATAAAATATTACAATGACAACGGCGATCGCATGCATCTATCTGATGCATGCGATTTGTTTCATGTGTCGATCGAGTGCGTGCATCGCAAAGCGTGGTAGCACAACGCCCGATGATCACGATTGGATGCGCCGGCTTTCCTGTTCCAGCAACCAGGTACTTCCCTGAATTTTCATTCGTCGAAATTCAGGAGGCGTACGTAGCGACTCCAGGTATGGGGTCGATGCGGCGTTGGCGACGCGAAGCCGGTTCGAACTTTGACTTCTCGGTTGTCGTTCCACGCAACGTGATGCGAAACGGATTGCGTGATGGCGCAATCGTTGAAACAGAACTGCAAGCGGTGACCGATGTGGTTCGCGAGCTAAGAGCATCGACGGTCGTTTTTTTGGCGCCGCTCGAGTGGGAAGCGAACGAAGCGAATCGAGATTACGTTGCGTCTTTCTTATTGGGTGTGCGCGGTCGCTTCTCGAGAGTTGTCTGGGAAGCGCCGCTCACATGGGATTGCGCCGACGCAACCGAAGTAGCGACAAGGGCAGGAGCGATCGCAGCATACGATCCACTTGTACACGGAGTCGCGCCGGGGAAGCTCGGCTACTACCGTCTCCCCGGTCCGGTCGGTCACAAGAGTCGCTACGAAGATGTCACGATGGACACGGTAGTGAAAACAGCGCAGCGCGCGCAGCACGACGAAGCGCTCTACGTTTTTACGAACGTCGACATGATGGCCGACGCAAAAAGATTGAAGAAATTTTTGATCGGCTAATAAATCAAAAGGCGAAAACTTAACAGGGAGAGCGGAAGGGCGGGAGGAGTTGTTAGGGGGCAAACTGATAGGTTTCGATCAACGTCGTAGCCGAAAAGTTTTCCCGAACGGTCTACGTCGCCTTACGCACGATAAAGCCTTCCCGCCCTTCCGCCCTCCCTGCTCAAATTCTGCGGTTTTGCATTTCTCGTTTAGCCGGTGGTGTCGGTGCTGTCGTCCGGGTCAGTGGCGTCGTCTGCTGGCCCCATGCATGCATCGACGCAGGTCGACTGGATGCAGAACGACAAGTCTTCGAGCAATTTTGTTCCGGTTGGGTGATCGGTTGCGCACTTTTTCTGGCAACGGCTTGCAGCATTGCCGGTCTGCGTTGCGCAGTCTGCCATGCATTTGTTGAGGTCGACGCAGTCTCGTTCGGTCACGCAGGCTCGAAGCGGCGGGCAGCAGCTCGCTTTTGCGCATTTGTCGCAAGCGGGACTCTTCAGCGTTACGCCGATGACGCGGCATGCCGGCGCCGCTGTTGACCCTCCACCCGCTGGCGGGTTGGTGGTCACTGGTGGTGTTGTTGTTGGTGGTGTTGTCGTTGCTGGTGGGTCGGTTATCGGTGATGCTGTGCCGGTTGGCGGCGTTACGGGGGTTGTCGGCGGATTCGTGGTTGTTGAACCTGGCGCCGGCGGGTCTTCGGAATTTGTTTCGCCCGTCTCCTCGTCGACTGTCGTAGTCGGCCGCGGCGTCGGCGTCGGCTGATTGCCACCCGCCGTCGGTGCAGCTGTTCCTGCGCCTGGCGCCGTTGGCGCTGCAGGTGGAGCGGCGGCCGGCTTTAGACTTTCGATCACGCGCTCCGGACTGCTGCACGCTGGCGCTCCGAGACCGGCCAAGATGCCGATCGCGCAGGCCGCGCTGCGCGAGAAACTGCTTACGAAATAACGTTTCGCCATAGAATTCCCTCACTTCACGGTTTGTTGTTACGGCGCCACACTGGTCGTTTGATGTGCAACGCGATCGCCAGTTGTACGCGAGTCGCGCTGGGCGGCCTACAACAAATGTGCCGTTGAGGTATCGGTTTTTGGCTACCGCTAAGACTGTTTTTTTCTTGGCACGAACGCGCCCGCGAACGCGAGCAGACTCACGAATGCCCACGGCGTATCGCCCAGCTGTTCGTAGACAGTCTTAGCGCGCATGAAATGCACTTTTCCTTGAAGGGTCTCGCTTTTGAATGTCCCCGATTCGACGACCGAGCGCCCTACTGCGTCGACGATTGCCGACACTCCGCTGTTTGTCGCACGCACGAGGTAGCGCCGATGTTCGACCGCGCGGAATTTCGCTAGCGCGAGATGTTCCCACGGTTCGGTTGTGTCGCCAAACCACGCATCGTTCGTGATGTTGACGATCAACTCTGGATCGCTGTGGCTAACGATCTTGTTTGTGAATCGCGGCAAGATGTCTTCGTAACAAATTAGCGGCGCGATTCGGCGTTCGACGCCTTTGACGTTTAGAATGAGCGGTTCGAGCGATGTCCCTGCAGAAAACTTCCCGCTATTTGGCGACCACTCGTTTAATATTGGAAAGGTGTCAGCGAACGGCAAATATTCGCCGAATGCGAGGAGGTACTGCTTATCGTAGCGGCTCGTTAGCTTGCCATCGGCATCGCTCGCGAACGCCGTATTGAACCAACGTTCGCCGGTAGGCCCCATGCGAAAAAGTACCCCTCCAAAAATAGCTGGTAGGTGCAACTTACTCGCAACGCGATCGCGCAAAAATTGATTCGCCAAATTTTCAGGGACGGCGAATGTCACGGACGATTCGCTCCAGACGACAAAATCGGCGCCGCTCTTACGCAGACCTTCGGTCAACAAAAAATGCCGCCGGAGCCCCTCACCTGGGTCTTCTCGTTTTTGAATGAGCCCCAAATTCCCTTGCACGATCCCGACGCTTGCCGAATCGCTTGCTTTTGCGCGTGCGTCGATAACCCCAATTCGCCAATAGCCAAACCCGAGAGCCAAGAAGATTGCAGCTGGCCCTAACGCCGCTGTCATCACAGAAATTTTTCGGCGATCGAGCATCGCCATGATCGGCTCTGCGATCGAGAGATTGGCGATGACGATGACGAGCCCTACGAGAATGGGGCCGCCGAGTTCGGCGAATTGAATCATCACCGGCACGCTGTGAAGCGACGCGGCCAAGTGCCACTCGAACAGAGCAGGAACCACAAGCTCACTCGCGACGAATGCCGCCACAAATGCAAAGCGCCACGACCAGCCGTTCAACGTCGCGCGAGAATATAGCCATGTCATCACAGCGGCGCGCCCACCCCCCTGCGCAAGGCACAGAAGGACCAAAAACAGCGCGCATAGGGCGGTTGGAAAGCCGCTGAACTGCATAAGCATCTCGTTCAGCCAATAGAAGCCGGTGACGTTCATCACCGTCCCTTGCAGAACGCCGATTTTTACCGCTTGCATCGGTGTTTTGTTCCGCAGCGCAACAATGAGGGGGACCCACGCGACGAACGCCAGTGGCCAGATGCCGATGCCCGCGAAGGAGACCGCATAGAGCAGGCCGCTGAGAACTCCGAGAAAATAGCTAAAAATCATGCGGTTCGCCAAAATGGGAATTGAAAGCAGGTGCGTGAGTACGGTTAATGAGCCTAGTCTGTAAAGCAAGCTAGAATCGACGCAAATGGCCCGCGTATTACATATCGAAGACGACCCAAGAAATCGCCTTCTTGTTCGCAAGCTTCTTCAACCCGAAGGGCATTACGTTCAAGATGCGGCCGACGGACTCGAGGGCGTCCGCCTCGCGATTTCTGAGCACTTCGATCTTGTCCTCGTCGACCTGAATATTCCTGGGCTTGACGGCTACGAAGTGACATTGCGCTTACGCAGCGAGCTGTCGCTGAAAGGCGTGCCAATCGTTGCGATTACGGCCGAGGGGGATAAAGAGACGAGCTTCGCCGTCGGCTGCGACGGGTTTATCGAAAAGCCGATCGACGCGCGCCGCTTCGCAAAGCAGGTCGGAGAATTTCTCGGCGGGTATCGCGAGGCGATCCCTGCGAGCAGCGATGGTGCCGAAGCGAAACTTCGCCTGCAAGGGGGGCGCATCGTCGCGCACCTCGAAGCGAAAGTGGCCGAACTGTCGGTGGCGAACGAGCGCCTTCGCGAGCTCGATCGCCTACGAACCGAATTTTATCGGAATATTTCGCACGAATTGGCCACGCCTATGACGCCAATCGTCGGCTACTTGCACATGCTGATCGACGAAGAGCTAGGTCCGGTAGCAAAGCCACAAGGCAAAGCGCTTCGGGCGATGGATGATTGCGTTCGCCGGCTTCGCGCCACGCTCGATAATTTGATCGACGTGACTGGCCTCGAAACCGGTAAAATGCGCTTTTTTTACCGCGAATATGATTTTCTCGACACCGTTCGTCGAGCGGTTGCCAATCAAGCCGATGCGCTTGCCGATCGCAACATTACTCTGCGCGAAGAGCTCCCGCGAGGCCCGCTCGCGGCGTATGGCGATTCGGATCGCTTGTCGCGCGCGATCCTGCAAATTCTCGACAACGCCGTCAAGTTTACACCTGAAGGCGGAGTGATCGGCGTGCGCGTGTGCAAACGCGATGATCGATACGAGCTGCTCATCGCGGACTCGGGTCCAGGTGTTCGCCCGGAGCATGCGGAGCAGGTTTTTCAGCCGTTTTATCAGCTCGACGGGTCGTCGACGCGAGCTCACGGGGGCGTTGGCGTTGGGCTCGCGATCGCGCGTCGCGTGGCGCGTGGGCTTGGTGGCGATCTAACTGTCATGTCGGGGGCTACGATCGAAGGGACATACTTGCCAGGCGCGGCGTTTGAGCTGACAGTGGCGCATCGCGCATCGGCTGTTGCTGGGCCGATAGTTCCGTAGCTCATGGCACGCCGCATCTATCTCGATTGGAACGCAACGACGCCGCCTCTTCCGGAGGTGATCGAAGCGATGCGTCGCGCGGCCGAATTGTCGTGGGGCAATCCCGCGAGCATTCATTCGCACGGGCGGCAGGCGCGCGCGTTGGTCGAAGATGCGCGCGCGGCGATCGCGAAAATGTGCGGCGGCGACCCACGCGATGTTCTGTTCACGTCAGGCGGCACTGAGGCGAACAACTTGGCGCTTCAGTCGGCATTCGCCGATCAAGTCGATAAAAAAAGTGTGCTCGTCACGAGTCGCATCGAGCACCCTTCGGTCACGAAAACGGCCGAAATGATCGAGAAAAGTGGCCGCGCGACGGTGCATTGGGCGCGCGTGACGTCGGCGGGTGTTGTCGATCTGGACGACATCGAAGAGGCGCTTAAGTCGGGCGGCGTAAAGCTCGTGACGATGCAAGAAGTGAATCACGAAACGGGCGCGGTGCAGCCGGTGACCGAAGTGAGCGACCTTGCGCAGAAGTACGGCGCGCGCATGCATGTCGATTCAGTGCAGGCGTTCGGGCGGATCGAAGCGCGACGTCGCCTCGGAGATTCGCGCGCGTTTGCCGCGCATAAAATTCGCGGTCCGAAAGGCGTTGGCGCGTTGATTACGTCGCCATGTTTCCGCGTTGAAGCGATGTTTGGAGGAGGGGGCCAAGAAAAAGGTCTCCGCCCCGGGACGGTCGATCCGGTCGCGGCAGCGGGAGTTGCTTGCGCAGTGGCGCATGCGATCGAAAGCGTGAGTGCATACGCGGCCGTGGCGGCAAAGCGCGATCGGATCGAGCGTGCGCTCTGCGAACGCAATAACGCGATCGTGGTGAACGGCGGCGAGAGTGTGCGAGCGCCGCACATTACGAATTTGAGCATTCCAGGGTGGGTCGGTGCAGAGCTTGTAGCCGCGCTTGATCTCGAAGGCATATCGGTATCGAGCGGCAGCGCGTGCAGTGCGGGGACGATCGAACCGTCGCCTGCGATCACTGCGATGGTGGGGGCCGATCGCGCGGCATCGAGCATCCGAATCTCGCTCGGTGAAGAGACGACCGATGACGATGTCGAAGAGACGATTCGCGTTTTCGAAAAGCTATTTTCGCGCGCTGGTTGACGGGGGTTCGAGCGGCGGGGGACGAGCCCCCGCCCTACAGGCGTTGTACGGCGTGGGGACGAGCGCGCTCGCGTCGTGTTTCGCTTGACGGGCTGGAAGCGATTCACTAATTCGGGCCGCGCTTGGTCGCCACAGCATCGCGACCGGCGCTCGGGGGGGATTGTAGTATTCATCGGATGAACCAACCGAGGTGAAGTATGCGTCTATCATTTTTGAGTATGGCCTGTTGTGTCGGTCTTCTAGTCGGCTGCGGCGACTCTGATTCGTCGGGGACGGCAACCACAAGGCCGGCGCCTGGAGCGCCTGGAGCGACGACGCCAACGACGGGAACGCCGGCAATTCCAACGACCGGCACACCAACGACAGACCCACCAGCTGTCACGCCAACCGCCGGAACGCCGGGGGTTCCAGCCGATATGAGCCTGACGACGGCCGAATCGCGAACAGCAGCATGCAAAGCGATGAACGAGCACGCAAAAACAGCGAATTGCTCCAAGCCGATTTTTCGGTCGGAGAGCGAGTGCGTCGCCCGTATGGCAGCAATCCCGCCTGACTGCACGGGAGCGGTCCGCGAGGCAACAGTCTGCGCGATCAAATCAGAGCTCAAGTGCGATGCGGACGGCGCGGTCGTGCCGGTTGATTGCGACGACGAGATCGCAGCGGGAGCAAAATGCGTAACAGACGCGATAACCGCAGGATCAGGCATCCCCGGGATGCCGTCGGTGCCGGGAATGCCGTCAATGCCGTCAACGCCATCAGTACCAGGAGCGCCGACAACGCTTCAGTAAGTGTTGGGGGCTGCTAAAACAGTAGCGAGAAAGGCGTTGGTTTTCGGCTGAAAACCAGCGCTTTTTTATGTATATTTGGGATATTGAAGAAGTCGTCTCGACACATATCGGGCGCGATCGATCCTACCGTCGATCGGTTCGTTGAACATCTTGCGGCGGAGCGCCGGGCGTCGAAGCACACTGTTGCAGCGTACCGCCGCGATATTCAGAGTTTGGCGGCGTTTGTTGCGCGGAAGGATGGCGCCGAAGATAGCGGTCGCGCCGGTCCGCGGCCGGTCGCTGTTGCCGATATTGATGTGTATGTATTGCGCGCGTGGCTGGGCGAGCTTGTACGAACGCACTCAACGGCGTCAATCGCGCGAAAAATCGCCGCGGTTCGCGCGTGGATGCGCTGGATGATGCGTCGCGGGATCATCCGCGAAAATCCGAGCGAGCATTTGGCATCGCCGAAAGTACGCCGAAATTTGCCGATGTTTCTATCCGTTGACGCGGCGCGAGAAGTTGTTGAGGCGCCCAACGCCGATTCGCCGGTGTCGCTTCGCGATCGCGCGATTCTTGAACTTCTGTACAGTTCGGGGCTGCGCGTAAGTGAAGCGTGCGGCCTCGATATAACAAGTGTCGATCTGGACGACGCGCGCGCGAGAGTTCTCGGAAAAGGGGGGAAAGAGCGGATTGTTCCGCTGGGTGAGTGCGCCGTCGAAGCGATGCGTGCCTATCTCGCAGTAAGGCCGTCGTTGGCGCATCCTTCTCGGGCGACGCAGTGTAAAAAGGCGCTTTTTTTATCGGCTCGTGGTGCTC
This sequence comes from Nannocystis exedens, assembly GCA_945861885.1. GTDB lineage: Bacteria > Myxococcota_A > Polyangia > Polyangiales > Polyangiaceae > CAMAVR01. The sequence goes on along the minus strand of CAMAVR010000016.1, from coordinate 13,061 downwards.
GTATCGGGGTGCGGGCCGTGCAGTTGATGGTTCAAAAGTACGGGGCGCTTGGTGCCGGCCGAGCCGATTTGCATCCGCACGCGCTTCGGCACACATGTGCGACGCATCTTCTTAATGGAGGGGCCGATCTCCGCGTGATTCAAGAGCTTTTAGGGCACGCGTCGCTCGCGACGACGCAGCGATACACGCATGTATCGATCGATCACATCATGCGTGTATACGATGCGGCGCATCCGCTCGCGAACACACGCGGCTCGAAGTAACATCGGCAAGCCTTGAAGAAGAGTTTCAAACGACTGTTGTTCGGACTGGCCGGCGGAAGCGTTGGAGGTCTCATTGTAAGCGTCGTCGAGTCGCGCGGTATTGTTGCAGCGGCACCGTCGCGGGGGAGCTTTTATCGCGTGGCATCGATTGAAATCGGTGTCATCCATCCCGTCGCGCTCGCGATCGCGGCGATCGTTGTAATTATGTCGCTGCTGTGGGAGCCGTCGCGCCCTCATTCGCTCGACGAGCATTTCGCGGCGATTCGCGCCGAGCAGCTATTCGTTCGCGTGCGCTATGCGGCGCTTGCTCCACTTGTTGTGCTAGCCGCATTTGCCTGGTCGGTCGCCGTTTCTCATTCTGCCGTGGCGCTCGCTGGCGGTTCGCCCCGCGTCGTCGGCTTTGAGCTCGCGCTGGTCGCGTCAGCCTATCTGTTTGCAGCATTTGTTGTCGTTGCGACGCTCTTTGGTCCGCTCCGCCGGATGTTGGCACGGCTTGGTGCATCGTCGCCGCGCGCGGTCGACCCGGTGACCACAACCGGAGTCGCCGCGGTCGTCGCACTACTGCTGCTCGCGGTCGGCATTTGGAAAGGCGAGCCGAGCGGAGAAAATAGCGAAATACTCGGTATTTTTGGCGTATTAAAGCGGCCCGAAGTCGATTTGCGCCCCTTTGTAAATATCGCGGTGATCGCCGTCGGCGCCTACTTGGCGCCCATTGTGTGCATGCATCGCCCGCGCCGTCACGGTGGGTCGCGACGTTTAATTTCGTCGATTGCGCTAGTCATTCTGCCCGCAATCTCGACGATCACCGACGACCGCGCGCTCGACCGCCACCCCGAGGTCGCCGAGAGCATTGAGCAGTTTGCGCCGCTCGGTCGCATCGCCCTTCGGATATTTCGGCGAACAGTCGACGTCAATGAACACGAACCGGTCGACGGTGAGGCTAGTTAAGATAATGCTGTAGGGCGGGGGCTCGTCCCCCGCCGCCTGGAGGAGTATATGAGTTCAGTTGTAGTCGTTGGGGCGCAATGGGGTGACGAAGGGAAGGGGAAGGTCGTCGACATCTGCACGGAAGCGGCCGATATGGTCGTCAGGTATGCAGGCGGCCCGAACGCAGGGCACACCCTTGTCGTCAACGGCGCAAAACTTATCGTTCGCCTCATTCCAAGCGGAATTTTGCACGAGAAGACAGCTTGTATTCTCGGCCAGGGGATGGCGATCGACCCGGCGACACTCGTGGGGGAGCTCGATGAGCTCGACCGCCGCAACGTGCGCTATGCTGGAAGGCTCTTCGCGTCCGACAAAGCGCACGTGATAACCCCCTACCATGTGCTCATCGACACATTGCGCGAGGCCGGCCCCGATGCGATCGGCACGACAAAACGAGGGGTTGGGCCATGTTACGAAGATAAGGCGGCACGAAGAGGCGTTCGCCTGGGCGATTTGCGCGACGCAACAAAGTTGCGCCATCTTATTGGCGCAGCGGTCGCTGCGTGGTCACCGGTGATCAGAGCGCTCGGCGACGAGCCGCCCGAGGTTGAAGCGGTCGTCACATCGCTTTTGTCGCTCGTGCCAAGGCTCACGCCGCTCATTGCCGACACCGCGCCGATGGTGCAAGGGGCCGTTCGCGCAGAGAAAAACGTGCTGTTCGAAGGGGCGCAGGGAGCGCTTCTCGATATCGATTTCGGCACGTATCCGTTTGTTACCTCGTCGCATTCGGTGGCGGGTGGCGCGTGCGTCGGTTCGGGAGTCGGCCCGTCGCAAATCGATTTTTGCCTTGGTCTTGTAAAGGCGTACTGCACGCGCGTTGGTGGCGGCCCGTTTCCGACCGAACTTGTCGACGACGCGGGCGATCATTTGCGAAACGTCGGGCAAGAATACGGTTCGGTAACCGGCCGTCCACGGCGCACCGGCTGGCTTGATTTGCCAGCACTCAGGTACGCCGTGCGAGTGAACGGGATCGACGCAATCGCACTGACCAAGATCGATGTTTTGAGCGGGATGAAAGAGCTCAAAGTGTGCGTTCGTTATCGCGTAAACGGCACCGAGACAGACGAATTTCCGATCGACGATTTGGCGACGGCGATACCTGTGTACGAGAACTTGGCGACATGGACGGATGACATCTCGGCGATTCGTGACCGTTCTCGTCTCCCCGCGGCAGTCCAAAAATACATCGAATTTATCGAGAAAAACGTCGAATGCGCGGTCACGCTTATCAGCGTCGGGCCATCACGCGACGAGACAATCGGGACATCAGGGATATTCGATTCGATCGACGTTTGACATCGCACTTCTCCCTGCCATCGTCCTCCGTCGCCGCGTTTCGAACCGGCCCTTCGAAGGACTTTTTATGAACACGCTTTTTCTTACTTTTCGTTCGTCGGCGCGCCTGATGTGCGCCGCGATGGCATGTGCTTCGGTTTACGGCTGTTCCGCCGACAGTTCACAAGGTTACGATGCCGACCGAGATATCCGGCCGCAAGCCTCGCTGCCGCAAGCGGTCGTACCGCAACTGGAGGCGTTTGATCACGAGGCGTCGATCGCGGGGAGCATCGATGGTGGTGAGTCGTTTCTCACGATAGAGACGTTGGCCAAGAGCGAATTTTTCGTTGGCGAAGCGTTCTTGCTGAAAGGCTCCTTTTCGCAGGAGTGTCGCGCCGATCTCCAGGTGACAAAGATGTCGGAGGGCGGGCAGCTGGAAGGTGTCGACTCGGCAACGATGCGCGTGAAGGGGCCAAGATTGCGTACCGAAGCCTTCGACACCACGGCAAAGTGGAAGTTGTCGCTGCTCCTTCCTGGGCAATACACGGCGACCCTCACGCCACGTGACCCAACTGCTTGCCGCGCTGAAAATTCGGCGGTCGAGTTTGTTGTCAAAGCGCGCCCAACCGATGAGGCCGAGCTCGCCTACCACGTGAACAGCTGCAACTTGCTGACGGCGGGCATTAAAAGGCCACTTGAGAATGTGATGTACACGGCCGGGCAAACGTTACGTTTCGTGCGCCAGTCGCCGAATCGATGGTTCACATCGAGCCGGTGGACGGTGTATCGCGATGGCGCAGAGGTTGCGCGATTTGGTCGAATACGCGGCTGGCTCGGCGTTCGATTTTGGGTGCCGGGCCACTATGAAGCGACGCTCCGAACGCGAACGCTCACGGGTGTCGAGCAAGATCTGCAGACGGTTCGCTTCAAAATGGTTAACGCGCCAGATACAGGAGTGATGCCGGAGGGGAACAGCGAGCCGCTCGACCTTGCAGGCCCGCAACTCTCGCTCAGCGACGTTGTGCTTGACGACGCGGCGGAGGTGCCGAATCCTCAGGAGTTGGCGGAAGCGGTCGCGCGGTCTAAGACAGCGTTGGCGGTTGGTGGCGACGTCGCCACTGATTTGGCCAGCGATACGGATGACGACGAAGAGTGGTATTCCGCGCGAAGTTCGCCATGCGAAGATGACAAAAACGGTCACTACACAGAGCTCAATTGAAAACGCGCTAAACACTGTGCGAGCGCGCTGCGATGTCGCCGCGCGCCGCGAAAGCGACCCTGTCGGTTTCGTTCACGCGGCGAAGGGCGAACGCGATAAAGAGCTCGTTGCGCTCATGGCGTCGTCGCTCGCCTTTGGCAATGTTGTCACCATTCGCGCCAAATTGCGCGATGCTCTCGATCGCATCGGCGAGCCGGTCTGGCGCGCGGCCGATGACGAGGCGCGGCTTTTTATGCAGCTCGAGGGTTGGGTTCATCGTGTCTACCGCGGCGACGATTTGGCCGGTTTGCTTATCGGCGCGCGGCGTGCACAGAGGCAGAGTGGCTCGCTTGGCGAGCTTTTCATCGCCCACCTCAAAGCGGCGCCTGACTTGCAGGAGGCGCTCGCCCGTTTTTGCGACAGCATCCGAAACGAAGCGCACATTGCGAAATCCGATGCGCGGGGCGAACGCGCGCTCGCCCACCTGCTCCCTGATCCGCGACGCGGAGGCGGGTGCAAGCGCTTGCTGCTTTTTTTGCGCTGGATGATCCGCCCGAGCGACGGCGTCGACCTCGGCCTTTGGGCGGTTGACCCGAGCCGACTCTTATGTCCGGTCGACACCCACATCCACAAGCTTTCGCTCAACTTAGGGTTTACCACCCGAAAGCAGTTATCATGGCAGGCTGCTGCCGAAATTACTGCAGCGCTTGCCTGTTTTGATCAAGCAGATCCCGTGAAATACGACTTTTCGCTCTGCCATCTCGGAATGCTTCAACGCTGCCCATCGCGACGCGATGCGGTTCGATGCGAAGGGTGCGGCGTTAAACCTGTATGCAGGCACTGGCGCGCCACGTCATCGAGGCGTGCACGCGCATGAGCGACGCGCGAACCCTACCGCTCGATGCCATCCGCACAGATGGCTGGTTTGATCGACTCGGCGAAAGCGTGCCGAGCTTCAATGCGTTGTGCGACATTCTCGGTCCGCATTTTTTTGCGTTTTCGGTCATTGTCGGAGTTCGCATCGTCGCGCTGTCGGTCGATCGACGAACGATCGAAAATACGGTCGTCGAGTTTACTGTTGACGACGGCGAGGCGCCGAACCAACAACGACTGCTTCTGGTCGAGTTTCGTCGCCGTGTCGTAGCCGCGCTGCTCATAGAGGACGACGACACGCAGACGCCGCCGCCTGTGAGTGGCTTTGATAACGATTCGGTTCAGCAGTTCATCGGCTTGCGCTATATGCTTTTGGCGCCGCTTTTTGGCTATTCGTTGGTGCGGCTCATTCTCGGCGATTCCGAAGCGTTCGTTGATGTTTGGGTCGACGACCAAAGCGAGACGCTCCCACTCGAAACGTTTCGTGCGCGGATGCGCGAGCATGTGCAAAAGGCGCTCGACGAAACGGCTAGCGGTGCGAGCGCAATCAATTTGGGCGACGTCGATACCGCCGAAGCGGCAGCGAACAAGAGTGAATGGAACGAAGTTGTCGCGCTGCTTGGCGCATGGCCGGCGCCGCTGTCGATCTTTTTAAGAACGCCCGACGGGATGGCGCTCGGCCCAGAGGCACGTCATGAAATTTCGCGCGGCCTCTCAATCTTGGGTACAGCGTATCTGCGATTGGGCGACACAACGCTCGCCGAAGATGTTTTTCGGGTGGGGATTCAATACGCGCCCGACCCAGCGCTCATGTCGTTGCTCTTTCTCAAACTCGGCGAAGCGATGATGCTAGCGGGGCGCGCCGGCGAAGCGATATCGCCGCTCCGAAGGTCGCTCTCGGTGGGCGGCTCATCGTGCGTTGCGCACACGCTTTTGGCAAAAGCGTATTTCGAGCGAGGCCATTTCGTCGCTGCATACGCATGCGCGAGAAGAGCGATGGCGGCCCTTGCGACCGAAGCCAACGCGTCAGCGGTCGCAACCGAGCACGATTTGGCCGGCGTGATGTCGAAGATCGAAGCCGCTCTAGGCACCGCGCTGGTCACATGGAAAGCGTGGGTGGCCGGCGAAAAACGATAAAACATGAGCCCGCAGCTGGTGCAAACGACCTTTCCGCTACAGGTGGAACAGCCCAAGTCGCATTGACACTTCAACTCGCCGCGGCTACAAAGACGCCGCTGTTTCGCCATAAATGGCCGGCTTTCAGCGCTCCACCGCCATTCATCGCACAGACCGAACACCCACGAGAAGCAAGGCCCTGCCATCATGCTGAGCACTTACGCTCCAATGTTCATGATTATCGCGATCGCAACGCTGATCGCCGGTCTTTTTTACACGTTCGCGACGGTGCTCGGCCCCAAAAACCCGACGCCCGAGAAGATGATGCCGTTTGAATGCGGCTCTGACAGCGTCGGCTCGCGTGGCGTGAAGCTGAGCGTTAAGTTCTATTTAACGGCGATTTTATTCGTCGTTTTCGATATTGAAGCGGTTTTTGTTTATCCGTGGGCCATACAGTTTCGGCAACTCGGGTGGTTTGGGCTCGCATCGATGATCGGCTTTTTGTCAGTCGTCGCTATCGCGCTCGTGTACGTTTGGAGAAAGGGCGCTCTCGAATGGGAGAGCTGAATTCACCGCCAGGCACGCCTGCGGCGCTGCAAAGGCCAAGGCATTCGGTCACGATCGAAGGGTCCGAGGCCGGCTTTGGCGTCACGCGTTTCGACGCGATGCTCAATTGGTCGCGAAAGTACTCGCTTTTCCAGTATCCGTTCGTCACGGCCTGCTGCGGGATGGAGTTTATGGCGGTCGCGAGCCCACGGTTTGACGTCGCGCGATTCGGGGCCGAAGCGCCGCGTTTTTCGCCACGGCAAGCCGATTTGTTGTGGGTCGTGGGCACAATCAGCCAGCGCCAAGCGCCCGCACTGCGCCGAATTTACGAGCAGATGATGGACCCAAAGTGGGTCCTAGCATTCGGCACGTGCGCAAGCTCGGGCGGTTTTTACGACAATTATACGACCGTCGCGGGGATCGATAAAATCATCCGCTGCGATGTGTACGTTCCTGGTTGTCCGCCGCGCCCCGAGGCTGTGCTTGATGGGCTGCTACTTTTGCAAGATAAAATCGCGCGAGGCGATCGCACGCCAGGCATCGTGAAGCCACGCCAAGATCCGGCGATGGGCCTCGTTCAGCTCGGCGTCCCTTCGGCCAAAAAGGAGGGGCAGCGATGAGCCAGAGCGTACTCGATGCTCTAAAAGCGCGATTTGGCGCGGCAATTCTCGAAACGCATTCCAATTTCGGAGACGACACAGCCGTTGTTGCTTCTGATAGTTGGAAAGCGATTGGAGCGTTTCTTCGCGACGATCCGGCGATGTCGTTTGAGCTATTTGTCGATTTGTGCGGGGTCGATTACCCGGAGCGCACGCCTCGATTCGACGTCGTGCTTCATCTTTATTCGGTGACGCACGCACACCGCATTCGCGTAAAAGCTCGCATCGGCGACGACGAGGGGAACCACGCAAAAATCGATTCGCTAACATCGTTGTGGCGCGGAGCCGATTGGCTCGAGCGGGAAACATTCGACATGTTTGGCATCAAGTTCGAAGGGCACCCGGATCTCAGGCGCATCTTGATGTACCCAGAATTTACCGGCTTTCCGCTCCGCAAAGATTATCCGGCGCAAAAAACCGAGCCGCTCATCGCATATCGCACCGAAGAAGAAGCCGGTCTACCGCTCGGCAAACTAGAGCCGTTCGGTCCCGACGAAGGGATGAGCTTCGGAAGAAAAGTGTGGGACACGCATGGAACCACTTGATACCGAATTAGAAGACGGCGCTCTCGAGCTGCCGAGCGACCCGATGCACCTCAACATGGGGCCGGCGCACCCCGCCATGCACGGGACGGTCCGCATCGTTCTCGAGCTGAGCGGCGAGACGATCGTGAAAGCCGACGTGCAGATCGGCTATTTGCATCGCGGCTTCGAAAAGATGTGTGAGCGCGGCACATGGGCGCAAGTGTTCCCGTACGTCGACCGCCTCAATTACGTGTCGCCGATGTTGAACAACGTCGGCTATGCGCTCGCTGTCGAAAAACTATGCGGAATTCAAGTCCCCGAGCGATGCCAGTGGTATCGCATGGCGCTTGGCGAGCTCGCGCGCATCTCCGACCATCTCACATGCGACGGCGCCATGGCGATGGAATTGGGCGCTTTTACGCCGTTTTTGTGGTTCCTAAAAGCCCGCGAGATGGTGTGGGACATTCTCGAAGAAGAGACTGGCGCACGGCTAACGCACTCGTTCGGGCGCATCGGGGGGATGGCGCGGCCACCAACCGACGCATTCGCGGAGATGTGCCACGGCGCGCTCGGTGCGATCATCAATATCGTCGAAGAGGGGGAGAAGATGCTCCTCAACAACCGCATCTTCGTCGATCGATTGGAGAACGTCGGTAAAATCAGCGGAGCCGACGCGCTGTCGCTCGGGTGGACGGGGCCGTGTCTTCGCGCGAGCGGTGTCGCCTACGACATCCGAAAAGCGCACCCGTACTTGAAGTACGACGAAGTCGACTTCGACGTTCCGGTCGGCAAAAGCGGCGATACGCTCGATCGCTTTCTTGTGCGTCTCGCAGAGATTCGCCAATCGAAGCGCATCATCGAGCAGTGCCTCGAGCGAATGCCAAAGTCGGGGCCCGTGTCGGTCGACAATCCGTGGGTCGTGCTCCCCGAAAAAGAGGCCGTATACACGACGATCGAAGCGACGATTCAGCACTTCAAGCTCATCATGGAAGGGGCCAAAGTCCCCGCCGGCGAAGTCTATTCGTACACCGAAGCGGGGAACGGCGAGTTAGGGTTCTATCTAATCTCCGACGGCAGCGGCACCCCATACCGAGTGCGCGTCCGCCCACCATCATTCCTATCGACCGCAGGGCTGGGCGGCCTAATCACCGGGCGAATGATAAGCGACGTAGTACCAACATTCGGCTCGCTAAACATGATCGGCGGCGAATGTGATCACTAAGAGAGACCCACATGCCGACCTTTAAGCTTGACGGCAAAGAGATTCCGTTTGAGACGGGCGACACGATTATCGCTGCTGCCGCGCGCGTTGGTATTGAGATACCGCACTATTGCTGGCACCCAGGCCTGTCAATCGCGGCCAATTGCCGCATGTGTCTCATCGAAGTGATGCCGAGTGCGACGCAGCGTTCGCCGCTGCTCGACATTCTCGAATGGGACGCGACACTTCAAGATTATCGCACCGTGCGAAAGCCGAAGCTTCAGCCGGCGTGCCAAATGGCCGCGACCGAAGGGGCCGAAATTCAGTCGAATGCGAGCGAAAATGTCGCCGTCGCGCGCAAAGCGGTACAAGAGTTTCTGCTGCTGAATCACCCGGTCGATTGTCCGATTTGCGATCAGTCGGGCGAGTGCAAACTGCAAGACTATTGGCTCGAGTACGGCCGCTTCAAAAAGCGGATGGGCGACGAGCCTGTTCACAAGCCAAAAGCGGTCGTGTTTGGCCCGACGATCGTGTACGATGCCGAGCGCTGCGTCATGTGCACGCGCTGCATCCGTTTCATGGACGAAGTGGCGCACGACCCGGTGCTCGAGATGCGCGAGCGAGGCAATCACAACGAGATTTGCGTCGCCGACGGCCACGCGCTCACGGGGCACTACACGTTCATGACCGAGCATGTTTGCCCGGTCGGCGCGCTGACGACGAAAGATTTTCGCTTCAAAGCGCGCGTCTGGTTTCTCCGCACGGCGAAGAGCATTTGCCAAGGGTGCGCGACCGGCTGCAATTCGTATCTCGACTACGACCCGCGCTACAACCGCGCGTATCGCCATCGCCCGCGCGACAACGAGCAGGTCAACAAATATTGGATGTGCGACGAGGGGATGTTGAGCTACCGCCGCATCCACGAAGATCGCGTGAGCGAACCGCGCCTTCAAGGGAAGACGGTGTCGGCGTCAGCAGCACTTCAGGCTATAAAACAAGCGTTTGCAGGCGTTTCACCGAATTCGGTGGCGGTCGTGTTTTCGGCGCAGCATTCGCTCGAAGATAACTGGGCGCTTCGCGAATTGGCGAAAACGTTACTTGGCACGACTTCGTTTTACGTGTCGGGCCTGCCAGACGGTTACGAAGACAAGATTCTAATCCATCGCGACAAAAACCCGAACCGCGAAGGGGTGGCAGCGCTCGCGCGCGACGCGAAGTCGTTTGCCGATCTGGTGACCGACATTCGCGCCGGCCGAGCGACACACGTGATCGCGCTCGGAGGCGAAGCGCCACTCGATCATCACGACGGCGAACCGGCATTCGAAAAGCTGCAGGCGATGGTGACGATCGCGGCGCACGACGGTCCACTCACGCGCGCGGCGACAGTCGTGCTCCCAGCGACAACGTGGGCCGAGGCTTCGGGGACGTACGTGAACGCGAAAGGGATTCGCCAAGTCGCCGACAAAGCGCTCGAACCGATCGGCGGCGCCGCCCCGGCATGGACGCAAATCGCACACGTCGCGCGCTCGCTCGGGCTTAACCCCCAGTGGGGCGAATTGAAGCAAATTCGCACACGTTTGAGCTCCGAAGTGCCGGCGCAAACCGCGACCTCATCAACTCAAACGGAATCGTAAATCGAGATCTGAATATGATGTCTCTCTCCGAAACGATTTGGGCGGTCGTAAAAATTCTGATTATGGTCGGCTTCCTCTTCAATGTAGGAGGGCTGCTAACTTGGCTCGATCGCCGTCAGAGCGCGATGATTCAAGATCGCATCGGTCCGAATCGAGCGGTGATCAAAGTGTTCGGCATCGAGTTTCGTCTCGGCGGGCTTCTTCATCCGCTGGCCGACGGCGTAAAGTTCTTTTTCAAAGAAGATTTTATTCCGCCGCGCGGCGACAAGCTCTTGTTCGCTGTCGCGCCGATTTTGGTGATGGCGCCGGTGCTCGCGCTGATCGCGGTGATTCCGTTTGGCGACAAGCTGTGCGTCGATGATCTATGGCGGACGACCGACACCGGTTCGCTGCTGTTTCCGGCTGTTCCGCGTTACGGCTCGTGCCTCATTCCGGTCGCCCGTGGCGGCATTGCGGCGATCGATCTCCAAGTCGCGTCGCTCAACGTCGGTATACTCTATGTGTTCGCGCTGGCCGGGCAGGGGATTGTCGGCGCCGCGCTTGCCGGTTGGAGCAGCGACAATAAATTTTCGCTTCTCGGCGCTCTTCGCGCGGCAAGCCAAATGGTCAGCTACGAAGTGACGATTGGGATGTCGCTCGTCGGCGCGTTGATGATCTACGGCTCGGTGCGCATGGGCGACATGGTGCGCTGGCAGGGCGATCACGCGTGGGGGATTTTCATTCAGCCGCTCGCGTTTTTTATGTTTTTTATGGCGGCGGTCGCCGAATCAAAGCGAATCCCCTTCGACCTACCTGAGGCCGAGAGCGAGCTCGTATCGGGCTATTTCACCGAATATTCGGGGATGAAGTTCGGCATGTTTTACTTTGCCGAATACATGGAAGTGGTCACGAGTTCGATGCTCTTGGTCACGATCTTTCTCGGCGGGTGGCAGCTTCCGTTTCTTCACCGCGACGGGCTAACGATCGACATCGGCACATGGCGCGCGCTTCAGCTGCCGATGAATCACTTGACGGTCACGGCGATTCAGGTCTGCACATTCTTCGGAAAAGTGCTCTTTTTGTGCTGGATTCAGTGTTTCGTGCGCTGGAGTCTGCCGCGATTCCGGTACGATCAGCTAATGAAGCTGTGCTGGCGCATTCTGCTCCCGCTCTCGCTTGCGAATATTCTTGTGACGGGGGTTGTCTACCTGCTTCTCGATCACGCAGGCCCGGTCCTCGGCAATACGCTCCAAATGATCGGCGATTTGACGCAGGCAGTGGTTGCCATCGCGATCACGTACTTCGTACTGTCGATCGTCATCGGGCTTATCAGGCCAACGAGGCGCACATCATGGGTCGTCGGTTCGACAGCAAAACTCGCGCAGCGCTTCGGGGGGACACCGCGCTCCCCACGGATGCAGGCATAAAAGGAGCGTACGATGACGCAAGCAGCAGCATTTCCAAAAAAGCGGGCGACGCCATTCACGCCAGTTGTCGTGAAGCACGCCGAGCGTTCGCTTTCGAACCAGTCGTATATCCCCGAAATTATTCGCGGGGTAGGCGAGTCGATGAGGCACTTTTTCCGCAACACGAAAGAGATGTGGAAAAACGATCGCCCCGACCCGGTGACGCAGCGGCTCGATAAAGGGATCACGACGATCAGCTACCCCGAGCAGAAGCGGCCATACCCAGAGCGCTTCCGCGGCCTTCACCGGCTGATGGCGCGCGACGACGGGAGCCCGCGATGCGTGGCATGCCTATGTTGTTCAACCGCATGCCCCGCGCAGTGTATCTTCATCGAAGCGGGCGAGTACCCCGAGGGCGACAAGCGGCGAGGTTACGAGCGCTTCCCGGTGAGGTTCGTGATCGACGAATTGCGCTGTATTTTCTGCGGATTTTGCGTCGAAGCGTGCCCATGCGACGCGATCCGGATGGACACGGGCGTCCACGCAACGCCGTACGATTCGCGCGACCAGTTCATCTACGACAAGGGGCTCCTAATGTCGTTCGCAGGGCGCGACGGCTCGCATAAAACGGAGAATCCGCGCCACGAGCCGGGCGAAAAAACGCACCCGGGTATCGATCGGGAGCGCAGCCACTAGAAAGGCGTCGGGTTTCAGCCGAGACCGCGAAGGTATCGGCTGAAACCCAACGCCTTTCCTAAATCGGCGTGCAGCTCACTATCACGGTGGCGACCATCTGTTTTAATAGGATCTAGGCCGTGATCTCAAAATCTGATCTGCCCACGTAAACGTGCCCGTGCCCGTAAACGTGCCCGGTTTTTTGAGGCCAAAGCTGCCAACCTGAGACAATACAATTCACCTATTTTAATCGCATTCATTGTGTGCTTAATCGGCAAATCGCAATGGTACGAAAACAGTTAAGCGATGCGCAGTGGGCAAAAGTAGAGGCAGTACTCACCTCCAAGCGAGGACGAGGTCGTCCGCCGAAGGACAACCACAACTTCATCGAAGCCGTGCTGTGGTGGCGTCGAACCGGTGTTCCGTGGCGTGATTTGCCCGACGACTTTGGCCCATGGCAAACGGTCCTCAATCGCTTCGATCGCTGGGCGAAGCCATTGGCTGCGCCCTTTTGTGGCTCCGAATTTAGGCCGCTTCTTCGCAAGCCTGCCCGAGCTTGATGAGCATCGAAACGAGGCGCACGAGCATTTCTTTGCCCTTCTTATGCTCATTCGCATCCAGAAGACTGAGCCTTAAGCAGATGTCGATCAGCGCCGCCGACTCGGTCGCCGAGCCACGTGACGACAGATAGTACCGCCGCTTGTCCGGCTTCGACTGCTTGCCAG
>CAMAVR010000015.1 GCA_945861885.1 Nannocystis exedens | reverse complement strand
GTTTTTCGTGATCGAGATTCATGAAGGATCATCGGCCACCGAAGAAAAAAGTTGCTAGAAAACGCCACTGCCCATGAAAAAAACCGGGCACGTTTACGGGCACGGGCACGTTTACGGGTCAGAGGAGAAACTGAGTACAGGCCCTAGTCCGGCAATCAGCGAGATCCAAATGCTTATGCGACTCAGGCGATTCATGTTGGTGCGCTTTGGCAAGAGCGGCATCAATAGACTAAACAGCGCGAACACTCCGACGACCGACCCCTGATAAAAAACGTATTCGCTCATCGGGAGATTCAGCTCGCCGATAAAGAGCAGCGAAATGACGCCGATAAAAATGAAATACGGCGTGATAAGCGCGCAAAGTCCGACCACCGGAAGCACGAATTCTCGGCTGAAAAGAAGCAATTTATACGTCGCGATCAGATCTTTGACCCGCAGCGCGCGGCGCCTCTCGACCGGTAGCGTTTCTGGGATCACGACGCTCGCTGCGACAAGACCGACAACCGCTAAAATCGCAATCACTCCGAAGTTCGCCCTCCACCCAAACTCGACAGCAATCGCGACTCCCACCAGCGGTGCGAGCGCCATCGTGATCGTAATGATGCTGTTCATGAGCGACTGGAGCTTCATCTGGCGATCGCCTTCGTACAGATCACCGATGACCGCCGTCGTTACCGTGGCCGGGCCGCTTACGCCGATCCCCTGAATAAATCGCCCGATCAAAAATGGAACGATGTGCGTCGAGAAGACGCAAAAGCAGCCGCCAATCACAAATAGAATCGAACCGCCGATCAGAACCGGTCGGCGCCCGAATGCATCGGCCATCGCGCCGCAAAAGAGGCTTGAGATAAAAAAGCCCAAAAAATTGAGGCTTAGCGTCAGCTGAATCGTCTGATCGGTCGTACCAAAGTCGGTGACCATCTGCGGCAAGCTGGGGACGAAAAGGTCCATTTCAGCCCAGCAAGCAATGCTCAAAATGAGCAAAACAGCGGGAATCATCGGTGAAACTTTCGTCGGATACGGTGTCATCGCTCTATGTGTCATCCGTACGACACACGTGCCACGCGAATTAATGTTGACTAAAGCTCTGCCCCGTAAACGTGCCCGTGCCCGTAAACGTGCCCGGCCTCTTCCGCCCCGCGTGAGAAAAACCGGCTACCCCTACCCCTCATCAAGCGTCCCACCTGCGACCAGGTAGAGCACCGCCATCCGCACAGCTACGCCGTATGTCACTTGCTCAAGAATGACCGACCGACTCCCGTCGGCCAGCTCCGGTTCGAGCTCGACGCCTCGATTGATTGGCCCCGGGTGCATCACAATCGCATCGGGCTTTGCGAGCTCGATATTTCGCGAATTTACACCGAAATACCGGCTGTATTCCCGCGTATTGGGGATCAGCCCGGCTTCTTGCCGCTCGCTCTGAAGCCTCAGAACCATCACCACATCGGCATCAGTGATCGCCGGTTCGACGCGCTCGAACACAGTGGCCCCCATCGCTCCGATGTCGACAGGCATCAATGTTCGCGGACCGGCAACTCGCACGTTTGCCCCAAGCTTTGTCAGCGCGTGGATGTTCGATCGGGCGACTCGACTGTGCGCCACGTCGCCGACAATCGCGACCGTTTTGCCTTCGAGAGACCCTTTGTGCTTCATCATCGTCGCACAATCGAGAAGCGCTTGCGTCGGATGCTCGTGTGTCCCATCACCGGCATTGACGACCGCGCAACGAACGCGACTTGCAATAAAGTGCGGGGCTCCAGACGACGAATGCCTGAGCACAATCACATCGGGGCTCATCGCATCGAGATTTTTGACGGTGTCGAGGAGCGTTTCGCCTTTTGATGTAGACGACCCGCTTCCGGAAATATTGATGACGTCGGCTGAGAGTCGCTTCCCGGCGAGCTCAAACGACGAGCGCGTTCGTGTCGACGCCTCCAAAAAAAGACCGACGATTGTCTTCCCGCGAAGCGTCGGCACTTTTTTCACGGACCGCTCAGACACCTCCCACATTTTTTGTGCGAGCCCGAGAATCGTTAGAATTTCGCCTCGGGTGAGCGATTCGATATCGAGCAGATGCCGAAACGGGCGACTCATCGAGCTCCCCTTTGGCGGAGGACAACGCGATCAACTCCATCGATTTCGCGGAACATCACGTTCACCAATTCAGCGCGCGTGGTCGGCACGTCTATCCCGACGAAATCAGCCTGAATCGGTAATTCTCGGTGGCCTCGATCGACGAGCACCGCAAGCCTTACCGCTTCGGGGCGACCAAAATCGATCAGCTCAGCCAGCGCCGCCCGCGTCGTACGACCGGTGAACAGCACATCATCAACAAGCACGACCGTGCGCCCTTCGATCGATGTTGGCAGTTCTGTCGAACCGATCACCGGCTTTGCCAAACCGCCAAAAACATCATCGCGATAGAGCGTGATATCCATCATCCCAAGCGGCACGGCGTGACCGACGCGCGCAGCAATGAGCGCGCCAAGACGCTCAGCAACGTACACGCCACCGGTGCGAATTCCGACGAGCACGAGGGACGACTCGAGGCCGGTCGCGAGAATGCCATCGGCCATTCGCGAGAGGACCGTTCGCATCCCCGCCTCATCCAAAAGCTCACGCGTCTCGGCGAGCCCTTCATACTTTTTCGATCGACTGGTTGACTTCTCGGTCGTCATGCGTCGGCGGTAGTGTACAAGCCGACTACCGTTTCGACAGGACTTTCTTCTATACTTCGAGTACCAGGCTTTCAAAGTCCTGGAGAACCGAACCAACGTTGCCTTTCGGAGCCGTTCATCCCTGAATGAAACGGCTCCGAAAGATCAAGTTAGCGCAGTGGAGGGACTACCGGCCACCCCACCCCGGGGGGTTTACTCGGCTGGTTTGCCAGATACCATCGCTACGGCAAAACGCCGAAAGGTGATATGTGAAGGTGCTGTAGTTGCACACTTGCCCTGGCGAGTAGCAACGATCTCCGAACGTTGGCACCCACGATGGGCAATGCACCGGGGGCTGTGGCGGATTTACAATGATGGGTCCACCGCCCCAGCCGCCGCCACCCCACCCGCCGCCACCGTGACCGCCGCCACCCCACCCGCCGCCACCCCAACCGCCGCCGCCGCCGCCGCCCCAACCGCCGCCGCCGCGACCGCCGCCGCCACGACCGTCGCCGCCACGACCGTCGCCGCCGCGATCTCCCCAACGATCGGCTTCACCGCGGAGAGCGCTTGCTTCGCTGGCTGTCGCGCCTTCGCTATCCGTCGCTTCGCTATCCGTTAGGGCTTCGCTAGTCGCTTCCATCTGCTCATCGACAGCCCCCTCATCGGTCGCATCTTCCGATGATGAAGCGCATCCGCTTGCAAACACCGCTACTGCCGCCGTTGTGACAACAAATGCAGGGCGCCACATTCTTCCTCGACCGATTTTATCTGGCATGTAAGGACCTCGTTAGTAAAAAAGCTCCCGGCGTATCTCCGGGCCGGTGCCGGGTCGTCAATCGTGACGGTGCACGACTTTGCACGGTCTCGTCCCCGATTGCGCGTCGCCCAATTTGATGACGTTGCGTCGCCGAACAATCGCGCAATGCGCTGCTTTTAGGGCAAGGGACTGGCATTCGACGGTAGAGCTCATAAAGTGCCGATGCGGCACCGCCCGCTCAAAGGGTCGGCTATGAAACGAATCTCTAAATGCCTCCGGTTTGCGCTATTCGCGCTCGCGATCGTTTTCACGGCAGCACCAGCGCGTGCCGAACTGCCAACCGACGCCGCGGCGCCGATTTTACCTACACCGACCGACGCCGCGGCACCGATCACAACGATTTCACCTGCACCGACCGACGCCGCGCCGATCGCCGACGCCGCTGCACCAATCGCGCCCGTCTGGGAATCGTTGGGGATCCATGACGGCGTGGCGACATTCCGTCGTCAAGTTTCTGGGAGCGACATCATCGCCTTCAAAGGCGATGGAGTAATCGACGCGCCGCCGCTGCGCATGGCAACAATTCTCACCGATACAAAGCGCGTCGGCGAGTGGGCCGACAGCGTCGCCGAGGTGAGACGATTGCCCGGGTCGACCACTTACAAATATGTCGAGTACATGCACATCGGTATGCCAATTTTGGTGACCGATCGCGATTTTATCACCCTCACAACGGTGCGTTACGACAAGGCGAGCGGCGCGCTGCTAATTAAAAGCAGTTCCACCGAACATCCGAATGCACCCAAAACGAAGCACGTGCGAGGGGTCCTTCACAGCAGCCTTTTTACGCTCCTTCCGGTCGCAAATGGCACAAAAACACGGTTAATTTCTGAGATACACTGCGATCCTGAAGGGTCGCTCGCAAAATGGGTCGTGAACCTGTTTCAGAAATCATGGCCGACAAAAACATTCAAAAATTTACGCAAGCAAGCCTCTCGAAAAGACATCCTTGAGAGCGCCGAGATGCGCAAACTTCTGTTGTCAGGCGGCTAGCGTCGCACGGGGCGACACTTGGTGGTTTTTGTGAGTCGTTTTTTTCGAATTGTCGTTGTTGCCTTGCTGCTTCTTGTTGGAGTTGGGCGCAATGCGTTTGCCGATGTGCTTCAAGCTCCCATCGGCGGAAAGGCGATCACGCTTGGTGAAGGGCGCGTCGCATGCGGCCCTCTGCACGGCGGATGGCAACTTGAAGCCGGGGGTCGCGCCGTTCGTCCGCCAACCGTCACGTCTGCGATCGGAAGCGCGACCGACATCAAAATCGCGACCGCTGCCGAAAACTGCGAGAAAGCTGACCAAGTCGTTACGCTCGTTGCAACCGGCACTTGGCCTACATTCGACAAAGCTTCGATTACGCTTTCCGCCGATGAAGGGCGCCTTGAAGCGCGCGGCCGGCGTCTGCGCGGCGCTCAAGTCGCATGGGTCAGCGATGGCGGCTTTGTCGCCGACGCGTGCAGCGCGCCAAAAATAGACAGCACCGGAGAACGATGTACGTGGGCGGTCCCTAAGACTCTCGCCACCGCCGCAGGCGCCGATGTTTTGCGTTGGCTCCCGGCAGGTGCGCTGGCTGTCCACGATGCGATCTTTTTCGGCGCCGACGGCGAACGCGAACCTCTCGAGACATTTTCGATTTCCCCGAGTCGAATCGAAATCGCACAAATTATCCCTTCCGATGTATCTGCAGACGTGTCGAGCGGCCTCGCGATTTTGCCGCTGACCCATCCCGATGCAATTGCCGACGCCGAATGCGGCGCACTTCGCTGCACGATCGAAAACGGTGTCGTCCAATTTCAACCCCCTTCGGCGTCAACGACGGCGATCGACATTCGATTTCGGCTCGCGCCGCATGTCGTGTTTACCGGCAAAGGCGAGAGCACAACCCCTGTTGTGCGCGTGTCGATATTGCGCTGCCCGATGAGCGTCGCTTCGGGGCCATTTTTACGAAACGTTGACGGGGCGCGCGCCGTCATTAAGCTCGGCGGAGCGTGCGCGAATTCGATCGGTTCGCTCCATTTTTTTGTCGGCTCGCGCCAGGTCGATGCGATTCAAATTTTGAGCGCAAAAGAGAGCGCGTACGCCGTGCTCGATATCGGAGCGGTCGATGCTCCGACGCTCGCGATTACAGTCGAGCGCGGCGAGGCCGATTCAAACGTCGTCGCGGTTGCGCGCATCGATACGCGCGCGCCGCCAAAAGTGCGTGCGGTCCTTGAGCTCGCCGGTTTTCCGCCAATCGATTTTATTCCGAACAACCAAGGGGCGGTGGTGCATGTGCCACGCGTCCCCGGAGCGACGTTGGTTCTCCTTCCACACGACAATATTTATGAGGTGAAGACGGCCGGCGATGTAACCAAAGTGCAAGGCGACGTTAACGCGGCCGGCGTTGTCGCTCTTCTGTTCGGCTACCGCATTCCGGCGCTCCCTCCTCCTCTTGATCAAATCGATTTGGCCGTCCTTTCCGATTCGCTTCAGAGGCCGATAAAAGAAGCAAATATTCCAGCTCCGGTCGGCCCCACGGCGTTTACCAACGAGCCGCTTGTCGAGGTCGTGTGCACCGGCCCAGACAATCGCCCGAAGCGCATCGAGCCAGGCATTACGACCCACTTGCCGTTTTCTGTTCGCGACAGCTGCCGCGTCATTTTGCATCGCGAGCGGCTCTCACCCGAGTACGGCACGCAAAAGCTGTCGCTTGAAATCGAAGTCTTGGCGCTCGATGGATCGGTGCGAAGTGCCGCTCATTTTACGCAATCGATCGTGATGCGTTCGGGGGCCGAATCTCGCATTTTTTGGGTGAAAGGGGTTCGCTCGCAATACGATCGCATCGTGATTCGCGTGTCGCATGTTGCCGACGAAGCGCACTATTTAGGCGCTCTTGAAATCATGTCGGGGGCGCCGGCCGCCCAGTGGAACGTTGTTCTTGGGACGGGGCGATTTCGGCTCTATGCGACGTCGGCAATTCCAACAGGCCTCTATCGTTTTGGCGAGGCTGGGGCTAGCGGCGTGATGTCGCTCAGTTTCGGTATTATTTCGCGTCTAACGTGGCTCGACACCGATGGTCACGAAGGGCTACTCGGTCTTGAAGCCGGGGTGATGGCATTCGGTTTGACCGGCGATACGTCGACGGCCGGGAAGCCGCTGACACAAGTTGGCGCCGTCATCGGCCTCGGCATGGCGATCCCAATTGCCGATGCGGGAGGGCGCGCGCAGGCGTCGATCAACTTGCATGCTTGGTTCGAGCAGCGTCTGACGGGGAGTGGCGGCCTTGAATCGAAGAGCGCTCGCGCAATTATTTTTGGGCCTAGTATTTCGTTCGGCAATATTGGGACTACGTTTTAGGCCCTTTTTCGCCCATTTTTGCCCTTTTTTTACTCTTATAAAAACCGGGCACGTTTACGGGCACGGGCACGTTTACGGGGCGGAGTCCGCGTCTAGCGCTGGCCTATTGTTTTTCCCCCGCCCTACCGCTCGCAAGGCTGCGGCCAGAGCTCGCGCGTCTTCGTATCGATCTTCCGGCAAGAACGCCATCGACTTCTCGATGATCGCCCAGCACTCCGGCGGCACTCCGGCTCTCGCGCGCGTTAAGTTTTGCAAGTGGCCGCCGTCATCGACATCACCATTTGCGGCTCTCATCACGCCGCTTGAAAGAACCGGCGGCGGCGGCTCGCCGACTAGACATTCGTAGAGCAGAGCACCTACCGCAAAAAGATCGCTTCGCGCGTCGACATCGCCCCCCTCTTCTTGTTCGGGCGACATGTAGCCGCGCGTGCCTACGGCGACCCCCATGTTCGTGATGCGCGTCTCTTCCCATTCGACACGCGCGACGCCAAAATCGAGAAGCTTTACCCAATCACGACTGACCTTCTGATCGGGGGCGCCATGCGACGCGACGAGAAAAATATTCGACGGCTTTAGATCGCGGTGAACGACCCCTGCAGCATGAACGGCTGTCAACGCGTCGCACACTTGCAGCGCAATCGGGAGCAGCTCTTGAAGCGTCAGCGCCCCGCGTGCAGCAAGACGCGACGCGAGCGATTCACCGTGAAGCACTTCCATCACGAGGAATGATGTCCCGTCGGGGAGAACGCCGTGATC
This sequence comes from Nannocystis exedens, assembly GCA_945861885.1. GTDB lineage: Bacteria > Myxococcota_A > Polyangia > Polyangiales > Polyangiaceae > CAMAVR01. The sequence continues at coordinate 51,004 of CAMAVR010000015.1, read as the reverse complement.
GAGCACTTCGACCACGTTTGGATGCCATGAGAGCCCAAGCGCTTCTGCCTCGCGTCGCAGACGATCCGATGCGACAGCATCGTGCGCCGCCGCCGCTCTCAAGAGTTTGATCGCCACCGTCTGACCGTCGCCGATTCGCACCGCTTCATAAATCACGCCGCTCGCGCCCGCACCCATGCGCCTCACGATGCGGTATTGCCCGGCAATAACAGCCCCTTCCATCGTCATCGCGGCCGAACGATCGCGCGCCTCTTTCAACACAATGCTCCGCTCGAGCGCTTGCACGCGCATCCGCTGCGCGTGGCTATGCGCGCGACGCGAACGATCGCCGGCCCACACGCCGCCTGCGAGCGCGCCCACCACCGCCGCTCCAAGCATCGCTCCAAACCCGAACTCAAGCCGAAGCGCATTCACCATCAGCGAGACGCTTCCAAGCCCGGCGCCCAACGCCCCGCCCAACACTGCTGCAATCGGCGCTTTTGGAACTCGCCATCGCACTTCAAATTCCTGGAAAATACCGGCAATTTGCACGACCGGCTTGCACGTCACGAGCGTCGCCCGCCCGAACCCGAACAGCGCGGGGATGGCGCTCAGCTCGACGGTTCGCGCGAGCGACATCAGCCCGTCGCGCTCGATGGCGGGATTGTGCGTGATGTGCGCCCGCCCTTTCCAAAAAGCGTCTCCTGCTTCGAGCGTCTCCCACCGCACGGTTCGCGATTGCGGCGCGTCGCTCGGCTCGAGCCTGTCAAACGCTTCGCCCGGGGTGTTTGTCCCGCGAAGTACACCGACCCAACCGCCTAGATTGTCTGGTGCGACGAGATGCTCCCACGTGCCTGACAGCTCGGCGCGCGAGGCCTTATTTTCAAACGCTACGAGCGCCTCGTGCAACGTCGTGAGCGGCATCGGGCGCGTCTCGTCGTTGAGATCTTCGCGCGAGATACCGACCGTTGTGAGCCACTCATCAGCGACCGCGAGGCTATATTTTGCCTCAAGGTAGCTGAAAAGCGCCTTCACAAAGACGCTGCTAGTCGTGCCAGATGCAAATGTATGACGATTCACCCATTACCCCAATGAGGGGCAAATAGCGCTAGTTGGAGTATTTCGCCAACTGTTCGCAAATCGACTTTTTTCAATTTGCCGCCCTTGCGTGTGTCACGATACGGCGCGTGACGAATGAAGAACGACGGGCGGCGCGCACCGAATTGCGCGAGCTTGCTGCGAAAGAGCTCTTTGAAAGCGAGCGAGCCGATTTTACTCGGGGCGTTAAAAAAGCGCTAACGCGCGTGCGAAGGCGACAAGCGGCGATCGAGCGCGACATCGCGCGGATTGGCGACGCCGCGACTCTGGCAGATCGCGCGCAACTTTTCGTCGTTGAAGCGGCTCGCGCGCCGCGCGGCGTCACAGAGCTTACTGCAACCGATTGGTCGACCGGCGAAGCTGTGACCCAGACAATGTCGGTCGAGCCGGCCCGAACGGCGCGCGAACAAGTTGAGGCGATTTTTCGTCGCGCGCGGAGGCTAAAGCTTGGAAAAGGTGTCGCCGACAAGCGACTCGCCGATGCAAAGACGACTGAAGCGGCTCTTTTATCGCTTCAATCCGAAGCGGTCATCGCTGTCATCAGCGCCGAACTCGACGCTCTTATCGTTCGCGCGGTTAAAGCTGCGCCAGGCGATTTCGCCAGACCGGGAGGCGACGACATTTCCGGTCGCCCCAGCGCGAAGCGAAGTGCCGAACCGGCGCCGAGCCGCCCTTATCGCGTTTTTTCAGGCAATTCAGGGAAGCGCATTCTTGTCGGACGCGGAGCGTCACATAACGATGAGCTAACGCTTCATGTCGCGAAACCTCGAGACTTATGGCTGCACGCAAAGGGACACACAGGTGCGCATGTTGTTGTCCCACTTGAAAAAAACGCCACCTGCCCGGCCGACCTTCTGGTTGAAGCGGCGCATCTCGCGGCGCATTTCTCGAGCGCCCGCGGCGAACTCGTCGTCGAAGTCAGCTATACCCCGCGCCGATACATCCGAAAACCGCGGGGGAGCGCCGCCGGCCTTGTCGCAGTCGACCGCGAAAAAGTCATCGTCGTGCGCATCAACGCGGCAACGCTTGCTGAACTCCTTGCTCGCGAACAGATCGCTTCTTAGGGCTCATTTTTAGGCATTTTTGTTGCTCGCTGGTGCTATACCGTACGCGTGAGCTACCTCGTTCTCGCCCGCAAGTATCGCCCCCAATCGTTTGAAGACCTCGTCGGGCAAGACCACGTCGCCCGCACACTCGCAAATGCGATCGCCTCCGGGCGGGTCGCACACGCGTTTTTATTCACCGGTGTGCGGGGCGTTGGCAAAACAACGAGCGCACGTCTTCTCGCAAAAGCGCTCAATTGCCTCGGAGCCGATGGGCTGGCCAAAGGGCCAAACGCAATCCCGTGCCAAGCCTGCTCGGCATGCCAAGAAATCGCCGACGGGAGCGACATCGACGTGCAAGAGATCGACGGCGCCAGCTACAACGGCGTCGACGAAGTGCGTCGCCTGCAAGAGGGGCTCGCGTTTAGGCCAGCGCGCGATCGCTACAAAATCTACATCGTCGATGAAGTGCACATGCTGTCGACCGCCGCATGGAATGCGTTTTTAAAGACGCTCGAAGAGCCGCCGCCGCACGTAAAATTCATTTTCGCGACAACCGAAGTGCACAAAGTGCCGGTAACAATTTTGAGTCGCTGCCAGCGGTACGATTTCAAGCTGATAAGCACGCAGACAATCGCGGGGCGGCTAAAGCATGTCCTCGGCGTCGAAAAGATTGTCGCCGACGACGCCGCTATTGCAACAATTTCGCGTGAAGCGGCAGGCTCAATGCGCGACGCAATGAGCCTAACCGACCAAGTAATCGCCTACAGCGGCACAAAGCTAACCGGGGCCGATGTCACGCGCGTTCTCGGTGTGGCCGATCGGCAAGTGCTTCACGATTTGGCAACCGCGCTCGTCAAAGGTGATGCCGCCGCTACGCTTCGCATTGTCGATAGCATTGCGGAGCAAGGGTTCGATTTCGCGCACACATCGCGCGAGATTTTACGGCATTTGCGCAACTTGGTGGTAGCGCGCGTAAGCGGGCCCGAGGGGCGTGATTTGCTCGATCTCGCCGACGAAGAGGTGCGCGACATCATGAGTCTCGCCGGCGCCGCCGAGCAAGACGATTTGCTCCGCCTGTACCAAGGCTTTTCACGAAGCTTCGACGAAATTGTGAGGAGCGGGCAGCAGCGAGTCGCCCTCGAGATGACATTGGTGCGTCTTGCACGAAGGCCGGCGCTGCTTCCGCTCGATGAGCTTCTCTCGCGTCTCGGTGAGCTCGAGCGGCGCGTCGCCACAGGGTCGCCGCCGCCACCACGAAGTGCCGGAGGTGCGGGAGGTCAAGGAAGCGACGGCAAATCACGGCGGCCTATCCCCTCCCCGTCAGAGCCTCGAAGCGAAGTTTTGTCGACAGCGGCCGAAACGGCATCGCTCGACATTCCAGCGAATTTGATCGCCGAAGTGGTCATTGCGCCGAGCAAAGAGCCTGCTCCACGCACAGTGTCGACGATCCCGTCATCACCTATTGAAATTTGGCGCGCGATCGTCGAGCGCGTTCGGGCGGCGCGTCCGTCGCTTGCAGCGGTTTACGATCATGCCGTGCCGATCAGCATGACGCGTGAGCGAGTCCTTCTCGGCTACGACACGCAATCAGTTCTAAGTAGCGAAGCCACGCATGTCGATGCGGTCGCGCTCTTGCGTCAAGAAGTGCAGCGGTATTTTGGCGCGCCGACCGAAGTGGCGTTCGATCTACGCGCCGCCAACAGCGGTGCAGGAGCGCCGGCAACTGTCGCATCAGTCGACACCGAACGTCGTCGTACCGCACGCACCGAAGCGCGCGCCCGCGTCGAAAAGCACCCGCTCGTGCAAGAAGCGATATCGCTTTTCGGAGCCGAACTGCGCGACATTCATCTCCCCGAAGCGGACGCGTAACATATGAATTCACGGCGTCTTCAGCGCGTAGTTAAGCTGCTGAGTCGGCTCCCAGGCGTCGGCGAAAAAACAGCGATGCGTTACGCACTGCACCTGATCACCACATCAGAACCGTTAGCGCACGACCTCGCAGCTTCTCTCGCCGAGCTTCAACAGCATCTGCGCCCCTGTTCTATTTGTCAGAACATTGCCGAAATTGCCGCACCCAACGACGAACCAATCTGCGCAATCTGCAGCGACAACAAACGCGATAGGGCGACGTTATGCGTCGTCGCACGCGTTCACGATCTTCTCGCGATTGAACGCGTCGGCGCAATGCGCGGCGGCTATTTCGTCCTAGGCAAACTGCTGTCACCGCTTGATGGCATCGGCCCGGACGAACTCCCTATCGGCAAGTTGCTCCGGCGAATCGAAGACGGGGTGACCGAAGTTATCGTGGCAACGCCGCCAAGCGTTGATGGTGAAGCGACCGCACTCCTATTGAAACGTGAGCTCGAAACTTACGTCGACAAAAAAGGCCTTAAAATCACCCGAATCGCAAGCGGTGTCCCACACGGTGGAGATCTCGAATTTGCCGATCCAATCACGATGGGGCGAGCGCTAGCAGGGCGCCAAGCAATTTAAAGCAGCCAACGCCTTGCGGACCACACCCCCGCGCAGTGTGCGACGTTGCAGAAACATGCCGCTGCTATGCTTCATAAGTGGCGCCCCCCAAACTCACGGCGGCAGAACGAAGCTTCCGAACCGGAACGGTGTACGCCGTTCTTGCATACACTGCGTGGGGCATTTTCCCGCTTTATTGGAAGCTGCTGAGAACGGTATCACCGCTCGAAGTCCTATCGCACCGCATGCTCTGGTCGGCGGTATTTCTCGTCGTCATCCTCATGATGCAAGAGCGGCGCGCGTTTGCAAAAACTCTATGGAACGCACGCGCAGTGATCCCATACACCGTGCTCAGCGCGACACTCATCAGCGTGAATTGGCTCGTCTACATTTATTCTGTGAACACCGGTCAGGTGCTCCAATCGAGCCTCGGCTATTTTATGGCGCCGCTGGTTAGCGTTTTTTTGGGGACGTTTGTTCTTCGTGAAAAGCTAACGCCACGACAAAAGCTCGCCGTCGGCCTGGCCGCGCTCGGCGTGGCAGGGCTCGTCTATCAGTTTGGTCACGTGCCGTATTGGGCGATCCTGCTGTCGACGTCGTTCGCCACTTACGGCTTTATCCGGAAGAAGATACCGATTCGGCCGATGGTCGCGTCGACGCTTGAAGCGATGATTCAGGTCATCCCGGCGGTCATCATCTTGTTTGTCTTGAAATGGCGAGGCATCGCGCAGCACATGTCGTGGACCGGACGAATCACGATTGAATTGCAGCTGCTTGTGCTCGGCGGACTTATCACTGCCGTACCGCTCGTCTGGTTTGCAAACGCGGCGCGGCGGCTCCCACTCTCAGCTCTCGGACTTTTTAACTACCTATCGCCGATTTTGCAGTTCTGCTTGGCCGTCTTCGTGTTTCACGAAACTTTCACGTCGGGCCACCTTGCAGCGTTTTCGTTCATCTGGGCGGGGCTCGCCGTCTACTCGTTTGAAATGTGGAACCAGCACCGCCTGCGACCGCGCGTCGCTCACTGAGTGAACGGCCGCGGCCCGGCGGAGGGCTATTTCGCGATTTTTGAAAAGACGATCAACGGCGCGCTATCAAACGCCTCGCCTTCTATCGAGCGCATAGCCACGTGACTCAGCGCGTCCACAAACTCCCCTGTTGGCAGCGGCTTGATCTCGCCAACACGACCGATTTCCCAAGTCGACGACGTCAATCTGGCATTTATAATATCTTTGAACGACTTTACGGACGTGTATTCCGGAAAGCCAACCCGCATCACTTCGTATGTTCCACGATCAATAATAAAAACACCGCCCGGTGCGAGCATTTGAAGCGTTCCCACCGTGAAGTCGACTTTCCAGTCCATGAATGTGCGAAGGATCTGCGAACGATCCGCCGGTGGCGCGGATGAATATTTTGCGACAAACTCCTCTGATTTTTCTATCAGAGAATAATAGACACTGAACGTCGCCACCATAATGTTATATAAATTGTCGCAAGTTATCTCGGCAGCCGGCCCTTTGTCACCGCGCTTTCGCGAAAGCGCCAGCTCCGCGAAATCTGCACGGGCAGATAACCGATGCGAGGAGTCCCAAGCTATCGGCGCTTCGTCAATTTTGACGAACGTCGTTTCGATTTCCTTGCCAGCAGGTTGACTTCTAAACGCCTTCAAAAACATTGGCGTTTGACGTTCGAATACAGATGCATAGACCCCACTTGGGATAATGAATTGACCGCTACTAATCTCGGAAACTATCTCCGCATTTGTGTCAACAACGGTAATATAGGACTCCGGAAATAGAAACGAGAGCTCTGCGTATTGCGGATGGTATGAGCGCGTTTTACCCCCACCAATATCAAATCGTTGCTGGCCAACGCCAACAACCAGAATGCGCGGCTGCTTCGGTCCGTTGTACTCCTTAGGATTTTTTAAGAACAAATAGAGGTGGGGGAATCGAAGAAGTCTTGTCCCCGTCTGTGATGTTGGATCTCTAAATCCTTTTTGCTGCAGCTCTTCGTGATCACGAACTGCTTCCTTGACGAACAGCACAATTGATTCGAACGCGCGCCTCTCGGCTTCGGCGTCGACCGGACTCAGGGCCGCGCTAGATTTGCCCCCCGTTGCGGGCACATCCGCTGCAGCCGCACCCTCGGTGCCACCAAACGCCGGTTGAGACGACGCAGCTTTACGCGTACCAGCATCTCCCTTGACGCCCTGTTCGAGCGAAGCGATCGATTCTTCTTCGGTCGCGGCTGTAGAAGCGCCGCAAGCGGCCAGCATCGAACAACAAAGCGCTGCGCGAACGATCCGCGCCGTCAGACCCCATCGAAGCATTTGAACGTCCTCCCTAATTGAGGCCCCAAGTGTGACATAGAGCGCGCGAGCGGCAATGAATGCCGGACCCGTTTGACCGGCGGCCGCACGGCGGCCCAAATCGACAGCCTATTCAGCGCGTCGCAATTTGGTAATCGGCGATAATTTCGCCAAGCGTGCGTATCGCGCGCTCCGTCTCGGCGCTATTTGTCCCGGGTAATTTGGCCGATACGATAAGGGCCTTCCACAGTGCCCAGCCACGCGCGCGAGCCCAGGTAGCATCGTCGAGCGGTACCGATTTGCGAAACGCTTCGCGACTGGACGCATCAAAAAATGTCCACGCGATCGACAAATCGCAAGCCGGATCGCCAACTCCCAGACAGCCAAAGTCGATGACCACGGTGAGCCGCCGATGATTAACGAGCAAGTTTCCAGGACTGATGTCGCCATGGACCCATACCGGAACACCGCGCCACGATGAGGCGAGCGCCTCTTGCCATATTCGGTCGACAGTATTCGCATCGATCGTACCGCCAAGCGCCGCGATCGCGCCGCGAGTCTGGCGATCGTAAGTCTGCAGGGCGCCGCCACGATAAAAGTTGTGCGCTCCGGGAGGCGGACCATCGTTGGCATCAATACGATGGAACGCGACGAGAAATTGCCCCAGCGTCTCCGCAAAACCGACCTTGTCATCGATTGGCGCAACAGCAGCCGTTTCCCCATCAATCCACCCGTAAACTGACCAATGCCATGGATATGCGGAGGATGGAGACCCGATGCCGAGCGGCGACGGAATTTGAAGCGGCAAGAGCGGCGCCAACTTAGGAAGCCAACGCTGCTCCTTCGCCAACGCGAACGCCAGAAAGCACCTTGCATTGCAACCGAAGTCGAGTAACTTCCATCGGCTTCGCTCAGGCGAAGATAGCGGGGCGTAGCGCAGCCTGGTTAGCGCACCAGACTGGGGGTCTGGGGGTCGGAGGTTCGAATCCTCTCGCCCCGACTATTGCCAAGAGGCCGAAGGCCTCGAGGCCTATCTCCGTGGGCTCTTTTCCGTCGGAAGTCGCCAGCTTAATCGAAGTACCTTTCGATCGGCCTCATCGTGCGTCGGTCCGGGCTCTCTTGCGGCACTGGAAACGGTGTCGCTTGTGGTGTCGCTCGGGGTTCAGACCCAAACTGCTGAGCAGCGTCGGCGCTAACATCGCGCGCGATTGCATCTGGAAAGAACGTTGCGCGATATCGTTGGTGCGGAAGCATTCGATAGAGAAGTCGCCCGATGTCAACGTACACACCATTCAATTCCTCGTCGTATTCAGGAACAAACGGCACCGCCATCCGAACATCGACGAGCCCGCCAGCGTAGTGGGCATACTCAATCGGTTTGTGAGTTAGCGGACCGCTATCGATAAAAGTCGCCTGGGTGAGAAAGCTTGTAAGTAGACCGCCTTCCGCTTCAATTCGGTCAACCCAAACCCGACCCGATCTGTCGGAACAAAAATACCACAGAACATGGTTATCATTGAGCGTACCGCGGAATACCCGAACAGTAATGTCAGCCTCATACAGTAGCGGATTACCTGTTCGTGCCGACAACAGAGCATGTGACGTTTGAAATGTATCCACCAAAGCCGACGCATCGCCAAAGTCAGGGATAAACCCTGGAAGGCGATCGAGACCTGGACTAAGAACAAACTCGGGGCTCCTAACCACCGCCAAAACGTCCTCCATCATGCCTGGCGACAGCGAGCGGTCCTGCAGAAATGCGAGCTGGCCGCCATCGTCATACTTGTTTGATTCAAACAAGAACCTCTCGACCGATTTAGCAAGAGCAGGTGACCAGCCGCGCAGGTCTTCTGCGGGAACAAGGTCTGGATCGAAAGTGTCCGCGAGACTCAGGCCAACACTTGACGGTGCTCTCGTAGCGGTCCGTTCAGCCGAGGCACTCGGTAGCGCTTCGGCCGGCAGAACGGTCATAAATGCGTCGGTCATGTCGTCGATCGCCATATCGTTGCCGGAAAGGGCCGCATCCTCGTCGGCCTCGGCAATCGGAGGCAACACTTCGACATCTACGTCTATTAGCGTCCCAGCGGCTATCGAAGCGTTAAGTTGCGCCCATAAATGGGCAATCAACGGATACGGCAAGCTTGTCTCTTGCGTGTAGTGGACGCCTCGTCCCTTGGCGTAGGAACCGTTTTCGCGCCTCGGAGCAACGCGCCATGTTCCCGAGCTTTTTGACAGCCAAACAAGGCGCGGGACCAGCTGCCCGTCAATGTTCACATAAACGACAGATTCAAAATAGGGTGCGCCACTGTCCGAAATGCGAAGTGCAATCGAATTGGTGGCAATCCCAGATTGATTCGGAGGAAAGTCAAACGGCACATCAAGCCCGAAACCGGCGGCGACAAGGACTTGAGCGTGCGCCGACAGCACGTCCGATCGTACCTCGTTAGACGCGGCATCGTTCAATCCGGCAGACGCGGCATCGTTCAATCCGGCCAAAACCGGCGATGCTAGCGTGACAAATAGCGACACAATCAGCGCAAATGTGTTCTGGCGGTTTTTCACTGCATTCCTAACTCGGCCTTGAAGTTAACGGTCCAGGCGGTTCAATGGGGCCCCTTACTATTGCTGGAGATTCTGCTGACGCCGCTCTTGAGTTTGAAATGAGACGTCGCGATATTAGAATTCGATATCGTCCTATCTCGACACTTGAGAGCGGAGTACCCGCAACTATCGACAACACGGCTCGTCTGGAGCGGCTACTGTGGGCGCTCGGAGCGCTCCGATATGACTCAGGGAAAACGCGATACCGTCCCACGGCATCTGATCGTTTCTGCCGACGAACGGAGCTGGAAGTTTGACCGACCCGTCCTTTTTTTGGGCGAGTGGTGCCGGCGCTACGATCGCCGAAGCGTGTGGCACAACTTAGACGCAATCGTCGCCGAGCCTTATGGGCTCGACTCTCTGCAGAAAGAGCGCGACCTCGCGCGCACAAAAGCGCTCGCCGCCAATTTGCTTGTCGATTTGGCCAACATGCTAAACGAGTTTCACGGAACGCGGCATAGCTTGCGCTATTGGCAAATTCTTATTGGGCACTGGCTAATTCGCGCGTCTGGCGTCGTTATCAATCGGTGGGCAACGGTCGAGCTGGCGCTTGAGGACTACGCAGTCTCAGGCGTAACGCTCCCCGATGCGTCAAACTTATCGCTCGCCACGACCGATGCATTGGCATTCATTTCGGCGACTAACGATGACGAGTGGAACCAGATCGTCTACGCGAAAATATTCGCGCTAAGGTCGCGAGGAGACATTCCTATCGAATTTGCGCGATGGGGCGACCGCGCGTTTCACCCGGCCCCAGCGGTTCGCCCGTATCGCGCGCGACTTTACGCGGGCGCCGCTCAAGCGGCGGGGTGGCTGCTACGAGTAGGGAGTCGCTCGCACGACGCCCTGATCATCAATAGCTACCTTCCGCGAACCGTCGCGATGAAGCTCGAGCTAAGCCTTGGTCAGATACCGCAATCGCGGGTCACGCCACCGCTTCAAACGGTAAAGCCCGATCCGCTTATCCGCACGAAGCTGATGAGCCATTTCCAAACGGACGGGTCAGCGCTTGATCGATCTCTGAAAACGATGGTCATCGAAATGATACCGGCGACTTACCTCGAAGGCTACAATCTGCTCTTGGCGCAGACAAAAGCGCTCGGCTGGCCCAAAACACCAAAATTCATTTTTACCTCCAACTCATTCGACCACAACGAGATATTCAAAGCGTGGGCAGCCGAAAAAGTTTCGGATGGCGTTCCGTACTTTATCGGGCAACACGGGAACAACTACGGAACCACCGCAAACGATATGGACGAGTCGGTGTGTGTCGCCATGAGCGATAAGTTTGTTACGTGGGGCTGGGCCGATGGCAATCCGAAACACGCGCCAGCGTTTATATTTAAAACGGCCGACAAGAGAATGCCAAAACGCAACCCGCGAGGCGGACTGGTACTCATTCACGACAACATTCCCTATCGCTGGGACCCGTGGGATGTCGACGCTAACTTTAACGCAACGATCCATGAGCGTTTTCGATTTGTCGAGACGCTACCGCGTGAGTTGCAACGACAGGCGATCGTTCGGCTTCACGGAAGCCATGCTTCGCTTCGCGGCTTTGAAAAAATGCGTTGGGAAGATCGTCGCTACGATGTAGCGCTCGACGACGGCGTAGTCCCGCTCCAAAAACTGATATCAAAAAGTCGGCTGGTTGTTCACGCGTACGATTCGACCGGCATCCTTGAATCGCTTGCACAAAACACGCCGATGCTCTGTTTTTGGCTCAATCCGCTCGAGCACCTGCGCCCCAGCGCGCGCCCTTATTACCAACTGCTAATCGATGCGGGGCTTCTGTTTGGAAGCGGTGAAGAGGCCGCCGCAAAGACCGCCGAAATTTGGGATAGAGTGCCAGAATGGTGGGCGAGCGAGCAGGTGCAAAGTGCGCGCTTACGTTTTTGTGAACGTTATGCGCGGCATGTCGACGACCCGGTCAGCGTTCTAAAAAAGCACCTGCTTCAGCCGCTAACCCACTCGCAATAGGGCTTCACTGGAGCAAATGATCGACCAACAGAAGCGCCAACGCCTGCGTTTTTGGCACCAGCGATGACAGCTCGATCACCTCCTCTTTTGTGTGAAACCCGGACCCCCGCGGGCCAAGACCGTCGATCGATGGAATTCCCATCGCTCCCGCCGTGCTCGCATCCGACCCGCCACCGATGAGCGGCGCTTCGATCGCTCCGAGCCCCACGCTTGCTGCATGCTTGGCATAGAGGTTCATTAGCGCGACGCTGGCGTCGGTGCGCTCTAACGGTTGACGGGCGACCCCCCAGCTCACATCAATACTTGCACCGGCGATCGATGCTGCAGCGTCGGCCGCCGCCGCCTCCAGAGCTGCAACCGCGCTCGTGCGTTCAGCGCGCGTGGTGTACCGAAGATCGACTCGCGCTTCGGCGCTGTCGGGAACGGTGTTCTTCCCTAGACCGCCCGATACTTTTCCGACATTGACCGTCACGCCGGTTTGATAATCAGTGACCATCTGCGCGCGGTCGATAAAGCGCGCCATGGCCCAAATTGCGTTCACGCCATCGCGATGGTTGTTCCCCGCGTGGGCCGCTTTACCGTGCGCCGTCGCCGTCATCGACCCCGTCCCTTTGCGGCGGGTGATGATCGCATCGCCTTTGCGGCCCGACTCGAACACGAGGCAAGCGCGGGCACCCGCAATAGCGCCCTCAATCACCCCTGCCCCTTCGGGCGATCCGATTTCTTCATCCGCGACAATCACCACTCGAATTGGCGCGATTTTTTCGAGCCCGACGACCGCAGCGATCGCTCTTAGGGCATACGCCATCACGACGAGCCCCCCCTTCATATCAAGCGCGCCGGGGCCGCGCCCCAGCTCACCATCGCTTCGATACCCTTCGAAAACACCGGGCGGAAATACGGTATCAAGATGCCCTACGAGCGCGATCGGTGCGCTACCGTCACCCTTCGACGAAAAAATAAGATGATCGGCAAACTTCTCGCTTTTTTCGACGCGGCAGCTAAGCCCCTCCGCGACCCCAAAAATTTCGCGCAGTCGCTCGCCTACATGCCGACCGCCGACCGAATTTTCGGTAAACGAGTTAATCTCGACGAGCGAAGAGATCTCTTCTTCAATCTCGCTTTGCTTTGACGCAATAAACTGAAGCAGCGCGTCTCGTATCGTCATTTTCTTGCAACGGTATCACACGGAATTTCGAGACGCATCGCTACGTTCAGCTAACGTACGGCCCATGGGAGAAAAAGTACGAGCCGCGATCATTGGCGGAAGCGGTTATGGCGGCGGAGAGCTGATTCGGCGACTGCTCGCCCATCCTGGCATTGACCTCGCGCGGGTCGCGTCGATCGATTCAATCGGTGAGCCGATTTCTAGCGTGCATTTGTCGCTCGAAGGCCAAACCGATTTGAAATTCGAAGCGCTATCTCCAAGCGAAGCCGCCACGGGGATGGACGTAGTGTTTCTCGGGCTGCCGCACAAAGTAAGCGCGCAAGCAGTGCCTCAAATTATGGCCACAAATGCCCGAATTATCGACCTTTCGGGCGATTTTCGTCTGCGCGACGCCGAGCAGTACAAGCGATATTACGGTGCGACTCACCCGTGCGCGCAGTACCTCGACGGCGCGTTTGTCTACGGGCTGCCAGAGCTTAATCGGAGCGCCATTCGAACAGCGCGTTATGTCGCATCGCCCGGCTGTTTTGCGACAACGATTGAGCTGGCTCTTTTGCCGCTCGCAAAGGCTGGGCTCCTTAGCGGCGGGGTCGAAGTCGTCGGAATCACCGGCTCATCGGGGAGCGGGATTGCGCCGGCCGCAGGGACGCATCATCCAACGCGCTCCGTCAATCTTCGAACCTACAAGCCGCTCGATCATCAGCATATCCCCGAAATCACCCAAACGCTTAATCTGGCAGGCGCGCGCGACCTGTCGCTTTCGTTCGTCCCGGTCAGCGCGCCGCTCTCGCGGGGGATTTTCGCGACATCGTTTGCCCACATCGATGCCGACGTCGCGCCCGACAGCATTCGCGCGCTTTTCGTCGACCAGTACAAAAACGAGCCGTTCGTGCGCGTGCCGGCCCGTCGTCTCCCCGAAGTCGCCGCCGTGAAAGGGACAAACTACGCCGAAGTCGGGCTCACCATCGGCGACGTGCAGAACGGCAAGCGGCTTGTCGCATGCTTTTGCGCAACCGACAATTTGATCAAAGGCGGCGCCGGACAAGCGATTCAGTCGATGAACATCATGTTCGGATTTGACGAAAAAACGGCTCTTTCTGATACCGGCGGCTGGCCATGAACACAATTGTTATAAAGCTCGGCGGCGAAGTCGTGCAAAGCGAGGCGCTCGCGTCAATTGCAAGCGATATCGCCGCGCTTCACAACCGCGGCCAAAAAGTTGTGCTGGTGCACGGCGGCGGCCCCCAAGCCACAGAATTACAAAAGCAACTCGGCCAGACACCAAAAATGATCGGCGGGCGGAGAGTGACCGATCAAGCAACGCTCGACGTCATGAAAATGACGGTCGCCGGAAAAGTAAACGTCGATCTATGCGCCGCACTCTGTGCCGCCGGAGCAAACCCTGTCGGCCTTCACGGTGCCAGCAGTCTCACAATAGAAGCAAAGCGCCGCCCACCGAAAAAAGTCCCCGGCAGCGATGAACTGGTCGACTACGGCCTCGTGGGCGACGTGATCGCGGTGAACCGCAAGCTCATTGAGCTACTGCTGTCGGCAAACTACACGCCGGTCGTCGCATGTCTCGGCGCCGATCGCCACGGCTCCCTCTTCAACATTAACGCCGACACGATCGCCAATCAGATCGCGATGGCGGTCGATGCCGAAGCGCTTGTTTTGGTAACCGACGTTCCAGCAGTACTCCGCGACGTGAACAACAGCGCATCACGCATCGCGAAGATGTCGATCGCAGAAGGGACTCGCGCGATCGCAGAAGGGGTGGTGACGCGAGGGATGATTCCAAAGTTAGAAGAGAGCTTTAACGCGATAACAGCAGGGGTAAAGTCGGTCCTAATCGTAGGTCGCCTCGCCCCCGGAGAGCTCCTCAGCGCCGTAGAGGCGCCGGGGAGTGTGGGAACACTTTTAGTGCCTTAGGGCGCCCTTAGAGCGCAGCGGTGATTGCGGAAATGAGCTCTGGACTCTTTGGGTCGACTTTGGAATCAAAACGCCCGATGACCTGACCGTCACGACCCACTAGGAATTTTGTGAAATTCCAGCGTAAATCGCCGCTGAATTTCGGGTCATCTTGCTCGCTCGTTAAATACCGATAGAGCGGCGCAATCCCCTCACCCTTTGCAACAACTTTTGCAAACATCGGGAATGTCACGTCGTATGTTGTCGTGCAAAAGTCTTTAATCTCTGCATCTGTCCCCGGCTCCTGCGCGCCGAATTCGTTTGCAGGGAAGCCGAGCACGCGGAGACCTCTCGCGCCAAATTCGCGATGAAGCTGCTCCAACCCCGCATATTGAGGGGTGTAGCCGCACTTGGACGCGAGATTGACGATCAAAAGCACATCGCCTTTGTAATCGAATAGCGATTTTGTCGCGCCGTCGATCGTCTTTACTGAAAGATTGTAAATTGTCGGTTTCATGCGGTTACCTTACTAAAGACCGACGGGATGCCAGACCGTCTTTGTTTCGACGAATCGTTCGACCCAACCGAGCCCCTGACCGACTGCGCTGTCGATCCAACGCTCCGTCGGCATTGTGTCATGTGTTGTGACACGCTTCACGCTCTCGGCGCCATCTCGCTCGACCTGCATGCGCAGCTCGTTTGAGTCGCTCCACAAATCGATGCCGGCAACATCGCGATGCTTCGCCAACTGCACACCAAGATCAGCGGCCTGCCCTGTCAGCACGTTGACAACGCCGGCTGGTAAATCGCTCGTTGCCAAACACTCGCAAAAAAGCACCGACGTTCGCGGGTCGCTTTCGCTTGCGATTGCAACGCACGTATTTCCGCCGGCAATCACTGGAAGCACCGATGAAACGAGCCCTAGCAGTGCAGGTTGGGGCGGCGCAACAATGCCAACCACACCCATCGGCTCCGCCACGCTAAATGTAAAATGCGGGCCGCCTGTCGGACTCTGTGTCGTCAAAAGAGCCGCTACTTTGTCGCAAAAACCGGCATAGTAGACGGTGCGCTCGATCGCGCTATCGACTTCACTTTGAGCCGTTTTGTCGGCGCCGCCTCGCACGAGTGACTGCGTCAGCTCTTCGCGACGAGCCTCCATGACCTCTGCGAGCCGATACAAAATCTGGCCTCGATTGTACGCCGACCGCCCCCACCAGGCAGGCTGCGCATTTTTCGCAATTAACACGGCGTCGCGCACATCTTTGCGGGAGCCGAGCGGAACGTTCACGGTCGCTGGATCGGCCAGCGAAACATCAGCTATCGCACTCACTTGAAAAGTCCTCCCCGATTCCGAGCGAATAAACGCTCCTCCTACGAACATTTTATAAGTTTTACCCACCGGCAATCGCCCCTTTGGAGGCTGCCATTCGGCCGCGCTCACGCGATCGATCACCCGCTTCACTGCTTTACCGACTTCCATCAATCGATCTCCACATACCCGCGAAGCCCCTGACGGCCCCCTTCGCGCCCAAAACCGCTCTCTTTGAAGCCGCCGAACGGCGCGGATGGATCGAACTTGTTGTACGTGTTTGACCAAATAACGCCGGCATTCAGGCGCTGCGACATCCACAGGCTCTTCGCGCCTTTGTCGGTCCATACGCCGGCGGAGAGGCCGTACATTGTGTTGTTTGCTTTTTCGAGCGCCTCCTCCGGTGTTCGGAATGTCATGACGGCGAGAACCGGCCCGAATATCTCTTCGCGCGCGATGACGCTCGATTGACTCACCCCTGTAAAGAATGTCGGCGGAAACCAATTCCCCTTCGCGGGCAAGTCGCACTTCGTTGCGAAGCGCGTCGCCCCGTCGCGCTCACCGGCGTCTGCGAGACGGGTGATTTTGTCGAGCTGCTTTCGTGAATTGATCGCTCCGATATCGGTATTTTTGTCGAGCGGATTACCGATGCGAATCGTTGCGATGCGATCGCGAAGTTTGTCGACGACCAAATCGTGAATACTCTCTTCGACGAGCAGTCGTGACCCGGCGCAACAGACGTGCCCTTGATTAAAGTAAATCCCCCCGATGATCCCTTCGATCGCCTGGTCGATTGCTGCGTCGGCGAAAATAATGTTCGCCGCCTTACCGCCAAGCTCGAGCGTCAGACGCTTTTTTGTCCCCGCGAGGAGCGCCTGAATCTTTTTTCCGACATCAGTGCTCCCAGTAAACGCGACTTTGTTGACGCCCGGATGCCGCGCCAACGCTTCACCGGTCGCCCCGGCGCCCGTCACGATATTGACCACTCCCGGTGGGAGCTCAATCTCCTCAAAAATTTTTGCGAGCCACATCGCCGAGAGCGGCGTTGTCTCGGCCGGCTTAAGAACGACTGTGTTCCCGCAAGCGAGTGCCGGCGCGATCTTCCACGCGGCCATCAAGAACGGGAAGTTCCACGGAATGATCTGCGCGGCTACACCGAGCGGGCGAGCCTTTCGCCCCTGAAACGCATACTCGAGCTTGTCGGCCCAGCCAGCGTGATAAAAATAGTGCGCCGCAGAGAGCGGCATATCGACATCGCGCGACTCTTTTATCGGCTTGCCGCCATCCATCGACTCAATAATGGCGAGCTCGCGCGTCTTTTCTTGAATCGCGCGCGCAATGCGAAAAATGTACTTGGCTCGCTCTGAGCCGCGCATCTTGCCCCAATATTTATCGTATGCGGTTCGCGCGGCTTGCACGGCGAGATCGACATCTTCGGCATTCGCCTCGGCGAACTCCGATAGCTTTTCGTCGGTGCTTGGACTGGTTGAATCGAAGTAAACGCCGCTCTTTGGCGCCTGCCACTTGCCGCCGATAAAAAGCTCGTGCCGCGCCGGAATACGAATGTGATCAGTCGACTCAAGCGACGGCGCGTAGGCCCACGCATTTCCGAATTCAAGCCGATCTCGATCAGCATTTTTGCTTGGCGACGCCGATGCATCGCGCCCATTCACGATCTGATTGCCCATGGCCCCTTAATCTTTCGAGAAATCGTCTATCGATGGATACAACCCGGTTCGCTCTTTTTCCAACTGCATCAATACATCATTCAAGAGAGCGCTCGCCCCGAATCGAAATAGATTCGGAGACAGCCATGCGTCTCCTAGCGTCTCTTTGACCAACACCAAATACTGAAGCGCCTGCTTCGCGGTACGAACTCCACCGGCCGGTTTCATCCCCACTCGCTTGCCAGTTTTGCGGTAGTGATCGGCAATCGCGTGAAGCATGAGCAACGTGACCGCGGGCGTTGCCGCGGGCTGAACTTTGCCCGTCGATGTCTTGATAAAATCGCCACCTGCCGACATCGCGATATCGCTCGCGCGCCTGACAACATCGTACGAGCCGAGCTCACCGGTCTCCAAAATGACTTTCAGATGAGCCGCGCCGCACGCCTGTTTTACCGCGGCAATTTCATCAAACACTTTGGCGTAATCGCCAGACAGCATCGCGCCGCGATCAATGACCATGTCGATCTCGTCGGCGCCAAATTCAACCGCGCGCCGCACATCGTGGAGCTTCACATCAAGCGGCGATTGACCGGAGGGAAATGCAGTGGCAACGCTAGCGGCAAGAACGCCGCTATCGCGCAGAGTGCGTTTGGCAACCGAAACAAGATTCGGATAAACGCAAACGGCAGCACAGTGCCCAACAGTGCGATCGCGAGGCGAAGGGAGCATCGCTTTGTAACAAAGCGCCTCGACCTTCCCGTCGGTGTCCTTCCCTTCGAGAGTGGTCAAATCCATCATCGAAACGGCAAGGCGAAGGCCAAAGACTTTCGAAGCTTTTTTCAGCGAACGAGTCGCCAATGCCGAAGCGCGCTCTTCAAGCGAAACCTGGTCGACCCGAACAGATAAATTCATGGGCCAGCTAGTAACAACGGATCAAAAGAAGGTCCAGCAGTGCCTAAACGCAAGCACAAGGTGCGAAGCACCGACGAAAAAACAGCAACAACAGGGAACCCAACAAAGGAAAATAAGCGTTGGTTTGCGTCGAGGCCAAGCAAAAACGGCGGTTTTTGGGCGCAACGTACACTGGGTACTTTGCGCCCGAAAACCGCCGTTAGTGCGCCGGCATCGGCGTAAAACAACGCTTATTTTAGTGGAATCGCGTCCATCCTTGCGCGCTTCCGGCGCCTGCGGGCCGCTTCGGCCTGCTTCTTACGGCGCTTGACGCTCGGCTTCATGTAGTGCCGTCGCATCTTGAGTTCGCGAAGGACCCCTTCGGAGGCAAGCTTCCTTTTGAGCATTTTAATCGCACGCTCAATCCCCCGGTCGCTCACGAGCACTTCTAGGGGTTTGCACTGAATCGCATCACTCGGCATCGAATTCCACTCCTACGCTTCCGACAAGCTGGCTCCGGTAAAAAGGATGGCTGTCGTAGCACGCAAACTTGCGTACGCCAATGCCCCCCCCGGCCAAAAACACCTAAAAGGGCAATGATTGGGCCCGGTCGCCCTCTCACCCCACGCCGCTCCACGACATCAGGTCTAAGCGGCCGACGATTCGCTTGCTTTCGCACTGGCTTTGCGCCCTCGACCCGCCTTTTTTACCCCCGCTGGGCTCTTTCGCTTTGGCGCCCTTGCTGGGCTCTTGGCGCCACCTTTTACAAAATAGGTAGTCGCTCGCTTTTGCCCCTGCTTGATGATCTTTTTCTGGGCCAGTGCCTCCATCATTGGGCGAGGAAGCTCTTTTGACTCAATCCCTAATGCGAGCCTTATTTCTTCGGCTCGGAGCCCCTCTGGCTTTGCGACCAGGAGTGCCACGATTCGCCCGACGAGCGCGTCGATATCACCCGACGAGCGACGCCCTAGGCGACCACCTTTTACGCCCGCGCTTCCACCCGCGCCCTTGGCGGCTGGCCGACCGACCGCTATTGCCGAACGCCGCCCCCCCGCCGTCTCGGCGAGGATCTCTTCGAGCGACGCTGACCGAATTGCATTGAGCACTCCCGAAGCGAATGAAGCTGCCAATCCATTAATTGTATTTCGAAGCGCGGATGTCATTGACAGAGATAAACACTCGATTTTTTGATCGGTCAAGAAGAACAGCTAATTTTCATCCGCTATTTTGGTGAATTGCAATTGTGAAAGGATCGCAATTGCGTTTTCAAAGTTACGCAAAATCGATTGCGAGCAGACACGATCGATAGCCATTTCGACCACGCCAAGGGATAGGCTCGCGTGGCCACGATTAGCGTTATTCAACGGGGTAAAAAAGAATGCGAGCAATCAAGGGGAGTTTGTGTGTCGCGCGGTACGTCCTAATTGGAGCCATCGCGCCATCGTTACCGCCCCGGCGAGTTGTGGGGAAGCTCGTAAGTCGGACACTCCCTAATCCGGCACTGCGCGATTTTCGGTAGGTAGCTGGCTCGCGGCTCCTTTTCAGCTTGCGCTTGGGTCGAAAACGGGGCATTTGCATCGAGCATCGGTCGACCCCTTTGTGTCGACGCGAGCCGAAGTGGCGGAATGGCAGACGCAGCGGATTCAAAATCCGCCGCCCTTTGGGCGTGAGGGTTCGACTCCCTCCTTCGGTACAAAACCCACGTGGCTTTCTCGCGATACCTTCGCGTTACCGCCGGTTTTCGGGCGCAAAGTACCCAGTGTACGTTGCGCCCGAAAACCGTCGTTAACGCTTGGTCTCGCGAGAAATCCACGTGGGTTTTACTGATTTTTCTTTTGCTTGCGCTTTGCGCTTGCCCGCGCGACGGGCTTTCTTGCGCTTTGCGCTTGCCCGCTCGACGGGCTTTCTTGCGCTTCGCGCTCGTTCCCTGACGCCTTTGCCTGAGCTTTGCGGCTCGGCGGCAATTTTGGATATGAGTGTTTTTGGTGGGGGTCGCTATTTTTGAAAATAGGGATAGTTGGGTTTGGCGCCTGGCTGGGGGCTTTGTTGCGTTGCCTTGTCATCTTGCGCTGATTCGGTTCACAGTGACGCGATGACTGCTTTTGTGTTTTCTCGTGTTCGCTTGAGCGGCGCTTTTTATGGCTGTTTTTTTGCGGTTCTGTGTGCTTGTTTTTTTCTCGGCTGCCGATCTCGAAGCGTGGTTGACCGCGCGGCTTTGGACGATTTGCGCTCCGTTAGCTCGTTGGCTGCTGCTGATGTTGATGAGATTTTTGTTGGGTTGCCTGTTGGGGCTGCTTCTCTCGCGGGGCGTTCTTTTTCTGACCCTTTGGTTGTTCGATCTTTGCTCTTGCGTATTCGCTCTGCGGTTCCTGCTTTGACTTCGGCTAAGTCTACTTTTTTTGCTCTTGCCGATGCTCGCGGCGTTTTCATTCGCAATGACCTTGAGCTTGATTCGATGGCTGGACAGTCCCTTTTTGGTGCGTTTCCCGCGTTTGGTCGGCTGTCTGCTGGCGTCGTTACCACCGCAACTGGGCTGCTGCCGGGCGTCCCTTCTACCGACCGCGATTGGGTCGCGGCCACTCCTATCGGCGGTGACGCTGGGGTTTCGGGAATTTTAATTACTGGATGGTCTTATCGGTATTTTGCTCGCCATTTGCAGGAGTCGCTTCGCCGACAATTGCAGCGTGATTTGGCGGAGCGTGGCGAGTCTCGAAAGATGCCGATTGTTTATGTTTCGGTATTCGATCGAAGCGGCGTCTATTCGGCGCCGACCACGCCCGATGCCGACGAAAAGGCTCTTGCCCGATTGCCACTCCCGACGAGCGCGGCGCCGGGCCCCATTAGCGGGTTGGTTACGATTGACAGCCGCGAGTTTGGATACGCCGCGGCCGTTGTCTCGCGTTTAGGGCCCGACGTCGGTATCGCGGTGCTTCGCAGCGAGATTTGATTTCTTTTTTCCGAGGCGGCCGTACCGATGAATCGAGGCCCCTAGAACTACCCACCCGATCAAAAGACAGATGCCACCGATTTTCGTGTGCTCGGTCATGGCGGCCGTGCCAATACCGATGAGCGTTAGTAACGCCCCGACGGCCATCCACCTCTGAAGTACACGCGCTTTCAACCGTTCCATGTTTGCGATTGCTATTGTAACACCTATTTCGTTGCTGGAGGAAGCTGCAGGGATAGGTGGGTTTCCTGGCCACCGCTTTGTTTTCAGTATTCCAATGGCGCCATGCGTCTTGCGCCGGTACCTTCTCAGCAATGCCGCGATTCGCAGCCATTGATGTCGGCTCTAATGCGCTGCGCCTTCGCGTTGTCGAAGCCGCTTGCCCGTCGGAAGGGTCGCGCAATCGCTCGCCCAAGACTGAACCAAGCGGCTCCCGCGAAAGCAGTAGCGGATGGACTGAAATCGCCAGTGAGCGCGCGTCAGTGCGACTTGGAAGCGGCGTATTTACAACCGGCGGGATGACGGCGCAGTCGATCACCCAAGCCTGCACCGCCCTTCGCGATTTCCGCCAAAAGATGACGGCGCTCAAAGTCGACGCCTATCGCGCAACCGCAACGAGCGCCGTACGTGAGTCCGACAACCGGGCGACGTTGGTCGAGCGAGCGCGCCGCGAAGCCGATATCGAACTTGAAGTGATCGAAGGGGTCGAAGAGGCGAGACTTGTTCAATTGGCGGTATCGAGGCGCGTTCGCATCAACGATCGACGCGCCATGCTTGTCGATGTGGGCGGCGGCTCTACCGAACTCACCGCGCTCGATCGCGGTGAAAATACATTTTCGATGTCGCTCGCGCTCGGCACGGTGCGCCTTCTTCAGAACTTTTTGCAAGATGCGTCGACGCTCGATGCTTCGCATTTCGAGCTTTTAAATGAGGCGATCGACCGCGCGATAGGCGAAGCGGTGCCGCACATCCGGGCGATGAAATTTGATGTCATGCTCGGCACCGGCGGCAACCTAGAGACGCTGGCGCAAATGGCGCCGGCCACTGGTAAGTTAGACTTCCGTCGCGCCATCGACGTCAAAGCGGCCCGCGCGAGGATCGTCCAGCTGGCAGCAATGACGCCCGCGCAACGAAGCGCGGCGTTTGGCCTCCGAAGCGATCGCGCCGATACGATCATCCCGGCAGCGCTAACATTCGTTAAAATAGCCGAATTAATAGGGCTCGATACGATTATCGCCCCCGGCGTTGGGTTAAAAGAGGGGCTGCTCGAAGAGCTCGTCGATCGGTTTTTTCGCGTTTGGGACACCGAAGGTGAGGCGGCGAGTATCATCGCAGCGTGCGTTCGGCTTGGTCGGCGCTACCATTTTGACCAAGCGCACGGCGAACGCGTCACGGCGTTTGGCGGTCAGCTGTTCGATGATTTTCAGGCGATTCATGGGCTGATGGCACGTGACCGCCTCCTTCTTCGCGCCGCAGCGATGCTTCATGACGTCGGCGACTTTGTTCGGTACGAAGGGCACCACAAGCATAGCCACTACATCATTCAGAACAGCGATATTATGGGGCTATCACCAAACGAACGAGCGGTCGTCGCCAACGTGGCGCGATACCACCGCAAAGGGGTCCCCGATGCGGCGCACCCGAATTTTCGGGATCTCGATCGCGACGCTCGCGCGAAAGTGCGCGGACTGGCTGGCATCTTGCGCATCGCCGACGCGCTCGACCGCGAACATCTCGGCAAAGTATCGGGCGTTCGTGCACGCGTCGATCGCGCCCGCAACGTCGCGTTCTTAACGCTCGAGGGGAAAGGCGAACGCCAACTCGAAGAATGGTCGCTTCGCATGAAGTCGGACCTGTTTCGAGACGTGTACGGGCTTGATATCGTGCTCGCCCGATGATTCGTGTGCGACTCGTCATATTGGCTCTTTTATCGCTGCCACGCGTCGCACACGCATTTGGCGAAGAGGGGGCATTTGATCCGCGCGTGCTGATAACAGGAGCGCAAACGCCGCCAAAAAGTACCGGGCCTGCCAGGTGGGCGCTTGAGCTCTCGCAGCGAACGAGCGCGCCGGCGCGACTTCAGCCGTCTGTCGTGCGCGCCAGCGATCCCAAGATTGTCGACGGTCCATTTTTGTACTGGAGTTCGCGCGAGGCCGCCGCTCCACTTACGTCGACCGAAATCGCTAATTTGCGGCGTTTTTTTTCGCTCGGCGGCGTTCTGTTCATCGACGACTCGGGCGTGAACGAGAACGGTCAGCCGGGGCCTTTTGCCGCCTCAAGCCGCCGAGAGATCGCGCGCGTTCTCCCGGAGACAACGCCGATCGCCCTCAGCCCCGACCACGTGCTCTTCCGAACATTCTACCTTCTTCGGAAGCCGATGGGGCGTGTGGTGTCCGCTTCGCCGTTTGAAGTCATCATGCGCGGCGGCAACGTGCAGGTGATTTTTGGGTCGATCGATCTCGCCGGCGCCCTCGCACGAACCGCTATGGGCGGGTGGGAATCGCCCCTGACGCCAGGTGGCGAAATGCAGCGCGAACAGGCGGTTCGCCTCGCGATTAATATTGCGATGTACGTGCTCTGTACCAACTACAAAGACGACCAAGTCCACGCTCCGTTTCTGATGAGGCGGCGCACCCGCCTTCCATTCGGGATGCCGTAATTAAGCGCAATGCCTCCGCCTTCGCCCCTCCCCTCGCTCAACGTTTCGCATCTCGCGATTAGCCCTGATTTGCCTGATTTTGTGGCATTTTTAGCCGCGGCGCTGGTGGCGATCAGTTTGGCGCTTCTCGCTGTCGAACTGCGCCGCCGTGAGCGGGACGGCGCGCTCATTTTGGTGACTGGCATTCTCGCGCTTGTCGCGTTGTGCCTCGCGATTGCGCGCCCGGTACGAATTTCAGCGCGAGAGATTCAGATTGGTGCGCGCGTGTTGGTGCTCGCCGATGCGTCGCGCTCGATGGCGCTTATGGATGGCAAGCAGTCGCGCGCCGATGTGCGCGATCGCGCGTTGAAAGAGTTCGCGAGCAATGCGCGCGACACTCGGCTGTCGGTGATGTCGTTCGGTGAAGGGGCGCCACACCCGTGGCCAACCGGAGCGCCCATGGCATCGACCTCTCGCGAGCGGCAAAGCGATCTGTCGGCCGCACTCCGAACGATCGAAAAATCGCCCGAAGAGCGCCCCGACGCGATTGTCGTCGTGTCTGATGGTCGACTGACCGATCCACCTGAGACCGCAACAAGAGAGACGTTGAGCGCTCTTGTCAGCGGGCTCAAAGTGCCGATTCATTCGATCGCGACTACGCGCGTGGCGCCTGCCGACGCGAGCATCCGCGCGATTCGAACGGCCGGCGCCGCTGTCGCGCACGTGCCGCTGCCGGTGCACATCGAAGTCGGCTGCGCGGGCGACATTGAATGCGGCGATATCAATATCATCGCGCGCGAACTTCGTGACGACGGCGCGCCGGCGGTGCTTGCATCGGGGACAGCGCACTTGGTCAAAGGCGTCGGCGCGATCGACCTCACGCTAACGCTCGATCGCGCCGGAAATCGCATCGTCGAATTCGCCATCAAGCCGCCAAAAGGCGACACGATCGCCGAAAACAATCGGCGTTTTGTGCCGATTCATGTCACGCGCGAACGCATCAGGCTCCTCCATGTCGCCGGTCGACCGACGGTCGATGTCCGCGCGCTTCGGCAGTGGCTGAAGAGCGATGCATCGATTGATCTCGTCACATTTTTTATTCTCCGCACACCGGCCGACGACCCGCATGCGACGCAAGACGAGTTGGCGCTAATTCCGTTTCCGGTCGACGAACTGTTTTCGGATCACCTGCCGTCGTTCGATGCAATCGTCCTGCAAGACTTTGATGCGCTGCCGTACGGGCTCGAGCAACATCTCCCTGGGCTCGCTCGTTATGTTCGATCGGGCGGCGGGCTTATCATGGTCGGTGGGCCCGACTCCTTCGTCGGTGGGGGGTACGCGGGGACGCCGCTCGCCGATGTTTTACCGGTATTGCTCGATAAGTCGCCCGGCGCGGTCGCTGTTGACATCGCAGCGTTTACGCCAAACTGGACCGACGAAGGTGCGGCGACTCCCGTGCTTGCACCGTTTCGCGCCATCATCGAGAGCGAGCTGCCGACGATGACAGGCGCGAATATTCTCGGCGATTTAAGGCCAGGCGCCGTCGCGTTGTGGACGCACCCGTCACATAGAACATCGTCGGGCAAGTCGATGCCGGTGCTCGCGATCGGTGATATTGGCGCGGGGCGGTCGATTGCGCTCGGCGTCGACGGTGCGTGGGCGCTCGAATATTCGCTCCTCGGTTCGCAAACCGGAGCGCGCGGCTACGGCGCGCTGTGGAGCGGACTGCTCGGCTGGCTAATGCGCGATCCACGCTATGAATCGGCGCAAATCGAAGTCGGTGGCTGCATCGCGGGGGCGAAATCGACGCTGCGGATCCGAACGGCAGCGACAACAGAGAGTCAAGCGATCGTCGTCGACATTTCGCGCATCGATGCGAACGCGGGTGATACGCCGATAAAAGTTGAAGGGGCGATCGAACACGGCAGCGCGCTCATCGAGCTTCCGCCGCTGCCGAGCGGCGGCTACATCGCCAAAGCAAAACTCAATGGCGCGACAACAAGACAGCTATTTGCGTGCGAGGCGGGCGGCGACGAATGGGCCGACACGCGCCCCGACCCGGAGCGGCTAAAAGCGATTTCAGAAGCAAGCGGCGGTGTGTTTCGAATGGCCAGCGATGTAACGCGCGGCATACCGCTCCCAGCACCAACCGTCATCAGCCAAGAGCGCCGCGTAACAGCCGTAGCGCCCCCATGGCTATGGGGAGCCCTAGCAGCCATAGCCCTAGGAGCCCACTGGATAGCCCGCCGACGAGGCGGCCTCTCGTAACCTCTGCTCCGTAAACGTGCCCGTGCCGAACGTGCCCCAGGGCTTTTTCACGGAAAAATCGCCCACCAAGATTCACGAATGGTAAGTAGCGCAGCACCAGTCGTTTTCCCACACCTCGACGCGCACGACCTTCACGCGATCGTCGTTGACCATCGCGCTCATATTTTGCGAAACAACGAGAGCAATATTCTCCGCCGTGGGATTCAGATCATCAAACGGCTGCAACTCGTTCAAAAATACGTGCTCATAAGGCTCAACGAGCCCCCGCAACTTGGCCCCAAGGTCGTTAAAATCGAGAACAAACCCGCTTGCATCAAGCCTCTCAGCGCGCACGACAACTTTGATCCGCCAATTATGGCCGTGAAGTCGCTCCCCCTCGCCTGGCGCAAATCGTAGTTGATGCGCCGCAGCGACCGTTGTCTCTTGACTGATTTCCCACATACACTTGTTGCTCCTCGGGGATCAAAACTAAAGTCCGGCATTTATAACACCGTTAATGTGAAACGAAAACGCTCCCACCTAAAAGCACCGGAATCGCTCGCCCTCGTCATCGAACGGAGCGGTGAATCGCGTTTTTCTCGGCAAAAGTTGCCTATTTCTGCCGAAACTTGGAAGCGAACGGTCGGTGCGCGCATCGCCGACCGCGCGAAGCCATGGGGGCTCGACCGCGGCGTGCTGACAATTCACACGGCGACGAGCGCCTGGGCGGCTGAGCTTTCGATGCTGGCGCCGACAATTCTCGAGCGCCTCCGCAGTTTCTCGGTCAGTGTCACGTCGCTCCGCTTTCGGGTTGCCCCGGTTGAGCCTCCGCGCGATCCGATTCACGCGCGCGCTACGAGGCTGATTCCGAAGCCGCGACCGCTCGACGCCGCACTCGCACACGCGCTGACCGCCGTTGACGACGATGCTCTGAGATTGGCGATTGCCGACGCAGCCGCGGCTCACCTTGCCTGGTCGGATCACACGAGCGGCAACCCGACCAAGCGGGTAGCTAATGCCAAAGCTGCTGCAGCCCCTCAAGTCGCTGGAACAAAAACCGTTCGGCGGGCCCCAAAGTAGCTTTTCGCGCACCTACTTTTGCGATGTACGAATGCAGCGCGGTTCGGTCGACCCCGGTAACGCGACGAAGCGCTCCGTGCAGCTCGTCGACGACCGATGCCGGGCAGATGCGCCCATCAACGCCGTACATCTCGATCACGCAATCGACCCACGCGGCTTTGCGCGTCGCTCGGGCCAATTTTACCGACAACCGCGCGGCCAAGTCGACGATCGCCGGCGAGACAACTCTCCCCGCGCGCTTCGCCTCGAGAACATCGCGCAACGGCTGCGCGAGGATGCGCTCCGCCTCGTTGACGTTCCCCATCGCGAGCGCTTTCGTTGCGACATCGGCGAGCACCGACAGCGCCCCGCATCGTCGAATCGAACTCTGCTCGGGATCGTTTGCCGCCGCGTCACGTGCAAACTCACGCAGCACGCGTGCGCGCACAGGCGACAAGCGCATCGTCTGCGATGTTGGCGCCACTGCCACCAGTTTTGCCACCGGCAACTTCGACACCGTCGATTGAACGCGACGCACAACCGCGCCATCGATCGCTGGAACGTCATCACCCACCTGCGCAGGCTCGCCGAGAAGCAAGAGCTCCTGACCGCCGACGCTAATGCGATCGCCAACTTTCAGCGAAACCGCATCGCTAATCCGCTGCCCGTTTACGAGCACTCCATTTCGACTACCGAGATCGCTGAGCGACACGCCGCAATCGGTCACGCAGACCGTTGCGTGCCGCCGCGACACGAGCGGATCGTCGATCGACAATTGGCATCGAGAACTTCGTCCGATTTCAAAGCTCCCGTTTCCAAGCTCAAAATCGTGATGATGGTAGCGCAGTCGAAAGCGCATCGTTGGTGCGTCCCCCTTTGCACCATCCGTTACGGCTCCTGACAGCACCGACCTGGCATGCACGACACGTTTTGCGTGCGCGCTGGCTACATTCGTCCCCACGTTGTCCATATTGTGGCCGTCGTCATACCTGGTGAGCAAAACAAGGGCAACAGACCTGCTCGTTTGGTTTAAGAGTGCGTGCTAATGTCAGGTACCAAGTGGACAAATTTGCCGAAGAGATCGAGAAAGTGTGCCGGGAGGTCCTCGCGGCACTTATAAAAGCTGACGGGGGCGAGCTGTATCTCGTTGCCGTTTCGCCACAATTGATCCGTCTGCATCTCGCAGGTGCGTATTCGGGCTGCCCAGGCTCGCCAATCGCCCATGAAGAGATTGTGGTGCCCGCGTTGAAGCGCGTTGCGGGCAATGCCGAAATTGCGCTCACCGTGGGATGGATCATCCCACCGGGTGCGCAAAAAATGGGAACGGATACGTAGCTCCTGCGGCGTCGCCGTTACTTCTTCTTCTTGAGCGACTTGCGAGCGGGTGGCGTTGCTGATGGCGCTTTCTCTGCATTTGGATCGCTGATCCCCCCACGCGTTACTGCGTTCACCGCGGGGTCGATTGCAAATGGATCATCGCCCGATGCGTTTCGCAATTTTGGGAGCGACGCCAACGTCTGCCGATCTTCGAGAACAAGACCGACGATCTTTTCGCGACTGCGATCGACAAGACGGAGATGCACGCGCGCATCTTGAATCTCTGCCGTCGCCCACGACTCCCCTTCTGCGCCTTCGGCGCGACGCACAAGTGGCGGCACTCCATACGCCACCTCAAGCCGCTTTACCGCGTCACGAAACGACGCTCCTAGCGCTGTTTTTTCGCTTAGCGGCAGCTCTTCATACACTTTCCAAAAATGGTCGTTTGGCGCTTTGCCAAAGAAAAAGAAAAGACGACGAGCATCGCGCTCTGGAACAATGAGCGCCGACTCACCATTGCGGTAGGTGTACTCGGATCGCAGCGGCGACGCATCGAGACCGGTCGGATGATCTGCAAACTCGATGAACCCTTGGTCGAGCGCCGATTTTTTGTTTTCACGCGCCAGCTCGAGCTCTTGCATCACCATCCCTGGGGCGACTTTCGCCAGCAGTGGATTGAACTCGCGATCGTAAATGCCATCGGGCGCGGCGTAGACATTCACCACATCGCGGCGGCTTGACCCCCACTTGAACCCTTCAAGCACGGTGCCGGGGCGTGTCGACATCGCGCAGCTCTTTGGCGCGTCGACACCACATCGGAACGTGGCGAACCGCTGCGCGATCGACACCACGGTAGGAACCACTTCAGGCTCTGACCCCTTGTTTGCCGCTTTTGCGGCTGTTTTTTCGGCATTTGCGGCGACAGTTGCGAGCAAAAGTGCGCTCACCAACGACATCTGAACCCCACCGCGATTCACACCCCAACGCTTGAGAGAAATGTTCGTCATGCGAGAGGGTCTAACACAGCGACCCGGCGACATTCGAGCAGCTTTTGCGCGGAGGCTCGAACCGTGCGACGCTTGGAGGATCCACCGTCGCGCAATCCTGCGAGGAGACCAAGTCACGTGGCCGTTGAAATCAAGACTGCAGCAGAAATTGAAGCGATCCGAGTCAGCAGCCAAATGGCGGCTGAAACGTTGCTTCTCGTTGGCGAACTCATTCGCGCAAAAATGACAACAGACGATATCAACCGGATCGTTCACGAAGATACAATTCGGCGCGGCGCGGTCCCGTCACCGCTCAACTACCGCGGCTTTCCAAAGAGCGTCTGCACGTCGGTAAACGACATCGTCTGCCACGGGATTCCAAGCGGCCAGATTTTGCAAAACGGCGACATCATCAATGTCGACGTGACAACATTTTTTGGCGGCTTTCACGGCGACACATCGGCAATGTTTTACATCGGCACGCCGTCGCCTGACGCGCGTCATGTCACCGAAGTCGCAAGGCGCGCGCTCGAGCTCGGCATCGCCGAAGTGCGTGACGGAGCGCGACTCGGCGACATCGGCGCCGCGATCCAGGAATTTGTCGAATCAGAAAAGTGCAGCGTCGTTCGCGATTTCGTCGGGCACGGCATCGGTCGCCGATTTCATGAGCCGCCCGAAGTCAAACACTACGGCAGGCGAGGCCAAGGAGATCGCCTACGCACCGGCATGGTTTTCACAATCGAACCGATGGTTAATCTCGGCCGCTTTGAAGTCGACGTCGACCCAAACGACAAATGGACGGTGCGAACCGCAGACGGCTCGCTATCGGCCCAATTCGAGCACACAATCGCCGTAACAAAGACCGGCTGCGATGTCCTAACCCGAAGGCCAAAGCAGCTCCAATCATCAGAAACCGTAGCCGCGCTTTTTAGATAGCCTCAGCGCTTCTTGCTGGGTCGCGCTCTAGGCTCTGGCTTGGCGGGCAACGCGGATCGTTCGAGCATTTTTACGTCCCGTAAGTCTTGGGGTCGCCCCACCGCTATCTTGTTAGCCACAAGATCATCGCGACCGATGAAGGGGATGCTAACTCCCTCGATTATTACCGCGACTCGGCATGGCCAAGACTTTGCGAATTCAACCCCCGGAAGATCAAGTAAAATATCGACGCGAACGGGTGGACGCCCAAACCAAATAATTTCGTCGGTTCGCGCGGAACGCAACGCTTCGACGATGTCGCCGGGAATGCCGAACTTTGAAAGGCTCCTGCAGGCTTTTGCTATGTTGGCCTTAGTTGGTTCGACCCATAGGTCAATATCTTTAGTCGCCCGCGGGCGGGCGTGAAGAGATACTGCGTGCCCTCCTACCACCAGGAATCGGACATTTTCGGCGGCGAATGCCGCAAGGACCTCGACCAAATCTTGGGGGAGATGCATTCGGATTGCGTAGGCTCCACAGGGTTAGCGCCAGCTGAATCGATGCTTCAAACCGAGCCGCCGCGCCAGCTTCATGCCAAAACGCCGCATCCGCAGCGTCGAGAGTTTTGTGGTCGGCAACGCGCCCGCCTACCCAAGCTCTTTTTTGGCGCGCGCTCATCTTTGCATTTTATCAGGATCGCGCGATAGACGCCAGATATCCCTGGCTATTGCCCGCGCGAAGCGAGCATCTCTTCGGCTGCTTTTTTGGCTGCGCTGCCTACTTTTACGCCGCCTATCATGCGGGCGATTTCGTCGACTCGTTCGGCTTCGGTTAGGCGCTTTACGGTCGTTACCGTTCGCCCGCGTGTCTCCGACTTACCTACAACGAATTGCACGTCTCCCAGCGCCGCAATTTGCGACAGGTGCGTTACGCAGAGCACTTGGCGATGCTTTGCCACTTCGGCGATCGCGCGACCGATGACTTCTGCGACCGCGCCGCCGACGCCGGCATCGACTTCATCAAAAACATAAAGACCAGCGGGGCCATTTTCGGCCAGCACGCGCTTTAGCGCCAAGAGTGCTCGCGACAATTCGCCGCCGCTCGCAATCTTCCGGAGTGGCCGCGGATCTTCCCCCTTGTTTGGTGCAATCAAAAACTCGACGCGATCGATACCGCCGCGCGTGAGCTTCGCCCCATCAACTTCGAGAGGCTCGCCTGCGCTGGCGGCCGTTGTTGCGACGTCGACAATGACCCGTGCGCGCCCCATCCCCAGCTGGGCGAGCTCCCGCCCTATCGCGTCGGCCAATCGCTCTGCAGCGGCCCTTCGCTTGCGTGAAAGCTCGCGCGCACCCTTCGCCACATCGCGCAATTTCGCCGTTCGCTCTTCTTCGAGCTCAGTGATCCGCGTGTTCGCGCCCCGAAGCAGCTCAAGTTCGGCTGCGATTTGCGCGCGATGCGCGATGACATCGACCGCCGTTGGACCAAACTTTCGCAAAAGTTTTTGAAGCCTAAAAAGCCGCTCTTCAACCTCGTTTAGCCGCTCGGGGCTCGCCTCTACAGTCTCCGCATACCGCCCGAGAACACGCGCGCTATCGGCCAGCTCGGCGCGCGCTGCATCGATCGCGCGGGCCACTGGCAGAAGCGTCGTGTCGATCTCCGAAACCGCAAGTAAATCGGACGCGATCCGACCAAGCTCGTCGCACACGGCCGCCTCCCCCTCATAGAGGCGCTCGGCTGCTCGCCGCGTCGATTCACCCAAGCGCCCCGCATGACGGAGCCGACTTCGCTCGCTTTCGAGCTCCGCCTCTTCGTTTGGACGCGGGTCTAACTCGTCGATCTCGCGAAGCTGGAACTCGAGAAAATCTTCACGCTCGGCCCGCCCTCGCTCCGCAGCGATCAAACGCTCTACCTCTTTTGCCAACGCACTCAACTCATCGAATTGACTCGACACACCATCGCGCAGCCCATCAAGCGACCCAAATGCATCGAGATAGGCCGCGTGCGTCGCCGAATCGGTCAAACTGACGCTCTCGTGCTGCGAAGCGATGTCGCATAAATCTTCGGAAAGATCGGTCAGCTGTGCGGCGGTGCACATTCGCCCGTTCAAATAAGCGCGGCTACGCCCTTCACTCTGAACCGTTCGCCGAATGACCAGCTCACCTTCTGGCCCGCACGGAATGCCCGCTGCTTCGAGCTTCTGGGCAAGCGGCGATTTCGGGTCGATTTCAAAAAGCGCTTCGACCTCGGCCTCTTTGGCCCCCTGACGAATCATCTCAGGCTTCGCGCGCCCTCCGAGCACCAATGCCAGCGCTCCGACAACCATCGACTTTCCGGCGCCTGTTTCGCCGGTGAGCACGTTAAACCCCGCGTGAAACTCAATCACGAGATGCTCAATCAATACGACGTTTGCAATCGTGAGCTGTGCAAGCATAGCTCACGCGTTTAGCGCTCTACCTGAGCGCCTGTCTACAAAGCTGCCGTGCGTTTCGCGGGCAAACCTGGTCGATGCGCAAAAAAAAGCACCGTTCAGAGGCCTAGGGGGGGGAAAGGCCGTCTGAACGGTGCTGCACTGTAGCTTAGCACATATCGGACCACACTTCTGACCGGCACCGCTTCGAGACAAATCAACTACTTAGCCTGTAGACAACAATCGTCCGAATGCACTCTTGAAACAATGTACCATTTCACTCGTTTCAGTTTTGAAATAGTGACTCATCCATAATGCGTTCGGTTGTGACATTCCTTACATAACCCGAGGGAGGCCCGCTTGGTGCACCTTGCCGGGCAGTGCGCTCTCGACAACGCGCGACGCCACGCGCCCCGCTACAATAAGCTTTTCAAGGTCAATTCCCGTCGAAATGCCCATCCCGTGGAGCATGTAGACGAGATCCTCCGTCGCCAAGTTCCCAGCTGCTCCAGGCGCATACGGGCACCCACCCATACCACCGACCGAAGCGTCGAAACCGCGCACGCCCAATTCAAGCCCGACAAGCGCGTTTGCGAGCGCTGTACCGCGCGTGTCGTGCAGATGCAGCGCCAATTTCTCCGCGCCAATCTCGCCAATCGCACGCTCGACGATCTCTTTTGTCTGCTTCGGCGTCCCGACGCCGATCGTGTCTCCGAGCGACACTTGATAACAGCCGTAGTCGATAAGCTGCTTCGCGATCGCAATAGCGACCGCCGGCTTTACTTCTCCCTCATAAGGGCACCCCCAAACAGTTGATACGTATGCCCGCACGCGCATGCCGCGCTTCATCGCCGCCGGAACAAGTTCGGCAAAGATCGCGAACGCTTCGGCGGTTGAGCGATTTGTATTCTTTTGGGTGTGCGACTCGGTCGCGCTCATAAAAACTGCGATCTCGGTAACCCCGGCGCGCGATGCTCGCTCGACGCCCTGTTCGTTCGGGCATAGCGCGCTGAATTGCACCGTTTTGCTCGCAGCGCGTGCCATCAACGCTTTGGCAAGCGCATCGGCATCGGCGAGCTGGGGAATCCATTTCGGCGAGACAAAACTTGTCGCTTCGATCCGCCTCAATCCCGACGCAACAAGTGCGTCAATCAGCTCCAATTTTTTATCGAGCGAAACGATGACCGGCTGATTTTGCAGCCCGTCGCGGGGCGACACTTCGCAAATGGATACGGAATCGGGGAGAGCTGAAAACACTGCGAATAACCTTAGCCATCAATGAGTGAAACGAGAGTCGCGCTCGGCTCGTAGGCGACAATCGATGCTGAAAGTTCTAACCCGTCAGGCATCATCCCCCGCACTTGCCCCACAATTTGTTCGACAAGACTTTTTACTTCGTGCGCACCTGGCCCCACCATCGTCACCGCGAACCGGAGCGGCGCGACTCGCCCGGCGGTCACCGCGATCAGCGACAAAAGAAGCGTATCGGTAAGCTCTACAACGCGCGTCGCCGCACGCCGAAGCGCCAACATTTCAAGAATCGTCGGGCGCTCCGAGGCCGTTTTGTTTGGACCGCGCAGCTGATAGCGCGCCACATGCATCGGCGCTTCGGCCCAGACAGAAAACTGCGCTTCTTCATCAAGCGCCCGAAGGAGCTGCTCGCGCGTCAAAAGACCGGTAAGCCCATCGCGCCGCGACAAGTAGGCACCTGCGCGCTTGTAACTGGCGCTATCGGCGGCGAACGACACGAGTTTGAAACGCAATTCGCCAAGCTGCACTTCGCTTCCGTGCATCAAACTGACGTGCGTTTTTCGCTCGTACGTGTGATCGACATACGTCCCGTTCGTCGACCCTAAATCTTCGACAACCCACGAGCCGTTCGCCCACTTCAAGTTTGCATGCTGTCCGCTTACCGTCGGTTCAGGAACGACGATATCGTTGTCGGCGCGGCGCCCAATTGTGAGTTCGGGCTTATCGAGGCTCACGAGCGACGAGACGTACTCCGGCGCATTTGACGCGAATGTCGCAAGAAGCGCCTGTTGCCCTGGCGCAAACGCCGCCGACGCATTGCGGCCCGGCGGCGGACCCGGATCGAGGCGCTCACGCGGAAGTTGAATCGGATTTGTCGTCAGCGTCGCCGGATTAAAAAATCGCAAATGCCGCGCCGGTAGCCGCGACGCAAGATCGTCCGACAGGCATAAAAAAACCTGCTTGATCTCATCGGTCGATAAACCGGCCGGCACATCAAACATAATCTGCTGCCGCATCGTTTTCGATCGCGGTTTGAAACCTGGATCGGGGACGCGGCAAGTCCACATCTCGAGCAGCGTGAGCCCGAGCGCGTAAACGTCATCTTCTTGCGACGCTCCGCCCGAACGAATTCGCTCCGGCGCCATGTAGTTCGGCGTCCCCCCATCGGGCGGCGAACCGGCTCTTCGCGCACCGACGCGTGCGCGCTCTTTCGCGAAGCCGAAATCGAGCACCATCGCTTTGCCGAGCGACCCGTCGGGCGCCGACGTCACCATCACGTTTCCAGGTTTCAAATCGCCGTGCACAAGCCCTTGCGCGTGAATCGCTGCGACGCCCGAAGCAACATCGTGCGCGAGACGCCGAAACTCATCGGACGTATAGCCGCCCTGCGCTTTTTTGCGCCGAATATGCGTATGAAGCGTGCGCCCGGAAATATGCTCCATCACAAGAATCGGCCCGTAAGGCGACTGCGCCAAATCGTGCACTCTGCAAACATTCGGGTGACTGACCGAGCGCGCGTGCAAGAGCTCCTGCCGAAGCGCTTCATCGTCACCCGGCATCCGCGCCTCTTCGCGCACGATTTTCAGCGCGACTTGCTGCTGCGTGGTGCGATCGTATGCAAGAAATACTTCGCCCATCCCCCCTTTGCCGAGGCTCTCGCGAATCTCGTACCGGTCGATGAGGATCGTCCCCTCGGTTATGGCGGGTTGGTTGGCGTGTGTCGGTTCGCTCATCGGCTAGTGGAGCCCCCTGGTATCATAAGGTCGTCGATTCGGAGGGGCAGCGCAACCGATGATGCGAGGCGAGGTCAATGTTGTCCAACGAGGAATTGACGCGCAGCAATCTCGCCATGTTACGAAAGAGCGAGAGCAAAACACACTAGACCACACCGAAGCGCAAAATAGTGGTAGCGTCGGGTGCGATGGTGCCCGAGCGATTGTACGATGAGCTTGTCGGTCACGCGCAACGGCTCGGTGTCGGCGTGCGAGTCGAGCCGTTCCGGGCGAAGATTCTTGAGCGCCGTGGCGGCATGTGCGTCGTCAATGGCGAGCGAGTGATCATGATGGATGCGGCGCTGCCAATCGTCGATCGCGTAGCAATTTTGGCGTCAGCGCTGGTTGAATTTGGTGTTTCGTCGATCGCGTACGAGCGTGGGGCGCGCTGGCGATTGCGAAAGGCGCTGTAACAACAGAAGTGACTTCACAAAGCGCGAAACGCGCCTCAGGTTGCCCTGAAAGCGCGTTTCGGCGTGTGGCACTTCTGCCACTACTTCTTGTAAGTGCTACAGGCCCGCTTTCTCGAAATACCACGCCTTCTTCTCAGGATTAAACGAGGGCTTCCATCCTTGGAGCTTGTCCCCGTTCTTATTCTTCGCGAATATTGGCGCTGGGAGTATGTTCCCGGCCGCATCGGCTGGGAACCGACCCGAGGCATCCATCTGCACGAAGTCCGGCACGGGAACTGGCACCGGCACATCGTCACCGGCGGCCGGTGCTGGAGACGCAGGACGCGGAGACACAGCGCCGCGTCCGCCTGGGACTGGAGACGCAGGCGGTGGGGCTGCCGGGTCTTCGATGTAGCCCAACGCTTGGAGCGCTTGCGGGCGCGTTACATGGTTTGCAACCATGTAATCGGTAATTATCCGCTCCGCTCGCGCTCGCGCTCGAGCTGCGGCCTCGGAGGCAGCCTCATGAACACCGCCTTTCGCTCCTGCCTTCAAAGCGTTCCTGGCTGCGAGACGTTTGTCTCTGATCGCCTTAAGACGCGCTAGGTCAGCGGCCATCTCGGCGTCGTGTCGAGCGAGCTCTGCAAGAATAGCGGCTCTTTCTGAATCATCCCCGTCATCGACATAAACGCCGCCATCGAAATTGGCCGGGCGACGAGCGAGGCCACCGCCACCGCCACCCCTAGCAATATTCTGGAGGGCTGCTTCGAGCGCTGTAAGTTTGGCAGCAAGGTCGGTATACTGCGCGCGCAACTGCGCGATTTCGGCTGCCGATCCGGGGGCTCCTGGGTCCGCCGCGGCTTTAGCAATCGCCGCGGCCAGATCTGCCCAGACCTGGGCCATGTTGGAAGCGAGCTCGGTGATTTTCCTGCCGATAACAGCTAACTCGGGGCGAGGATCGCCGTCCTCGACAATGCCATCATCGTCACCATCATCGCCACCTTGACCATCATCGCCACCTTGGCCCAAAGCCTGCTGAAGCCGAGCGACCTCCTTCTGCAGGTCTGCAAGTTTCTTGTCGTGCGCGTCGTCGTGCTGTTGCAGCTCCTCGGCACTGATCCCATCGTGATGCGTGCTGCATCCAACGATGCCGAGGCCCGAAAGCCCCATCGCTGCGGCAATGATGGCGGCGTGCGTGAAAATCTTCGCTCGTCGATTCGCTCGTCGAGGAAGTACGTCTTTTTCAATTCGGTTCTTCTGGACCATGGCTCTCCGTACCCCCCGTTGATGGCCCGCTGCCGATTGGCGCAGGACCGTTTCTAGAATTCGCGTATTCACAACAGTGACATGCAACTATTCTGCTGCAACTGTACACGGTTCGAAAGGTGTGGCAGACGAGGGGCGTCACCCACTTGTGCCTCCAGTGAGACACTTAAGAACGCGGACAAATTACCGGCGCATCACGACGCGCACGTCGCCCACATCGGCGCCAAAATCGGCGGCGCGAGTTACCCACACGCAGCGTAAAACTCGCGAATTGCTTCATCAATTCGCTCCACTTGGGTGCCTCCCGCCTGCGCGAGATCGGGGCGTCCACCGCCGGAACCGCCAACCATCGATGCAACCTTTTTGATCAACTCGCCCGCTTTGAATTTTGCGGCCAGCGACTTTGACACAGCAATCACAAGTGACGCTTTGCCGTCAGTGGCCGCCGCAACAAGAACGACTGAATCGCCAAGTCGATCGCGTAATTTCTCAGCAATTTCACGAAGCATCGCTGGATCGGCTCCGTCCATTCGCATCGCCGCTGCATGACCGCCCGCGATGGCCCGCGCTCCACTCACCGCTTCATCGAGCGCATTTGAACCGCCCCCGCTGCCACCCATGGCGACCGCTCGTTTAAGCTCGGCGATCTCTTTTTCGAGCTGACGATCGCGCTCGACAAGCTTCTCCGCTTTCTCGGCAACATCGGCGACACCGCTTTTGAGCGAACGCGCCACTTTTTTCAAATCGCCTTCAACGCTGCGCATATGCCCGAGCGCGTTCATCCCCGTCACCGCTTCGATGCGCCTTACACCGGCCGCGAGCCCACCTTCGCTGACCACTTTAAAAAGGCCGATATCACCAAGCGCCCGCGCGTGCGTACCGCCACACAGTTCGACCGAATCGGGCGTCATCGTCAGCACGCGAACAACATCGCCGTACTTCTCTTCGAAAATTGCCATCGCCCCTTTTGCGCGCGCTTCGGCGACTGGGAGCACTTCGGTTTCGATCGGCGCGTTCGACAAAATTTTCGTGTTGACCAGATTTTCAATGCGCTCAATTTCCTCAGTCGAAAGAGCTTTTCCGTGCGAAAAATCGAAACGCAGGCGCTCGGGGCCGACAAGCGACCCTTTTTGCGTTGCCTGGTCGCCAAGCACGTTTCGTAGCGCCCAATGAAGAAGATGTGTCGCCGAGTGGTTTCGACGTGTTGCCGCGCGCCGTTCGTGATCGACTTCGAGCGTTACTTTTGCGCCAACTTTAAACTCGCCGCTCGCCACTTTTCCGACGTGCGCAATGAGCCCGCCAATTGGCTTTTGTGTGTCGGTCACATCGAACGTTGCGCCGGCCGAGCGAATCACCCCCGCGTCGCCCATTTGACCGCCCGACTCACCGTAAAATGGTGTTCGATCGGTAACTATTGCGACCGAATCGCCCGCGGTTGCCCGATCGACCAGCGCGCCTCGATTGACGATCGCGACAATCGCCCCTTCACCGCGCTCTGTGTCGTATCCGTCAAACTGGACGCCGTCGGGCGCGCTTTTTCGAACACGTTCGAGCGCTTCGCGGAACACTTCACCGATTGCCGCCTCGCCCACTTTCGACCCTTCGCTTCGGCCGCGTTGCGCTTCGAGCGCTTTTTCGTACCCGGCGACGTCGACGTCGATTGAACGCTCGCGCGCAATCACTTCGGTGAGGTCGAGCGGAAAGCCGTAGGTGTCGTACAACTTGAACGCGGTTTCACCTGAAATTTGCGTCTTCCCTTGCGATCGCAGCGATTCAATCTCGTCTTCGAGAATTTTGAGCCCGCGATCGATTGTCTGCCGAAAGCGAACTTCTTCTTGCTCGGCAACGGTTGCGATCAGCTGCTTGCGCGCCACAAGCTCTGGGAACTGATCGCCCATCCGCGCGACGACTTCGAGCGCCACTTCGTGCAAAAATGGCTTTGTAATCCCAAGACGATGCCCATGACGAATCGCTCGGCGCATCACGCGGCGGAGAACATATTCGCGCCCCGCGCGATCAGGAAAGACCCCCTCGGCGATCAAAAACGCTGTTGTTCGCGCGTGATCAGCAATGACGCGCATTGACACGTCATCGTCACTTAGCGTGCCGCCATATTTCTTTTTTGAAATGCTCGCCGCTTTATCAACAAGCGCGCGAAGCAGGTCGCAATCGTAATTCGTTACTTTCCCCTGAAGGACGCTGGCGATGCGCTCGAGCCCCATCCCCGTATCGACGCATGGTGAAGGGAGCGGCGTAAGCGTTGCCACGCCGTTGACGATCGATCGCTCGAACTGCATAAAAACGAGATTCCAAATCTCCATCCAGCCGCGCCCATCGGCCCCTGGCTCTTCGCCAAAAAGCTTTAAATCAGGGTTGTCGCCTAGAAAATAGTGAATCTCGGTGCACGGGCCGCACGGGCCCGTTTCGCCCATTTGCCAAAAGTTATCTTTGAGGCCGAGACCGATAATTCGATCGTCTGAAAAACCGGTCACCTTTTTCCAAATCGCGCGCGCTTCGTCGTCTGGCTTGAGCGATGGCTCGGCTTTGTCGCCACCGAACACGGTGATTGCGAGCCGATCGGTCGGAAGTTTGTAAACTTGGGTGAGCAGCTCCCAAGCGTATTTAATCGCGTCTTCTTTGAAGTAATCGCCAAAACTAAAATTGCCGAGCATCTCAAAAAACGTGTGATGACGCGCGGTGACGCCGACGTTTTCAAGGTCGTTGTGCTTGCCGGAAATTCGGATGCACTTTTGGCTCGATGTGGCGCGTTTTGCTGGGCGAGTCTCCGCGCCGGTAAAGACATCTTTGAACGGCACCATCCCGGCGTTCACGAACATCAGCGTTGGATCGTTCGGCGGTATCAGCGACCCGCTCGCGACAACTTGATGCCCTTTTGCGCGAAAAAACTCGATAAATGTAGCTCTCGCTTCGGATGCGCTCATAAAAGCCGGTTTGCCCATGGTGGCCTCGGTTTTAGCATGAACGCCGATGGTTGCTTGAGCCACTCAGCGATTTTGCCTTCGTATTTTGAAGCTATTTACGCCAATCTGGCCGGTACGCGACTCAAAAACAGACCGCCATCGCTTCGTCGATCGACCTGACGGCGACAACTTCAATCCCCGGCACCTCGAGCGCTTCGGCGCTTCGTGGCGCTATGGCTCGCTTGTAGCCCATTGCCGCGGCTTCGCTCAGGCGCGACGCGGCTCGTGGCACGCTTCGAACTTCGCCGGCGAGCCCAATTTCGCCGAATGCGACGACCCCTGCGTCGATCGCGCAGTTGCGCAAACTCGACGCGATCGCCAGCGCGATCGGTAGATCGATTGCAGGCTCTTCGATGCGTGCGCCGCCCGCTATGTTGACGAAGACATCTGCACCGGCGAGCGCGAGGCCGCATTTTCGCTCCAAAACAGCCAGAATCATTGCCAGGCGCGCGCCATCGACCCCCGTCGCCGTGCGCCGTGCCGAACCGGCCGTGAATGGCCCCACGAGCGCTTGCACTTCGACCAGCATCGACCGCGACCCTTCTCCGGTCGCTGCGATCACGCTCCCCGCGACGTCGCATGGGCGCTCCGCCAAAAAGAGCGCGCTTGGATTTGGAACTTCGCGCATCCCCTCGCCCGTCATCTCGAACACGCCGACTTCGGTTGCGCTGCCGAATCGATTTTTTTGGGCCCTCAGCGTCCGAAAAGAATGCCCTCGCTCCCCTTCAAACGCCAGCACCGTATCGACGAGATGCTCGAGAACTTTTGGCCCGGCGAGCATCCCGTCTTTCGTGACGTGACCTACGAGAAATGTGGCCACACCGCTCCGCTTTGAACGATCGACCACGCGCGCGGCAACATCACGGAGTTGACTCACCGTCCCCGCGGCGCTGTCGAGTGAGGGGGAATGAACCGTTTGCACGCTGTCGATCACAAGGGCGACAGGTTTTACGTCGGCGATAACCGATTCGATCACGCTTAAATCGTTTTCAGCGAGCACGAGTAGATTATCTGATGAGGCCCCGAGCCTACGCGCGCGGGCGGCCGTCTGCCCCGCGCTCTCTTCGGCCGTCACGTAGAGACAACGCGCCCCTTTTGATGCGAGCGATGCGAGCGCTTGAAGAAGAAGCGTCGATTTACCGACCCCCGGATCGCCGCCGACAAGCGCAACGCCGCCAACAACGAGACCACCGCCAAGAACGCGATCGAACTCGCCGATACCGATCGGCATCCGCGCCTGCTTATCTTCTGCGACGTCGGTCACGCGCATTGCGACGGCGCCCCCGGCACCCCCACCGGCACCTGATGGCGCTCCGCCGCGACCGCGCTCGATTACCTCCTCAACGAGCGTGTTCCACCCGTCACATCCGCTGCAACGACCGACCCATTTCGGGTAAACCGACCCGCACTGCTGACACGAATATTGCGTCGATTGTTTTGCCATGAGGACACATCGGTCATAGCGCGATTCAGTTGCTAAAAATCAGCATTCGCCGGGCTATTTTCGTTTGATTGAGTGCCGTTAAGCTGCCGTTAAAGTGCCGTTATTTTTATGGTCAGTCTTTTCGGCGGCTCACTGCGATTCCGGTGGTCAGAACTCCTGCGATAATGATGCTCCCGCCGAACGCCATTCGGGCCGTCGGCCATGTGTGGAGAAGCCATGCGCCTATGGCGAGTGAACCTATTGTTTCTCCGGGCGAAACGAGCGCTATCGCGGCTGCTGGCATCTCGCGCGCGGAACGCTGAATGAGCGTGTGACCAATGAGCGTCGGAATCGTCCCCAATGCGAAGACCG
Organism: Nannocystis exedens; assembly: GCA_945861885.1. Lineage (GTDB taxonomy): Bacteria > Myxococcota_A > Polyangia > Polyangiales > Polyangiaceae > CAMAVR01. The sequence goes on along the minus strand of CAMAVR010000015.1, from coordinate 8,598 downwards.
CCCACCATGAATTGGGCGGTACGTCCGCCCAATTTCCAAGTCGCGCTACAGCAAACGGCGTGAGCAGGAGCGCCGATGCTCCAAAAACGCATGCTGCATATGGAATCACCGGCATTAAATTACGCAAATGCCGCGCGGCGGCGATGTACACACCGTAGAGAACGACGGCCACAATGACCAACATGTTGCCAACTGCATGATTTTCAGCCCCGCCTCCTCCGGCAACGAGAATGCTTCCTAGAACCGCGGCTAAGAGTCCAAGAACTTCAAGCGGGCGCAATCGCGAGCGAAACGCCATTCGCGCGACGAGAACGACGGCGACCGGCTCGACCGACACCAGACAGACGGCCGCCGGCAGCGAAGTTTTCGAAAGCCCGAGAAGATACCCCGCCTGATGCGCGGCTAAAATTGCGCCTACCGCCAAAAGTTGAAGTCGATGCCGCAGCGAAAGGCCGGCCATCGAGCAAATTGTTGCACGCGGCGACAACGCGAACAGACACAACGATCCGATCCACATGCGAATCGCTGAAACGGCAATCGGATCGAGCGGCTCCGACATGCGGGCGAGCGGCGAGCTCATCGCGAACGCCAACGCCGCAATAATAAGCGACGGCGCACCGCGCGCTATGAGATTGCGGTGATCCATCGCTTCACAATCTCGTACCCTTCGTGCACCAATTCGAGCGAGGTCGATTCGTTTTTCTGGTGCGCCTGCGCGTTTTCGCCGGGGCCAAAATTCACCGCGGCAACGCCTCGCGCGGCAAATCGAGCCACGTCTGTCCACGCCTGTTTTGGCGCGACGCCTCGAACACCGCTGTCGATAAGCGCGCGAACCAAGCGGTTTGACGCATTCGGCATTGCGCCCGGACTGCGATCGGTAAAAACAATCTGCGCGTCGCTGCCAACGAGGGAAGTCACCTCTTTTTCCGCATCTTCGACCGAAAAACAGGGCGCGAACCGATGATTGACGTTCAGCTCAAACCGATCTGGAACAATATTGCGCCCGCGCCCTAAATCGCGCGCGGACGTTACGCTTGTTACCGTTCTGTAAAGCTGCCCATCGATCACGCTATCGCGCGGCTTCAGCGCGGCGATCCGCGCCAAAAATGGCGCCGCGGCATGAACGGCGTTAGCCCCTTCCCAGGGACGCGCGCTATGCGACGTTCGCCCTTCGAATGTCACGCGCGCGTGAAGCGACCCGGCGCATCCAAGATGGACGCGATTGTCAGACGGCTCGAGACAAACGGCGAGATCGATTTCAGACAGCGACGGTACTTTGTCGAGCACATCACCGAGCTCATTTTCGGCGTAAGGCCCTTCTTCGCGCGCGTAGAACACTAGCTTGATTTCGCAATCGAATGGCTTATCGGCAAGTTCGGCAACCGCCAACATCACCGCAAGACCGCTCTTCATGTCGCTCGAGCCTGCGCCGAAACAGCGCCCATTTTCGATCCGAGCGGGGCCGTTTTCGGTGCGCACCGTGTCGAGATGCCCGACGAGTGCGATACGCGTTTTTGAATTTTCGCGCGCGCCCAGCGTTGCAACAATTGAATCGCCGACACGTTCAATTGACGAAGCAAAACTCGCTTTTCGAACGCGCTCTTCGACAGCGCGCGAAAGCGCCCCTTCTTCACCTATTGGTGAAGCGATTGAACAGAGCCAAAGTAATGTCTCGTCGAGATAACGGGCATTCGTCGCAGAAATTGACATCGACGATTTATAGCGCAATTTCCGGGAAAAATCAGCGCGCCTCGTCAGGCCGCTAGAACGTTAACACGTAGTTGTCGCAACCGGCCGGGGAGCTGTTATCGACGCCAAAGCGATCCGCAATCGGGCATCCTTCGCGATCGTGGACATCGGTACGGATAATTTGTGGCGCCGACGGCAACTGCGAAATCGCGTCGACCACCGCCTGATCGGGGAGAACGATCCCCGCGTATGGGCGCGGCCCCACACCGAAAAGCGCATAAGACGGCGCGACCGCCTGTATAAATTCGAGCCGACTCGATGTCATCGAACCGTGGTGACCGACTTGCAGAATATCGGCCCTCAAAGCGTCGCGGTGATTATCGAGAAGATAACGTTCAGTCCCATTCGCGCGCGCACTCGGGTTTTCACGCGAACCTCCCTCCGCATCACCAACGAGAAGCATACGAACCGACCCTAGATCGAGACGCACAACGGTCGAATTTCGATTTGCGTCGCTTGGATGTGACGTTCCATCTGCGTGAAGAACAACCAGCGATGCATTTTTGCCAAGTTCCATCGGCTTGCTTTCAAAAAACGCGTTCGTCTGCGCCGCCGACGGAATCCTCATTCCGGAAGGCGGCGAGGACGATTGATAGACTGAACCCGCGATACGGTACTCAATCGTTGGCAATGCAACAGCGATCGCACTGAGAAGATTGTTGTACGCAATGGTCCCGTAACGCACACCGGCATCCCAAAATTGACCGACCGCATAGCAGTGCACAACATCGGCAAGCATGCTCGCGTGGTCACGATGCGGATGGCTCAAAAATACGTTGTCGATTACGTGACGGGAGTTCGATGTGTTTTGCGGCCAAAGATCGCCGTCAGGTTGGCACTCTTTCGGACCTGAAGGGCCAATTGCGCCATACAGGTAAGACAGCAGTCGGTTGTTGTTCCCTCGCGCGCTGATCTTCCCACCGTCGTCGTTCGAGCCGCCATCGTACAGAAGGTTGAAATCATGCCCCTGCACAAGAATCGACAGCCCGGTACCGACATCGATGAGATGAATGCGAAAGTGACCGACTGACACATCTCCGGCTGGCAGATTGAAAGGCGCCATCACGGCCTGAACCTGAATGCGCGCCGCCTGCGTCGGTTGCGGGGGCACCGGAAGCTGACCTCGCGGCCTCTCTGTGGGCTCGGCGGGCGATGATGGTTCGGCAGATGGTTCAACACGATCGCGAAGTTGCGGCGGCTTTGCGAGCGGCCTGGCACCAATGGAATCGCGCCCGTCAACGCCACCTTGGGCATTCGACGTGAGCGCCTCTCCGGCACAACTGACCCCACCGACAACGCATAGGCCCACTGCTATGTACGCACTTGCGGTGCGCAATCGCCACCCATCTAGCATGGTGTCATGACAACATTGTGCGAGCAGACCACCAATGAAACCGGCGCTCTGTGAGTCGCAAGAGACTCGTACCTGGCCACATAAAGGCCGACAAACTTACGGCAATTTACGCGGACAATTGGCGCGAATGTCACGCAATTGGCACGCAGCAAAATTGCGCGTCAAAAAAGCCTGAAAATTAGACCGGCACATCGAAATCGCGAAGTGCTGAATTCAAGCTCACTTTGCGATCAGTACCAGCATGACGCTCACCAATAATGAGCGCACAAGGCACATCAAATTCACCCGCCGGAAATCGCTTTTTTCGAACGCCAGGAATCACAACGGAGCGCGCCGGAACTTCACCGCGAAGCTCAACCGGCGCAGCACCACGAACATCAACAATCGCGGTCGACGAAGTAAGCACCACACCAGCGCCAATCACCGCCTCGCGACCCACGCGAACCCCTTCAACAATCACAGCCCGAGACCCGACAAAAACGCCGTCCTCAACAATCACCGGCCGAGCCGCAGGGGGCTCAAGAACGCCGCCAATCCCCACACCACCGGACAAATGGCAATCCGAACCAACCTGGGCGCAAGAGCCAACAGTAGCCCAAGTATCAACCATAGTCCGAGCACCAACCCGAGCCCCAATGTTGACGTAACCAGGCATCACAATAGCCCCAGCCTCAACAAACGCCCCATATCGAATAACCCCAGGAGGAACCAACCGAACCCCAGCAGCAGCAAGCCCCTTCTTCAAAGGTATTTTGTCATAAAATTCAAAAGGCCCAACAGAAGAGCTCTCCATCCCCCGAAGAGCAAAAAAGAGCAAAATAGCCTCTTTCAACCAAGCATGAACAACCCAATCCCCATCAGGCGATGAGGGGGGCGAAGCCACCCGAAGAACCCCAGAATCAAGCCCATCAACAGCAGCAAAAACCGCCGAAGCAACCGAAGCCTCCCGAAGAAGCAACCGGTCCAAAAAAGCCCGAGAAATCAAATCAGAATCAAAGTCCATAAATCCAAAATAATCCGAAAGAGGCCAAAACAAAGCAAAGTGCTAAACAAAGCCCCCCACAACGGGAAGCAAGAAACAAAGCGACCCTCCAAAGGAGGGAGCAACCCAACCCTCCAAAGGAGGGAAAAAAAGGCGACCCACCGAAGGGGGGAGCAAAAAAGGCGACCCACCGAAGGGGGGAGCATGGAACGAACAACAGAACAAATCGCGATGGCTTGCCCCAAAACCAAGCGCTAACGGCTTTTTCGGGGCCCGGGGCGTACTCCGCGTACGTTCCGGGCCCCAAAAAGCCGTTAACGCGAAGGTATTGGGTCAAACCATCGTGATTTGTGTGTCCACGCCCCGGGTCGAACGGGGGACCTGTTGTTTAGGAAACAACTGCTCTATCCAACTGAGCTACGTGGACGAATGACGCACGCAAAGGCGGCATTCACTCGGATAGCATGTCATTTGTCTGCTGGCGAAAGGAACGCGCGTGAAGTTTGTCGACTCGTGTGAAGCTAAGATTGTTGCGGGCCGAGGGGGAAATGGGTCAGTCGCGTTTCATCGCGCAAAATATGTCCCCCATGGCGGCCCGTCGGGCGGTGACGGAGGCCGGGGTGGCGACGTCGTTTTTGAAGTCGACGCCGGCCTCTCGACACTGCTCGACCTCGTGGCGATGCACACGATCAAAGCTGAAGATGGCCAGCACGGAATGGGGAGCGACTGCTATGGCCGTGGCGGCGATGACCACGTCATAAGAGTGCCGGTCGGTACCCAAGTGTTTGATTCGGAAACGAACGAACTGTTGTTCGATCTCGACGGCCTCGACAAGCGCGTCATCGTCGCGCACGGCGGGCGCGGAGGGCGCGGAAACATTCATTTCAAAACCGCCCAAGACCGCGCACCTCACCGGGCAGAGCCGGGCGAGCCCGGCCAAGAGCGCCAAGTTCGCCTCGAGCTCAAAGTGATGGCCGATGTTGGACTGCTTGGCTTTCCAAACGTCGGGAAAAGCACATTTATTCGTGCATGTTCGCGAGCACGTCCAAAAGTTGCCGATTATCCGTTTACAACGCTCGCGCCGCATCTTGGCGTCGTGTCGGTAGGCGAAGAGTCGAGTTTTGTGCTGGCCGATATTCCGGGGCTGATTCCCGGCGCCGCCGAAGGGGCAGGACTCGGTCACCAATTTTTGAAACATGTTGAACGAACGCGCGCGCTTCTTCACCTCGTAACGCTTGACCCTGAAGAGGGGCGTGATCCGGTGAAAGATTATGATGCGATCATGAAAGAGCTGAAGAGCTTTGACCCGGAGCTCGCAAAACGACCGATGATCGTGGCGCTCAGCAAAGGCGACCTTCCTGACGTGCAAGAGGCGTATCCGGAATTAAAGGCGCGTTTTAAGCGAAAAAAGATCGACCTAAAATTCGTATCTGCCGCAACAAATGATGGCGTTCGCCCACTGCTCAACGAGCTCTTTCAGCTGCTACACCGCGAGGAGTGAGCCGTGATGCTTCTAACAAGACCGAACCGCCGACCGAAAAGCGCCTAAGGCGTGCAATCGACGAAGGCGATGCTGGCGTAAGCTCTTTTGCCGCGCAATCGGCTGCCTTCCTGGCAGCCGCGCTCGTCATCCCCGCAGCCATCGCTTCTACGTTTGCGATGGCGATAGCGACGCTTCGCAACGCGATTTCTCACGCTGCAAATCGCTCGTCCGATTTTACGGTCGCAAGCGCTGCAATTCTCCCGGCCGTCCTTCGGGGAGCGCTTCCAATTATCGTTGTAGCCGCAATTGTATCGCTCATTGTTCACGCGATGCAGACGCGAGCTACAGTTCGACTCGCCCGCGTTGCGCCTCGCCTTGACCGACTCAATCTTGTCGCTGGATTTCGCCGCCTGTTTTCGAAGCAGCGCTTCTTTGCGGTCGCACGCGCGCTTATCGCGGCCGCCGCGATTGCGATCGCAGCGTGGCGACTTTTGACGCGCCATGCAGCCGACATCGCCGCCCTTACCGGCTCATCGTCGAGGAACTTGGCGTTCGCCGCATCGCTCGCCGAGTCGCTTCTCGCTGTCGCTATTGGCGTCGCCATTCTACTAGGCGCCGTCGATCTTGTTGTGACGCGATTCTCGTGGAAAAAGCGGCTGATGATGACAAAAGAAGAGGTCAAACGCGAACACCGAGAGAGCGAAGGCGACCCGCAAATCAAAGCGGCGCGCGAGCGAGCTCACATTGAATTGCTCAACTCCGCAACAATCTCGAATGTTCGAAACGCAACCGTTGTTGTCATAAATCCAACCCATCTAGCGTGCGCGCTGCGATACAACGAGGACGACGGCGATGACACGCCCGTCGTCGTCGCGAGCGGTAACGGTGAGCTAGCGCAGCGGATTGTGCGCGCCGCCTACGAATACGGCGTCCCGGTTGTGCAAAACGTACCGCTCGCGCGAGCGCTGATTGAGCTCGAAATCGGCGACGCTATTCCCGAACCGCTTTACGAGGCAATCGCCGAAATCTTACACGAAATTGGCGGTGAAGATGAGCGACATATTACGGCATCGGATGTCGCTTAAAAAACGACCACATCTGGTCGTTCGCCGAAAATTCGCTCGCATTCACTTCGGATGACAGACCCCCCGGCCACGCATGGCCGCCACCGGTGATCGAACAGAGCGTCACCTCCGCGCCGCCTTCACAATCGCCTTTTGTGACGCACTCGACGCTCCTTGTGCGCATCGTTTGGATCGGTAGCCCGGTGCAATGATTTCGTCTTGACCAGCCGTCGACTGTGTCTTGTACCGACGGCCACCCGAAAAGCGACTGCCCGTTGTATGGCACAATCGGGTCGTTTATTCCGTGAAATTCAATCACCGGCATCGCGCGCGATGGATTGCACGCTGTCACACCAATCACACCCGAAACTGGCGCAATGGCGGCAATTCGTGATGACAATTCGCACCCCAAACGATGCGACATAAATCCCCCATTCGATAAACCGGTCGCAAATACGCGATGCTTGTCGACACAAATTGACGCTTCGACCGAATCGAGAATTTTCGAAGCAAACCCGACGTCATCAACATTGCTCGATTGAGCGCCACCACAACAAGCGCCACCGTTGAACGATGAAGGGATGCCTGTCCCTGCAGGATAGACGAGAATAAATCCGTTTTTCTCGGCCGATTTGGCCATCCCCGTCATCCACTCTTGGCCATCTGGCGACAACGTAAACGCGTGAAAATGCAGCACTAGCGGCGTCGGAACATGCGGGGAATAACTTGAAGGGACGATGACGTTAAACGTTCGGAAGGCGCCCTCGAGATCGATTGTCCACGTTCGCTTTTGCGGCTGAAAGGTCATTTGATCGCATTCAGCGGCGGCAGCAGGCAATGTCGAGGAGACTTTCTTGTTACCTGGCTGTTCGTGCCAACTTGTATCGTCTTCGCGCGAATCAGCACCCGAGCCACACCCGATAACGGACGCGACCATCCCGATAGCCAATGACGTTCGCTTCATCGTCCCCTCCTTTAAACTCGAAAAGCAGGCTTTGACACCGCGTCAAACACGCCACGGAGAAGACTAACCTGCTTTTTTGAGTTCACGATCAATCGAAACGGTTGAGCTACCGTTCGAGCGCGGAGCAATACACGGGACGCGCTAGTAGGCGATGCCGAGGAACAGTCGCACCATCTGCGCGTTTGACGTCTCGAACGATGAGGCCGTCGCATTGGTTGGGAGCTGCCCGGGAAGATAGCTGAGCCCGCCCAGGGGGAAGAACACGCCGTACTGGAGCATCGCAAAAAAGCCGCCGAGCTTCTCCGGATTGTCGTTTAGCGCCCCATCTTTTGCCTGGTAGTAGATGCTGAAATCGAGCTCGACCCCGAGATCGCGTTTGTGCCCCGGCGTTTGAACGAACTCGCTCGCACGACTCCACACAATCGCCGCACCCCCGCCGAATTTCTGCCCGTTTGAGTGCTTTACGAAATCGTACGAAACATTCGGTTTGAAATAGTATGCCCCTTCAACACGCGACAAAATGCGCCGAAAGAAAATCATGTCGACCCGATAGTCAGGGTGAAACGAGAACGTCGACATCGGGCCGCGGTTGCGGTTCAACTCTGTTCTGCCGCCGGCACCGGGATTGAGCGATTCGGCCCATGGGTCGCCGCTCGCCCAACCGAAACCAAATCCGATTCGTAGTTTGTCTTCGATCGCTCGGTATTCGGTTTCCGTTGCGAGGCCGAACTGCCGTACTTTTACCGAATTTCGGATCTCGGTAGTCTGGAGAGTTTGATCAATCATGCCCCAAATTGCAGCGAATTCGGCCTCGAAACGCAGCTTGCGCCACATTACCTGCAGCCATAGATCGGGCGTGAACAGGTAGGCGCCACGCCGTTCAAAACCGTTATTGCCTGTTGGGGTTGCTGTGATTGGCTGCGTTTGAGGTGTGCCGCGGTTAGCCGTGTCGAGCAGCTGACGGCGATACATCGCCAAGACGCCGGCGTTGATCACGACGTT
>CAMAVR010000014.1 GCA_945861885.1 Nannocystis exedens | reverse complement strand
CGGGCACGGGCACGTTTACGGGGCAGATCAGATTGTTTGTTCCATTAGCGGATCGAGACGGATCGCCACATGCGCACGTAGCTGCTCCTGATGCTTCATCTCTTCCAACCCCGACAAGACGAACACCGCGCGGGTATTCGCGATAGCGGGGAAAAGCGCTACCAACAGCGACGCGCTGTCTTCGTCGATGAGATGCGCTTCTTCCCAAACAAAGACGCTCAGACGCTTCTCGCTCAACACTCTGACGACACTCGGAAGCAGTTCGGGCACAACGCTCGGGTCAACGTCGCGCATTGACGTCATTTCGTCGTGCCGCTCCGCGATCGAATTCAGCATCGCGACAAGCGATGAATATCGCGCGTCGCTCGGCGCGCACACCGCTTTGTAAAAGCCGATGTCGTAGCCACGCTTTGTGAGCCGCCGATCGACCTCGTGCAAAAAACGCGATTTTCCTATGCCGGCCGGCCCCGTCAACGTGACGACGCGCGCCGTTCGCTTGGCCGCGGCGATCAGCGTATCGCCAAACTGACGGAGCTCGTCGCGCCGCCCAACAAAGCGATCTTCCGCTCGAGCGACCGCCGATGGCCGCAACCTACCTATAAATTCAGCCATTTCGTGGCCCGAAGCGTGCCAATTGTGTGCCTTCGACACATCGAGCAGCGCTTCGTGAAAACCCGCCATGCTCGAAAACCGACTCGCTTCGTCGTCTGCACAAGCGACACTCACTAGATCGGCGAGCTCGTTCGGCACAGTGTCGAGGCACGCGACGATAAGGGCGCCGAGCGCAAAAATGTCACTTTGCCAAGTTGCCGGCTCGCCACGTCGAACCTCGGGGCTCTGAAACGCTGCGTGCCTATCGCCCTCAAAATCGGAATCGCTCGCGAGCATTCGCATCGCCGACGCCATTTCAAAGTGGACTTTTACTGTTCCGTCGAACGAAATTAGCACGCTGCGCAGACCCAAATCACCATGCGCAATCAGCATCGGTAGGTTCGCGTCGTCTCTCCGCCGGTGCGCGTAGTCGACCCCCTTCGCAATCTCGGCGGCGATAAATACCACCAGCTCGACCGGAAGCGCACGCCCGTCGGCGCGCGATCGCTCGAGCAGCGCCCCGAGACTCATCCCGTCGACATACTCCTGGGCGATAAAATAACGCCCCTCCGTATCGCTCGCGCTCGCGAACGGCGCCACGCCCAAATCGAACCACTGCACCACATTCGCGTGCGACAGCTGAATCGAGCGGTGCGCAAGGCGCACAAACTCGGCTAAAAATGGCAAATTTTGCATCGCCGCGCGACGCAGCCGACGGATCACGAGAACTTTTTCGAACCCCTCTTCGCCGCGGCTCGCGGCGCGAAAAAGCTCAGTGAACGGACCGAGGCTTAGCCGCTCATGCAATTGGTAGCGCCCGACTTCGCCAAAGCGCCCTTCTGCGCCCGACCGCTGCTCAGTTCCGGCGTTAATCTCCACATATCACCTGTACAAACTAATAAATTACACCGCGGCCGCCAGCGAACCGGTCACGCGGGCACTACGCTGCGATTCGCTAACAACGGCCAGCTCAATGCGCAAGAGCGGCTCGCCGCCGAGCTCTTCGGCTACTTCGCCCGCCCACTCCGCGATGAGTAGCGCCCCTTCACCTGTTTGCCGCATCTCGCGCAGGCCGAGAAGCTCGATTTCACCGGCAATGCCTCGCGGCGAATCGAGGAGGCGGTAAAGATCGACGTGAACGACTTTCCCTATTTTTGTCGCGTATTCCGCGCAAATTGAAAATGTCGGGCTCGCGATCGCGAACTCTTCCGGCACCCCTAACGCTCGAAGAAGCGCCCTTGCAAAAAACGTTTTCCCTGCACCAAGCGGCCCATCAAGCAGAACGAGTTGACCGGGCGCGAGCGATGAAGCGACACGTCGGGCAAACGCGATCGTCGCCCGACGTGAGGAGAGATCGATGAGCACGTTGCTTGGCTCACGCCCCTTCGGGGAGCGGCATTCCTTGCAGCGGCTTCTTCTTTTTTGATTTGCCGGCTTCGCCTGACTTTTCTTTTTCCTCTTCGTCTTCGTCTTCGCCGGCCGCTTCACGCTCTTCTTCCGAGTCGTTTTCGCTAACCCCTTCGACTGGAGCGCCATCGATGCCGAGCGCCATCGCCATCCGTGGATTGCGAATCCCTTTTTGCCAATACGACGCGTAACAAGCGGCGACAATTAGCGCGCTAATCAGCGCAAACCATTGGCTCGTCGACAGCTGCACCGTCACCGTTTCGCCAAACGACGGCGGCTTGAGCATCCAATATGCCACTGCCGGCGGAGCGAGCGAAAGAATGCATGAAGCGAGACGCGCCTTGGCGTTGGGGATCCCAAGCGAAATCCCGAAAATAAAGCCGAGTGAAAAGAGAAGGAGCGCCCCAGGAATGAGCACATGCTCGGGCATCGTCGGCCCGTATTCGCCGCGCTCGACGTCGTCGCGAATGATCTCCAGGACGAACCTGAAAAAACCGTAAGCGAACGCCAGCAAGAAAAATACTTGCCCGCGAAACTTTTGATACCGACGCTGCCAAAAGAGCAGACCGAGGAGCCCTAGCCCGACGAGCGACTCGTAAATCTGCGTCGGATGCACCGGGAGCGATTCGCCCGCTTTGGTGATCTGCGCGGCGAGCGGCGTGCCGCGAAAGAGATCCATCTGCCTAAGAAATGCCGGCGCCCCATCACCGTGCTCGATCGTACCGGCCGGCCAGTGAGGGAATGTCCCCAACTTTTTCAACAGCTCGGGCGCCCCTTCTGGCAGCCGCTTGCCGAAATCGCAGCCGAACATGTAGCAGCCGATGCGCGTGATCAGCAGACCAGACGCGATGCTTGGCGCGGCCACATCGGCCCACGGCAAAAGACGAATTCCGTTGCGCGACAGAAAGGCCCAACTCCCCAAAAATCCGCCTAAAAATCCGCCGTACGCGACAAGACCGCCGCGCCGGAGCGCGAGAACATCAGCGACCGTATGAAACTCGCTCAGATTGGTGACGACATACAAGAGCCGCGCGCCGACAATCGCCGCGACCGCCGTGACGATGTAGCAGTTCGCCATCGTCTCTTTTGGCAGACCGTCTCGCTCGGCGAGCGTGAGCGTCAACGTCCACCCGACGACGAGCGAGAGGCCGAGCATGACGCCGTACGAATAAATCGGCAGCGAATGCTGCTCGACCGTGACGTCTCGGAAATAGTAGCCGCCACCCGCCGCGAGAACCGCGACGAACAGGCCGCTCCACACCGACGATTTGTCACCGCGCCTCGCACCGAGGGCGGCGCTCACGAGGCTGATCAGCGCGATAATGGCAAGGCCCCACCAGACGTTGAGCGGCATCTGCGGGAGCGGAATATTAAAAAGTATCGGGTGCATGGTTGGCCAATTTGTACACGCAAAGAGCCTGCTCGGCATTAACTGCTTCAACCAACCTGCGCAAACGAGAGAAGCGGGCGATTTTTTATGATAACTGTCACATCGTGATTTCGCGAAACTGGATAGCATTGGTCGCCGCGTCAGCGGCAGCAAGCGGTTGCATCCCTCCGGGGAAGTCGAGCGGCTCTGAGCACAGTGGGGCGGCAAAGGTCGCTGCAAGCGCGCCATTTGAAGATCGCTTTACGCGTTCCGAGCTCGGCCCCGACTGGGCCCCTGTACGTGAAGGGGTCTGGCGCGTCGAAAACGGCCGATTATGCGGCGAAAATGCACGGAATCAGGGCGTTTGGCTCACCAAACCGCTGCCGACAAACGCGCGCATCGAATTTGATGCGGTGAGCTATTCGCCCGAGGGGGACCTGAAAGCCGAGCTCTGGGGCGACGGGACAACCGGGGCAAACGCCGTGTCGTACACCAACGCGACTAGCTACCTAACGATTTTCGGGGGGTGGAAAAACTCGCTCCATGTCCTCGCGCGGCTCAACGAACACGGCGCCGACCGCAAGGAGGTTCGCATCGACAACGCATCGGAAGATGTGCGGCAACACGGGGTGACGCCCGGGCAGACATACCGATTCAAAGTAGAGCGCGCCGACGGGAAAACGGTGCGCTGGTCGGTCAACGGAGTCGAGCTGCTCTCTTTCGTCGACGACGCGCCGCTGACAGGGGCAAAGCACAACCGCTTCGGCTTCAACGATTGGGCGGCAAAAGTCTGTTTCAGCAACGTGAGAGTGACGCCGCTTTAGGTGGAGGAGGCTGCGTGGACCAAGCTGAAATCGAGCTTCTTGTCGAAGAGTTAGAGCTTCGAATCGATCGGCTCCGCGCGCTCTACGAGCAATACTTCATGGGCTTCGAGCGGCTCGAGCCGTCGGTGGCGCGCAAAGATGTGGAGCGTCGCGTCGACCTCCTGCGCCGCGAGCAAATTCGAAACACCGCCCTAAAGTTCAGGTGTCAGTCGATGTTTCAGCGTTACAGCACCTACCAGGCGTACTGGACGCGGATGGTCCGGGCGATCGAAGAGGGGACATTCAAACGAGCGCGCCGAGCCCCAGGGGCGAACTTTGTCGCCAATGAAATGCCTCCGCTCGAACTCATCCCGGATGATGATGAATAGCCTGATTTCAGAAACAACCGGGCACGTTTACGGGTTTTTTACTGCAGCAAATGCTCTGCGATTTGCACGGCATTTAGAGCTGCCCCTTTTCGCAAATTATCGCTCACGACCCACAAATTGATCGCACCGGGGACGGCCAAATCGTCTCGCACTCGCCCGACAAAAACGGCGTCGCTCCCACTCGCGGTGAGCGGCTGCGGATGGCCGCCTGGCACGTACGGCCCGTCCATTAACTCGACCCCGGGCGCACCTCGCAAGAGGCGCTTCGCTTCGTCCGCCGTCATTGGCCTGTGAAATTGCACGTGAATCGCTTCGCTATGCCCGTTCACGACCGGCACGCGAACCGTCGTCGGCGACACGCCTATCGACTCATCGCCGAAAATCTTTCTCGTCTCGCGGACCATTTTTAACTCTTCTTCGGAGTAGCCCCCCTCTCCCCCCTTCCAATCGCAGAGCAGGTTGAACGCGATTGACGCTGGGAATACCTCCGACCGGGGAGCGCCCCCCGCGAGCATCGCTTTGGTCTGCTCGAGGAGCTCGACCACCGCGTTATGCCCTTTGCCGCTCGTCGCCTGGTAGGTCGACACGACAATGTGCTTGAGCCCCGCCGCGTCGTGCAGCGGTTTTAATGCGACAACCATCTGAATTGTCGAGCAATTTGGGTTTGCGATGATCCCTCGCGGACGGTTAAACGCCGCCTTTATGTTCACTTCCGGGACGACCAGCGGAACGTCAGCATCGGTCCGCCAGGCGCTTGAATTGTCGATCACAATCGCGCCGGCGCGGGCCGCAAGGGGCGCATATTCAAGCGACGCGGCCGAGCCTGCGCTAAAAAGTGCGAGGTCGACCCCGGCAAACGACTCGGGGCGAAGCTCTTGAACGACGACCTGCTTGCCCAAAAATGTGACCGACTTGCCCGCGCTCCGTGCGCTCGCGAGCGGGATGAGGCGCATTACCGAAAAGTTCCGCCGCTCGAGCGTGCTCAGCATTTCACGGCCGACTGCACCGGTTGCCCCCACGACTGCGACAGTATACGACATCTGTTCTCCAAATGAGACGCGCGCGCCTCTGATTCAAGTTCCGTCTGCTCGGCCTAGAATAGACGGAACTGGTCATTTTTGCCCGTAATTTTCAAAAATGCCTGGATAGGATAAAAACACACTTGAAGGTGACGTGGTGCCTGCTAAACCACCTCTGGCTCGCGTTGAGTGAGGCTGCCCCCCCGGCCCCTCGGCGCGAGCTTTTTTATTCCATCGGTTTTGTTGGCCTCGGCCACCCGGTGCGAGCGTTTTGGTGGTCGCGGCCACCCGGCAGGTTCAACCGTAGGGCGGGGGACAAGGCCGCCGCCCTACAATTCGCGACAAAAATAGCGCGGCGACCGCTGCAAGAATTGACGCGAGCTTACCCGAACCCAAACCGGCCCGATTTGTTGCCACCGTGCAACCTGATGCTTTTCGCGCTGGCGCCTCGCTCGCACCTGCATCGCTTACCACTTCGGCGTTGGGCGCTCCGCCATCGGGCGCCCCCCCCAATGGGAGCGTCATACGAATAAGCGGCCATTCCGACACACATTTTGCCCCGGAGCCCGACGCGCAGGCGATCGGCCCTCCAATCGAATCGAAGTGCGCGAGTGGGCGAAACGTCACCCCGTCGTCGTTTGACACGCCCAGGAGGAGCGCTTGCCCGGTGCTCGCGTCGTTTGAGCAGGCGTACAGCTCGCCGTGCGCGTAGGCGAGGCACTTTACTTTGAGCCGATTCACTTCGCGAAATACGTAGTCGTCGCGACTGGCAACATTGAGCCCCCCGCCCGGGCCGCCGAGATATACTTTCGACCCATCGGCCGAAATGGCGAAACCAGTCAGCGTGAATGCGTGAAAAATCTCGCGAAATGTGGCCCCAAAGTCGGTTGTCACTAGAAGGCGCGACGTCGTTGTCGACAGCGTTCGGATGTAGACCACCCCCTCGCGGACTGGATCGACCGCGCCGATAAAAACCCCCTCGGCCGCGATTGTCGGGACCGATCGCTCGACCCAATGCGCCCCATCGTCTTCTGAAACGAGCAGCAGCCCGCTGACGTTCGCCCCGATTTGGCGCGTCGCCGACACGTACAAGCGATGCGGATTGGACGGCGCGATGTCGATCGTGAGCGGTGCGATCGAAGGATCGAGCACTCCAATCGGCGCCCAATCGGCTCCGCTGTTCGTCGTCGCATATACTTTCGACAAAAAACCTGGCGTCCCCGCGTCGTCGACCGAACTCGCGAACGCCGACGTGACTACAACGGCCGAGCTCGGGTCGTCGGGTCGCACGGCAACATCGACCGGATGCGCCGCAGCAAAAACGCTCGACGCCGAATGCCAATCGCACGCGTCGCTCTGACCAACAAACAGCCCATCAAAGGCACTGATGAGAATCGACTTCGTCGCCGTAATTCCCACCATCGGATCTTGAATGCCAAAGCCGCCTCCGACGGCCGACTCGCATACCCAATCCCATGTAGCCCCGCGATCGTGCGAAATGAGCAGGCCGAACGTCGTTCGCGCGACGATCATTTTCGGGTCGACCGACGAAACAACAATCTGCCCCGCCTCAGGAAATCGCCCGTTAGCGCGCGAGTGCCCCGCCGTGCAAACCAGGGCCAAAACAACGAACAAGGGAATGCCAGCTCTCATCGCCGCGAAACTACCGCGCGAACCGACCGGTGTGCCACCGGCATCGACCGCGTGGTGCAGCCGCTTGCGCTGAAAAGTTGTCGAAAAAAGAAATTCTTTTTTCGACAGATTCCGAGTTCAAGGGACCACGTTATCGCGATCCCCTGCATCCGGAGACCCTTCCGATCCAAGTGGTTCATGTACGCGAGCTCGATGTGCCGACTGGACAGGTCCCGGTTGAATGGCTCTTGCTTGCAGACGCTCACCAACACACTCGCCTTGTGCATCCCAATCGCTGCACATTTGCTCGCGTTGCGTCATCTTGCCCGCGAAAGCGCGGACTCTCATGGCACGGTCGCGGGCGCCTTTAAGAATAATGACGAGCGCGACCGCTGCCATGACGAGCCCAATCATGCTGCTGCCGAGCCAGCCCCAAATCGGCCACAAGGTGCCGGCAAGCGCCGACCCGGCTGCGCCACCGAAAAAATAGCTGCACATGTACACCGTGTTGAGGCGGCTCGTTGCCGCAGGATTAATGCCTAAAACGCGTGTCTGATTGGCGACGTGGGTGACCTGCACTCCGAGGTCCATCAGAACAACTCCGACAACAAGGCCGCTCATTGCGTCGGTTGCGACTATAAAAATTCCGAATGAAAGAATCACAATCAGAGTGCCAACGGCGGCGGTCGCAACGGGGCCGCCTCGGTCGGATATTCGGCCGATAAACGGTGCGCCGAGCGCTCCCACGACCCCAAGCAAGCCGAATAGGCCGACCACGGTGCTGTCGAAATGAAACGGCGGCGTCTCGAGCTTGAATGACAAGACGCTCCAAAGAGCGCTAAACGCACCAAACGTGAGCCCGCTCGCGAGCGAGGCTTCAACGAGAACAGGCTCATTTTTTACCAAAACGACGAGCGATTTAAGAAGCTCGAGGTAGGTGCCAGAAAAGCGCGGTTTGCTTGTCGGTAAGTTCGCTCTTAAGAGCCCATAGAGAAAAAGCATTAGCGCGGCGGCGATAAAATACATGGCCCGCCAACCAAAAACGCTCCCGATAAAACCGGCGATGGTGCGCGCTAGGAGAATGCCGATGAGCAGCCCGCTCATGAGGGTGCCGACGACCTTTCCGCGTTCATTCGGCGCGGCGAGGCTTGCTGCGAAGGCGATAAGCAGCGGCGAGATCACGTTGGCCATGCCGATGACGAGGCTAAGCGCCAACAGTGTCGTCACATTGGGGCTGAGGGCCGTGGCGGCGAGGACAATCGAAAGAAGAATTAAAAGGCGCAGTACAATGCGGCGGCGTTCGAGCTTGTCGCCTAGGGGGACGATAAAAAATAGGCCAAGTGCGTACCCGAGCTGCGTGAGCACAGCGACGCCGGCGGTTTTCTCGGGGGCCGATTGAAGTGCGTGGCCCATCTGCGCCAGAAGCGGCTGGTTGTAATAAATATTTCCGATCGCGAGGGCGCACGAGAAACTCAGGATCCAGGTTAATTTTTGAGTTAACGGAGGATGGTCCAGTTCGTGCGCCGTCGCGATCGGTCGTGCCATTTTGGCCGCACTATTGCGCGTCGTTCTTACGCGGTGAATAGGGCAAAGGCCTAGTTCGGGCTAAGCCAAACTCTCTAAGAAAAACCAGGGTGCGCTCGTCCGCAAGTTTCTTCCATATTCCCGCGCCCATGCACGACACCGCGCCTCTTGCGCCGCCATCGACGGGCAGCCTTCGCTTCACCACACTGTTGGTCGCCAATCGCGGCGAGATCGCACGCCGCATCATTCGCACTGTGCGCAGACTTGGCATTCGCGCGGTCGCCGTCTATTCTGAAGCCGACGCCGGCACGCCGCATACGCTCGAAGCCGACGAGGCGGTCTCTATCGGCGCCGCGGCGCCGACGGAAAGCTATCTCGATGGCGACAAAATCATCGCTGTCGCAAAGCAGTGCGGCGCCGACGCCATTCATCCGGGGTACGGGTTTCTCAGTGAGAATGCCGACTTCGCGCGCAAGTGCGCAGCGAACGGGATCACGTTTGTCGGGCCGACACCGGAGAACATGATCGAGTTCGGCCTCAAACACCAAGCGCGCGAGCTCGCGGCGAAACTTGGCGTGCCGCTCTTGCCCGGGAGTTCACTTCTTAACAGCATCTCCGAGGCGATCGAAGCGGCCGATGCGATCGGTTATCCGGTCATGCTTAAGGCGACAGGCGGTGGCGGCGGCATCGGCATTGGGCGGTGCGACGACGCCGATTCGCTGCGTCAGCATTTCGAACGTGTTCGCAGCTTGGGGCACAACTTTTTTGCCAATTCATCGGTATTTCTCGAGAAATTCATTGCGCACGGCCGTCACATCGAAGTTCAAATTTTTGGCGACGCCGCCGGCACTGTGATCGCGCTCGGAGAACGCGACTGTTCGATTCAGCGCCGCAATCAGAAAGTTATTGAAGAGACGCCGTCGCCATTTGTCACAGGCGAGCTGCGCGCCAAGCTGTTCGATTACGCCGTTCGTCTTGGAAAGGCGGCATCCTATCGCTCGGCAGGAACGGTCGAATTTATCGTCGACTGCGACACATCGGAGCCGTACTTGCTCGAAGTCAACACGCGCCTCCAGGTCGAGCACGGCGTGACCGAGTATGTCTATGGTGTCGATTTGGTCGAGTGGATGATTCGCACGGCGGCCGGTGAAAATCTAAATCTCCAAGCGTTCGCCGGCAAGCCGCGCGGGCATGCGATTCAAGCGCGGCTGTATGCCGAGGTCGCTTACAAAGATTTTCAGCCGTGCGCCGGATTGATCACCGAAATCTCGTGGGCCACGTTGCCTGAGAGCCGATCGACGGCGCCGCAATCACAACCGGATGTCCGCATCGACACGTGGGTCGACAAAGGCACAGAGCTCACCGCCGCTTACGATCCGCTGATCGCGAAAATGATCGTTTGGGGCGAGACGCGCGGCGAGGCTGTGACGAAGATCGGACGCGTTCTTTCGGGCTCGCGCGTTGGCGGTATCGAAACGAATCGCGCTTACCTGACCGACATTTGCAAATCGGATGCGTTCGCGTCGGGCGCGTATTCGACGCGGTTTTTGCAGCATTTTAAGCACACGCCGTGCACAGTCGAAGTGGTCGATCCCGGCATCTACTCGACGGTTCAGGATTATCCTGGGCGCGTCAATTACTGGTCGATCGGCGTTCCGCCATCGGGGCCGATGGATAATTTCGCGTTTCGATTGGCGAACAGTCTTGTCGGCAATGCCGAGACCGCGGCCGGGCTCGAGATGACGATTCGCGGAGCGACGCTGAAATTTCACACGCACACGTCGATCGCGATCACCGGCGCACCAATGCGATGCGAGCTGAACGGAAAAGCTATCGCGCTATGGAAGGAAGTCTATGTTCCGCAAGGGAGCGTGCTCACCATCGGCGCGATTCAAGGCGGCGGGGCACGCAGCTACCTCGCTGTGAAATACGGGTTCGATGTCCCCGAGTATTTGGGGAGCCGTTCGACGTTTGTTTTAGGCAAGTTCGGTGGGCATCAAGGGCGACCGATCGCGAAAGGCGATTTTCTTCCGTTGGACGCGAGAACGGCGTCAACGCCGCCGCTGGTTCACGAAAAGGCCGAAGTCGACGCGGCTATGGGCCCGGAGTATCCGGCCGAATGGCAGCTCGGTGTGCTCGTCGGCCCGCATGCGGCGCCCGATTTTCTCACCGAACAGAGCCTCACGGAATTTCTTAGTACGCCATGGCAAGTTCATTACAATTCAAACCGGCTTGGCATTCGGCTGGTCGGCCCAAAGCCGCAGTGGGCGCGCAAAGATGGCGGCGACGCGGGGCTTCATCCGTCGAACATTCATGATTGCGAATACGCGGTCGGAAGCATCAATTTTAGCGGCGATACGCCGATTATTTTGACATGCGACGGGCCGAGTCTCGGCGGGTTTATTTGCCCAGCGACGATCGCGAAAGCCGAACTTTGGAAAGTGGGGCAGATCAAATCGGGTGACACAGTTCGGTTTGTCGCTGTGACGGAAGAGTGGGCCTGTGAACAAGAGCGACTGCAAGATGATTTCGTGCGCAGCATCGCTTCCAAACGTCACGATTTGAAGCGGCTCGTCGGGAGCGTCGTGTGCACTGAGGCGAGCGCTCCGTCGACGCGTCACGCGATAGTGCGAGAACGCGACGCGACGGCATCGACGCCGGCGGTGCAATACCGTCGGGCTGGCGACAAATATCTCCTCGTCGAATACGGCGCTCCGGTCTTGGATCTGGCGCTTCGACTGCGCGTTTACGCTCTGATGCAGGCGCTCCATCGCGATCCTATCGCCGGCATTCTCGAGCTGTCGCCCGGCGTGCGATCGCTCCAAATCAAATACGAAAGCAAAGTGATCGGTCAGTCGTTGCTCATTGACGCGCTGACGGCGCTCGAAGCATCGCTTCCTGCCGTCCACGAGATGAAAATACCGACGCGCGTTGTTCGAATGCCGCTCTCATTCGAGGATGACTCGACGCTCGATGCCATCGGGCGCTACCGCCAATCGGTGCGCTCGACGGCGCCGTACCTTCCGAGCAATATCGAATTTATTCGGCGGATCAACGGCCTTTCGTCGACCGACGAAGTTCGCAAAATTATATTTGACGCGAGCTATCTCGTTCTCGGTTTGGGCGACGTGTATCTCGGCGCGCCGTGCGCTGTGCCGCTCGACCCGCGCCACCGACTCGTGACGTCGAAGTACAATCCTGCGCGTACCTACACGCCCGAAGGGGCGGTCGGTATCGGCGGCGTCTACATGTGCATTTACGGAATGGATTCGCCAGGCGGCTATCAACTCGTAGGTCGCACGGTGCCGATATGGAACAAGTTTTCAAAGAATTCTGACTTCACGACCGACGAGCCGTGGCTCCTGCGCTTTTTCGATCAAGTGCAATTCTACGAAGTATCGGAAGCGGAGCTTCGCGCGCAGAGAGCCGACTACGCGTTGGGTCGGCTTCATCTCGACGTGAAAGAGGATGTCTTCGACTACCGAGCGTACACCGAGGGCCTAAAAGTGGCGGAGGCTGAAATACAGGCGTTTCAGCGCAGGCAAAAGAGCGCGTTCAACGAGGAGCTTTCGCGTTGGCACAGCGAATTTCAATCGTCGAACGAGGCACCCGCGTCGCCCGGTGCGGAGTCGCTCGATGGCGGGATGGGTGATGGGCTCGGCGAAGATTGGGCGGCCGAGCTCGGGGTCCATGTCAAGGCCGATATCTCTGGCAACATTTGGCATATCGCCGTCAGCGTCGGCGAGGCGGTCGAAGTTGGCACTTCACTCGGTACGTTGGAAGCGATGAAGATGGAGTTCTCGCTTGTGTCGGAATCGTCCGGCATCGTCAAAGAAATTCGGTGTCAGAAAGGCGTTCCCGTAAAGCAAGGCGAGTCGCTTTTTGTTATCCATCAGCCATGAGGGATAACGCGCTCGTTAGCTCGTTGCAAAGAGATGCCATGCGTAGGCAAGTATTGATAAAAAGTGGCGAGTATTACGACTCGATCACGCTCCTTCAGGTTTCGACCGCGCTTGCGAAAACTGATGGGGTTCGCAATGCCGCGGTGGTGATGGCGACGGCGGCCAACAAAGAGCTGCTTGCCGACGCGGGGCTCCTCACCGACGAAGCGCAAAAAGCCGATGCCAGCGATCTGCTCATCGCGATTGCAGCCGATGACGACACTGCTCTTCGAAGCGCGTTCGGGCTAGCCGAAAGCCTACTCAAAGATTCGCGCGCGGGCCGCGACACGATCGGTCTCGAGCGCGAGCGTCCGAGGAGCGTCGCCGCCAGCATCGCGCAGATGCCCGACGCGAATTTAGCGATGATATCGGTAGGTGGCCCCTATGCTGCCGCGGTGGCGTACGATGCGCTAGCGCGTGGGCTGCATGTTTTTATTTTCAGCGACAACGTTTCGCTCGAAGATGAAATCAAGCTCAAGACGTTCGCCGCGAAACGAGGGCTATTCGTCATGGGGCCCGACGCGGGGACGGCGGTCATCAACGGCGCGTCGCTCGGTTTCGCGAACAGCGTGGCGCGGGGCGAAGTCGGTATCGTGGCCGCATCGGGCACCGGCTTGCAGTCGGTGATGAGCGCGCTTAGTCAAATGGGGGCTGGCGTATCGCAAGCGATCGGTGTCGGCGGACGCGACGTTTCGGATGCTGTCGGCGGCGTGATGATGCTGCAAGCGATTACGGCGTTGCAAGAAGATGCGGCGACGAAAGTGATCGCGGTCGTGTCGAAGCCGCCATGCGACGAAGTGCGCGAAAAGATCGTCAAGCAACTCGCGCGCCATTCGAAGCCGACGGTCGTTTGTTTTTTGGGGAGCGATGAGCCAAGTCGGCCCGCTTCGTCACCGCTGCACGCGTCTGATCTTGAAGAAACAGCGTATCTGGTTGCGGCGCTGCTCAAGAGCGAGCCGCCCTACCTTGCGATCGATGCTCTGGCGGAGCGAGATTCGCGCTTAAAGCTGAAATCGGCCGAATTGCGGCAAAAACTTAATCCGAGCCAAAAGTATTTTCGAGGGTTATTTTGCGGCGGAAGCTTTTGCTACGAAACGCAAATGCTGCTCCAGCGCGCGGCCGGCGTAGGCGCAGTCTATTCAAACGCTCCGCTCGATAAACAGTTTGGATTGCACGACATCAAACTGTCGCAGAAGCACACAGCTCTTGATCTTGGCGACGACCGGTTCACAGCGGGGCGCCTTCATCCGATGATCGATTCAACGATACGCAATCTGCGGATTTTGCAAGAGGCGCGGGGCGCCGATGTTGGCGTGATTTACCTCGATTTTGTTCTCGGATTCGGTGTCGACGACAACCCTGTCGGCTCGGCTCAACAGGCCATCATCGAGGCTCAGCGCATCGCTGCGACGGCCGGGCGTGAGGTCATTTTTCTTGCGTCGGTCTGCGGGACAGACACGGACCCGCAAGGTCTACAAAGACAAGAAGAGTCTCTCAAACAGCTCGGAGTCACCGTGCTCCCGAGTAACGCAGCAGCGGCGAAGGTAGCGGGGTGGATATTGTGTCAACGTTAGGTCGCGAGCGCGGGAACGAGAACTTGCTCTTCGGACAGGCGCTCAAAGTCGTCAACGTGGGGCTCGATTCATTTCGGCAGAGCCTTGTGGATCAAGGGGTCGGCGTCGTTGGCGTCAATTGGCAGCCTCCCTTGAGCGGCTACATTCCGCTCAACGAGACGGCCGACGGCCTCTCGATCGACGCGATTAATGGCCGCGCGGTCGGTAAATTGAAGGCGAGTCGGCCGATGTTGGTCGGATTGGCGGTGGCGCGCGATATTGTGCCGAAGTTTTCTGGAAAGATGCTCCTGCACGCCGGCGCTCCGGTCGGGTGGAGGAGCATGTGCGGGCCGATGAAGGGGGCCATTGTCGGCGCTATTTTGTACGAGCGATGGGCGATCACGGAGGCCGATGCGCTTCAGCTGGCAGCGTCGGGCGATGTTCGATTTGAGCCGTGTCACCATCACGATGCGGTCGGGCCGATGGCCGGTGTCGTTTCGCCGTCGATGCCGGTGTTTATCGTCAAGAACGAGCCGTTCGGAAATCTCGCGTTCGCGAGCGTGAACGAAGGCTTGGGCAAAGTGCTGCGCTACGGAGCGTACAGCGCCGAGGTGATCGAGCGGCTTCGGTGGATCGAAAAAATTCTCTACGGAGCGTTGGCGCGCACGATCGAAAAATTGGGCCCGATCGATCTCCGTACGATTATTTCTCAAGCGCTCCATATGGGCGATGAGGTTCACAATCGAAACCGCGCCGCCACCTCGCTTTTTATTCGTAGCGTCGCCCCCGCTCTTATCGAGCACTGTGCAAAAAGTGAGGCGATCTCTGTCCTGAAATTCTTGGACAGCAACGACCACTTTTTTCTAAATTTGTCGATGGCGGCTTGCAAGGCGACGCTCGCATCGATTGAAAATACGCCGGGCTGCACACTGGTGACAGCGATGGCGCGCAACGGCGTCGAATTCGGCATTCGTGTCGCGGCGTTCGGCGAGCGTTGGTTTACCGCCCCCGCACCGCGCGTAAATGGGCTCTGGTTCCCCGGTTTTAGCGAGAGCGATGCGAATCCAGATCTCGGCGATTCGGCGATTACCGAAACGCTTGGTCTCGGCGGCGCATCGATGGCGGCCGCTCCGGCGATTGTCCGTTTTATCGGCGGTGACGTTGCACTGTCGACTCAACTTACAAAAGAAATGGCGGCGATTTCGGTCAGCGAGCACGAGGCGATCACGATCCCTTCGCTCGACTTCCGCGGAAGTCCTCTCGGGATCGATTTGCGAAAAGTGATGGAAACGGCCATTTTACCGGTCATTAATACCGGTGTCGCTCACCGCGAGCCTGGTATCGGGATGATCGGCGCCGGCATCGTGCGGGCGCCAAAAGAGTGTTTCGAATCGGCGTTCGCCTACGGCGCATCGATGTTTCGCGCCGGTACGTGAGGGCGTATCTGCTCGGAGCTAGGTACAGGCCCTAAGCTTCGTGAATGCCGCCGGGAACGTGTGCGCGCCCTTCGCGCACGCGCGTGTTCCACGTTTCGACTTCGCTTGATGGCACTTCGCGCATCGTGATGCAGCCTTCAACCGGACAGACGAGTTGGCACAAATTGCAGCCGACGCATTCCGGCTCGTCGACCCACGGCAGTCGCTCGCCAGCTATCGTACCGACGACGAGTGGAGCGGGCGGACGCGCAGGGCCGATCGAGTGCGCATGGTCGGGGCGCTTTTTTGGCTCGCGCCCGGTAAAGATGCACTGATGCGCCCCATCATCGCATGCAACGACGCAGAGCTGACAGCCGATGCATGTCGCCGGATCGATTTGCGCCACAACCTTGTAGTTTAGATCAAGATCGCCCCACTCTTTGTAGCCGTCGACCGCGCGCCCACGCAGGTCGTTCACGCTCTTCATGCCGTGACTGTCGAGGTAGTTCGACAAACCGTCGATCATGTCGCCCACAATGCGAAACCCGTAGTGCATGACGGCGGTGCAAACCTGCACGCTTGTCGCCCCAAGCGCGATAAACTCTGCAGCATCGCGCCAATCCCCAATGCCGCCAATGCCCGATATCGGCACATTGAGCGAGCGCTCGCGCGCCAACTCGGCAACCATTTGCAGCGCGACCGGCTTTACCGCAGGGCCGCAATAGCCGCCGCTGGTCGACGCATGGCCCACGCGCGGAAGCGGTACAAGCCGCTCGAGATCGACACCGATCACCGCTTTAAGCGTGTTGATCAGCGAGAGCCCTTGCGCTCCGCCACGCACCACCGACTTGGCGATATCGACAATATCGCCGGTATTTGGCGTCAATTTGACGAGCACCGGTGTTCGCGCAAATTCGCGCGCCCACGCCGTAATTTCTTCTGCAACACGCGGCTCTTGCCCGACCGACGAGCCCATCCCGCGCTCGCACATCCCGTGCGGACAGCCAAAATTCAGCTCGAGGCCGTCACACCCGGCATCTTCGGCGCGCCGGATCAGAACCTTCCAATCTTCTTTTGTCTGCGTCATGAGCGACGCGATCACGGTGTGGTTTGGATAGCGCTTTTTAACTTCGCTCATCTCACGCAAGTTGGTCGACACCGGTCGATCGCTGATCAGCTCGATATTGTGAAAGCCGATCATTCGCGCAGCGCCGCAATCGACACTGCCGAATCGACTCGATGTGTTCACGATCGGGTCGCCGAGTGTCTTCCACACCGCGCCGCCCCAGCCTGCATCAAATGCGCGCATGATCTGATCGCCGGTGTTCGCCGGCGGCGCCGAGGCGAGCCAGAAGGGATTCGGGCTCTTAATCCCTGCAAAACTAATTTCTAAATTCGCCATGTTCGTTAGCTTTAAATCAAATCGCCATATCGAGTTCAACAGAGCTTGCCCATTGCTTCAGCAGCTCGCGCGCCGCATTGCGCCCTTCGGCGACGGCGTTGACAACCTCTTGGCCGCCATTGACGCAATCGCCACCTGAAAATACATGACGCCAGCGCCCTCCTCGCCCGGGACCGCCAATCGCGTGTCGTCGCCGAGCCCAACGCCGATAAACACCGCGTCGTATTCGGCCAAAAGGTCGGCTCCGCGAAGCTCTTTGCCGAGCGCGACGCCGAAGCGGATATCGATACCGAGATCGGCGACCCAACGCGCTTCGCGGAGCGAATCGTGCGCATGGAATTTGTGCGGAGCGACCCCCGATGTATTGAGGCCACCCGCATACGGTCTCTTTTCAAAAATCGTGGCGCGATGGCCATTCAAGACAAGCTCAGCGGCGAACGCTAGCGACGCCGGGCCGGCCCCGATAACTGCGAATTTTCGCGCCCCGCCAACAGCTTCACGGCGTGGAAGTGCGCTCGCGGCAAGCGCTGCTGTGTCGATCGCAAAGCGTTGCAATCGGCCTATTTTTACAGGATCGCGGTGCCAACCTGTGTACACGCACGCCCCTTCGCAGAGGACTTCGACCGGGCAGACGCGCGCGCACGAAGCGCCGAGAATATTTTGCGCAAAAATGGTCTGAGCGCTCCCCACCGAATCGCCCGTACCGATTCTTCGAATGAACGTGGGAATATCGATTTCGGTTGGGCACGCTTTGATGCACGGAGCATCGACGCAGTAGAGGCAACGCTCGGCTTCGGCGCGAGCTTCGGTCGAACTGAAGAGCGGCTTTTTATCGGGGATGGCGAGCTCCACGCGAGCGCGTGATAGGCTAAAAAATTCCGGGGTATCCATTCGTGGAGCTCCTAAAACGTCGCCCGGAGTTGCCCACATGGCGATGATTGATGTCAAGAGATCGGCGGGAGGATGCCCCGAAAAAACGATTTTACGACCGCAAAAAAAACTTTTCGTGAAGACTAAGCGCGCGCCAACGCAACCTCACTGCGCGGATCTACGCCTCCGCGACATCGCTGTAGCCGACCTCACCGTGCTGCGAGAGATCGAGGCCATTCGCTTCGTCTTCGGGCGAAACGCGCAGCGACACGGCGAAATCGACGACTTTTAGAATCATCCAGGTCACTCCTGCCGAATAGAGTGCGACCACTCCGACAGCGAAACCTTGAATCGCCAACTGCCCGACATTGCCCGAGAGGAGCCCGTCAGCGCCTGCGAGATTAACCGCTTTTGTCGCGAAAACCCCTGTCAAAAGCGCGCCGAGAATACCGCCAACACCGTGCACCCCAAAGACGTCGAGCGCATCATCGACGCGCCCGCGCACCACGTATTCGACCGTTAGAAAGCAGACGAGCCCCGCCGCGAACCCGATAATCAGCGCCGCTATCGGCGTGACGTAACCGGCCGCAGGCGTGATCGCGACAAGCCCTGACACCGCGCCGGCCGTTGCACCAAGAGCGCTGGGGCGCCCGTGCCGACACCAGCTCGCGGTTGTCCAGGTGAGCATCGCCATCGCCGCCGCACTGTTCGTCGTGACAAACGATATGACCGCTAGAGAGCCTGATGACAGCGCGCTGCCGGCGTTGAACCCGAACCAGCCAAACCAGAGGATCGCGCCGCCGAGGAGCGTCATGGTCGCGTTGTGAGGCTCTATCGTGGTTGAACGATCGAGCCCGTTGCGTCGACCCAACACGAACGCGCAGACGAGCGCCGACACGCCTGACGTGATGTGCACCACCGTCCCGCCGGCAAAATCGAGAACGCCAAAATTGCGCAGGAACCCGCCCTCGGCCCAGACCCAATGCGCGACCGGATCGTAGACAATCGTCGCCCACAAAAACGAAAACAGCACGAATGCCTTAAATCGCTTTCGCTCCGCAAATGCGCCAGAAATAAGCGCCGGCGTGATCACCGCGAACATCATTTGATACGCCATGAATGCCTGATGCGGCACCCCTTCGGCGTACACCGGATTCGGCTCGACACCGACGCCGCGAAGCCCCACCCAATCGAGACCGCCGATCACCCCGTAATGATCGGGCCCGAACGCGAGGCTGTACCCAAAGACAACCCATTGCACACCGATAAGACCGAGCATGAAGAAACTGTGCATCAACGTCGAGAGCACATTTTTCTTGCGCACGAGGCCGCCGTAAAAAAGCGCGAGGCCCGGCGTCATGAGCATGACTAACGCGGTGGCCATCAGAAGCCACGCGGTATCTGCTTTGTTAATTCCCATCGCGTTCTCCAAGGCCCTCACTACCGGTGATTACACGCCGGCGAAGAGCATTTCGCGATATTTCGGCAGCGGCCAACTTGCATCGCTCACCAGCCCTTCGGCCGCATCAACCACCGCACGCAGCGCGAACATCGCTGGAATCGCCTGATTCGCCGCTACATCCATCCCTTTTGCAACGCTCGACTGATCGTGCAACAGCCTGCGCGCCTTCGACAGCTTTTCAGCCGTGATTTGAAGCTCTTCGGTCAATTCGCACAACGTGCGCGCCCTACGCGACTGATGTTCGTGCGCCGCCCCAACGTCCTTCAATGCACGCTGGGCATTGAGCGTATGGGTGACCTGCCGCTCAAGGACCGGCAATACGTGCGTTAGCGCGATGTCGGCGAGCGAGGATGCTTCGATGTCGACAACCTTAATGTAACGCTCCGCATAGACTTCGTAACGCGAATGAATCTCGTCGTGCGTGAAGACCGACATCTCGGTCAAAAAGTTCGTGCGCGACGAGTCTTGAAGCACTGCAAGCGCCGCGGGCGTGTTGCTCAGTACCGGCAAGCCTCGACGACGTGCTTCTTCGGCCCACTCGGGCGAATAGTTATTCCCTTCAAATCGAATCGCTTTTGTCGACGCAAAGGTCTCGCGCACAACATCGCGCACAGCGGCAACCCGGTCTCCCGAGGCCTTCATTCGCGCTTCAATTCGCCCACGAATTTCGCGGCACGAGCTCGCCACTGCGGCATTGAGCACCGCCATCGGCCAGGCTGGATTTTCGCTCGAACCGACCGCTCTGAACTCGAATTTATTACCGGTAAATGCAAACGGGGTCGTGCGATTTCGATCGGTAAGATCGGGCTTTGCGCGCAGGCGCTTGGTGAGAGCAATCGCTTCACGTGAAGCTGCATTCGGCGCCTTCCCCGACTCGATCGCGTGAACGATCGCCTCGAGAGCTTCACCTAGATAGACCGATAAGATCGCAGGCGGCGCTTCGTTTGCGCCGAGGCGATGATCGTTGCCAGCCGACGCGATCGTGACTCGCAACATGTCTGCATGCTCATGCACAGCGTGCAAAACCACCGCGAGCGTTGTCAAAAACGTTAGGTTTTCATGGGGAGTTTCGCCCGGATCGAGAAGGTTCACGCCTTCCGATGTGCACAAACTCCAGTTGTTGTGCTTGCCCGACCCGTTGACGCCCGCGAACGGCTTTTCATGAAGCAGGCACGCTAAGCCGTGACGATCGGCAACACGCTGCAGCACATCCATCGTGAGCACGTTGTGATCGCACGCGACGTTCGCCTCTTCAAACACCGGGGCGAGCTCAAACTGCGCGGGGGCCACTTCGCAATGACGCGTCTTGACCGGCACACCAAGATGGTAAAGATCGCGCTCCACCTCAGAAATAAACGCCTGAACACGCGACGCAATCGGGCCAAAATAATGGTCTTCGAGCTGCTGCCCGCGCGCCGGTGGAAGCCCGACAAGCGTGCGCCCCGCCATCACAATATCTGGTCGCGCCGCAAGAAACGCTTTGTCGATAACGAAATACTCCTGCTCTGTCCCGAGTGTCGCGTGCACGTGCGTCACCGCGTTTGAGCCCGACACGGTGTGAACGAGCGCCGTTACTTCGTGCGAAAGCGCGTCGAGCGCTCGCAAGAGCGGCGTCTTCGTATCTAACGCGTGGCCAGCCCAGGCAACGTATGCGCAGGGGATGCATAGCGTTCGCGATGAGCCGTCGACGCGGATAAACAGCGGGCTCGTCGGATCCCAGACGGTGTAGCCGCGAGCACTATGCGTGGCGCGCAAACCGCCGCTCGGAAATGAACTCGCATCAGGCTCGCCCTGAATCAGCAACGACCCGGCAAGGTGATCAACATGGGCCACGTGCCCTTCGAGGGTCTCTTTGATCGTCAGAAACGCGTCGTGCTTGTCGGCAGGAGTGCCTGTCAACGGGTGAAACCAGTGCGAGAAATGCGTGGCGCCATTTGCAACGGCCCAGCTCTTAATCGCTTCAGCGACGGCATTCGCAAGCGGTTTCGATAACGGCGCCCCTTTGTGAACGAACTGCTCGAACGCTTCGCCCATCGCGCCGTCTAGCTTCGCTGCAACCGCCTTCCACGACAACGTCAGGTCGCCAAAATAGCCGGCTGGGGACCCAAATGTTGTCTCTTTTTCGGCTAAATAAAGCCGGTTCTCGATCGCGGTTCGGCAGGCATTTTGGCGGATTGCTGCGTGGGCGTCGTCTTGCATGAACAACTTTATGCAAAAGCCGCGCGCCGAACGCACCCTGATTTTGGCATAGGAGTTTCACCTAAGGCGTTTTTTCGCCTTTTTCAGCCACAAACGGAGGATCGTGACGTTTTTGCGTTCGTCCATTGGGGTGATTGTGGGAGAATGCCGTTGCAAATGGGTCACGCGATAGGTGACAGAGTTCACATGGTGCATACAGTTTTCATCGTCGACGACCATCCGATCTTTGCCGAAGGGCTTTCGCAACTTATTGCAGAAGACACCGCGCTAGCTCTTTGCGGGGTGATGCACGAAGCTCCGGGCGCGCTTGTCGAGCTCAAGCGCATACGCCCCCACGTTCTTGTGTGCGACATTTCGCTTTCAAACTCTAACGGTCTCGAGCTCATCAAATCGGCGAAGGCCGACAATCCCGATCTGCGCGCACTTGTTATCTCGATGCACGACGAAACTCTCTATGGCGAGAGGGCGTTGCGAGCTGGCGCCAGCGGCTACGTCATGAAGCATGCGCGCAGTACGGTGATGCTCGAAGCGATTTCCGCCGTCGCCCAGGGAAAGTTGTGGGTGAGCGAATTGCTTGCAGCCAGAATGATTCGCAAAGCGGTGCACCGTTTTGAGGGCGGGGGCAGCGACGGGTCGCCCATGCATGTGCTCAGCGATCGCGAGCTCGAAATTTTTCAACTAATCGGCAGCGCTCGTGGCACCCGCGAGATAAGCGAAGCGCTTCATATCAGCGTGAAGACGGTCGAGTCACACCGTTTGAACATCAAACAGAAGCTCCATCTCCGGACCGGCTTGGATTTGGTTCGAACTGCAATGCAGTGGGCCCTGGAGATCGACCGCGTTTAGCTGCTTTTTTTACCGAGTGATCGTCGATTCCGTTGAGCAGCGGCAGCTCCGCTTCGATGCGTGTCCCGCGACCCGGCGCGGAGTTGATCGTCAACCGCCCTCCTAGCAAACTCGAACGTTCACGCATCCCCGCGAGGCCGGCCGTTGTCCCCTCTGCGATCGCCGCCTCGACATCAAACCCGAGGCCTTGATCTTCGACGACGACAATCAACGACTGACGGGCCACCTGAAGTCGCACCGTCACTTCACGCGATGACGAATGACGAATGACGTTCGTCACACTTTCTTGAACAATTCGAAACGCCGCCGCTCGAATTTGCGCGCTAAACATTTGCGCCTCAACTCCGGCATGCTCGAAAATAATTTTCATGAGCGGCTCGGCTTGCGACCCGTCAGCTGATGGGCCGACCGAATATTGGTCAAAGTGCTCAACGAGTGCCGACACGAGCCCCTGCTCAAGCATTGGGGGGCGCAAATTCAACGACAGTGCACGCACATCCTCGACAAGCCTGCGGACGACTCGAAGCGCTTGCTCCGTTCGCGCAACCGCTGCCGCGTGAGGCAAACGCGCTGCAGTTTCGAGCATCAACTTCAACCCCGTCAGCACCTGGCCAAGTTCGTCGTGAAGTTCGCGCGCAAGATGACGGCGTTCGGCCTCCTGCACCATCACGAGACGCGTCGCTAGGCACTGAAGCTGCTCCTGCAAATCACGCTCTTGTTCCTGAGATTGCACGCGCTGAATAAACAGCCCTATTTGGCTGCCAATCGCATCCATCGTGAGAAGAAGCTCATCGCTCAAATCACAAACATTGTGCGTAAAAAATTCGAGGACACCGAAGAGTCTACCGCCTACACGAATCGGCACACCGAACGCACCGTGAAGATCATCGTCGCCGGCTCGTCGTGCCCTCGGAAAATTCGCATCAAGCACGACATCCGAAATCTTGCACGCCGCGCCGGCCTTCCAGACTCGCCCGGGAAGGCCAATGCCCGACACGAAAACAGCCGCGCGCGTTGCCGCCTCAAACCCCGGAACATGAACAGCTGGCGATTTCGAAAATGCGACGCAACGAAGCACGTTTGCCTCCTCGTCGACAAGCCACGCCGCTCCAACATCCCACGCCATGCCGTTACAAATTGCTGGCAGAAGCTCATCCAACCCTGACGCGATTGCCCGCGCTTCGGCAACGACGCGCGTCACCGCGTGAAGCACCGCGAGCTGTTTCTGAACATCGTGCGTCACGCCGTTTGCCTCCCTCGCTAGACCGCCTGCGATGCCAATTCGTCGTGTGCGCCGCCGCCGAGAAGATAGAGGACCGCCATCCGCACAGCGACCCCGTAGCTGACCTGCTCGAGAATCACCGAACGCGGACCGTCGGCGACCTCAGGCTCAAGCT
This sequence comes from Nannocystis exedens, assembly GCA_945861885.1. GTDB lineage: Bacteria > Myxococcota_A > Polyangia > Polyangiales > Polyangiaceae > CAMAVR01. Next base: position 41,458 of record CAMAVR010000014.1, on the reverse strand, counting down.
CGACGCCGCGGTTGATCGGCCCCGGATGCATGACGATCGCATCGGGTTTTGCGAGCTCAATATTTCGTGGATTAATGCCAAAATAACGGCTGTATTCGCGCGCATTGGGGATAAGCCCGGCCTCTTGCCGTTCGCTCTGCAGCCGCAAGACCATCACAATATCGGCATCGGTGATCGCCGGCTCGACGCGGTCAGACACATCGACGCCCATCGCCGCGATATCGATCGGCATTAACGTCCGCGGCCCTGCAACGCGCACTTTCGCGCCTAGCTTGGTCAACGCGTGAATATTCGATCGCGCAACGCGGCTGTGCGCCACATCGCCAACAATCGCGACCGTCTTGCCATCGAGAGGCCCCTTGTGTTTGATCATCGTTGCGCAATCAAGCAGCGCTTGTGTCGGATGCTCATGCATCCCGTCGCCGGCATTCACGACCGAACAATTCACTCTTTGCGCGACAAAATGAGCCGCGCCAGACGATGAGTGCCGAAGCACGATCACATCAGGACGCATCGCATCGAGATTCTTTACGGTGTCGAGGAGCGTCTCTCCCTTGGTCGTTGACGACGTGTTTCCGGAAATGTTGATGACGTCGGCCGACAGGCGCTTGCCGGCGATTTCGAACGATGATCGTGTGCGCGTCGACGGCTCTAGAAAAAGACCGATGATTGTCTTTCCGCGAAGCGTCGGAACTTTTTTTACCGCCCGTTCCGAGACCTCCCACATCTTTTCAGAGAGACCAAGAATCGTCAGCAAATCATCGCGTTCAAGCGACTCAATATCGAGAAGATGCCGATGGCGAAAAGACCGATTCATCCCGCTCTCCGTTCGCGCACGACAACTTGGTCAACCCCATCCACCTCGCGCAGCAGCACGCTCACCAACTCAGCTCGGGTCGTTGGCACCACAACCCCCACGAAATCAGGCTGGATTGGTAATTCACGATGCCCTCGATCGACAAGCGTTGCGAGCTTCACGGAGTCAGGGCGACCGAAATCCATCAACTCGACAAGCGCCGCGCGCGTAGTACGACCGGTGTAAAGCACGTCGTCCACAAGAATGACGGTGCGCCCATCGATCGACCCCGGGAGCTCGGTTGAGCCGATGACAGGCTTTGCCAACCCACTAAAAACATCGTCGCGGTAAAGCGTAATGTCCATCACGCCAAGCGGCACCTCGTCGCCAATACGCGACACCAGATCGGCGCGAAGACGTTCGGCCACATGCACGCCGCCGGTGCGAATACCGACGATCATTAGTCGCGACGTATCGATGCGACTTGCAACGATCTCATCGGCCATCTTCGCAAGCACGCGTCGAACGCCAGCCTCATCCAACACTTCGCGCGTCTGGACGAGCCCTTCATACTTTTTTGATCGCCTGGGGGAGATTGCCGGAATCATGGAGGCGTGGAAGCCTAACACCAAACGAGTCACGTCGAGTGGCAAAAGGGCTACGTTGTTGCTACTATGGGCTTTTCCATACCAAGGACCCCCGAAAGAAGCGCCATTCGCACCGGAACGCCGTTGGATGATTGCGTAAAGTAGAGCGCTCGCGAATCTAGATCGACTTCGGTGGCGACTTCATCGATGCGCGGGAGCGGATGCAGAACGCGCAAATGATCCGACGCGAGTTCGAGATCGGCGCGCGACAGATGGTATGAGTGGCGAACCTTTTCGTACGTATCGATGTCGTGAAAGCGCTCTTTTTGCACACGCGTCATATAGAGCACGTCAAGAGTCGGAAGTGCCGTGCGCAAATTGGGCTCGAATTTTACGGCATCCGCGCCACCGGGGACTTTCTGCAAAACTTCTCGCGGGATGCGCAGTTCGTCGGGGCAAATGGCAGTAATTTCGCAGTCAAATGCCACCAGCAAGCGCAGCAGCGAATGAATCGTTCTGCCGTTGAGCAAGTCGCCGCAAAGCCCTACTTTTAGACCTTTGAGCGTCCCGAACGCTTCGCGAATCGTAAACAGGTCAACTAACGCTTGCGTAGGATGCTCACCGGCTCCATCGCCCGCGTTAATGACCGGAATCGTCGCCGTCGATGACAACCGCCGCACCGCACCGAGCTCGGGATGACGCATCACGATCACATCGGCATACGCCGAGAGCACCCGCCCCATATCCTCCAGCGTTTCGCCTTTGCGGGCCGACGTGTCGTTTAGCGCATCGGCGGCGCTCAGCACTTTAATTCCCAAATGCTGCGCGGCACTCTCAAATGAGAGACGCGTTCGGGTCGACGGCTCGCAAAAAAGCGTCAGGCAAATAAATCGAGTGCGTTGAGAAGAGACGTCGGTCTTCTGTTCAAGCCGTTTTTTGTAGTCCGAGGCAAGGTCGAGCAAGGGCGCCAACTTTTCGTGACTCCATCCTATCGATGATAGAACATTCGAGTGATACCACCCTTCCATCACGACCTCCCCCAGCAGAAAATGTCTGGCATTGCGAACACCAATTATGCCCCGTGTTCGGCGATCAGCTTCCCGATATCGGATGCCGATTTCACCACCGATGCACGACGCGCAATCTCTCGGCACCGTTCGTACGCGCGACTTACACGAAGTTCATCGGCCGCCAATTCGCTCCGGTGCTTGGCGAGCGTCTCTTCGAACTTTTCAATCATCGCCTTGACCGGTTCGGGCGCGGTGCCGCCTTGCGAACGATACGACAGCATGACCTCTTTCGGATCGAGCACCTTTCTCACTTCGCTCTCAGGAGCGTCGATTTGGCTCTTTTTTAGGTGTTCCATGCACGTCTTGAAATTGCTAAAGTTCTCGCCTCGACGACTCAATTCGCCAACGAGACTCCCGACGATGTGATGCGCTTGACGGAATGGCACATTGTGACTGCGCACCAAATAGTTTGCGAGCTCGGTCGCGTTTGCGAAATTCCCCAGCGCGAGCTCCGCCATCCGCTCTTTGTTGAACGTGGTCGAACGGAGCAGCGGAGGCAAGATTTCCGTCGCGCGATTGATGAGATCGAGAGCCTCCCACAAGATCTCTTTCTCTTCGTGAAAGTCGCGGTTGTACCCGCTCGGAAGGCCCTTCATCATCGTGAGCCCCGCGACGAGCAGACCGTTCATCCGCCCCGAACGACCACGCAGCAGCTCGAGCGTGCCCGGGTTTTTCTTCTGCGGCATCATCGATGAGCCCATCGCAAAACCGTCGTCGAGCGTCACCGTTCGGAATTCATACGACGACCAGAGAATGAGCTCTTCGGCCAGACGGCTCGCGGTCGTCATCAGAATCGCCGTGGAGCTGAGCGTCTCGAGCATAAAATCGCGCGATGACGTGGCGTCGAGCCCGTGCTCGTGAACTTTCTGAAATCCGAGAAGCGACGTCGTTAGATGACGATCGATCGGGAACGACGTGCCGGCGATCGCGCCTGTTCCGAGTGGGTTTTCGTCGGTCAAATCGTAGGCGCGCTTGAGGCGATCGAGGTCGCGAAGCATGATTGCCGCGTAGTGCGAGAGCCAATAGCCGATCGAAATCGGCTGCGCGTGTTGCACGTGGGTGTAGCTCACCATCACGTCGTCAACGCCCTGCCCCGCCCGTTCGAGCAACGTCTCGATCGCAGGAATAAGCCTCCAACGCAGCTCAAGAAGCCGCTTGCGCGTGTAGAGCTTTGAATCGAGCACGACCTGGTCATTGCGCGATCGGCAGGTGTGCATCTTGCCCGCAACGTCAATCCCCAGCGCGTCGATCAGGCGTGACTCGACGTTCATGTGAACATCTTCGCGCTCAAGTTGAAGGTGCCATTTGCCGGCCGAATAATCGTCTTGAAAATTCAGCAGTGTTCCCAAAATCGACCCGGCATCGGTCGCTGGGATAATCCCCTGCCGGCCGAGCATCGCCACGTGCGCGAGACTCCCCCACAGGTCTTCGATCACCATCTTGCTGTCGACGCTGATCGACTCGGTCCAGCCGAGGATCGATGCATCCACATCTTTTGAAAACCGGCCACCCCAAAGCTTCTTTGACATTTTAGGCACTCCCTATCGATGAACGTACATCTGCCTGTGGCCCGTTGCTCGCGGATTGCGGCACCCCGATCGCGACTGGCAAATGCATGCTGTCGGGGTCAACTCCTGGCGACAAATACCGACTCCACGGCTTCGTTTTCAGATCGTCGAGAGCATACCGCCCCATCGCTCGAACGACGCGACGTGCCAACGGAAGATCTGTAACGAGCGGTATTTCAAGGTCAGTCGCGCATCGACGAATGCGAAAGCCATCGCGCTTACCGGCGGCGTCATACTCGCGCGGAATGCTGATCACCAGATCGATAGCGCCGGCTCGCATCAACTGTTCGGCTCCGGCCAACGCGTCGCTCGCTCCGTCCTTCGAAACGACTTCGCATTGAATCGACTCGGCCTGAAGAATTTTTGCCGTCCCCGGAGTGGCATACAGCTTCAACCCCTGACGCAAAAGGTCACGCGCTTCTTCACTAAAAAGATACTTGTCGCCAACGGGCCCGAGCAACAACAGAACGCCCTTCGACGGGAATCGAAAGCCGGTCGCAACCATCGCTTTGAGCAACGCCTCGTCGATATCCTCTCCGAAACAGGCCACTTCGCCCGTCGACGCCATCTCAACTCCGAGAATCGGGTCAACACCTCCGAGCCGACGAAATGAAAACATTGGCGCCTTCACCGCGACATAATCGAGATTGAGCGGATCGATGATCGCCGGTGTTGGAGGAGCGCCGAGCATCACGCGAGTGGCTTCGCGAACAAAATTCGTACCGAGCACTTTCGACACGAACGGGAAGCTGCGCGACGCCCGCAGATTGCACTCAATGACTTTGACGTCGTTATGCCGTGAGAGTAGCTGCACATTAAACGGCCCCGTCACATTCAGAGCGCGTGCGAGCTTGGCGCCAATACGCCTGACAGTGCGAATCGTCTCGAGATAAAGCCCTTGCGGCGGCAACACCAGGGTCGCATCACCCGAATGCACCCCAGCATTTTCAACATGTTCCGAAATCGCCCAGCGGACAATCTCGCCTTTGTCGGCCACCGCGTCGAACTCAATTTCGCGCGCGTTCGACTCAAACTTCGTAATGACGACGGGGTGTTCTTTCGACACGTCGGTCGCCGCTGCAAGATAACTCTTCAGCTCGGCCGGCCCGTGAGCCACCTTCATCGCCGCCCCCGAAAGGACATACGATGGCCTCACAAGAACAGGAAAGCCGCCAAGCGTCTCGACCGTTCGATCGAGGTCACCGGCCGCGGTGTACTCCGCCCATCGCGGCTGATCGATGTTGAGCTGATCGCAGAGCGACGAAAACTTTTTGCGATCCTCCGCGCAATCGAGAAGTGCTGGCGAGGTACCGAAAATTTTCACGCCAAAGTCGTGCAGCTTGAGCGCCAAATTGTTCGGCGTCTGCCCACCCATCGATACGAATACGCCGTCGGGCTTTTCGGTCTCGTAAAGTTCGAGCACTGTTTCGAGCGAAATCTCGTCAAAAACAAGCCGATCGCAAAGATCATAGTCGGTCGACACGGTCTCTGGATTGCAGTTGAGAAGAAGTGTCTCGTAGCCGAGATCGCGCGCCGCCATTGTCGCGTTGACACAACACCAATCAAACTCGACGCTCGACCCGATTCGGTAACAGCCCGACCCGAGCACCATCACTTTTTTCGCCGTCGACGGGACGATGTCGCTCTGGCTCGCCGCGTAGGTCAAATAAAGATAATTCGTTTCTGCTGGATACTCGGCTGCGAGTGTATCAATTTGCGCGAGGTACGGCCTTACACCGAGACGATGACGGTGCGCGCGCACTTCGGTTTCAGTCGACTTGATTCGAGCCGCAATCGCCTTGTCAGAAAAGCCTGCACGCTTCGCCTCAAGAAGCTTCTCGTGATCGAGCGCCTTCAGAGTCTTAAGTTCGTTGCCGATCCGCACCGCACGCTCAATCTCGCGTAAGAAAAATGGATCCATCGAGGAGAGCGCAGCAATCTCTTCGACGCTCATGCCGTTGGCGAACGCTTGGGCTACGGCGAACATTCGACGTGGCGTCGGACGCGCAATTTCATCCTTCAAATCTGGAAATTGAAATGCATTCGGGTCAAGCCCATTGACACCGATTTCAAGCATTCTAAGCGCTTTTTGGAGCGCCTCGGGGAAGCTTCGACCGATCGCCATCACTTCGCCAACCGACTTCATCTCAGGGCCGAGTTTGCGATCGACTCCGGCGAATTTTTCAAAATCCCATCGCGGAATTTTGCAGACGATATAGTCGAGTGCAGGCTCAAAAAACGCGGTCGTGACTTTCGTGATCGCGTTTGGAATTTGCGGAAGCGCGTAGCCGAGCGCAATTTTCGCAGCGACGTACGCGAGCGGATAGCCGGTTGCTTTCGATGCGAGCGCCGATGATCGCGATAGACGAGCATTCACTTCGATGACGCGGTAATCGGTCGACTTCGGGTCAAGCGCGTATTGAATGTTGCACTCGCCTACGATACCGAGATGCCGGATCGTACGAATCGCGATGTCACGAAGGAGTTGATATTCTTGGTCATTGAGCGTCTGCGACGGAGCGACGACGATCGACTCGCCGGTGTGGATGCCCATCGGGTCGACGTTTTCCATGTTGCAGACGGTGATGCAGTTGTCGTCTGCGTCGCGCACAACTTCGTATTCAATCTCTTTCCACCCCGACAAACACTCTTCGACGAGAACTTGCGGGGCGCCGGTGAATGCGCGATCGACAACGCTTTTAAACTCGGCTTCGTTCTTGACAATCGCCGAGCCTTTGCCGCCGAGCGAAAATCCGGCCCGCATGATGACCGGAAAGCCGATCTCACGCGCCGCAGCCAGAGCTTCTTCAGGATTTCGTGCAGCCCGACTACGAGCCACATTTACGCCAATTTCAGCCAATTTTTCGTTGAAAATCTGCCGATCTTCGGTCGCACGAATCGCCGATACCGGCGTCCCGAGCACGCGCACGCCGAGACGCTGAAGCGCACCTGACGCTTCGAGTGCGAGGCCACAATTTAGAGCCGTCTGGCCGCCGAAGCTCAGAAGAATCGCGTCGATGCGCTCTTCAACGATCACTTTTTCGACGAAGTAAGGATCGACCGGGAGAAAGTAGACCGCCCCGGCGAGATCATCGGACGTCTGAATCGTCGCGATGTTCGGATTGATCAGGACAGTGTGAACCCCTTCTTCTTTCAGCGCTTTGAGCGCCTGAGAACCGGAATAATCAAACTCGCCTGCCTGACCGATCTGAAGCGCCCCCGAGCCGAGTACGAGAACACGCTTTGGCTTGCTCGGGAGAAAGCCGCGACCAACACCATTCGCTCGGTTCATGATGGATGCCGGGCCTTTCGCATTTGCGCCACGATGTGAAGAAAGTCGTCAAAAAGATACGATGTGTCGTGCGGGCCTGCCGATGCCTCCGGGTGAAATTGCACCGATCGAAACGGCCTGTATTGATGCCGAATCCCCTCGTTGGTGCCGTCGTTCAAATTGACGAACCACGGCTCCCAACCGGGAGGGAGCGATTCGTCTTGCACCGCGTAGCCGTGATTTTGGCTGGTGATGTAGGCGCGACGGGTTGCGAGATCCATCACCGGCTGATTGCACGAACGATGTCCGTATTTGAGCTTGTATGTTTTCGCGCCCGCGGCGAGAGCCAAAATCTGGTGTCCTAGGCAAATCCCAAACGTTGGGATGCCTTTCGCGAGAATGCCGCGAAGACGATCGACGAACGGTTCGCTGTCGGCCGGATCGCCAGGGCCGTTGGTCAGCATCACGCCATCAACCTCATCGACAAGGCGATCCCAGTCGGAGGAAAATGGCGCACGAATTACGGTCGCACCGCGCAACTGAAGCGAGCGAATTATATTCTCTTTCAAACCGGTATCGACCACAAGTACGCGCAGTTCGCCGCCCGGATGACGGACGATTTCGCGCGACGCCACGAGATCAACAACCTCTCTCATCGACACCGCTTCGGCGTGCTTTTTGGCGTTTTCAATCGGAGCGCCTCCGGTCAATAAGAAGCCATCGGTTGTCCCCCGATCGCGAAGACGCCGCGTGAGTGTGCGCGTGTCGACCCCGTAAATCGCCGGAACGCCATCGGCCTGCAGCCAATCGCCCAAGGTACGCACGGAAGCGTGATGATTCGGCCCGCTTGAGTAATGGTAAACGACGAGCCCCTGCACCTGAATCCTCCCCGACTCGAACCCTCCTTTGGGAACGCCGTAATTCCCCTGCATCGGGTAGGTCATGACGAGGATTTGACCGCGATACGACGGGTCAGTGAGGGCTTCGACGTAGCCGGTCATGGCCGTGTTGAAGACAACTTCGCCTTTGACCTCCCGCTTCGCTCCAAACGATTGGCCGGTAAATACCGTGCCGTCGGCGAGGACCAGATTCATTCAGATTCCCTTTTTTTTTCGCGATACGCTGCCGGTCGACCCTATGGCCTATAAAGTCGTAAAGGCACGCGTTTGTACCGCCGGAAGCCGAAACCCAGCAATCAGCGAAAGGCCGAATTGGCTCCTAGGTGAAAACCTTACTCTGTCGCGCTTGGGACGTGAGCTCGGAAATCACGTCGATGTCAAAGATCGACCGCGTTTTTGCCGTATGGCCTGGCGGAATGCTCGCTAGCTGTGCCACTCAGTCTTTTGCACAACCGGCAACTGCAGCGCTCGCTCGCGCTCTAGATCGAGATTGCCGACGTGCAGGCTCACTGGGGCCTGCACCCATTTGTAAATCGACGCGACGAACAGCTTCGCGAACTTCTCTGCCCACGCTTCGAGCTGCGCCGGTCGCTCCTTTGGGAACATCACGCGGAGTACTGCCGCCACTTCTGAAGGTGTCATCTTTTCGCCCGCATAGAGCGCGAAACACGTATCGAGCACGGCGAACGGCATCAAATCGCGCTCGTCTTCCATGTCGGGGGCGAGCTCGGCGGACGCCGGTTTTTTTAGCGTTAAACGTATCGCTTCGGAATTGGTGGTCTCGAGAAGGTAATCGAGCAGGTAGTTGATAACCGTCTTCGGCACATTCGCGATGACCGAAAGCGCCCCCTCCATGTCGCCGCCGATCGTCGTATAGCCGACCGCTTTTTCGCTCATATTGCCGGTCTGCAGAAAGAGGCCGCGCGCGCTGTTGGCCCAGTTCCACATCCGCGCGGCACGCACACGCGCCTGCACATTTTGCTTCGCCAAATCGGTGACCGATTCACCTCGCTGGAGCATCTTTCGGGTCGCTTCGACTTCGCGATCGCACGCCTCATCGATCGGAATGATCTCGAGCGGCACGCCGAGCTCTGACGCCGTTTTTTCTGCAGCGAGCCGGGTTTCGCGCGACGAGAACTTGCTCGGCATAAAAAATGCGCGCAGCTTCGATGCGACGATCTTTTTCTTCGCGCGATCGCTCAGCGCACCGCTATTCATCAAAACGGCGCGGTGCGCGAGCCAGAGGCACAAGAGGCTGTCGCGCCCGCCCGAAAGAGCGACGCCAATCGTCGAAAATGCCGCTGTTTTTTCGAAATAATCGCGAATTCCGAGCGCGAGGGCATCGAGCAGCTCTTCGCAATAACGGGCCCGTTGCGATGGCAACTTGCGCGCCTCAGGGAGAAAAAAAGTGCTGTTCGACGGCACGGGATATGTGAGCGCCGCGCGCGACGGTACTGTTTTGACGGCAACGCGATGCACCGCAGACGCCAAGCTCGCGGCTCGCGCCTGATCGCTCCGCCATGTTGTGTTTTCGATACGGCGGCGACGTGTGCGATCGAGGTCGACCGTGACCGCCGTGACCCCCTCTTGAAAGCGCGGCGCATCGTGCAGAAGCTTCCCGTTTTGCGAGACAAACCCGCCGCCGTCGAAAATTAATCCATCGTTGCCGCCGACCAGATTCGCATAGGCAACAGTCGCTTCGTTGTCGCGCGCGCGTCCACAGACAATGTCGCGCCGCTCACCCAACATGCCGCTTCGAAACGGCGACGCCGACACGTTGACCACGAGCTCTGCGCCGGCAAATGCGCGCCGCCTCATCGGCCCATCGGGCGACCATAAATCTTCGCAAACTTCGACCGCCATTGTCCCAAAATCGAAGTCAAAAATCGCGTCGCCGAACGGAATGCCTTCGACCTCGGCAAGCTCTCCTGGGCGCCCCGACGTGAGTGTGCGTCGCTCGTAAAAAATGCCGTAGAGCGGCAGCTTTTCTTTCGGGACGAGGCCGCATATCGCCCCGCGATAAAGAACGGCGGCGCAATTGTACAAGTGCGAATCGCGCGCGACGGAAACGCCGAGAACCGTCACGACGTTGTACTTTGCTGTCTCTTTTGCGATCCGCTTAAGCTCGCGCCACTGCGACTCGACGAACGCGGGCCACTGAATCAAATCTTCTTGCGGGTAGCCGCCAATCACCTGCTCGGGGAGCGCCACCACCGTCGCGTGGTCGCGCGCCGCCTCTGCCACCGCGAAGACGACGCGATCGGCGTTTGCGACGACAGCCCCCACCGTCGAATTAACATTCGCGATGGCGATTCGAACGAGCCTCATGATTTTTTGTTCTCACGGTTCCGCGGAAATCGGCGTCTCGTTTTGCATCGAACGATAGAGCCGATAGTAGTGATTCACCCGAACAACGTAGTCGCGTGTCTCGGCGTAGGGAGGAATACCGCGGTACTTCACGACCGACCCCTCACCTGCATTGTACGCAGCAAGTGTATAGTCCAAATTCCCCTGAAAGCTATTGGCGAGAATCCGCAGCAGGCGCGCCCCTCCAAAGATGTTTTCGCGCGGGTCGTGGATGTCGCGAACCGCCATATAGCCGGCCGTTTCTGGCATCAGCTGCATGAGCCCGCGGGCGCCGGCGCTGCTGATGGCGTGCGGGTCATAATCGCTCTCGACCTTGATAATCGCGCGAATCAGCAGCTCAGGGATTTGATAAAGCGCCGCTGCCTGCCTAATAGGCTCATCGTATCGAGAAAAGCGGGAGGCATCTTTGTCACGCGGTGGAGCCGAAAATGAGACCGGCACACGATGCGACTTCCGGTTCCCCTGAATGTACGCGCGGCAGTTGGTGCCGCGCGAAGCGATATTGGTAAAGAGGGGGACGCCACGGGCATCGACGCAGCGATAAATCGTCGCAAAACTGGCCGTTTCGACAAACATCGCCGAAATGAAAGCGGAGACCGAAATAGCTACAATCGAAAGCGCACGCATCGGTTTGTCGTAGTCTATGCCACCGATCGTACATCATGCACCAAGCATCGAAAGCTAGATCGAGATCGGGCCCTCCCATGACGCACATTGGAGCCTTGTGAAGTGAAACGTTACGCGAGTTACGCATCATGACTGTCAATCTCCCTCTTTTGCTCGCCGTGGCCGCATTTGCGCTGTTTTTGATGTGGAAGTTTCGTCCCGCGTTCGGCCGACGCGAAGCCGATGCGGGGCGGGCGGTTCTTGCTGAAGCAAAGCGCCGGGTGGCGACGGCGATTGGGAAGGCCGACCGAGCGGCAGCGCTTTGCGACGCGGGCGAAGCCTGTCTTCGGACGCTCGGGGGGCGGAGGCGCGCGATGAGCTTTTTTTTGCGCGCAATGCGAACCGACCCGCAATCGGCGCTGGTGATTCATCGCGCATCGAGCGCTCTCGCAAAGCATCCGCGGTCGCTCGAGTCGCTGCTATGGCGTCGACTCAGTGCAGAGCCTTGTACCGGCGAGACCCGGGCGGCTAGCGAGGCTGTGCTTGAGAGTTTGGTGGCGCTCTATTCGGGGCGTTTGAACAACCCTGTTCGCGCCAATGCGCTTAAGAACGCTCTTGAGGCTCTACGAAGTTGATCAGATTTGAACAGGAAGGGCGGGAGAGCGGGAGTTTATTGCGGCCAGAAGGCTACTGGTAGGCGATGACGGTGCGCTAGCGCTAGCCAGTCCATTAGACCCGCTACCGTTACGTGCACCAAAAAGCCTTGGTAGATGCTCTTTGTTTTCATGCTTAGCGAGCCCAGCGCGATCCCCGCTACGATCGCCCCCATCGCTTCTAGATACGGTTTTCCGTAGTGGATCATGCAGTACGGCACCGCCATCGCAAAGATCGCCCCCGACCCGAAACTTTTTCGCAGCACGCCTAGCCAGAAGCCGCGGAAAAACATTTCGAGTGCGAAAAACTGCCCGAAGTAGATCGTCTCCCACAGGAGAAAGTCGTACCAGCTGCGCGACGCCAACTTGTAAAACGGATAATAGGTGCCGAAATCAGGCTCGCGGCTCACAAGCCACATCGCGGGGAGCACGATGGCGAGGAACATCAAGTAGATCCACGCGTGGGAGAAAAACCCTTTTACGCGCAGCCCTAAATCGAGCACCGAATCTCTTGGGAAAAAAAGCTTCCACAAAAAAAACGGAAGGATGTAGCCAAACGAGCGCGTACCGGCCCACCAGACGAAGCCTATGAGCTCATCGTATTTGCTCAGCCCCGCAAAGAGCGGATGATCGAGCTGCCAGTTGACGACATGCACGCGAATCGTCGAATCAAAAAAGCGGCGCCCTCCGTAGTACTCTTGCATCGTCAAGATCACGGCGATCATGACCATCGCCACAAATGGGCGGAGGTCCATCTTGCCCGACGCTAAGATCGCCGCGCGCTCGGTCTGCGCATCTTGGTCGAGATCGCGCCACGTCTTTCGGAAAAAGAGCCAGAGGAGCGGGCAGATCGCCAGCAGAATCGGTATCGGCAAAAACGGCTTTGAAACCCGCATAAATTCGCTAAATTGAACCGCCCAACCGGGGTTCGATTCAATCACAAGCGGGAGCATATTTTGTGGAATCACGCCCTTTAGCCCTTCGATGTCGCTACTTGAACCGCCGCGTTGAGACGCTCGAGTGACGCTTCTCTGCCGAGCACCGACAGTACCTCAAAAAGGCCCGGGCTTGCCGATCTCCCGGTCAATGCGACACGCGCCGGCTGGGCGACCTCTTTGATCGCAATCTGCTTCGACTCCAGCCACGCGTGAACGCGAACATCAAGCGTCTTTTCATCCCACGGCGTGATATCGGCAATCGTTTCGCTAAGCTCGCGGAGCAGCGGCGCGCTCGCCGATGTGAGAAACTTCTCGACCGCTTTTTCGTCGAAAATAGGCGTTTCGCGAAAAAAGAAGTCGAGCGCTTCTGCCGCTTCTACGAGTGTGCGCGATCGCTCTCGAACAGTATAAATCGACGCTTTTACCCGCGCCCGGTCGAGACCGGTGAGCCCGCGCTTTTCTAAAAACGGCATCAAGTAGTCGACGTAAACGTCGTCTGGCGTCAGCACCGACGACTTTAGATGCTCGTGCTGAATCGCGAGAAACTTTTTCGGATCAAACTTCCCGTCACCGCGGCCGCACGCTTCCCATCCGAACGCGTCGATGAGCTGCTGCTTTGAAAATATCTCTTGGTCGCCGTGCGACCAGCCAAAACGGACGAGGTAGTTGAGCACCGCATCGGGGAGATACCCCTGATCGCGATACTCGGTCACGCTCACCGCGCCGTGACGTTTTGAGAGCTTTTCGCCGCTCGGCGCAAGCATCATCGGCAGGTGCGCGAACGACGGCGGCTCGACACCAAACGCCTGATAAAGAAGAATTTGCGGCGGCGTATTCACCATGTGATCGCGACCGCGCGCGACGAGCGAAATCTTCATCGTGAGATCGTCGACGACCGCGCCAAAATTGTAGAGCGGAACGCCATCCGAACGCAGAAGGACGAAGTCCTGCTGCGCCGAGTTCGGTGTCGAAATCTCGCCAAACACTTTGTCGACGTAGCGAACCTCACCGCTGCTCGGCGTGCGAAACCTGACAACGTACGGCTTTGCCGGCGTGTCTGTTCGATCGCGGCAGGTGCCTGGGTAGCGAAAATTCGCTTTCGGATTAGCCTTCTTTAAAGCTTCACGCTGCGCATCGAGCTCTTCTTTGGTGCAGTAGCAGCGATATGCCTTCTTCTCCGCAATCAGCTTTTCGGCCCACGACTTGTAGAGGTCGAGGCGCTGCATCTGCGTGTATGGCCCGTAGTCGCCTCCCACCTGCGGCCCTTCGTCCCAGCTAATTCCTAGCCAATTGAGCGAATCGAGAATAACGGCGAAGCTCTCCGGCGTTGAGCGCTCCTGGTCGGTATCTTCGATGCGAAGCACGAATTTGCCGCCCGTTTTTCGGGCCCAAAGCCAATTGAATAGGCACGTACGAACACCGCCGATGTGCAAGTAGCCGGTCGGTGACGGTGCAAATCGAACGCGAGTGGATGCCGATGATTTAGAAACGGCGCTGGGATCGCTCATAGGTTACGCGAGCCGTAGCATATGTCGGCCCGCGCGCAGCTACTTCCGATTTCATTCGAAGCATCGAGCAACGAATTAGTGACCCGGGATTACCGTGCGATCACCGCCTCTTTAGACCCGGTCGCAGGGACGACGCATGTATCTGAAAATGACCCCGAAATTGCTTTGATTTTATAGGCCTGGGGGATGCCCATATGGTCGAAGACTTTTGTGTCTTTCCCCCCTTGGGTCTGAGTGCACGCGTTTTTTGTTGAGACGCCTGCGCGAATTGACACGCCTAGAGCGTCCGGGCCGCAAATCCTGTAGGAGGCCATCTTCACCCAAAAGACCCAGGGCGGATTCGACATCTTTGCTGGCGCCGACGTGGCGGACGTCTTTAACGTGGAGGGTGGCGTTGAATGGGCGCATGGAGAGCCGACTGTAATTGGCACGCTATCGCCAGCGAATTTGTTCTTGTCGACGCACACGGCAGATATTTGGACAGAGCTCGACTTGTTCGCCGACGTGTCGACATGAAACTCTTGATAATCCCCAGGGCCGGTCTTTGCGAAAACCTGGTCGGCGACATGCTTCGTGACGATGCACTTTGTCCCCGTCCCGAAACCGGTGGTCGAGACAACTAAGTGGTAGGTTCCGCCGGGCGTAAAGGTATACGACGATGAGTCTTGCGTGCATTTCGTACCGAGCGTTCCGACACCAATTTGGAACTTCCCGCAGTTTGAGGCTGCCAGGTCGCTCCCCAATGCGACAACGACGCCGTTCGCGGCTTTCGTTGTCAATTTGACGGTCGAGTCTGCATCGCCGCATGCCATATGCGCGCGCAGGTTCATTTTTGCTGACGACGACTTCCCTGCCAAATCGGCCGTGCAGTAGCCGGTGATTGATATCGTCGAGCTCGCTGCCGTGGTATCGATGGTTAGCAGCGTGTCGGGAACTGTTGCGGTGACGTGCCCAGTTCCGGCGTCACCGGCGGTTGCGACAAACTCGATCGGCATTTCGACCGCGTCGGTCGCCTCTTCTACCGACTTCGCTTCACTTTTATCAGCCTCGTCTTGGCCGGAGGCGCTCCACGACGTCTGCGCTGTAAGCAACAAAGCGGCGATACCTGAGCCTACGACGAGCGATTGTATTTTCCCCATACGCTCGATTCTAATCGCGAAAGAGCACAAAAATGCGGTAATTTTTACCGAAACAACGCTCGATTAATTGTATCGACATTTCAAGATGTTGGAGTGGTGTGGGGGGCGTGCAGGCGATGTCGGCACCCCTCAACACGGTTGCGTGACGACCTGAAACTGCTAGAGCTAGCCGTTCATTTTTGCCGCGCGAGTCATCTTGCGCATATCCGAAGAGGTTACCGTGAAACAGAGTCCGATTCAGATCGTCAAAGCGAAGTTTGGTGACAAGGGCAAGCTTATTGCCGCCATCGAAGCGTTTACCGCAAGCGACTTGTGGGTATCGCGCACCAACAAAGAAAAGGGGCTCGCACACGTTTCAAACGCGAAACTTCTGCGCCTGCACGACATCTTCACCGAAGTGAAAGAGACATTCGGGTCGCGATCAAAATTGATCGAAGCGATTCTCGAGCTTAAAAAGCGCGTCACCGATGCAGCGTACAGGTCGAACTTGGCCAAATACCCTGTTCCGCGCCTGCACGACATGTACAAATCTGAATCGAAACGCGCTAAGCCAAAAGGGGCCGCGACGAAGAAAGCTGCGCCGGCAAAAAAAGCGGCTGCCAAAAAAGTAGCCACCGCTAAAAAACCGGCAGCGAAAAAAGCGTCAGCAAAAAAATCGAAGTAGTGCTCTTCGGCACGCAGGATCCCGCATATGCTATTGAACGGTTGGGGCTAAACCCCAACCGTTCAAAGTACAAGTCAGCGACGACGTATCGATGCACACGGAGACCCGATGGCAAGTAAGAGATCGGTAACGATTCCCCCGGTTCCAAAAGCACGTAAAAAGTCATCGAAAGCGCCGGTAGCTGTTGGACCGAGCGGTTTTCCGACGACGCATGAACTGCTTGTTCCGAAGGCGATTTTTTTCACCAACGGAGTAGGCGTTCATAAAGATCGCTTGTCCTCTTTCGAGCTTGCGCTGCGCAACGCCGGAGTCGAAAAAGCAAACCTAGTAACGGTGAGCTCAATCTTCCCTCCGCGCTGCAAAGAAATTAGCCGGAAAGAGGGGGAGAAGCTGATCATGCCAGGGCAAATCACCCATTGCGTGATGGCCCGGCAAGACACAAACGAGCCAAACCGGCTGATCGTCGCATCGATCGGCCTAGCCCGTCCGTCCGATCCGGCGCGCTATGGCTATTTGTCCGAGCACCACAGCTACGGCGAAACGGCAAAAAAAGCCGGCGACTACGCCGAAGATCTCGCGGCGACAATGCTAGCCACAACGCTCGGTGTCGACTTCGACCCCGAAACAGCGTGGAACGAGCGTGAGCAGGTCTTCAAGTTAGAAAAGACATTTCTCAAAACACGCCACGTCGTTCAGAGCGCCGAGGGAGACGCCCGAGGTCTCTGGTCGACAGTCGTCGCGCTCGGCGTATTCATCTTCTGATCGAAAGAGTCCACGATGCGCGTTTTTACGCTTCGTCATGAGCTTAACTGCGATGAGTCGACATATTGGTCGAAAATCGCGTTTTCGGACGATTTTAATCAGTGGCTCTATTTGCAAAAGCTAATGTTCGCGGCGTATCGCCCAGAGTCGTCTCAAGACGACGGAGAGACGCTCGTCCGGCGCGTCTACATCGAGCCGTCGATCGATCAACTTCCCGCCCCGATCCAAAAGCTAATGGGGAGCCGAGTTGGCTACACCGAAGACGGCGTGTTCGATCGGCGAACGCGCGTCTACAAGTTCCACTCGATACCGCAAGCGATGGCCGACAAAGTTAGCATCATGGGCGAGCAGTCGTGCGTAAACACCGGCGACGGCAAACTCGTGCGCGAAACGCAAATGCGAATCAACGTGCAAGTGTTCGGCATCGGCAAAATGATTGAGCAGCGAATTTGCGACGATTCAACAGCAACACTCGACGCCAGCGCAGCGCTCACCAACGAATATTTGAAGGCGAATTCGTTATGACAACGTTGAGCGCAGCCCGCATCGTTTGATGGCGTTGTTGACGCGTTTTTTCCGCGCGGCGATCGCGATCGCATGGAAAGATCTGCGCATCGAATTGCGAACCGGCGAGATCGTCACGACCGCCGGTTTTTTTGCGGTGCTTGTCGCCGTGATGGCGTCGCTCGCTTTTTACGGAGGCCCGAGCACCGCCGAAAAAGTTGCGCCGGGGGCGCTGTGGCTCCCTGTTGCATTTGCTAGCGTTCTCGCGCTCAGTCGAACGTGGCAGCGTGAGCGCGAGGAGGGCGCGCTCACCGGTATTTTAATTTCGCCGGCGCCTCGCGGAGCTATTTTTGTAGGTAAAGCGATCGGCGTTTTTGCATTTGTTGTGGCAGTCGAGTGCGTTGTCGTTCCGGTTGTCGCGTTGATGATGCACGTCGACTTGGCGGAAGCGCTGCCCACCCTCGCGCTTCTTTTCGCACTGGGGACGATCGGTCTCGCGGCGACCGGCACACTTTTCGGAGCGATGACCGTTCGCACGCGCGCGCGTGATCTAGTTCTCGCGAGCGTGCTTTTTCCGCTGTTATCACCGACGCTGCTCGCAGGAATTGGCGCCACTCGCGAGCTTCTCAGCGGCGCGCCGTTCGACGAATTATACGATTATTTCTTGCTCTTCGGCGTCTTTGACTCTGTCGCCATCGCCGGCGGCATCGGCCTATTCGGAACTCTGGTCGACGAGTGATGCTTCGGCGACGCGCGCCGCTTCGGCCTGCATGTCGACCCGCGATAGCTTTGTCCCGACCATTTCGCCGACGCCCCATATCCCCTTGCTAGGGGATCCGGCGGGGACGCGAAAGCGCCCGTTTTCAAACCCGACATCGACACCCGCCTGCACGGAGAGCTCGTACGAAGGCGAACGCGGCGCGTCGACTACCAACGCGTCGGCCTTGATCGTCAGCTCTTCGCCACCCACTTTGCGCACCGTCACCTGTTTCACGTGCGACGATCCGGATGCGCTCACCACGTCGCCGTGCACCAGTCGAACCGACTCATGACCGCTCGCTTTTAGCGCTTCTGCATAAGCGACGCCAAAGAGGCCTTCGCCGGGCGAACAGGCGACGACTACAGAATCGCCAATGCTCACGCCGTTTGAAAAGAGCCATCCCGCGGCGCGCGCGCTAAAAATGCCTGGAATATCGTTATTTTCAAACGCGGGAAGAGCGTCGTGCGCGCCGCACGCGAGAACGGTTGTTTTCGGCCGGACGATTTCAGTCGCTTCGCCGCCCACAACGAGAAGCTCACCGTGAAAAATACCTGCAACAACTGTTTGAAGCCGAAGCTTCACTCCCCCTTTTGAAACGGCATCGTCAAACTCTGAAAGCAGCGGCGACCACTCATCGCTCGCGCGTCCGACAACGGCGCGTGCGCCCCCGCCACGCTGAAGCGACATGTCGATCACTTCGACCGAGCGCCCGCGCTTTGCACACGCGAGCGCCGCGGCCATCCCCGAAGGGCCGGCACCGATGACGAGAACATCGGCAGTTCGCCGACAGGCGGCCTTGGGCTGTGCGACGACCGACGGAATGCGCCCGAGCCCGGTGATGCGCTCCGCAAACGCCTGCATCGCCGACCTCAAACCGGGGACGCCGGCGAACAGCTCGTGATGATTCACCCCCTGGGGGAAAAACCAATCGGTGGCGCGAAGGAGATCGGTCGTTCGCGTCCCCAAGCTGTTCTGCGACTCGATGACCATTTGGTCACGCGCCGGGATCGCACATGTCATCACGTTAGGCACGCCGTCGACCCGCGCGAGGCAGCCGTCGCACCCACCGCGCATGCACCACGGGCCGCGCGGCCGATGAAACTTGGGGCTCCTAGCGAGCGCAACATACCCCGCGGCAACAAGCGACGCCGCCACCGGCTCGCCGCGTTCAGCCGCAAAACTCTTGCGATTAAACGTAATCGATACCGAATTGCGAATAGGAGCGACGCGAGAAGGCATTTTTTTTCGAGGGTAGCCGCTGAGCGCGGATCATGGCAGGCTGAAGCGGCTTTGGATATTGCCATTTATGGAGGCTCGTTCAACCCGCCGCACGTCGCGCATCTGCTTGCGGCAACATGGGCGCTCGCGACGCATCCGATCGACGAGCTCCACGTCGTGCCGACCTTTCAGCATCCGTTCGGCAAAGAATTGGCGCCGTATGACGACCGCGTTCGCATGGCAGAGCTTGTTTTCGGCTCGCTCCCTCGCACCCGCGTTTCGCGAATCGAAGAGTCGCTCGGCGGCCCGAGCATGATGGTCCGCACACTCGAACAGATGCGAGCGACGTCCCCTTCGGCGCGCCTTTCACTCATCATCGGGTCTGATCTTGTCGATGAACTGCCAAGATGGCATTCGAGCGAGCGCGTGAAAGAGCTCGCTCAGCTCATCGTCGTCGATCGCGGCACCGATCCCGACAACAACGGGCGGTTTTTTCTCCCTGATATTTCAAGCAGCTTGATTCGTACGCTTGTCCGAGAGAAGCGCTGGCGCGAGATTGAACCGCTTGTTCCACGCGATGTTGTGGCGCTGATTCGTGAGCGCGGTCTCTTCGCATGAAGCGCCTTCGCGTCGTCATCTTCGGTGCCGGGAAAGTCGGACGCGCGCTCACTCGCGAAATTCGCGCCGCCTCGCCCAAGTGGTCGGTCGTACTGCGCCCAAGGCGCCTCGGGCTTCCGCGAAAGCCGTTCGCTTGCGATTTTCTTGTTCTTGCGGTTCGTGACGGCGAGATCGAATACTTCGCGTCGCAGATCGCCGAAAAGCGTCTCCTCGGTCGTGACGCCGCATGCGTCCATCTTTCAGGTTCACTCGGCCCCGACGCGCTCGCGCCGCTGCGCAATGTGTGCGGCGGCGTTGCGCAGATGCATCCACTGATCGCATTCGCGTCAACAACGCGTTCGCCCGCTCTTGCCAATGGGCACATGCATCTCAGCGGCGACCGGTTTGCCGTCGCTCGAGCGCGAGCCCTCGCACGGCATCTTGGAATGGCGCCAAGGGCGCTAAAAAAAGTCGATTTGGCCGGTTATCATGCCGCGGCAGCTCTTGTGAGCAACGGCGGCACGGCACTCGCTGCGATGGCCGCCGAGCTATTTGTCAAAAGCGGCGTCCCGCCAAAGCTCGCGCCTCAGCTTCTCGGTCCACTTCTGCGGAGTGTAGCGACCAACATCACAGAAGTCGGTTTTCCGAACGCGCTGACCGGTCCGATTCGGCGCGGCGATGCGAAGGCGGTCGCCAAACATCTCGCGGCGATAGAGAGCTACGTACCCGAAGGGGCAGCGCTCTACGCCGCAAGCGCCGCCGCGCAGCTGCCACTCGCTCGCGCAATCGGAGAAGCGCCTAAAGGGTCGCTTGACGCGATTTCGGCTATGTTAGCGCGTCCGCGCAAGCGAAAATCGTAACATAGGGTTCCACAGGCAAACACGCGATACGGGTGACTTTGATGGGTGAGCTTCGGTCGCAAACAACTCTATTTTGCGCGTTCGTCGCCATGGCGATCGCGATTTCGATGCTGCTGCGCGGGCGGCGGCCGCTTCATTGGCTCTTTGCGGCGTTCGCGACCGACATCGCCTGCTGGTACGCAGCGCAATCGCTCTCGCAAATCGCCCCCTCGCCGATCTGGATTCGGGCTACAGGCGTTCTAACGATCCTTCTGCCGCTGATCGCGATTCTGCTCTTTCAGTCGGTCCTTCCGTTTGAGCGCGACGACCGCTCGTCGAGGCTTCGGCGCCTAGGTGCTGTCCTCGCGGTCCCAATGCTCGTGCTCGTTCTCTCACCGTACGATCAGACGCCGGTCGGGCTTGGGCTCACCTATTTTTACGTCGTCGGCCTTCTCGTGGCGTCGCTTGTGAGCCTTGAGCTTCGCGGGCGCAGGAACCCTTCTCGCGCCGTTCGCGATCGCACGCGCTTTTTAGTCCTCGTCAGCACTCTTGCGGTGACGTTCACGCTCGGCGATTTTCTGTCGTTTCTCGGCGTTTTTCTCCCGCCGATTGGCGCAGTTTTGTCGATTATTTTTCTCTTTGTACTCTCCGAATCGCTCACGCGCCCGCGCCTAGCAGACCTCTACGAAATGGCGGGGCGTCTCATGGTTTTTACTGCGCTCGCGTTCTGCCTGGCCGGCGTTTTTTACCTTTTTGTCGCGTTAATTGGGCGTTTTAGCACGATTTACCTAAACGCCGTCCTCGTGGCGATCGTCTTTCTGCTTCTGTTCGAACCGCTGCAAACATTCGTCGAATCGCGCATTCACCAGTTCTATTTTCGTGAACGCCACGCGATTGAAGTGCACGTCGAGAAGTTGAAAGCGCGTTTGGCGCACGTACTCGAAGTCGACGAGATGGTGCAGGCACTTTTGGAGGGGATGAATCAACTGCCGCGCCTGACCGCCGCCGGTATTTATTTGCGCGACCAAGATGCCAGCGGGTTCGAGCGCGTCGGCGGTATCGGCATAGTGCCGGCCCGTCTCGACCCTCTAACAAGCGCACCGATCGTAGAGCGCCTCGCCGTCGATGCGTCGATCAATCTGGAAGAGGTCGCGCGCGACGCAGACAAAAACGACGCGCCGATCGTTGCCGCAGCGCAGCAGCTCGGCTCACTCGAACGCTCGGTGATGCTCGCAGTGCGCGGGAGCGACGACGACCTCGTCGGGATCATCGCGATCGCCGATGAGCGTGTGCGCGATGCGTTTTCGCCCGAGGAGGTGACACTATTTGAAACGGTTGCGTCGCAAATCGGTGTCGCCATCGCGAACAGTCGCGTCTACACGCGGATGAAAGAGCGCGACCGCCTCGCGGCCCTTGGGGCGATGGCAGCCGGCCTCGCGCACGAAGTAAAAAACCCACTCGGATCGATCAAAGGGGCGGCGCAGCTGCTTGAAGAGATCTTGGAGGGGGGCGATGGCGGCAAGAACGAAGAGGCGACCGCGCGTGAATTTGCCGGGATTATTCTGGAGGAGGTCAATCGCCTAGACCGCGTCGTGGGAACGTTTCTCGACTACGCACGGCCGAATGTTGGCGACCCGGTTCCTATTGATATCAACGCCGCTGTTCGGCGCACGCTCCGAATTTTATCGAGCCAGCAGACCGACAACGTCGACCTTGTTCTCGAACTTGGGGAGACGATTCCGCGAGCGAGCATCGACCCCGAAAAGTTCAGGCAGGTGCTGATGAATTTGGTCCGCAACGCGATTCAGGCAATCGATGGAGCCGGACGCGTAACGGTGGCAACGTCGCATCGCAAAAGAGGCGTGACAGTCCGCGGCGATTCGGCAGCCATCAGCGCAGATGGCGCGGCGCGTGACGCGGGCTGGGTCGAAGTGTCGGTGCGCGACACCGGACCGGGGATTTCCGCGTTGGTGCTCAAGTATCTGTTTATCCCTTTTTTTACGACGAAAGACCGTGGTACCGGGCTAGGTTTGGCGCTGAGCCAGAGCATCATTCAGAACGCCGGCGGCACGATCGAAGTGCACACGCCGCCGGGCGCCGGCGCGACATTTACCGTCGTGCTCCCCGCCGAACCCGAAATCGAATCGCCTCGAGTCGAAACGAATGTGCCTGCGGCGTAGTCCGAAAGGTCGTTACGTCTATGGCGAAGGACTAGCTGCGTGCTAATTTGCGGGCAAAGAATGCCTGTTGATGACGCGGGGTCAAAAATCCCTAAAAAGCCGCTTTATTTGGTGTTCGCGTTGATCGCGGCGATTTTGATCGGCGTTGGCAGCTGCAACGAGGGGGTCGCGACGATGGAGTTTTATCGCGGGCCAGCGCTCGACATTGCCCCCGTCGCGGCATCGGTGGCGCGAGACGACGATCGCGCCGCGATCACCGAAGCGATGAACCGGCTGATGGTGGCCAAAGATGGGGCGAAAAATCGCGCATTTCCGATAGGCGTCGCGGCGTTTGTGATCGGCGGCGCGGTAACTTTTTTCACGTGGGGGGCAATCGCCGGTCGTGCCACGTCGCGCAAGCTTCTCATTCAGATGCTCATCGCGCAGGGGCTTCTTTCGATTGTTGCATACGTGCTTCTCACGCCGGAGCTTCGGAGCGCCGAGGCCGGAGTTGTCCACGCACTGATGCTCTCGTGGCTTCACGCGAACCAGACCGAGGCGCTGGCGGAGTCGCTGCCAACGTCGATTGAAGCGCTCGCGCAAATAACACCGGTGATCTCGCTCGGCATCGGGCTTATCGTCAAACTGTTGATCATCGCCGCTCTCGTCACAAAGCGGTCGAGTGAATACTTTCAGAAGATGTCAGAACTGCTCCGGTAAAAACCGAGTTAGGCGCCATGGGGAAAATTCGAAGACTCTCGAGCGACTTGGCAAACCAAATTGCCGCGGGCGAAGTGGTCGAACGGCCTGCGAGCATTGTCAAAGAGCTGATTGAAAATTCGATCGATGCCGGCGCCACCCGCATACGGGTTGAAGTCGATCGCGGCGGCGTCGAGCGCATTTCGATTCTCGATGACGGCGAAGGGATGATTGCCGATGATGCGCGTTTGGCGCTCGAACGGCACGCCACGAGCAAAATTACGTCGCTCGACGATCTGAGCCGAATCGTAACGTTCGGCTTTCGTGGCGAAGCGCTTCCAAGCATCGCATCAGTATCTAAACTCAGCCTCACGACACGCGCAGCGGGCCACAACGAAGGGGTTGAGCTTGTTCTCGAAGGGGGCGGCGAGCCTCGCGTAAGTCCGGTCGGGTGCGCGACCGGGACGACGGTGTGCGTGCGCGATCTGTTTTTCAACGTGCCGGCGCGGCGCAAGTTTCTAAAATCGCAAGCGACGGAATCGGCGCATGTCGGCGAAGCGGTGCTCCTCGCTGCACTGGGGCGCCACGATGTCGCGTTCACACTGGTGCGCGACGGCAAAGTTGTTCATGAGTACTTACGGGCGCCGTCACGCGCAGACCGGGCGGCGCGGGCGATTGATGAGCGTCTCGAAGCGTGCGCCGGAGAGCATACGGGGGTGCGGATCGAAGCGCATTTATCTCCACCGGAGCGCGCGCGAAGTGGCGCGGTTGCGCTTTACATGTTCGTCAACGGACGCCCGGTGCGCGATCGACTTCTTGCCCGCGCTGTCGCGCAAGCTTACGGCTCGGTGCTTGAAGGCGGGCGCTATCCCGTCGGCGTCGTCTACGTTGAAGTGCCTCCGGACGTCGTCGACGTCAACGTTCATCCGCAAAAAGCTGAAGTCCGTTTTACCGACGCGAAAACGGTTTATACCGCCGTTACCCGCGTGCTCAACTCCGCTCTCGGAAAAGCGTTTGCAATCCCCGCAGCGCCGCTTTTTAGGCCATGGCAGCGCGCCCCCGAACCGATGCCGCAGGCAAACGGCGATCGGCCATCGGGCGACGCGTGGTCGTTCAGCCCGGCGGCGCGGCGCGGCGATCTTGCATCAGACGGGGCATCGAGCGCGATGTCATCGCCGACCGAAACCGACCCATGGAATCTTGCTCCGTTAGCGTCGCCCATTTCATATGTGACGCGCGCAGCCGAACCGGTATTGCCGCTGTCCGAGCCTACGCCGCCCCCCTCCGCGTCGCCCGAAGCGCGGACGCTTTTTGAAGCGCCAGGATTTTACTCGCGGCTCGTATTTCTCGCGCAGCTTCGAAAGATGTTTCTTCTTTGCGAAGGCGAAGATGCACTTTACATCATCGACCAGCATGCCGCAGCCGAGCGGGTGACATTTGCGCGGCTCCGCGCCGGCTACGCGTCGCGCGCAATCGCGATGCAAGCGCTGCTCATTCCTGAAGTTCTGTCGCTCGCGCCCAGCGAAGTGGCGATTGCCGAAGAGCACGCGGCCGAAGCGCTATCGGTCGGCGTCGAACTTCGCGCCATTGGTACGAACGCCGTGTCGGTGCATGCGGTGCCGGCCATTCTCGCACGAAGCCACCCGGATCGAATCGCGCGCGATTTGCTCGCCGAATTCGGTCGCCTCGCCAAGCGCCCGTTTGGCGATGCAGCCGATCGCGTGCTGGCAACGATGGCGTGCCACGGGTCGGTGCGCGCGGGCGATCGCGTATCGCGCGAAGATGGGGCCGCGCTCTTGCAGTCGCTCGACAACGTCGATTTCGCAGGACATTGCCCGCACGGTCGCCCTATCGTGACGCGAACAACGTTCGAAGAGCTCGAGCGCCGCGTCGGTCGCCCATGACGTCGATGGCGTCGACGATCGTCGAGGCGGCTTCACAAAACGACGATCTTGTGGCGATTGTGGGGCAGACAGCGAGCGGAAAAACTGCCCTCGCGATCGACGTCGCCATCGCGCTGAACGGCGAAATTGTCAGCGCCGACAGCGTGCAAATTTATCGCGAATTCAACATCGGTTCGGGCAAGCCGACCGCCGAAGAGTTGTCTCGCGCGAAGCATTACCTCATCGACGCACTCAACCCACTCGACACCATCGACGCCGCCGGATTCGCAAAACTGGCAAGCGCCTGCGTCGACGACATCCGCGCCAGAGGAAAGCGCCCTATCGTCTGTGGGGGGACATTTCTGTGGGTGAAAGCGCTTCTTTTTGGTCTAGCGCCGGCGCCACCGGGGAGCGACGAGCTTCGCGCGAAGCACCGCGAACTTGTTGAGCGCGAAGGGGCCGAGGCGCTGCACGCCGCCCTCGCGGAAATCGACCCCGAAGCGGCCGCACGCCTTCACGCAAACGACATCGTTCGCGTCAGTCGCGCACTTGAAGTGCACACGCTGTCGGGGCGCGCCATGACTGAGTGGCAGCGCGAACACGCGTTTGCAACGGTCCACTACCCGCACCAAATGTTCGCCATCGCGCATTCAAACGAAGAGCTCACGAAGCGCATTGAAGCGCGCGTAACCGCGTGGCTCGAAGAAGGGTGGATCGACGAAGTCGAGTCGCTCATCAAGCGAGGCTACGAAAACGCGAGAGCGATGAGCTCCGTCGGCTACCACGAAGTAGCCGCCCACGTGAAAGGCGAGCTGCCACGCGAAGAGCTCGCCATCGCGATCGTGCGAGCGACAAGGGTCTTCGCAAGAAGGCAGAAAACGTGGCTAAACAGCGCTGACGTGACGTTGCTACCGTATTCACGATGATGCCGACTATTTTCGAGCGGCAAACGCGGGCGAGAAAGCCTCCTCTCCCGCGAAGCGGGAGAGGGAAAGCGTGACGAAGTCACGCGAGGGTGAGGGGGAAAGCGTGACGAAGTCACGCGAGGGTGAGGGGCTCGCGGCCGTCGCGCAAGAACAGCCGTCGACCAAGATCTAGCCCAGTGAAGCGCTGCGCAGATGCAAGCTTCGACGAATAACAAGAACGACGTCATCGATATCGGCAATCACGTTGGCGTTTGCGATGCGCTGGATTGTAAGTCCTCGTTTCGCGACGAAGCCGCCTTGCCTGTTGACTGACGTCCATGACACTTCATCGGACAGGAACCCGTTGGGGTTGCTTCGATTTAGATCTTTGTCGGTGAATTTTAGACCCCTGAGCCCTCACCCTCGCGTGACTTCGTCACGCTTTCCCTCTCCCGCGAAGCGGGAGAGGGGGATCCGCTTAAACCGGCGGTACCAAGTGCTTTCGCTTTACGCGTGGCTCTTTTTTCAGTGCGTAGCGCGCGAATCGGGCCGATAGCTCGTCTCGCAAGTTATCCCCTGAGACGACGCCGTCGACCACCAGTTCGTTCGCGAGCTTCATCAGATCGATGTCGGCTCTGTACTGCTGCCGCAGCTCTTCGACGTACGCGTCGCGCTCTGGCCCCGCGGCGACTTCTTGAATTTTGTTATAAAATACGGCGTTAACAGCCGCTTGCGGGCCCATCACCGCGATTGATGCCGAAGGGAGCGCGAGGCATGCATCTGGCTCGAACGCCGGCCCGCACATCGCGTAGAGCCCCGCGCCGTACGCTTTTCGCACCACGACGCTCAGCTTCGGAACAGTCGCCTCGCTTACCGCCGCGATCATTTTTGCGCCGGCGCGGATAATCCCCTGCTTCTCGACTTTCGTCCCGATCATAAAACCTGGAACATCGGCGAGATACAAAAGCGGAATCCCGAATGCGTCGCACAGCCAAATAAAGCGGGCCGCTTTGTCGGCCGAATCGACAAAAAGCACACCCCCCAGCCACTTCGGCTGATTGGCGACGATGCCGACGGCGCGACCGTTGATTCGCGCGAAACCGGTTAACATTTCGCGGGCGAACAGCTTCTTGATTTCGCACCACGACCCTTCGTCGATAATTTCACCTATCAGGTGGATCATGTCGAACGACTTGTTCTCGTCGACCGGGATGATCTCGGCGATCGATTTGCCGCTCCTTTTGGGCGCGCGCGCCTCTTCGACGGGGACCGGCGCGCTCCAATTTGTAGGCATGTATGCGAGATATTTTTTCGCAAACGCGATCGCTTCGTCTTCGCTTTTGCAAAGGACATCGCCGCAGCCCGAAATTGAGCAGTGCATTTTTGCGCCGCCCATTTCTTCGAGGGTCACTTTCTCGCCGATCACCATTTCGGCCATGCGCGGCGAGCCGAGGTACATGCTCGCGTTGCCGTCGACCATCACGACAACATCACAAAACGCGGGAATATAAGCCCCCCCAGCAGCGCTCGGGCCGAACAACAGGCACACTTGCGGCACGCGGCCGCTCATCTGCACCTGATTGTAAAAAATGCGCCCCGCACCGCGCCTACCCGGAAACATTTCGAGCTGATCGGTGATTCGCGCGCCAGCCGAGTCGACGAGATAGAGCATCGGGATTAGCAGGTCGCTCGCCGTCTCTTGAATGCGCAAAATCTTTTCAACGGTGCGCCGCCCCCACGACCCCGCTTTGATCGTCGAGTCGTTCGCCATTAGCGCGACGGGCCTCCCCGCAATCATCGCTGTGCCGGTAATCACCCCGTCGGCTGGCAGCTCGGGATCGAGATTGTTCGCAAGGGCGCCGTCTTCGAGAAACGACCCTTCATCGACCAAACGCGCGATGCGTTCGCGGGCAAAGAGCTTCCCCGCTTCGGTATTTTTTGCGTGGTACTTTGGGGCCCCCCCTTGTGCGACTCGAGAGAGAGTTTTGGCTAGCTTTGCATCGGGCGACATGCCGTGCGGGATAGCTTAGAAACCGCTGGGTGGCGAGCGAAGAGAACTACCGGGCACGTTTACGGGCACGGGCACGTTTACGAGACCGCTTATCAAGATCGGGTTTTACACCGGGATCGCGTACAGCATCACGTAGACGACGACCCCTGTAACCGACACGTAGAGCCAGAGAGGGATCGTTATTCGAGCGATTTTGCGGTGTTCCACGATTCGGTCGCGGTAAGCCAGCCATGCGGTTCGAAGGACTAGCGGGACAATGACGATCGCCAAGACCATGTGCGTTAGAAGAACGAACAGATAGACGTAATGAACGAGCCCCTGATGCGGATCGGCGTGCGTGCCCGTCAACGCGACTCTCGTCAGGTAAGAGGCGAGAAAAAGGATCGAACTTGCCAATGCGCCGATCATGCACGCCCGATGCTCGCTTCGCATATGCCGCCGCGCGAACTGCCAACCGGTGAAAATCAGAATCGCGCTCAGACCATTCAAACAGGCGTTGAGCAGCGCTAGCCGCGCGCCAATCTCGATTGTCGTCATCAGCGAATCTTCCGGCTGATCTGCTTGATATCGTGCTCAAGCGTCTGAATCTCCGCCTCGGTATCGACGCCATAATAGCCGCGAATTTCGCCGTTTTCGTCGATCACGACGAAGCGGTTACCGTGCATGACATCAAAAATCCCGTCGGCGCCGACTGCCCCTTTGTCCATCGTCATTTTGAACCCCTGGACGACGACACTCTGAACATCGATGCTGGGACCAGTTAAAAAAGCCCAATTCGCCGCGTTAGCGTTTGAGCGCTCGGCGTAGGCGCGGAGAAGTTCGGGCGTGTCGGTCTCTGGGTCGACGCTGATCGACGCAAATTGAACATGCGGGTCGCTCGAAAAGCGCCCGCGAAGATCGCCCATGATCCGCGTAAGCCGCGGACACGACTGCTGGCAATTCGTGAAGAAAAAATCGACCACGGTCACGTGATTCGCGAAATGCAAACGTGTCGTTTCGCGGTTGTACTGGTCGGTGAGATGAAACTCCGGCACCCGCCCGAACGTCACAACTTCAACTTCGCGCCTGTCAGCGAGCATCGCGCCGAACAGAACGACCAAGTAGACGATCGAGTAGGCGAAAACTCCCCGCGACCAACGCTTGGCGTTTTCAGCGGCGTAACCGCGCAGCCCTAAAAAGATAAAAAGCGCCCCTGAAATAAGCGCGACGAGAAGGTAACGCGTGCCGGCGATGAGAAAAAAGAACGGCAAGAACGTTGAGCCGAGAAGCGCCACCGTCCAAAAAATCATCGCCGTCCGCGACGCCTCGAGCCCTCGCGCCACGGCGTGCACTTTTAACCCGGCACGCGCATATTCTTCCGCGCGAAACACCGTGATCGCAATGAAGTGCGGAACTTGCCAAAAAAACATCAGCGCAAAAAGCGCGAGACCGCCGCGATCGAGCTCACCTGTCACGGTGGCCCAGCCAATAAGCGGCGGAATCGCTCCGGGCACCGCACCCACTTGAAGCGCGAGCGGCGTGTGCTTTTTTAGCGGCGTGTAAATGGCGACGTATGTCACCAATGCAACGAGACCTAAAAGGCCGACCGTGATGTTTACGGCGAACAGCATCGGCACTGAAATCGCGGCGAGCGCCAGCCCGAACACGAGCGCGACTTCTGGCTGCATGCGCCCAGCTGGCAGCGGACGATTGCGCGTGCGCGACATGAACGCATCGACATCGCGCTCCCACCACATGTTGAGCGCATTCGCGGCGCTCACGATCAGCACGGTTCCGATGAGCGAAAGAGCAAGCGCACTGTTTGAAACAGCCCCAGGCGCCATCGCCGCACCAGCGCCACCTGTTGCCAGCACCATCGTTGTCACGCGCGGCTTTGTCAGCGCCAACAAATCGCGCGGCGCGATTCGCGCGCGCTTCTCGGTGCCTATCGGTGCACTTGCAAAGTACCCAGTGCCCTGAATATTGCTGCTATTCACCGGGCTACGCTACCACAATGCGGCTTCTTCCGCCGCCCCTTGCGACAACGCGAACTTCGGCCCCAATTCGAGACGAGAGCCCCGCCACGTGCGATACGAGGCCTACCTGCTTGCCGGTCGATTGAAGCACATCGAGCGCCGAAAGAGCCGTTTCAAGAGCGGTCGCGTCGAGATTTCCGAACCCTTCGTCGACAAATAGCGAATCGATCGTCACCCCGTGCGAAGAGAGCGATGCGAGCCCCAACGCGAGCGCGAGCGAGACCAAAAACGCTTCGCCGCCCGACAAACTGGCGACGCTACGAATGTCGCCCCCCATCTCCAAATCGTGCACTTCGAGGTCGAGCTCACCCCCCGGGGCGCGCATGAGACGGTATCGCCGCGACAGTTCGCGAAGGTGCTCGTTCGCGTGGACCAAAAGCGCGTCGAGCGTCACCGACTGGGCGAAGCGCCTAAACTTCCCCCCTTCGCGCGACCCAATCAGCTCGTTCAGCGCGGCATACCGCTCGACGGCACGCCTTTTCCCTTCGATTTCGGCCGAAATGCGGGCTGCTTCACGACACGCACGCGCATCGTTGGTAAGCCGCTCGGCTGCCCCGCCCGACCGCCGTGCCGCCTCGTCGAGCTCGTTGATGACCGATTTTATTTTTGCCTGAAGCGCATCGACCCCGCCAATCGCCCCACTAGGCTGCTCTTGGAGGAGTGAGAACGGGTCGGCGGGTGTCAGCTGAACCGCCTCCACTAGTCGCTTCTCTAGGCGCTCCAGCGCCTCTACAAGGGCCGCTTTCGTCTTTTGAAGAGCCTCGACTTTATGCCGCCACTTCACCGCCTCTTCCGCGCGCCGAATCGCTGCCTCGACGTCTGCGATCGAGCCGTCCTGGTTCGCCTGCACGCCATCGGTTGAGGCGAGCGATTCGAGCGACGAGCTCAGACGCGCGCGCTCGGCCTGTTTTGCTTCGATCTCTTTGCCGATCGCCGTCGCCCGCTGCTCCGCGCTCCGCAGACTCGCTTCAATGGCGCTTTTTTTTGCGATCATTTTCGTCACTTCGTCGCGCAGCGATATTTCACGACGACGCAGCGATGATACGA
This sequence comes from Nannocystis exedens, assembly GCA_945861885.1. Classification (GTDB taxonomy): domain Bacteria; phylum Myxococcota_A; class Polyangia; order Polyangiales; family Polyangiaceae; genus CAMAVR01. The sequence goes on along the minus strand of CAMAVR010000014.1, from coordinate 9,993 downwards.
GCTCGTCAAACCGTTCGTCCGACGAGAACGGGTGTTCGGTTGCGCCGCACAGCGGGCACGCCTCGCCATCGACCAGCTCCGTGCGACGCGCCGCGAGGTCGACCGCCGCTTCCGCCGCACGCCGCGCACGGAGCGCCTCGCCACACTTTGCTTCCGCCTCCACGACCGATTTTCCGAGAGCATCGAGATCGCCGGCTCCGGCGCGTGCAACGTTCCCAAACTCTTCTAGCGCGCCGCTGTCACGCGCCAGCTCACTTTCGATTTGTGCGAGCCGCCCACGCACCGCTCGAACTTTCACCATCGCCTCAAATTGCCGCCTCAGCTGCGCCAGCGAAGCTTCGTCGTCGGCATCGCCCGCGGCGACAACTGGCCTCGTCGCTAGCGCCGCGTTGATTTCATCGTCGCATCGCTTCAACGCTTCGGACGTCTGCGCGATCGCGCGCGCCGCCTCTTCTCGCTGCGCGAGCCGCTGCACAATTTGCTGCGCGACCGACAATTGGCTCTTTTTCCCGGCCATCGCGGCGTCATCGGCGCGTAGCCCTTCGGCAATCGCTTCGCGCTCTTCATCGCTTAGAAGCACAGCCGGGCGCGCATTTTCAAGGGCGGAAAGCGCAGCCTCTTCGCGCGCATGACGATCGTACGCCGCACGCGAAATCGCCCCATAAATTGCGGTATTTGTCATCCGCTCCAAAAGCTCGGCCCGTTCGTTTGCGCGCGCGCGCAAAAAAGCCGAAAACTCCCCTTGAGGCAAAATCACCGACCGTCGAAACTGATCGAACGATAGGCCTACGCTCGCCGCGATTTTTTCAAGCGTCTCTGAATTCGTCCCGGTCAAATTCCGACCGTCGGTGATGCACTGAAGCTCCATCGTAGCTTTTTGCATCGCCCCGTCGGCTCGATCGCGAGCGCGCCTCACGCGCCAGCGCGCGCGGTATGTTTTTTTGTCGACCGCGATAAAATCAACTTCGGCAAATGCCATCGTCGCGCCACGCGGAACAAGCGACCGCGGGTCGGCGATCGACAGCAGTTGGTCGCTGTCGCCACGACGCACTTCGCCGCGTTCGACCACCGACAGGCGCGGCGTGCGCTGATAGAGCGCGAGGCAAATCGCATCGAGAAGCGTGCTTTTTCCGGATCCGGTGCGACCGCTGATCAAAAATAGCCCGCGCCCAAAAAGCGGCGGCGCGCACAAATCGACTTCGAACGCGCCCTCAAGACTCGCCAAATTGGCGCCACGAATCGCGAGAATTTTCATCGCCCCTCAGAGTGCTGTGCAACCGACAAAATTTCGTTAAACGCGGCAATGAGATCGTCAGGCGGCTCGCCATCAAACTCGCGAGCGTAACGCGCCCGAAAAATATCGATCGGCTGCATTTCGGCCAACGCTTCGACCGCGGGAGCGTCCGGGCTATCGTGCCGCTCGCGCGTCACCACGATCGAGACGAGACGGACCGCCCGATCGGCCACTGCCGCTTCCACTTCGCGACGGAGCGACGGCGCCGGTGAATCGAGTGCCACGCGAACTTCGAGCAGCGGCAGCATGTCTTCGCGCTGCGCCGCCGAGCGGGCCGGCAATTCGGCGAGCATCGGCAATATTTCGCTGAGCGAGCGACGATCGCGCTTCGGAATGCACAAGAGCTCGAGCGCTTTCGGCACGCGAAGCGCCCGAACATCGGCGCGGCTTTCGTGAAGATCAACAACACACACTTGATGCGGATAATCGGCTTCGTTCATCGCGAGAGCGAGCGGGGCGCCGCTGTAGCGCACGTTCGCGCGCGCACCGACCTGCTGCGGCAAATGCAGATGGCCGAGCGCCACGTAGCTCACATCGACGGCGAAAATGTCGTCGGGAAGCGCATGGCTATCGCCTCGCAAAATGCGCCGTTCGCTCATCTCTGAAATGGAGCCGCCGACCATCGTACCGTGCCCCATCAAAACGATGGCGTCACCGGATTTCATTCGCATCCTAATTGCATCTGTAACACTATTGTAAATTGACCGAACGGCCCGAATCGTTGCATCGCTCGAAGACGTATCAACCGCGCCGAGATCGCCAGGGCGCAAAAAAGGAATGGCGCCGACCCACACAACGCCGCCGCTGTGCGGAATTTTTACGATCAGACGATCGACATCGATCTCTCCCTCACCGGAGGCAAGACGCGGCAAACCGCCGACAACGCGCACACCGAGAACATCGAGCACCGGGACTGGCGCATCTAGCCGCGTTGGTGAATCGTGATTCCCCCCGATAACGACGATGTGCACGTTTGGCGCATCTCGCTTGAGCGCGGCGATAAAGTCGTAAAACAGAGCGAGCGACGCCGCCGGCGGATTTGCCGTATCAAACAGGTCGCCAGCGACAAGCAGCGCATCGACCTGCTCATCAACGATGACCGATCGCAGCCACGCAAGAAAATGACGATGTTCGTAGTCGCGCGAAATATCGTGGAGCTGGTGCCCGAGGTGCCAGTCCGACGTGTGCAAAATGCGCATCTCTCTTTAAGAGTGGCGCCTCCCTGAATGCAACAAGATCCACTGCGCACCGGCAACAGCCGCCGCGGCGTAGATCGGCACGTCGAAAGCGCCGCGCGTCAGCAAGATGACCGGCAGAGCCCCGGTCACAAGCGCAACCGGGTCGCGCTGGATAATCGCCGCGAGCGCAATAAAAAAGCCGACAGGGATCAAAAAAACGGCGATCCCGGCCAACCCGGATAGCGGCTGAATGATGCTCGCGTCGACAAGCGACGAATGAAGCACCGCTTGCCAGACCGGCGCGTCGGGAAGCACGCCGTTGGCTGCCCCCCAAGTAACAACCGACGCAAGAATCACCGCCGTCACCGCTGCGGCAAGCCCCAGCGCTCGTCCGCGCGCGGCGAGCCATCCGAGCGCTAGAAGCTGAGCAATCGCCTCAAACCCAAGGCCGAGCGTCGCGACAATACGCGCAGACCCAAACCGTGCCATATCGCTCTCAGCCGCCGCCACCGTCCCCACATTCCACGAGACGAGACGCCCGACCGCCGCATAGGCGATCGCTATCGCGATGATCGCGAGAATTCGTGTCGACCGCGGGGCAATCGCACGAATCGACGCCGTCGACAGAAAGAACGTTACAAGCAGCGCCGAAATATAGAGAAGCGGCGGGGGAACAGCCGCATAAACGCTGATGCACAAAATCGCGAGCGCATCCGCGCTTGCGAGAAGAAGAAGCAGACGGATCGTCAGCGAAAGCTCAGGCGCTCGCAGCAGCTTCATCGCCAAGCGGGCGATCAGCGCAAAAAACAGAACGGTCGTTCCGTAGCTAAAAAAGGCGCCGATTGTGTCGATCGCGTCGACCACATCGCCAGTCGCGTTGCCGCGAATCCCCGGCGCGACAAATGTTTCGACGGCGACCGACGCGGTGAGGCACGCCGCCGATAAACGAATAAGCCACTTCATTCAACTTGTCCGATCAGCTTTGGTGACATCGTTGACGGAGCAACGCGCATACCGTGTCGCACGGCGGGGGTATTGTCGGACGGTTCGCCATGCGGAGGCGCATTCGGCGGCGATGGCGCTGGTGAGGCTGGCTTTGGCGGCGTCGTCAAAAGATACGGTCGTGCGTTCGCTGTCGAACACGCAAACACTTCATCTCGATGAAATTCCCAATGCAAATAGACATTTCCGTCGCGCGAAATGATCGCCACCGGCGCAACACCAAACGGTGAGGCGCGCTGTACCGAATCGAGCGCGGCGACATCAAACGCCGTGACGCCGCTCGTGCGAACGATACCAAGTTGAACGATTGAGCCGATGGGCGAAAGCACAATTTCGAGCTTTGTAATAAGCCGCTGATCATTGAGCGGATGGGTCGAGGGGAGACTGCCTAGCGAATCTAAAAAACCTTCGGCAAAAATTGGATGAATGCGATTGTGAATGTCGGCGATGTAAGTCGCGAACGGCGACAATGCGGTGTTGAGCGATGTCTGGTTGCCGATTTTGACGCTCGTGACGTAGTTCTCGATCGCGCTCCGCCATCGATCGATCCCTGACGACGCCCACGATCCTCGATGCTCGCTTCGTCGACGCTCGCCATCCCCCTCGCGCTGTTTTTCAAGCTCATCGCGCCCGACCGCCGCCACTACCCCTTCGTGCGTTAGATTCAAATTGACTTCGCCTGGACCTGGACGTGCTCCTAGCCCAAGCCACCCGAGCGCGCCCGTCCGCGGTCTATCTTTTTTCACCGCCGTCGTCGAAGCGGCGCCACCGCTACCGGGCGTGGGCCCCGGCGTACGAATTGGATTGAACGTCCAACCGTCGTTCGCATCTTCGGCGCCACCGGCAGCCGGCTTCGCTTCGGCGCTGCGCGGCACACCTCGCCCGGCCAGCCGGGGGCTCTGCTTCACGACCGGCTGCTCTTCGTGCTCGCGCCCATGTTCACCGGCGCCGCGATTTTTTTCGCCCGCCTGATCCTCGTGCTGACCGACGTGGTTTTTATCGCTGTTGCCAACGTCATCTTGTGGGCCGACGTGCGTTTCGCCTGGGCTCGGCTTTTGATCGTCGCGATCGTGCGACGTTTGCGTCGACACCGTCTCTTGGTCGACTTGATTTGCCTGGTCGCCGATAAAATTCGCGTTTGGATTATCTTTTTGATCCGGCTTGGCGTGCTGCCTAACCGCGATGCGGTGATCGGGTTTGTCGGGCGCGGGTGGCGGGGCCGGTGCCGCCGGCTTGGCAGTCAACGGGACCGCTTTCTTAGACGGCGCTTTTTGCGCCTCGGCCGGCTTTTGAGCGTCACGCTTTTCGAGCGCCTTCGGCTGGTCTTTCGATTCGGCCACTTTGGGCTCGTCGGCAAACGTCACTTCGAGAGGGCGGTCGCGCCCGCGAAGGCGATCGCGGAATTTTTCGACCAGGTCGCCCAGCGCGGCGTGGTCGTTGTGGATCTCCGCGATGACACCGCCCCCTTCAGCGAATATGTAGTGCGCGCAAATCGCAGCACAGATCCACAATATGAGAGGAGTGCTGGCGTCACGACGCATTCGGGAACCTTCGGCCATCGGGAAAAGAAGCCGTATCCTGATTCAGGCTAGCATCCCGGCCCGCGTTCTGCATCGCTTCCCGGCGGTGAGGAAATGTCCTTCCAAAGGCGAGGCGGGGCAATTTAGCCTTTTTCTCGGCTCGAATCGATCGCCGAGACAACTCTTCGTACGACCGATTCGTAGGTGTCGCTCACCCCATCGCCCCCGATTGGGTCGATGACCGCCTGATGACCGCCAGCCTCCGCAGGCGCTACGGCGATTCGGTATCGCTCGATAAAATACGCGAGTTGCGAGCGATCGACTTTGACCTCGCCTTGCCAGCTCTTTGCTTTCGCTTCAACTTCTTTGTCGAGCGCTTCAATCGCGCGATCGAGCTCAGCCGCGCGCGCGCGGTATTGACGAGCGTGCGCCGAATCGACGCGCGATAAATCTTCGGCGATCACTTTAGCGATCAAACGCGCGCGCTGCGGGTCGAGCCAGACGTACGGATCAATCCCGCGGCCATCGGGCGATGGGAGCGTCGGCACGCGGTCGCCTACCTGCAGCGAACGTTTCGCGTTGATCGACTTCATCCATGGGTCGAACCCGAGACCGACCGACACGGCGAGCTGAACTCCGCTCGGTTCACCGGCGACTGGCGAAGCGCTCCCCGGCTTCGCGAGCGCAACGTCGGCGTCACCATCGGCAATCCGCCGCACGAGATCGAACACGGGGAATGTCGACACGACGACGCGCGGCCGCCCGGGCGCAGTGTGTGAGCGACACCCGATGAGCGCAAGCAAGAAAGTTGAAGCGACCGCGATTGCTGCAAAGCGAATTATCTTGGACCCGAGCAACATGATAACCTTCCAATACTATGCCTCTTTACGAGATTCGCGGCGCAGTGCCATCCGACGAAGACCAGCTTTTTGAAGTCGCGCATCATCTAGGCACCGTCAATTTGCCCGCCAATCGAGCCGCAATTCGCGAGATATTGGAAACGTCCAGCCAAAGCTTCGCAAATGCGATCAACCCACCATCGCGCCGCGAATTTGTTTTTGTGATCGTCGACACCGAGACGGGGCAAGTCGTTGGTACGTCGATGATTATCTCGCAGCTAGGGCGCAAAGATGCGCCATACATTTATCTCGATGTCATCGATGAAGAGCGCTACTCGGCGACGCTCGATCGCCACTTCAATCACACCACACTGTCGATCGGCTATTCGTACAACGGTCCAACAGAAATTGGCGGTTTGATTGTGCGCCCCGAATGTCGGAAGCGCCCCGAACGGCTCGGGCTTCTCATCTCATACGTCCGCTTTTTGTTTATCAAAATGCACCGCGCCGATTTTCGGTGTGAAGTTCTCGCCGAGCTGCTCCCGCCGCTAGAAGCCGACGGCACATCTTACTTGTGGGATGCCCTAGGGAAGCATTTTACCGGTTTGACGTACGCCGAAGCCGACATGCTATCGAAGAAGAACAAAGAATTTGTGCGAGGCCTTTTCCCGGAGGGGACGGTATACGCCTCGCTTCTTCCGCAACAGGCGCAAGATGTCATCGGCAAAGTCGGCGCGCAGACGCGCGGCGTCGAAAAGATGTTGCGGCGCGTCGGCTTTCGTTACGCCGAGCGGGTCGATCCGTTCGACGGCGGCCCGCACTTTACCGCGCCGACCGACGACATCTCGCTCGTGAGAGCGAGCGCGCCGCGGCGAGTCGCGCGTCTGATGGCAGCCGATGAGCGCGCGAGCGGCAAGGCGATCATCGCTGTTGAGTTAAACCAATCGCCCTATTTTTTGGCGGTGATCGCGCCATTCGCGAGCGACCCTGGGGGGGGCTGGGCGATCGACAGCGCATCGGCGACGCATCTCAACGTGCGCGTCGGTGGCGAAGTGTGGGGGCTGCCGCTCGACTGAACGTATCATTTTGAGATTTTCGTTCAGTTGTTGAAATAAATCGGCTCGTGGGACGAACTCCTATGTGTCCCCTATGACATCGTCCCATCGCATGCCTGTCGCCGAATCGCCCGAAGTAAAAGGCGAATGGGCTTCCGTCGAGCCTGTTATCGCGGCTGTCATCGCCAGTATTTTGCGGCGATCGAAGCGCGATGCCGACGTGCGCGATGGCGTGCAAGAGACGTTTCGTCGCGCGATTGAAGGGGGAGGGCGCGTGCTCCCGAACAGCTCACAGACCGCGTGGCTGATCGGCATCGCGCGCCATGTCGCGGTCGACATGCTTCGCGCGCAAAAGCGCCACTTGCGCTCGATCGACGACGATGCAGCCAGCATCTCATTCGAACCAACGACGTCCGAGCCAAACGCGTTTGACAGGCTCGATACCGCGGAGCGCACGCGCATGATTCAGAGAGCGCTCGAGCAGCTCCCCGAAGTTCAACGCCGCGCCCTCATCGCATTTCATGTCGACGGCCTTCGTTACGAAGCGATCGCGCGCGAGTGCGGTGTGTCGATGGGGACGGTGGCGACATGGATAGCGCGGGGACGCAAATTTATCGCGGAAACGCTCAGCACGGAGGAAGGCCTATGATAGCGACAGACGATTGGGCTTTTTTTGATCGGCACCTCACCGACGCCGCGATTACCGCAATCGCCGACGGAGCGCTGCTGCGAGCCGATGCGATTGACCACATCGCTGAGTGCCAACGTTGCGCCACGCGTCTCGTCGCATCGGCCGATCTCAGCATCGATACGCAAGTCGCATTCGCAGAAGCTCCCGCGCTAGCGCATGAACATGCCAGGTCGCTCTCGCCCGAAACGCCGTGGGCCCTCGCTTTTCTCGGGCTTTGCGCGGCAGCGCTTGTCCCGGTCGTAAGCGGGCTACTCAACCCAGCCAGCACGCTACGCATCATTCGCTTGGTGTCACGCATCGGCATTGTGGGGATTAAACAGATGGCCGCTCACCTCGACGCGCCGTCGCAGCTTAGCTCGCTGCTGCTCGTTTTTAGCACTCTCGCCCTCGCAATCGTCGGCTGGCGAATCGCATCGATCGCCTCAGCCAGTAACCCAGGAGAAGTACAATGAATCGCGTATTTTCAAGCCAAATTTTCGCGCTCGCGGCCAGTTCGATCGCATTGGCACTGACATTGAGCAGCGCGCCTGCTCGCGCCGATGTCGATGAACCAGACGCCGCCGCATCTGTTGGCTCTGCCGCCGCGCCGGTGAAAAAGCATCGGCACAAGAACGACAGTTCTCGAACGAATTTTGGCGGAAACACAACCATCGAACGCGACGAGACGGTCGATGAACTAACCGTCATGGGCGGCAGCGCCGATATCTGGGGGACGGTGAAAGGCGATCTCACAGTCATCGGCGGGAGCGCCGCGCTTCATACGGGGTCAAAAGTCGAAGGCGACGTGACCGCCATTGGCGGCGCGATCGAAATCGGGCCTGGAGCCGTGATCGACGGCGAGGCGCATGCGCTCGGCGGCGCGATCATCCGCAGCAAGACCGATCCGACCGACGACGATAGCGTCTGGAGCGGGTCAACGAGCGAACGCAAAGAAGATCGCTCGTGGGTGATTCCGGCAGCGGCGCGCAGCGGCCTATCGTTCGGCTCCGCGGCGCTGCTGTTTGTGTTCGGCGTTGTGCTGATCGCGCTGATGCCCGGGCGAACCGCCGCCCTTCAGCGGCAAATCGTCACGCAACCGATGCGAACATTCGCTCTCGGAGTGCTCGGAATGGTGGTCGCAATCGCGGCGACAATCGCGCTCTGCATCACGCTCATTGGGATTCCGCTCGCCATCTTCGGGATGTTTGGCGTCATTCTGTTCGGCTATGCCGGTGTGTGCGGCGCACTGATGACGCTCGGCGCGATACTACTTCGCACTCGCACACAAAACGTCTACGCGCATTTGGCGGTCGGGTGTCTCGTCTGGGCGATCTGCGGGGCGGTCCCTTACGGCGGGGGCCTGTTCGCCCTGGTCGTGTGGCTTGTCGGCGCGGGCGCAATTGTCGCCACGCGAGGGATGGGCGCTATTCCCAACCGCAAATCGACAGACCTCGAACGAACGGTCTGATCTCGACGTGCTGGTGCCGCAACGCTTGCCTATCGGACGCGGACAGGTCATTTTCGGGCGGTGAAAACCGCTTCCGACAAGTTTGTCCGCTTTCGTGGCACGCCTACTTACCTCACCAACGATTCGCTCGAAGCAGCGGTCAACTGCGCGCTAGCGCTTGAGCGGCCGCTTCTCATCAAAGGCGAGCCAGGTACCGGCAAAACGCTGCTGGCCGAAGCGATCGCGGAAGCGCTCGGGACGACGCTGATTCACTGGCCGGTCAAATCAACGACACGCGCGCAAGATGGCCTCTACGTCTACGACACCGTGCAGCGCCTCTACGATTCGCGCTTCGCCGACGGGGATGTGAAAGACATCCGGCACTACATCAAGCTCGGCCCGCTCGGGCGCGCGTTTTCAGCCGAAAAACGAGTCGTTCTGCTCATCGATGAAGTCGACAAAGCCGACATCGAATTCCCAAACGATCTTTTGCACGAACTCGATCGCATGCGCTTCTCGATTTTCGAGACGGGCGATGAAATCGTGGCAAAAGAGCGGCCGATCGTCGTCATTTCATCCAACAACGAAAAAGAGCTCCCCGACGCATTTTTGCGTCGATGCGTCTTTCATTTTATCGATTTCCCCGATGTCGAATTGATGAAACGAATCGTGCGCGTTCATCATCCGAAAGTCGACCAAACGCTCATCGACCAAGCGGTCGTCGCATTTTACGAGCTACGAGCGACGCCGCGCTTGCGAAAAAGGCCGTCAACGAGCGAACTTGTCGATTGGATCACGGTGCTCATGAGCGCCGGCGTCGGCAAAGAGCGCCTCGTGCGCGAGCTTCCGTTTTTGGGGGTTCTATTGAAGAAAGAACAAGATGTGGAGCTGCTTGCAGCGATGAAGCGCGGCTTGCGATAACTGCCGCGTCCGCTCCCCTCACCCCGCCGCGACACAAGCGACATCCGCGTCCCCTCTCCCGGCGGGA
>CAMAVR010000013.1 GCA_945861885.1 Nannocystis exedens | reverse complement strand
ATCTTGGCCGGCCAAAGTGCTTTTAGCGCTTGGTCTCGGCGAAAACCGTCCGATAGCGAGCGCGCTATTTGGGATTTGCTTGCGGCTTTGCCGCTCGCTGCTGGTTGGGGCAGGGCTTGCTCTTCGATTCGTCCCTACGCCGTTTCACTTTGGCCGCGCGTATGAAGCGGAGCGGGACTACGAGAAAGTCGCCGCACTGCTGCTCGATTGCTTTTTACCGGTCATCAGCACACCGATGATGTGCGCCGGACGTCTGACTCCACGCTCCCCCGAGCAAACTGCGTGCCACTGCTTCGATCGCCAGGAGCATGGATGACCGACGTTCGCCATATCTCAGTGTGGAATCTGCTTGCCGATCGACCGTTGTCGATTTTCCGCCTGCGTTGACCAATTGCGCTTTGGTGGTAACTCTCCGTCGGTTTTGGAGTACCTCCCGTATGAAATTTAAATCTCAGAGTGTGTCGTTTATCGTTTTGTCTCTATCCGTCGCGTTAATCCATTGCGGCGGCGCGCCGTCGATGGAAGCGCCGCGCGAGAGTTTGCCTATGGATGCCGAAGAAGCGCCGCCTACCAATGGCCTAGGAGCCAAAGTCGCGTTGGGCGTTGCGGCCACCGTTGGCACTTTCGTCGCTGGCCACTTGGCGGCCGACTGTTTGGAATTTTTCGGCGATATTCAGGTCTGGGATCAGACGAAGATGACCGGAAAGTGCTACGACGAGTTTGAACGAATATTGCCCGTGGGGATGAAGTTCGACTACTCGGAACCGCGATATTCGCTGACGCGCGGCGGCGAGTTTCATCGCGAATGGACGAGTGAGTTCGCAACCGCGAACAAATACGATTATATTTTTAATGCCGTTGGCCTGAGTGATCCGCCCCAACCCGGCACGAAGCATAAGGTACTCGAAGCGGGGGGCGGCAATGGCATTTTTGCCACATATCTCAGCCAAAAAGGGGTGAAAGTCACCGGGTTGACGCTTTCGCCGGAGCAGGCGCGCGTTGCGAACGAAAAGAAACTGGAGGGGGTTGAGTTCGTCGTGGCCGACTACCGAGTTTTTAATCCGAACTGGGTCGGTCAATACAAGGCGGTGACTGCACTCGGATCGTCCGAGCATGTTTGCCAATCAGTAGGTTCGCTGGCGACCCTCGAGATCGATGGGGAGCGTCACAATGCGGCCGCGTATCGCTGCAATGCGCAGCGCATTGACACGTGGAATAACTTTGGCCAATACATCACCGACGATGGTCGCATCTACATTACGATGCTCGTCGTCAACGATGAGCGCGAATGGTCGGCTACCGATTGGGCGCAAGCGCTCCTTCTAAATCGCACCTACGGCGGCTACTATTCAAAGTGGAGCGACATTAAGAATGTCGTTATCCCCGGGCTGGATGACCTTGAGATGGACGGCGAAGAAGAAGACCTTACCGCCGACTATCATTGGGGGAGCATGTCCGACCCGAGGCATTTCGGGAACTGGAAGATCGAAGGGGCCCGGAATTGGATGGCGCACATTTGGGATGCGGCAAAGCGGCTCCCGACCGATCCGCACGTGTTCCACCGTCTCGGGTACCACAAGTGGCGCACATGGATGTGGCAGTTCGGCGGCGAGACGATCGATCCGCTAACGGCTGACCAGGTGAAAAATGCGCCGATGCATCTGAAGGCGTTTGCGCTGAAAAAGAAGCAGCGGTAGCGCATTATCTCACCCGACGGCAGCGACGAAAGCCTGCTTGGTCCATTTGCGCCTATCGGCCCGAAGAAGTTTTATGTCCTTCAAATTAGTGATTGAATGACTCGGATGAGCGTTCGGCGCAGCCTGTTGTTGCTTTGCTCAATCCTGGTTGCAGCTGCGTGCCATTCTGAAACCGTTGGGGACCATCCCAGTTCGCGTAGCCCTCGACCGACGACCCTGCTGAACCAGGAGGCTACGTTGCGTAGCCCCGACGGTCACTTTGCGGGGCTGTCGACTCCTCCCCACACGTCGCTCGAGTCGCAGCTGGCCGCCCAGGGGTATAAACCGGCGACGGGCCACGGTGAGTCTAGCAGCGTGTGGCCTATCGACGGCGAGAACAAATACGACGGCAATTTTGAGCATATTTTTGCAAAATTAGGTAACAAGCCTGGCCCAAGCGCTCTCGCGCCGTATGAGGGGACTTTTCAAGACTTAGTTGACAGTCGCAAGGCGAACCACGAGTCGACGCACATTCTCGACCTATTCGGCTCAGGGCTGTTTCTCAACAGCCGCGAAAAAGCTGACTCGGTCACGGGTCTGCGGTGGGAGCCGCTCGATCGCCCGGAATCTCAGCGACGTAAAAATTCGGACGACGTGCGAGCGGTACGCGACCTTGATCGCGCTCCGGAACAGATTTTGGGCGACATCTTTCATCACGAAACATGGAGAGCCCTCGATTTATCCATGTCCGAGCGGAAAATTCCTGCGTTTGATCTCGTTGTTATGCGCCCGCTAGGTGCTTGGACTTGCATTTCCGCCCAATCGGCGCCGCCCTATTGTCGCAAAGGGAATAACGCTCCAGCACTGGCACTTGTGATTAACCGCGTGCTTGACCGTCTCGCGCCAACAGGGCGATTTTATTTCGCCGTTGGAACCGCCGATGATCCCGAATTTGTAAAGCAAGCGCCGTTTGCAAATCTTGCTGCGCGTATCGAAAAGGATACTCCGTTTCGCCTCGTTTTAGCGCGAAGCGGAACAGGGTTAACCCTGTTTGAAGGCGCCATTCTTCCGAAAGCTATGGCCGCGAACGTCGCACTCGACGGCGAACCGCCGAGCAACACCGATGGTCTGTTTACCGGGATGGCATCGCCGGGATACGTATCGCTCGAATCGGAACTCGGCTGGCGCGGCTATATCCCTCGAGAAGGTCACGGTCCGAAAAAGGTAATTGCGCAGCCGAGGGATATGCACGACGGCGCGGATGACTATGAACGCGTCCTAAAAGAAACTAAGGAGCCTCCGACCAAGCGTGGAACCGTTGCCGAAGCGTATAGAGGATTTTTCGATCAATTTCTCCGCGAGCGCAAACACGCAGGCGGGAGTGCCCACGTTCTCGTGATAAACGGGTGGGGCCAATTTTTCGAACGCCACGACATCGCTGATTCGCTCACAACAGTTAATTGGGATTCTATCGACTGGAGCCGACTGTACGCAGACCTTTATGGCAATGCGCCGGGCTTGCCAGATGCCGGTCTGCAAGTTCCACGAGAAGTCCTCGGCGACCTATTTAATCACAGGACTTGGGAGACTCTCGACGTTCAGATGGCCGAGCGTGGTATAAGCAAATTCGACCTCATTGTGCTGCCTCTATCGTCCGAATGGCGCTATTCAGCAGGGGGGCTGACGGGGAAGTTTGCCGCGCCGGGGAATAACGCGCTGTCGATTGCCATCCTGCTCAATCGCGCTTTGAAGCGCCTCTCTCCAACAGGGCGCATTTATTTCTCATTTGTGGTGCGCGGTGACCGCGATCTGGCGCATCAGAGTTGGCTAAATAGTCTGAGTGAGCGCGTCAAGCGGGAGACAAACTATCGAATGGTGATCCTCCAAGACGATCACGAAGTGATGGGGGCCGTCCTCCCGGCATCGAGCAAGATGTCAGGACACCCGACCGATTTCTAATCGTTTCGTTTACGACGGGCGACGCTACCGCGCCGGGGTTTCGGCTCACCAGCAGGCGCGTCCGCCGCAGATGACGCCGCCGCGTTCGGCGCACGTCTGAATGCACGCTTCGCCATATTGTTCCCATCGTCCTAACGGCAACTGTGGCTGTAGCCTCGTCGGCGTCGTTAAAGCAGAACGTCGCCGTGCTTAAGTCGCCCCATTGGGGGGCATCGACGATGCGTGTGTTCCACGCGCGAAAAGCGCCGTGGGGGGTTAAGCGAGTAAACGAAGACACGGCTGAGATCGTGATTGTGTGTTTGGCCGATACGTGATCTCCTGTGGCGCGTAGCCGCACGGGCTATGACCTCAATTGTTTTGTTATATGATCCAAAAATCGGGAGAGAATGTGTCTGATTCTGATGATCAAGGCAAGATAGCCGACGACGGAACGCCATCGGAGTCTTGTTCGCCTTTGAGAAAATGGGTTGCACCCCAGCTGTCTAACCTCTCATCATCCGATGCGAAAAGCGGCGGAACGCACATTTTAGAAAGCGAAGGCGGTGGTTTTCTTACAAGCGTTTGACGTGCATTCCACAATAAAAGACGCGGCCGACGAACCAGTTCGTGGTGCTTCGTAATTGCTCCGGGGGGAAAATGGATCTATCGAATCTAGTTAGCGTGGCGCAGCAGATGCACTTGCTGCCGATGCTCGCCTTGCCCGTCACGATGTCCGCGGCGCCGACAACCGATTTTACGGAAACACATTTCGTAGAGACGAACGAAGCCTCAGCGTGGACAAGGCCTCCGCCATTTCTCGTCCCGATAGAAATGCAACCTGAGATCCTTGGATACAATCAGTACACGCTGACCCTCACCGGGAATCAGACGCTCTTCAAGATTATTATCCTTGCAAAAGACGCCATCGACTGCTCCGGCGGAACGAATGATTCTTTCACGTTTACCAGTGGGGCTACTCTTGTTTCAGGCAGGACATACACCACCACGAGCGCGGGATGGTATTACATAGTGCAAAACGCCTCAGGCACTATCCCATGGTCAAGCCAAAACGCTCCTGCCACTCAGTGCATTAGGATCGAATACTACTCCGATGCCGTCACGGTCCTCCATGCGACGACGTGCGGCACCAATTATCTCACCCGGTTGGGATCCGACAACTACTGCTCCCCTCCGTCGTCATGCGCGCTTATGAACACTTGCACAGACACTTGGTAATTCATCTCCAGGTGGACCGCCTGCGCGCGGCGCCGCGAACAGCAATGCGGTAGGCGGGGGGTCCCCCAAGTGAGGAAGAAACCTGGGGTCTTTCCGGCGATTCGGGTGCCAAATCGGGAAGGCTGTTTCGGCGGTACATTTTTTATATTAGAAATCGGCGGGGCCGTGCATGCCTGATGCGACCATCCCCACCAATGTCAGCGACTTAGTTGCAGCGTGCCTTCCAAGCGTAGCTCACCTAGAAGCGCTCCTGTTCATGCGGGCGCGGTGTCGGCAGACGATTGCTGCGGACGCGGTCGCTTCGTCACTTTTTATTGCCGACAACGTTGCCTTGTGTTCTCGAGGATCTCTGCGCGAGCGGTCTATTGCGTCGCGATCACGTGACTGAACTGTCATTTGCCTTCGCGCCGCTGACGCCAGCGCTTGAAGCAAGCGTGGATGATCTGTCGAAGTCTATCGAACGCGCTTAATTCCGCTTCATGAGATGATCCACGCGCGCGCTTCGTCGAGCACGCGCCTGCTCTTATTAAGTGGCCTCTGTTTCGTGGGCCTCACATTGAACAACGTCATCTTGTTCGTCGACCTCGTCGTTCTTTCTGCGGAAACTAGCCTAATCTTGCTTCGCCGAATCACGACGTTGGCCTCGGTGCTGCTACTGATCACCGGTCTTATCCAGATGTCCCCTCGGAGCTGCCGATGAATCAATTTTTTCTCGGCGCAACGGCGATGGGATTTTTCGTCGTCGGTTTCTATTTTTTGTGAACGATCCGATGGAGTCGCGACCTGTGATGTATCTGCCGAGGCTCGTTGCCTATAGACTTATTCTGGTTGGTATTCTGTTCAAAAATCTTGAGCGAGGAGCGCCAGGCCAACGCCGTCCGTAGCGCTCCTTCCGGAGATGTTGCCCGCGGCTCAATTTGTGCGACGGTGCGCGACCCAGTTTCCGGGCTGGAGGTCAAATCGCGATTGAAAACGGTCGTCTCGTGCAGCCGCGTCGCATGGTGTGGCGGTGAGGCGCTGATAGGGAGCGTGCGCCTGAGCTACGGATCGACCGTTCTTAGATTCGAAAAACGCCGATGTGCGGATATTTGCCCAGCAGACGCCGGATATCCTTTGGATCACCGGTCGCTATAATGGCGCTCACAAACTCGAGCGCTGTCGACGCGACAAACGCATCGACGGCATTGGCGGAGCTCAACTTGCAGCGTTCTAACAGCTCTCCTGCGCGCAGCGCTATTCGCGCGGTGAGATCGGTCACGCCAATCCCTCGGCCGTTGAGGAGCTGACGCACTGATGCGTCTCGGCCCCCACCCCGACCGACTTCGGCCAGCACCGGGGCGGGGACACGGACTACGGCGCGATGCTCATATGCAAGCTTTAAAATCGCCCGAGCCCGATCGGCAAGAACGCCCCGCTGGCTAGCATGGGCCAATGCATTCAGCGCTTCGGAGTCGAGAATTACCGCTTGCGCCATACGACACGAGCCTGCGCTAAAGCTTTTGAGGAAACCGTGCCCAACTCCTCGTCGAGCTCTGCGAGAAAGGTCCCAAGATCCTCGCGCTCCAACTCATGCTGCATTGCACGCGCAACGAAGCCCGACAGCCCGCGCGCACCTACGCGCTTGCGCGCACGAGCCGCGAGTTTAAGCGGAACACTGACAGATAGTTTGGCGACAGCGCTTGTCATCCGGTTATCCTACCAGATTCCTACTGAAGATCCAGACGGCGCTCGACCTGCTTTTTTAGGGCGGCGTTCATTGCTTCGAAGCCTTGCTTTGTTTGGTTGTCTAGCGACTTTGCTAGTAGCGGGACTAGAACACCCGTGAAGATTTCGCTTTGAACTAGCCGCGTTTGGCCGCCGGCTATCGGTTCTAGCTTGAATGCGTGCTCGCCATCGAAGATACCTCGGAACCCGAGCTTACCTAACCATCGGAACTCTCGGTTCGGTTCGCATACCGTTACGACCGGCTTGAAGATCATCCCTTGGCTGCCTGGCGGCACGATGCGAACGCGCAACCTCGAACCGACTTTTCGTTCGCCGCTTGCTTCTTGAATAAATGGGTTCCACTGGGGGAATGCGGCGAAGTCGAGGAGCACTTTCCATACCGCTTCTGGTGAGGCGGCGATGTCGATTTCGGTACGGAGCTCTTTCATGCAATGATATTGCGCGCCGGAGGCGCGAGCGCGCCAGGTTAAAATGGCAAAAGCGGCCGTTATAACGGGGCGCGTCGCGGAAATAGCAAAAAGGGGAGGGCTAGAACTGGACGGTTACTGTCGCTTCGGTGGTCGAGACCGATTCGGTTGTGATGGTTACCGAATGGGTGTCGTCTAGCGGATAGGTGAACGATTTGTTGGCCACTAAGGCCGCGCGAATAAAGTTCGCAGTATCGGGCCCGCGATGCGCCGGCGTCATGTTGATTAGCGCGCTTGAATTTGGATCGCTCTCGCTTCCGAGATGAACGAGGACGCCCGCGAACAGGTTCGAATCTTCGCTCTCCAAAGCGACCGTCGGCTCATCGCCGCTTGCTTGGCGCGATTCGATGTAGAGAAAATCTTTCGAGCCGTTGGTGTGAGTTCGAACCGGAATTTTTAGAACGTTTGGCCGACTTGCTAAAAACTCGAATGCCGCGATCGTGTATCGCCCAGAGGCAGTCACTGTTTGCACCGCAGATGGCGGGAGCCACCCGAGCAGGTCTTTTTGAAACGCATTGAACTGGCCTTGAGTTCGCGCCCCCATCGCGTCAAATGGGTCGGCGTGTTCGACGCGCGTGCAATCATGACCATACGATTCGCTTCCGCATGCGAGCCCGTGGGAGTGCCGAAGCCCTAGCGTGTGGCCGATTTGATGCGCGATTGTCAGCTCGTCCGGCCAACCGTTGAGCATCGTCAGTGAGCGCTCCCCATTGACCGACGATTTCCCCTTCCATGTGCAGCGCGAGGCCGACGGAAACAGATATATTCTTCGCTTAAAGCCTAAGAGCTCACCTTGCGCAGCTGCGTCGATTTTTGCGATTTCGGCCTCAATATCGCTGCAATAGGCGTCATCGTGCAGGCGGATCTGCTGCCAGTCGAACACTTTGCCGCTCAGCCTCGCTTGCGCGTACGAGCTTCGGTAAATGAACGCTCCGACCTCGCCTAATATTTTTAGAGAAACGGCCGGCTTCGTCCACGCGGGCGTCGGGCTTCCATCGAAGTTCAACAGAACGATGCCGTACTTTTGCGGGCCAAGTGCAGGCGCGATGGGGCGATTTTGCACCGGAGTCGCGCACGCGTCGGTGCTGGGGGGGCACTGTTCGATAGCCCGAACAACATCGAGCTTATCGGTCTGGTTGTTAGATGAGTCAGGGTTGACGCACTCGCCATTGACGATTTCAAGCGCGCTTCCCAACTGAGCCGGCGCCCTTTCAGCGCCGCTCTCGGCCGTGCTGCACCCGCTAACGATAAGCGTGAATATCGACGTGATATGAAAGATAAGGTTGCGAAATGAAGTCATGAGGTTCCTCGACTTAATCGCTTAGCAAACCGAACGCTTCCGAATCGAGTCAAAAGCGGGGATCGCGACGCTGCTCCCAGCAGCGCGTGCGCGTCATGCTTCTACCGTCGAGACCGTAAAGCCCGCTGGCGGTGCGCCTACGCCGCTTGGTGTCAGTACGAGACTATTTTTGCGGTTCACCGTTTCGCCTCTTTAGGAAGGGCCGATCGAACCGTTCCCATTTGTAGGGGCTGTTCGGTGTTTAAAGCCTCAGCGCGTAGCGGGGGTTTGCATTGGAGAATCCAACTTCACTTAGTCATTACCCAAAGTGGGTAAGAAGAATCGAAGTGGTTGGGCTTCTCCTTTACACCGCGCTCGCAGCTTGCAATTTGTATGTGATCGCAACGCGCATCGGAACGATGTGGTGGCTCCTGATTCCGAGCGCGCTTTTGGCCTGGGTCCTCGCAGATTTCGTTAGCGGCTTGGTGCATTGGGCCGGCGACACGCTCGGCAACCCCAACATTCCGATCCTTGGCCCAGGAATTATTCGTCCGTTTCGCGAGCACCATCTCGATCAAAAAGCGATTTGTCACCACGATATGATCGAAACAAACGCCGCGAGTGCATTTGCGGGCATTCCTATTTTGGCTTTGTGTTTGTTGATGACGCACGCACTGCCTGGCGCGTTTTTTTTGTTTGCCGCGAGCGTGATGGTGCTTCTTTGCCTTTTTTCGTCATTCACGAATCAAATTCATAAATGGGCTCACGCCGATGCGCCGCCAAAATGGGTAGTGCAGCTGCAAGAATGGCGGATTTTTTTGAACCCGGTTCATCACAAAAAGCACCACACATTTCCGTTTAACAATCACTACTGCATCACAAATGGTTGGTTGAACGACTTTCTTTGCAAAGTTTCGTTTTTTCGTCATCTTGAAAAAGCACTTGGCCATACCGGCAAGCCAACCGAGTGACTGTCAGTGCGTTGCGACGCGACGCGAAAACTTTGCAGGCGACTTCCCCACGTGCAAGACCCACGCGCTAACGCGTTCAAAGAACGCCACGCGCCGACCCGCGTCTTTCCAATCAGATTTCTAGTTCGCGGGCGCGTTGGTGTCGGGCGCGTCGCCTTCTTTGCCCAGTTTAACTTTCGCGCAAACAGAGCCTGGAGAGCGGAACGATTCGCGGATGAACTTTAGCCCCTCGGTTATTTGTGCCATTTGGGTTGCGACGCGCTGCCAGACCCCGGCGTCCTTCCAGTTCGCGTTCATTCTGTCGATAAGAATGCGCTTCCCTTCCGTAAAACGCGGTAGCTCGCGTTTGGACATTATGGCCAGCCATTTCGAATACGGATTGGGATAATGCGTTCGGCAGCTGTAGTCCAATTTTTCTAAAATATCTCGAATGAAGTCCTGGCGATAGTAGGAGCTGTGAATCGTGGCGAATTCGAGAGGCACTGTGTTTGCAAAAGACGAATCTTTAATATCGCCGAGCGCTGTCGAAAAGGCGTCGGTCCCCACCGAGCGATCATCAAAGGGGGGCTCAATATTACGCATCGTCGTGCCGTAGGATAGATACGTAAACTGCACCCACTGACACAGCTGCTCTCTTTTTATCGGGTCTTCGCCGAGCAATGCTTTCTCAATCAAAAACGGTTCGTTTATTTTTCGGTCCCAGACGAGCTCAAAAGCAAATTCAGAGAGAAAATGGTTACTAATGAACCCCTTTGACAGAAACTCGCGAATTGGCTCGTAGTCCAGTCCACGAGAATGATTTTCGTGGAGTAGGTAGAAAAACGCTAGAGCGATTGAATGCCGTTTGTCCTTGGCGATTGGCTGTTGCAAAGCCTTCCACTCAGCTTCAATGTGCTTGAAGCATGCCTTTACGCTTCTGCAATTCCCCGCGTCGCCTAAGTTCAAATATTGATAATTTGGTGCGAGTATCGAATTGCTATGAAAGCCGTCGTGTCCGGAAAAGCTCCTCATTCCTTTTACGGAATAAGCATCGGTAGGGTGTGCGGTAACTCTTGCGAACCGACTCGCCGGCCCATCGATCACTTTGAAGAGCATAATACCGGGGTAGTACCACTGGCTAAGAGTTGAATAAGCAAAAAAGCTTTTCACCCCGGCGGCCGTTTCCTCGCCTTCAAAAACAGGTAAGGGGATAAACCCTTTGGCGATCAGCGGACTGATGACGAACTCGTTTAGTTTAATACTCTGTCCTTCCAACGCTTGAAGCGGGTTTGGTGTCAAAGCGGCGTAGTGTTTTTCGCGGTGAATGACCCGAAAAATGAGCACGGCCCATTTATCCATTAATTGCGCTTCAAACGAACCTTTTGGAAAGTCCTGCGGTACCGTAACCGCTCCGTCGCCCCACGACGCGGTGACCTGAAGCGCATGGTCCATGACGCGTAGCGCGAGATTTCTTAGCTTATCTGTTTTGACAGGATCGCTCGCGTACGAGCATGTATCTTCGTCGGGTTGCGTGATCGTTGAATACAGTTTTGCAAAAGGTATCGGATGGTTCGGCGTCGCGGGAACAGGCGATTGGGGTGCCGACTTGGAGATGAACGTCGCGGCTGCAACCGACGCGTCTAAATCGGATTGCGGGGCGGCGTCGATCGGCGGCGTTGGTGTTGGCTTCGACGGCGACCTCGGCGATGGCGGTATCTGTGACGGATAAGGGCTTTGCCCTGGTTCATCCGGGAGGGGCGATGAAGAAGCTGCTTTTTTTTTGAGAGCTTCGAGATCAGTCCGAGCACCCGCCGTTGCGTCAACGACAGGCAGCGGGGTGGGCGAGTGCGGAGGAGCATCGGGCGATGAATCGCAGCTGCAGAGCGCGGCGCCGAGCAGAGCTAGAAGAAGCCGTTGCGGAATTCGCATGGGTTAGAGTGACACGAAGCTGGTTCGACTGTCGATGTTGTGGTCTTCGCAGCGGGATTGGCCGGCCACAATGTGCGATGAAGTGGCCGATCACTTGTCGGGCTACTGCCCGCCTTTGATCGTGTAGCCGTTAGGATCCGAATCATAGGATTTTGAGTCCAGGTCGATGACGCGCGCAGCTGGCGGCGCGCCCACGCTCTTCGGTGTCACTACGCGCATCGGAACGATGTGGTGGGCCGCGAGCGTGAGCCAACCGAGTGACTGTCAGCGCATAGCGTTGCGACGCGAACGCGAAAACTTTGCAGGCGACTTCCCCACGTGCAAGACCCACGCGCTAACGCGTTCAAAGAACGTGTCTTGGCCTTTTTAGTGGCGTGGTGTTAAAAATGAATTTAAGGGTAATCAAAAGTCCTCTCGCGATGGCTGGCGCCATCGTTGCCGCGGTGTCTGCGTTTGGCTGCGCAGGTGCCAATGCCGACGAAGAGTACGCAAGCGTATCGTCCAAGCTTTTTGAGACCGACGAGCTCGCACTCATTTCTCCTTCGGACGGGGAAACCTACCGGCGAGGGCAGCAGATGACGCTGCACGGAAAGTGCAAGCTCCTGTCCGAGCGAGGCGAACGGCAGGTCCCTTTTTTCAGGGTGCGAATTGTTGACAGCCAATCGTCCGTCTACGAGGTAACCCATAGGCTGCCCGATGGGTCTGCGAGGCCGGCCAACGGAGAGGTGAAAATTACAGTCCCTGTTCCGAATGCCGTCGGAAAGTATACGGTGCAGTTAGGGTGCGGAATCGCCGACCCGTTTGAAGATAAGCACTCCAGCAGTTTGGTGAATTTTTCGGTCAACGAGCTGCAAGCGCGGATATTGAGTGGACCTGACACGGTCCACTACGAGTCTGCGATTGAACTCGCAGGGGCCTGCGAAGCGGTCGCGCTGAATCCTGGAGAGGTGTCGCAGTTCAAGCAGCGTTGGTCGTGGAAGGCTGAAGGCGGAGCTTGGATAGTGCTTCCCGATGAAGCGACTCGCCAAGAGTTGGAGCCAGGGCGCTATTCTCTTCGTCTAGAATGCCTCACCGGGCCAACCGTCAAGGCGACGGCGACTCGCGACTTTATCATGGCGCGGCAGGCGCCGAGTTATGTCGCACGAATCATCGGGATGGATCAGATGACAGCGGCCGAGGGGCCGCCCGTATTTCATCTTCAAGGCGAATGCACACCGTCGCAATCGGACGGCGAGTCAGTCGAAGGGGGGCAAGCAGGACAAGCGTACGAGCTTACGCGTCGACGCATCGACGCGAAATGGTCGCATGCCGACGCGGTGACCGGCCTCTTCAAAGTGATCGGATACGGCATCACGTTTGATTGGCTTCCGCAGATCGCCGCCTTGCCGCACGCCCTCCGACTTGAGTGCGTCTATGCGAGAGACGAGAAGTTCGAAGAGCGAGTCAATTCGTTGCCAGTTCAAGCGCAGCTGCGCGTTAAAGAGTCTTCTTTGCACGCCACAATTGTTTCAGCAAAATTGACGCCCGGGCTCAGCGCCGTCGACTTGACTGGAAAGTGCGGTGTCGGTCGCGCGGAAGTGAACCAGTGGTACGGGGCGGTCGTGGCCGGGCGGTGGTCTTATCGCGCGTTGGGGGCGAAGGGGTGGTCGGAGATCGGCACCGGTTTCAAGCATGAGTGGACGCCGCCATTGCCGCGCGTCGACACTTACGAGATCTGGTTTCAGTGTGTGCTCGTGGAGCAGGTCGATATGGGGGAGCGCGCTATCGCATCTGCAATTCAAACTGTTCAGTTGGACTCCGCGCGCCCGACGGCATTTGTCTTTACGTCGACCCCCGCGGCCGGCGGCGCACGACTCCCGCATGGAACGCGAGTCGCCCTTCAAGGGGATTGCCGACAGGGCGGAACTCCTTTGCGCCACTGGCGCGGGCAAGAGCTAACTCTCAGGTGGTCGCATGTCGATGAAAACGGTACCCGCAAGGTTTTTGGCTACGGTCCCACCCCGACTTTGAAGCCAAAGAACGCACACGGCGACTACTCCGTGATTCTTGAATGCGTAATCAACGGTGGAAGGGACGACGGGCAAGTGGTGGCAACGTCAGCGCCAACTATGTATTCCTGGCACGGGCGAGGCTTTTTAAAAAGGATGTTCGGGAGCAAACGAAGCACCGTACCGGCCGCGTACACCGCTCCCGATTGGCGTTAGCGAGTGGGCGCTCGCGATTAGCGTTTTCCTCTAACGGCGTTGCTACCGACGATACGTGGGTATCGTCGGTGGCGGGCGCTAGAGACTCCAGACGAAGCGCTCGTGGGTCGGCGAGTTCTCGACGTCAAGATAATCTATGACAGACGTGAGCGCCGCTCCGTTTGCGTCGAAGAGTGTCGAGTCGAGGCTTATCAGCAGATGCTGCGGCGCAACTGTCTGAGTTCGCAGCGCGAAGATCGTCTGCCCCGCCGCGACAAACGAAAATAGCTCCGGCGCGGCGGTGGCTTCTGGGCCGCGCGCTGCACTATGCGCATCGAGCGCCCGGTTGTACGACTCAATTCGTGATGCGACGGCCGGACTTGCGAGATGAAATCCGGCCATTAATAGATGAATTCGCTCGCCGGTCAGCAGCTTTGCATTTTCGAGTGCGTTGACGATTGTTCAGAGATCGGACATCTCAATAAAAAGTCTCCGACGATGCTCAATGACGTGATCTCGCAATTGACGCGCTGCGAGGTCGCCTCCCAAATAGTTCACCGCGAAAATTTCGCGTCCGAAAATGTTTTGGATTGAACGGCAGTAGTTAACGAGCGCGCCGACATCGGAGGGCCACCCTTCTGGTGCGTAGCCGACAAGCCCATCGCTCGCGCGAACCCGCGGTTCGTCGCCATTGACGATGAACTCCATTTGATTGACAGGATTCGGACGACCGTTGATCTCGTTGGCAGAATTGATCACGTAAAATTCGTTTGTTTTGGCGAGCCACAAAACGTTACGAAAATTCCGAAATTCAACGTTGCCATGACGCGCGTCAAAACGGCATGTTGTCGGTCCGGAAATGTCGGTGCACGCATCGCGCGCGATAGAGATTCCGTGATCGGTTGTTGGCGCACTTACGCAGTACTCTTTCAGGTGAAATAGAAGGCCGAACGCGTCGTTCTGATTGCTGTAAAACGCGTGAGAATGAAACAGATCGCGCTCTGAAAGTCGAAACGCCGGCGCGCCGTCGCGATCGACAAAAAGTTGCGCAAGCCGCGTCGAGAGCGTCTGAAACAGATCGGCAAAAAACCGATTGTGATCGTTTGAACGAAACAAGAAGCCACCATATTGTTCCAAGCGGGCCTTATACGTTGCTGCCGGCACGACGCCGGGCCCGACCTGTTTCGCCACGGTAAACGGAACGAGCGGGGAGAGATCAAATGTCGGGTCGGCTTCTCGATAGACGCGAAATGGTCCTAAAAAATTGTTCCACGACGCACGACTCATCACACGACGGCGGTCACCAAAAAAAGCGATAAGATCGGCCGGAGGATCGTCAGGGCCGGGAGTGCGCGTGACATAGTTCGGAAGCGCGCCGCCGCGAAGCAACGTTTGAATAAGCTGGCCGGCAAAAGGTGAAATTTCGCGCGAGTCTTCGTCTGCGGTCGGCGCGGCATAAGCGCCTGATGAATACGCCAAAGCAAGCGCGATTGCGGCTGCTGAAATACAACGTAGAGTATGGCGAAATGGCCATGGTCGTGTCGGCATCCAGCGCGGGTACTAATTTGGGGGCCTGGTCGTCAATGCGAACTGTAAGCTCGCCGGAATGATACCGACTCCAGTCGACAACTTTGGTCCCAACGTTGCGGCGATCGTAGAGCTGCGACCGATGCTCGAGATCAGCGCCGCGTTCGTTGCAACTGGGGTGATGAGCTATTCCGGCGCCGACGGTGCAATCGAAGGGGCGGTTCAGCGCCACGCGATGGCGCCCGGTTATGGCGCGGTGATGGTTGTGACCGGTTTTATTTTGCCGCCGTTGACGGCGGGGGCGCTCTACGCGACCGGGGCGTTCGCTGGGCAACCAGAATTGGCCCAGGCTGGCGTAGTCGCGGCGCAAGCGCTTGCTGTGACGATGGGGGCAACCGTGCTTTTGAAATGGGTGACAGGGCGGCCATTCCCGCTGAACGGATACGCGCGCGACGATTCAGCGAGGCTCGGACATCCTGAATTCGCGCGCGAGTGGGAGCCTTTCAAGCTGAGGCAAGGGATAGGCGCGTGGCCCTCCGGTCACACGTCGGTCAGCGTATCGGTCGCGGCCGCTCTTACAGCCTATTTCCCGGACAATCGCTGGCTTCCGTGGGTTGCCTATCCGGTTGCCGCCAGTATCGCCGCCGGCATGCTCGTGGGCGAGCATCATTGGGGGTCCGATATCGTCGCAGGTGCGCTCTTTGGGCATGCGATTGGTGACGCGATGGGGCGGCAAATGCGGAGCGGAACCAACACAACAGCAGCGCGCCGCTTTATGTTTGCGCCGCTCGCAGGGGCCGAGTGGGGGATTTCGGTGATCGGCGCTATCGACTAGAAACGCTAGGAAAATGTGCCGGTGATCGGTAGGATTCGTCATATAGGGGAGTGTCGATGGTCGAGTTTTTTCGTCGTTTTTCGCAGCGCTCTGCTGCCGTTCTCGGTCACCACAACTCGTTTATTGTCGCGTTGATGTTGATTGTCGTTTGGCTTCTTTCGGGGCCGTTTTTTAGCTTCTCCGACACATGGCAGCTTGTCATCAACACGACGACAACGATCGTCACGTTCTTGATGGTATTTTTGATTCAAAATACTTAGAACCGCGATAGCCACGCGATTCATCTCAAGCTCGACGAGCTCATTCGCGCGAACGCGCACGCGCGAAACAGGCTACTTGCACTTGAAGACTTATCGGACGAAGCGATGCTTAGCTTGCAGCTTGAGTTCGAGCGCATTCGCGACGAAAAAACGCAATCGACGATGTGTCCGCCGACGATCACCACGCACAAAAAATAGCGCGGGTGTGAAGATCTCATTGAGCTTCGTACGCCGCACACCGCCCCGGCCCCCGCGGACATACATGCTGTCACGTCAGTGCTTAGCCGACATAAAGGCCGCATGAACGTGCCCGCTTTCGAGAATCGGCCCTACCGCGGCGTGTGCGGGTTTTCGTACATGCCGCATTTTGAATCGATGGCGGTTTGAATTTGTTTGGCGTAGTGCGAGTCGGTCCCCTGGACCGGTTCCCGCTTTAGTCCGTTTGGGTCGAATATAATGAGTCGACCTCTGTCTGGCCCGAGGATGCCGACCGCCCCCTGCGGGTCGACTATTTCGTGTCCATGAACCGTCATGCGGTGCCAGGCGTGAAGGCCGGTGCACGCGCGGTTCATCGCGATGCGATCGGTTGCAAGTTCGGAGAGCGCATTCGGTAGCGAGTGTGAATCGCCCGGGAGACCCCGCCACCAGCGATAGGCAGATGCATCGACCCACGGTTCAAGAAACGCTTCGCATGGCAGCGATGGCGTGTTCGTACATGGAACCCATATCGTTCTCACATCGGTTGGAACGACATCGACCGCGTTCAGTACGCGAATTGCTCTTAGCGCCAGAAATTCTCGCGAAGCAGCTCCCGAATCGCGCACTAAGTCGATGAGCAACGCGAAGTCGGGATGCGCGCGAAGATGACAGACTCGCTTGTTGAGCCCATTCAAAAAAAGCGTTTTGTGCGCTCCAATCGGTAGGCACTCGGCCTTGTAATTGAGTGTCATGCGGCGTTCTTGAATGTATCTGCGGACGGGGACGAACTTCTCTTCGTCGAAATCAAAAAGCGAACGGACCGGCGCTTCGTGAATGGTTCCGCCGTCAGTTTTTATCGATGTCGGCTGTCCCGCGTCTTGCGGTGGCGTCAGGGCGCGCCTCTCGTGAGTCGCTTCAAACATCTTCGCCGACGCGTCCGACGTCGTGTCGGATCCTGGCTCGCAGCCGGACAGAATTCCGATCGCTACTGCGGCGCAGGCTAATTTGAACCCCCTCATCAACCAAATGGTATCGCAACGGCGCTCTACCCGAGGTGGAAGAGAACAGCCCGCGTAAAACTCCAACGTCATCGCGGGCTTCGCCTTGACTTCGTCGCTCGGCGTTCCCTACCATCGCGCACGATTCGGCATATTTGCGAATTTATCGAAAAAAGCACGGAGCGGAGTCGATGCGTAAATCGGTGGCGCGCGCAGTACTCATTGTTTCAGCCTTGTCCGTGATCGGTCCCCCCGCCGACGCGCAAAGCAAGAAAAAGAGCGGTTTAAATACAGCGGCGCCCGCGGCCCAAGTAAAAAAGAAGGGGCAAAAAAAGCCGTCTCGAGCAGCTGCCGCAACCGATATCGAGCTCGATGAGCCGACGCCATCACCGGTGCGAAAAGCCGCTTCGGCGAAAGGGTCAAAAGCGCCAAACGGGCCAAACGGGCCAAACGCGAATGGCCCGACGCCAACCGCGGGCGCGATGAGTGAGCAGGCCGAAAATGCAAAGCGCCTCTACGACGCCGATAAATTGTGGGAAGCGGCAATCGCATACGACGCCATCGCAAAAGGCGAAAGCGGCGACGACGAGGGGAATCGTCAAGTCGCGCAGTTCGGCCTCGCCAAGACACTCTACAAGCTAAAGTTCTATCAAGCCGCCTACAGTATTTTTAGCGCCATCGCCGAAAATCCAAATCATCTGAAGTTCAACGAGACACTGCTTTGGCTCGCAAAGTTGGCAACCGATTTGCCAGAGCCGGCTGATATCGTCGAGCAGATCGGCAAGTACGATGAGGCGCAGATTTCGCGGTTCGACAACCCCGAGCAGCGCGATTTGTATTGGCAGCTTAACTATTTGTTAGGTCGCTATCAGTATCGCAATCGCCAATACGAAGCGGCACTCCAAACGTTTGCCAAAGTCGGCACCAAGTCCAAATACTACGTAAAATCGCAGTTTTTTATCGGTATTTCATATGTCCAGCTTAGAAAAAGCGTGCCGGCAGTGCAGGCATTTCAGCGCATTTTAACGGCGGCAGACGAAGGCTCGATCGACGGCGGCTCCGCGCGCATGCACGACTTGGCAGCGCTGTCGATGGCGCGCACCTACTACTCCGCGTCGATTCGCCTCGACCAAAATAATGCGCCGACAATCGACCCCGCGCGTCTAAGCGCGGCGGTTAAATATTGGAACATGGTCGGCGTCGGGAGCGAATATTGGCTCGACGCGCTTTTCGAAGAGAGCTGGGCCTATTTTATGGCCGGCGACTACCCGCACGCTCTGGGGAATATTCATACGCTCGAAGCGCCATACTTCCCGAACGCGTATTTTCCTGAAGCGCAAATATTACGCGCCGTCATCTATTTTTCGAACTGCCAGTACGATGACGCAACGACGATTGTGGCGCAATTTCAAGCCAAATATCAGCCGTTTTACGACGAATTAACGAGCGTCATGGCGCCCTACCGCGCCGAGAATCAAGAGGCGAAGCTCTTCGCGTTTCTTCAATCGGTCCACGATGGGAAGGCGAATTTACCGCCGCGCGTTCGGCCGGTCGTCGAGCTCGCCCTGTCCGATCGGCAGCTTCTTCGTGGGCTCGAGTATGTTCGCGTGATCGATGCTGAGTCGGCACGGCTTGCAAACGCGCCGGCAAATTTTCAGCAAGCGATGGTCGGCGTTGACGCTAAAGACTCGCTCGAGTTCGCTCGCAATGTGGCCGTTCGCGCGTCTGCGGCGCTTGTGCAGTCAAGGTACCAGCGAAATCTCGACGACCTGGGCGAGCGTTTGCGTGATGCTGCAAAGATTCTTATCGACATCACGGCAGCAAGGCGCAACCAGCTCGATCAGGCACTCATGGGAGGGCAGGTGACGGCGGCCGAGTCGAAGGCCAACATCGTGAGGCCCGACAAAGAGCACGTTCTATGGCCGTTCGATGGCGAATATTGGCGCGACGAGCTCGCATTCTATCGGCAAACTATTACTTCGAAGTGCGGGAGATAGCGCTTATGAAACTTGAAAAGCCGGGCACGTTTACGGCGCGGACTCCGTTTGCTTATTCGTTCGCAATTAGCTCGCTGCTCCTTACGGCGGCTGGGTCGGCTTTTGCGCGTGACGCTAGCGATCCGATGAGCGCGGCTTGCATTTCGCCCAGCGCCGAAAAGGAGCTGAATTCTTGCGTGGCGGGGCAATCGCTTGGTGCGGCTACTGGCAAAGCGCCGGCGATGAGTTTTCATTCGGTGCCGCCGCCGGTCACGCTCAAAAAGCGCGACGCGTCGATGTTGCCAGGCGCACCGACAGAGCAAATGGCAGCGAGTCAGCGCGACGATCGAAAGAGCCGCATGCTCGCGCGTCAACGCGCGCTCCTTGTGATCGAAATTCAGCAGATCGAATCGCTTTTTCGGGCGACACCACCAAACGCGACCGATCGCGCAACAATCGCACGTCGGCTTGCCGAAACATACGTCGAGCTCGAGAGTGCCGCATTTCGCGACAAAACGCAGGCCGAGATCGAACGCGACAATTTGCGGAAATCAGATAGCCGCGCGGCCGGTGAGAAACAGGCGCTTGCAAATCAAGCGAACGGCATCATGATCGCCGCCCGAAAACGGGCCGAACAGTACTACACGCTGATCAAAGACGAGTACCCGACATACCCCCAGCTCGACGAAGTTTTGTACTATCTCGCATACGAATACGAGCAGGCAAACGAAGCGCAAAATGCACGAAAAGCGTACTTCGAACTGATCCAAAAAAAGCCCGATTCGAAATACGTACCGAACGCCTATTTGGCATTTGGCGAGCTATTTTTTAACGATGCACAGGGCGACCCGTCGAAGTGGGCGCTGGCTGACGAAGCGTACCGAAAAGTGATCGGCTACCCGCCGCCGGAGAGCAAAGTTTACGGCTACGCATGGTACAAGCTCGCGTACGTCGCATGGAATCGCGGCGAGTTTGCCGAGGCGATCAACGCGTTCAAAAAAACGATCGACTTCGGCGCCAAATTTTCGCAGCTGACGGGGGCGACAAAGCTCGCCGACAGCGCACGACGCGACATCGTTCCTGTATACGCACTGCGCGGCGACCCGGCCGGCGCATACGGCTTTTTCCGTAATATCGCCGCAGACGAAAAAGGCTCTTCCGAGAAGACGTTCGCGATGATGAACGATCTCGGTCAGAATTACCTCGATACCGGGCACTACGCCGAGGCGATCATTCTCTACAAAGATCTATCGGCGCGAGATCGCGGTGGCGACGGCGTGTGCGCGTATCACGCGAAAATCACCGAAGCGACGATGGCGATGAAGTCGGGGAACAAAGAGGCCGTAAAAGCTGAGCTCGAAAATCAGCTTCGCGCGTACAAAGAGTTTGTCGGCGAAGAGCACCCGGCCGCGATCAAGCATCAGTGCGCGAACAAGACAGCCGAGCTCGTTTCAGAGACGGCGATGGCGTGGCACCTCGAAGCGGTCGGTTCGCAAGGGCAGCGCGGCACCGGCGATAAAAAGGCGATGGCGCTCGCCGCGAATCTGTACAAGCACGCGGTCGACACCTGGTCGGTTGATGAGTTCGCAACGTTCGAATTCCCGCGTCTCGTTCGCGAGGATTGGCCAACGATTTACAAGGTCAAATACAACATGGCCGATTTGCTCTATTTCGAGCAGCAATGGGCCGAATGCGGCCCGGCGTTTGATGCCGTTGTCGCCGAAAATCCAAGCGGCCCGGAGGCATCCGAAGCGGCATACGCGTCGGTTCTCTGTTACCAAAATGTATACGAAGCGGCGCACGCAAAAGGCGAAGATCGCCGCGGCAGCGGGAATATGCCGGGGGCCGAGGCAAAGAAGTCGGCGAAGAACGACGGCGATGCGCGACTCAAGCCAAAAGAGCTCACGGCGACCCAGCGGGGGATGTTAAACGCATTCAACCGATACGTCTGTTACGTGCACCCCGAGAAGAAGGATGTTGCCGGCGCCGAAAAGTTAGTCGAAGTAAAGTACGCGCGCGCCCGCACCTATTTCGAGGCGCAACATTGGGATCAAGCGGCGAGTGCATTTCGTGAGATCGCGCTCGAACATGCCGATAAAGAGGTCGGTATTTACGCCGCCCAGCTGTATCTCGAGAGCGTGAACGTTCTCGGTGCGCACTCGAGTCCGCCGCGCCCAGCCTGTTTCGATCAAATGGGGGGCGATGTGCCGCGGCTGCTCGAGCTCTATTGCAGCGGAGACAAGCGAGCCAAGAATGCCGAACAGTGCGTTACGCTGACAAAAATTCAGTGCGATATCCAGCGGCTAAAAGCGCAGAAAATCACCGAAATCGCCGATGCCGAGCACGGGCCAGGCGCTGCACGGCTCTACGAAACGGCCGGCAATACGTACTTTGAAGTCTGGCGAACGTACGGCGAATCGGCGATTCGGACCGGTCAGGCGCCGCAGTGCGACAGGCTCGATGAAGTGGTTTACAACGCGGCGAAAGCGTACCAAGCGGGGCGTCTAATCGCGAAGGCGATCGCGGCGCGCGTCGTGCTGCTCAATCCGCTCAATCGGATGCAATCGTCGGAGCTCGCGAAAAAAGCGACATACGAAATCGGCGGCAATTACCAAGCAATCGCTGTCTACGATCAAGCGGCCGATTGGTTTGAAAAATACGCAAAAGCGTACCCAAAAGCCGACAAAGCCGATGTGGCGTTGAGCGACGCCGCGCTTCTGCGTCTTGGTTTAGGCGACGAAGAAAAAGCGATCGCCGACGGGCGAGAGTTTAATCGAATTTATGGCGTAGCGAAGCCGGTGCAGGCGGCTGCGATCGCGTTCGCCGTTGGAGTTCACTACGCCGACAACGAAGATTGGGAGAAGGCGCGCGGCGCGCTTCAAGGGGCGCTGAAAGTGATTGAAAAGGCGCCGCTCGATATTCAAGTGCAAGCGCACGCAACGCTGGCGCGAGCCAATGCGAAGTTAAAGCATGCAACCGAGTCGACAAAAAAGTACGCGAAAGTTCGCGCGCTATGGGCCGACCCGGAGGCAAGCGTAAAGCGGATTGTCGACGGCTATCCCGACGAAGACGAATTGCAAAAGCGGCGTCGTGTCGCCAAGGCGCTCAACGCGGTAGGCGAGGCGATATTTCAAGCGGCGGACGACATGAAGGCCGCAAATGTCGACAAATTGCGCTTCCCCGAATACCGCGGCCACGGAAAGCGCGACGAAGTTTTGAAGCACATCAATGTAAAAGTGCGCGCCTGGCTCGAAACCAAAACTCCGGCGATCGAAAAGGTCGCGGCAGAGTACAAAAAAGTGGTCGATCTTCAGCCCGAAGCGCCGCCAAAATGGGTTATCGCGGCCGGGTCGCGCGTGGGGCTCATGTGGGGCGAATTCGTCGATGACTTCAGGCGAGCGCCGATCCCTGACGGTTGGAAGAAAGATCCAGAGATGCGAGGTGTCTATTATGACGCGCTCGATGCGAAATCAGAGCCGATCAAAGTTCAGCGTGCGAAGCCAGCGCTGGTGACGTGCCTTGCCTATTCCGTAAAGTTCGAATACTTCGACGCATTTTCGAGAAGTTGCGAAGTGTGGCTCGGGCGAAATTACAAATCGGAATATCACGTGGTCGATGAACTGCGAGGGGTGCCAAGTCTCGCGAACAGTCCGCTCAACGACAGAGCGCCGGCGATTAATCTTGGAGGTCTTCTCGTGCACGCGCCCGTTGAACCGGCCGGCCCTGCAAGCAAATCGGCTCGCAAGAGCATCGTTCGAGAGGAGGCGAAGTGAATCCGATTGTCACACAGCAGTCAGCAGTGCGGCGGGTCGCGGTATGCGCGGCGATCGCGCTCGTTACCGGATGCGGCGCGGCTCAGCACCCAAACCTTGCAGCCACCGCCACGAACGCGGCTTCCGAGCCGATCGCGCAGCCTGTGGTGTCGGCCAAGGTCAAAGAGGAGTTCGATGCGGCGTTGGTGCTATTTGTCGCGCACGACCGAGCCAACGATTGGGATGCGGCATCGTGCGAACGCATGGCGAAAGAGTTCGGAAGAGTCGCTACCGAAGCGCCGTCGGTCTTCGCCGAAGCTACGTTCAATGCCGGCGTGGTGCTTCAGCGCTGCGGCGACGACGCGAAAGCGAAGCGCGCGTTTGAAAGCGTGCTCGCCGCCAATCCGAAGCACCACTATGCGCGCGCTCAACTCGCTCGATATCAGTATCGCGTAGATAGAAACATCGACGCGGCGATTGAGGCGCTACAGCTGGCAGTGCACGACGCGCAATTTCAAAACGTGCCGGCGCTGGTCGACCTGGCGGCGTTTCAGATGATGCGCGATGGCGCTAAAAGTGAGAGCGACTGCCGCGACGACATGGAGTGCGCAAAGAAGAACCTTCAGCGCGCCCTCGCGATCGACGACTCGTACATGCCGGCGTTCAATCAGCTCGCGCTCTACTATTATCGACAGGCGAAAAAGCGGTCGGCGGCGATTGTGTCGTCGGGCGGTTCGGAGCGGCGTGCCAATGTCCAGCAGCTCGAGCTCGCGGCGCTTGTTTGTTCGCAAGCGATTCGAAAGAACGCGCAATACGCGCCGATTCATAACACCGCCGGGCTGATTCAAAACGAGCTTGGTCAGCTGAACGGCGCAGTGTCAGAGTTTGCCGTTGCCGTGAAAATCGACCCGACATTCGTCGAAGCGCAGATGAACTACGCGGCGGTGAATTTGTCGTTTCGCGGGTTTGAGCGCGCTCAGGTCGCTTACCAAAAAGTGATCGAGCGCCGTCCGAAAGACTACGAGGCGCACCTCGGTTTGGCGCTCGCGCTTCGAGGGCAAATCAACGATACCAATTACGACAAGCAGGTTGAGGCTGTCGAAGCGGAGCTCGCCACGTGCAAGGCGCTCGATCCATCGCGCCCCGATGCGTACTACAACGAGGGGATATTGGTGCAGGAGTATAAAGCGAAGGGGGGCGGCGATAAAAAGCAGGTCATCGGGACGCTTAGCGACGCAAAGACAAAGCTTGAGCTTTTTGCCGATAAAGCGGCGGGGCGGGAAGCCTATGCGGGTGCGGTGAAGCGGGCGCGCGAGCGTTCGCAGCATATTGTCGACACAATCGCCTTTTTAGAGCTGGGCGACGACTCGAATACCGCGCAAACCCCACCCGTGCGCGAGCCGCCAGCTGCGGCGTCTAAAGCAGCGCCGCCGACGAAAGCGAATGGCGGCAATTGACGTACATCGGGGGCACGGCGTACAATCACACTGTAACTTAGGATTTTTACGCGGAGATGGTAATCAATGCGGCGACCTTATCACCTGGCGGCATACAAGACGGCGTTCAAGTACTCGATATTTCAGCTCACTTTGGTCTCGTGGGCGGCCGTCTCGTCTGCGCAGAGCACAGAAGCAGCGAGCGATACGAGCGATACAACCGATAGTCGCGGCGCAAAAGGGGCGGCCGTCGTGAAGGAGTCAAAGGAACATGGGGGCGGCAAGGAGCAAGGTTATGGCTATGAGTTCTCGGACGACCCGCTAAGCGCGGGCGGGTTTGGTCCGAATGACGCGACGATACGAGTGCGTCCGGGCCCAGTGCGGACGACGCTGATTCGCCCGCGAACGTCGTTCGTGCAGGAAATGTTGAAGTCGGTCGAGAACTTATAACTCCGGTCGCTTGGAAGGTTTACGATGGATAGTCAGGGTAAGTCCAAGGTCGCGCTCACGTTTGCCGTTTACCAAAAGGGTGATCTCGTGCGCCGCGAGACGGTGGCCCAGGACATCGTGAAAGTAGGCAAAGATCCGCGGAGTCACCTTCGCATCGATGACGATCTCGCGTCGCGAATGCATGCAGTCATCGAGGTCGCTTCGGAGAACGAAATCACCCTAATCGACCTCGGCAATGAGCCGGGGACGAACGTAAACGGGCAGCGGGTCAACAAGTGCCGCATTCGACCGGGCGATCAGATCCAGATCGGATCGACCGTTCTCGCGTTCGAGCACGCGGAGAGCCCAGCGAGCGTAAACCCTGGTTTTGTCGAGCCACCTCGAGCTCACAGCGCGACGTCGGCGGCCGCGGTAACAGCCTCGGCGCAAACAAGTGCGCCGTCAGCCACTCGCTCGGCGGGGCGATCGGGAGAAGCGACCACTTCCGTCACGCGATCAGCACGCCTCCCCAATCCTTTCGTGCTCGGCGATCCGTTTGCCGCATCGGGGGTCGCGGCCGGCGACCCGATGCAAGGCCTCGGTGTTGGTTTGCATCGTGCCCACGGAGAGATCGGAATCGGCCCGGCGGCGCCGACGTTTTCGCGCGTTGTCGACGACTCGTATTTGATGATCAAGAGCGCGCCGGCCGTCAATCTTGACGATGTCGAAGTGCATCTCCCGTCGGTCGAAGTGGTTGTTTCGTGGGGCACGAACGTTCTTCATGTGACCCATTTAACGCCGCCGCGATCTTTCTATTTGGGGGAGGAGTTCGGCGAGAAAACTGCGTGCGACTATCTCGTCCCTCGCGAGCTGCTTGGGGCCGCCCGCGCCGCGCTGGTGCTCGTGCGCGGCAGTTCAGCTTACCTGCAGATTTTGCCAGGAACATCCGGCGAAATCGATCTTCCCGGGGAAGGGCGCATTGCTCTCGCGGCGCTGATCGCGGGCGGAAGAGTTGAATCCTCGACCGAGCTCGCAGGGGCCTATTTATTTGAACTGCGGCAAGGGGTGCACGCACGAATTGAGCTTGCCGGTTCGGCGCTCGTTTTCGAAGTAAGTGCGGTCAATGCCGGCAAGCCGGTCCCAGTTGGGATTTGGTCGACGTTCGAACCTGCGGCCTATCTCTTTGCGGGGCTGTCGTTTCTTCTGCACATGGGCATCGTCGCGTCGCTCGCTTTCTTTATGCCGACGATGCGCGGCGACGATAGCGAGTCGATCGATCGCGACCAGATGCTGATGATGCAGCATCTTCTCAACGCCGCAGCGGAGCGTGAACTTGAGCAGCGCGAAGCCGAACAGGTCGCCGATAACGCCGACAACAAAGAGGGCGGGACGGGGACACGCGCAAAAGGTGAAGAGGGGTCCATGGGGAATCCAAACACCAAAGACACCGGGAAGAAGTTTGCGATTCAGGGGCCACAAGACAACGTCGACCCGCACGTCGCGCGGCAAGCAGCGCTTCGCGAGGTGGCTGAATTCGGCATGATCGGCCTTCTAAACGTCGGCGGCGGAGGAGACCCAAATGCGCCGGTTGCGCCCTGGGGGCGTGAAGACTCGCTAGGGAACGATCCGCTCAGCGCGCGCGGCAATATGTGGGGCGATGCGATCGGTGATGCATTCGGCGCAGGCGGCTTCGGTCTATCGGGTGTCGGCGAAGGGGGAGGCGGTCGCGGTGAGGGGATCGGCCTCGGCAACATCGGGACGATCGGCCACGGTTCGGGGAGGGGGAGCGGTCAAGGTTTCGGTTCGGGTCACGGGCGACTCGGCGGCGCGCATCAATCGCGTGGGCCGACGATTCGCCAAGGGGCGACGCAGGTCAACGGGCGTCTGCCACCTGAAGTAATTCAGCGAATTGTCCGCCAGAATTTTGGTCGATTCAGGCTTTGCTACGAAGGCGGTCTTCGCACGAATCCAAACTTGCAGGGGCGCGTCGCCGTTAAGTTTGTCATCGACCGAAGCGGCAGTGTCGCGACGGCATCCGATGGCGGCTCGGAGCTCGCCGATAAATCGGTCGTTCAGTGTGTCGTTCGCGGATTTTCAAATCTATCGTTTCCGCAACCCGAGGGGGGCATCGTGACGGTGACGTACCCGATTACATTTTCCCCGGGAGACTAAGGCTCTTTTTCTTATAACGCTTGTTTGGGGTAAATTATGGCAAATCGCGCGTTGTGTGGCGTTGTGGCGAGCCTGATGTTTGCGGCTGCCGGTTGTGATCGAAGCGACATTGAAGCGGTAAATCTTGCGAACGAGGGCGATCGGGCCAAGGCGACAAACCTCGACGAAGCGATCTCAAAGTTCGAGCAAGCAACAACGCTCGACCCAACCAACGACCGCATTCTGTGGAAGTTGGCGATCGCAAATCAGAAAAAAGAAGATTGGGCGAAAGTTGCGCTCGCGTGCAGCAAAGCCGAAAAGCTCTCGCCGACGCACGCAAACTACTTTTTTCTGCACGGCTATGCGCTTCGAAAGCTCGCCGAAAAAGGGGTGGGGGCAACCTGGGCCGACGCGCGCGCTTTTTTGACGCAGGCGATCGAAAAAGATCCGAACCTGGCCGACGCCTATTTCGAGCTAGGCGAAGTTGCGCTTCATCTCGATGACGAAAAGGGGGCGGCCGAAAACTACACGAAAGCGATCGACGCGAAGCCCGATGAGCTATCGTTTTACGCGCCGCTTGCCGATCTTTACATCAGGCAGCGCAATCTTAAAGAGGCCGAGCAGGTGCTAAAAGAGGCGCTGCACTTCGCGAAGCCGGGTGAGAAAGCGCTGTTCGCGGTGCACTCGATGCTTGGCGGTGTGGCCGAGGCGCGAGGCGATTTGCCCGGCGCGATTACCGAGTACCAGGCTGCAAAAAGTATATGCGGCCAATGCGTCGATTCGCTGCGCGGCGAGCAGCTCGCCTACTTCAACTTGGGGGCGGCGTATGGTGGCCTTGAGCCGCCGCGTAAGGACGAGTCGATTCAGCAGCTGAGCGTCTTTTCGAAGGTCGTTTGCAGAGGCGGTCTCGCGCAGCGCTATGCCGATCAATGCGCTCAAGCGCAAGAGATCGCTCGAAAGCTCGGCGGCGCTCTTCCGTAGTGTTCCACTGCTTTTTTTGTATCGATCGCGTCGCGGAGAGCCTTTCGGGGCATCTCGGTACGACTGCGGTTTATTTTTTTCGCCGTTCATCTAGAAGCTGACTTTGAGGTCGTCCATGGAGCTACACGAGCGCATTTCGCAGTTGGAAGATAATCGTGACTGGCAAGGGTTGGTCGAAGAGCTAGAGAAAGCAGCGGCAAGCGAGCCATCCAATGCGCCTAAAGCGCTTTTGCACCTGAAAGCGGGGCGCATTTACGATGCGAAGCTGCTCTCCGCGGTCAAAGCGCTCAAGCACTTTCAAGACGCGTACAAAATCCACCCGCCGCTCGTTGAGAGCCTGCGCGCCGCGCGCGCCGTTTATTGGCAGCTAGGCCGGCTCAATATGGTCGTCAAGCTCGGGGAGATGGAGCTGAAAGGGGCGGGAGGCGATTCCCCGGAGGTGGCGGCGACGCTCTTTGAGCTCGCGTCGGCGACCTACGACCTCGGCGAATACGAAAATGCGGCGTCTCTTTTTTCGCGAGCGATCGCCGCGGGGGTCGATGACGATCGAGGCGCGCGTGACTTGGTCGATGACTTACGCGTCGAACAGGCCGGCGCGAAGTCTCGCGTCGAAGAGCTAAAGTCGCGAGGCGAAAGCGAGTCGCAGCCTCGCGCGCGAGCTCGGCTCCTTTTGCGTGCCGCGCGCATCGCGCGACGGTTTTCAATCGCCTCGTGCGACGCGCTTCTCGAAGCCGCGCTCAGGGCGAAGCCAGACGACATCGAGATAGGGAACCTCTACGAAACACGCGCCGTTGAGCAAGATCGCCTCACTGAGTTGTCGCAATTTCAGCGCAATTTATTGCGCGCGACGGCCGACGAAAACGCGCGTGCACAGCTCGCGGTTCTGTTCGGAAAGCGCTGGCTCGCTAGGCATCAGAAGATTGACGAAGCGCTCCCGTTTTTCGAAGAGGCGTTTCGATTGCGCCCAGACGATGAAGGCGCGCTCGCATTTTTATGCGAATATTTCGGCAAAAAGAACGGCGATTGGGAGCGCGTTTTAGCGCTCGTCGAAGCCGCCATCACTGAAGAGCGGGCGGCTCCTGACTCAGTATTTTTGCTCGCGCAGGGCGGCGTGATCGCATGGCGTCACGTTGGTAACATGATTCGCGCGCGCGGCCTTTTTGAGCGTCTAGGGGCAGTCGCGCCGACACATCCGCAGCTCGAAGCATTTGAAAAGCAAATCGGAGAGCGCCTGTCGGAGAGGCCGCCGGCAGCGGAGCGCCCATCGGTCGGCCCGGCGGCGTACAAGCCGGTGTCAAGCGATGCGGAGCCGACCGCGACCGATCGCCGTGTCATCGAGCTCCGCGAGCTGGCCGAAAAGCAAGAAGCAGGGCGTCGCTACAACGAATACGTGAAGACGCTCATGCAGCTCGTCGCCGTTCTCGACGACGACCGCGAGAAAGTGCGCGCGCTGTCAAAAGCGGCCGATGTCTACGTGAATCGCTTCGCAAACCACGCCGAGGCGGTGAAAGCATACGAGCAAGTGCTCGCGCTTGATGCGGCGAACGCCGAGGCGGTCGATTACCTCAGGCAGACATACGAAAAGCGCCGCGAATGGGAAAAGCTACGCACCCTCGAGCGTCGCGAAGCCGAGCGCCTCGTCGATCGAGGCACGCGAGCCGCGCGATTTACATCGATTGCGCGTCTGACCGAAGAGCGCGTGAAAAAGCCAGAAGTGTGTGTCGAAGCCTGGCTCGAAGTACTCCGAGAAGATTCATCGAACGCGGAGGCGCTGGCGGCGCTTGTGGCGCTCTACGAACGAACGCGCAACTATCAAGAGCTCGCGCGGGTGCTCGAACAGCAAGGTGATCTGTCGTCCGATCACTCCGTCCGGTTAGCAGCGCTGACGAAATTGGGGGCCGTTTACGGCGACCGGCTGAATGACAGCGAGGCGTCGATCCGCGTGTGGCGTTCGCTTCTCGAAATCGATCCGCTAGACCGAAAAGCGCAAGAAGCACTGAAGAAAAAGTACTTGGCATTGGGCCGGTGGGAAGGGCTTGAGCCGTTTTACGCAGAGTCTGGCAAGTGGGAAGAGTTAATCCGGCTGCTCGAGGTTCAGGAGCAGAAAGAGACGCGCTCCGAAACCAAAGTTGCGCTCGTCTTCAAAGTGGCTGAATTGTGGCTCGAAAAGCGCCAGAAGAGCGATCGCGCGGCAAAGGCTTATGAGCGCGTGCTCGAGCTCGAGCCCGATGGCGATAGTGCGCGAATCGCGGTCGACGCGCTGATTGCAATCTATTCGTCCGCGCGGAGCTACAAAGCGCTCGCTGCGTCGCTTCACACGAAACTGCGTCTAGAAGAGAGTGCGGCGTCGCGCCTTGCGTGCGCAAGTGAGCTCGCCAGTCTCTACGAGACGAAGCTTGGCGATCCACTCCAGGCGCTGCAGCAGCTGCTTACTGTGTTCGAGCTCGAGCCGGAGGTCGATGAGCGCGCGGCCGATCTTGAGCGAGTCGCTAAAGCGTTAGGGATGTGGGGCGACGTTCGTGAGGCGTTTCAAACGGCAAGTCGTCGGTTTGAGGCCGAAAGCGACATCGCAAACGCGATTCGTATTTCGCTGCGACTCGGTCGCGTGCTTTTCACGGAACTCGCTGATGTCGAAGCGGCGCGGGCTATTTACGAACACGCGCTCGTATTTGAGCCAAACAGCGCCGAGGTTTTAGGTGCTTTGGCGAAAGTCTATCGTCAAGCCGGTCGATTTGACGATCTTCTTCGTATTTTGGAGCGCGATCTAGAGCTGCAGAGCGAGCCCGAAAAACGAAAGCAGGTGATGCTCGAAATTGCGCTCATAAACGAGCAGGAGACGAATTTCGAGAGCGCGCTCGCTTCGTACAGCGCGATCCTCGAAAGCGATCCGAGCGATCGCGCGGCGCTGGCTGCAATCGATCGGCTTTACGAACGAGGGGCAAATTGGGCGGCCTGCGCCTCTGCCATCGAGCGGCGGATCGAGATCGAAGCAGGGCAGACTGAGCGGCTCGATCTGAAGTTACGGCTCGCCGAGATCCTATCGTCGCGCCTTGGCGATCGCGTTGCCGCCATCGGGCACTATCGCGATATTTTGGTCGATGTTCCCCGGCACGAACAGGCGGTCGCAGCGCTTGAGAGCTTTCTGTCCGATCCGCTTGTCGGCGCGGATGCAGCATCGATGTTGTCGCCGATTTATGAGGATGTGGGCGATTGGGCGCGTCTCGTTCGCTGTCTGAATGTGGCGGCGCAAAGTTGCGCTGATGGCGACGACCGCTTGGCGATCGATCTCCGCTTGGCGACGATTTACGCGGAACGGCTCGGCGATGTTGATGCCGCCGTCGCGGCGTACGAACGAGCGCTAGCAATTCGCGCCGACGATCGCGCGATTTGGAGCGCGCTCGAGGCGCTTCTGTCGCGCGCCGATCGCTGGGCGGCGCTGGTCGAGCTATTGACTCGCCAAGCAGTGGAGAGCGGCGATGCAGCGCGGCGCGAAGAGCTCTTTCTACGAAGCGCGCAAATTTTGGACGAACGGCTCGGTCGCGTCGAACAGGCGATTGAGGCCTATCGCAACGTCTTGGAAATCGATCCGGAGCACCCGGCGGCTCTCGCCGCACTTGAGTCGCTCTTCGCGCGCGAAAAGCGATGGCTCGACTTGATCGCCAATTTAGAGGTGCAGCTAGGAGCTGCCGAGGGGGCGCGACGCACCGAGCTGATGCTGCAGATCGCGGCGCTCCAAGAGCAGGTCGGCGAGGCAGACGCGGCGGTTGATGGCTACTGTTCTGTTATCGAAAGCGACCCGTCGAATCGCGAGGCCCTAAGTGCGCTCGAACGCCTAGGTGGCGACGCCACGCGGGCGATTCAGATCGCGGAGTTTCTTGAGCCGATTTACCGCAAGAGTGGCGATCAGGCGAAGCTTGTCGGGCTCGCGCTCGTGTACGAAGAGCGCGATAAGTCGCGGGCAATCGAGCTTTATCGTACCGTTTTGGTCAACGAGCCGGCGCATGAGGGGGCGCTCGGGGCGCTCGAACGCCTTGCAACTGACGGCGATGAGTCGCTCGCGGCGGCCGCCGTTTTAGAGCCAATTTTTGAAGATTCGCGTGATTGGTCCCGTTTGGTTGGGCTTCTCGAAGCAAAAGTTAGCCGGGTGGGCGACGCATTTCGTCAAGTCGATGTGCTGCACCGCATCGCCGGCTACCGAGAACGGCAGATGGGCGACGCCGCAGGAGCGTTCGATGCCTTTGCGCGCGCCCTCGTGATCGACAGCGAAAACGAGAGGACATTTTTGGAGCTCGAGCGTCTGGCCGCCGAGTTAGGGCGTTGGAAGTCGCTCGTCGCGATGTACGACGTTGAAATCGAAAAGGCGACGCGAGCGCCCGATACGGCCCACAAAGCGATCGAATTCGGCGGTCGCGCGGCCCGAGTCTATGAGGTTGAGCTTAACGATTTGGACAGCGCGATTCGTAGCTATAGAGCCATTCTCGAGCTCGACGCAGCCGACCCAGAACGCGCCGTCGCGATTCGCGCGCTCGATCGTCTTTACACTGGGGCCGAGCGTTGGGACGACTTGGCCAATGTTCTTGTGCGGGAGAGCGAGTGCGCCTCGCGCGACGATGAAGCGGCGGCGTTTCGCTTTCGTCTCGCCGAGCTCTTCGAGACGCGCCTCGCGGATCCGCACCGCGCGATCCAGGCATACAAAGATCTGTTGAGCTCGTCGCCCGATCACCCAGGAGCGCTAGCGGCACTCGAGCGATTTTTTGCTTCAGGGGTTGGGGCGCTGGAGGCCGAGCTAATAGGCGTTTTAGAGCCAATTTATCGGCAGGCGGGCGACTCCGAAAAGCTATTTCGCTTGTGCGAAGTGCAGCTGCGGCTGGCGCGGGGCGATGAGGCTCGTGCCGAGGCGTATCAGCGGCTGGCCGAAGTGGCCGAAGTGGCGGTAGGAGGTGAAGCGCGCGCTCTTGGTGTTGTTGTTCAAATGCTGCGCGAGTTTCCGTTTAGCGAACAGGCGATCGCAGAGAGCGAACGGCTCGCGAACCTTGTCGAC
Organism: Nannocystis exedens; assembly: GCA_945861885.1. Lineage (GTDB taxonomy): Bacteria > Myxococcota_A > Polyangia > Polyangiales > Polyangiaceae > CAMAVR01. The sequence continues at coordinate 36,648 of CAMAVR010000013.1, read as the reverse complement.
AATGGATTTGAAATTTTGGCGGCAGGCTACGCCGACATGCTTGGGGCGGCCGACGGGTCGCTGAAAGTCGCGCTAGGCAAGAGGCTGGCGTCTCTTTTCGAAGATTCGATTGGCGATATTTCTCGCGCACGCGAAGCGTTAAAGCGAGTGGTCGCCGCGGCGCCAGACGATCGCGCGGCGCTCGCGGAGCTCGATCGCATCTATGTCGCGGAGTCGGCATGGGGTGAGCTCGCAGATGTTCTCGAGGCGCGGCTCCGTGTCGAGCAGAGCGGCGAGCAAGGTCGAGCGTCAGCGGAGCTCTATGTTCGCCTGGGCGAGCTCTACGAAAAGCAGCTCGGCGCAGCCGAAAAGGCCGAGAAAGTATATCGAAAAGTCTTCGACGAGATCGATCGAACGCATGGCGAAGCTATCGCCGCGCTTGAGCGCATTTACCGTCATTCGGAGTCGTGGCGCGACCTTGCGACGGTGATCGAACGACAGCTCGAATTTGTCACCACCGACGAGTCGGAGGCGGATCTGCGCGCGGAGTTGGCGCGAGTCCGGGCAACGAAATTGAACGATGTGGACGGCGCGGTTGCCGAGTGGCGAGGGGTTGTCGAGTTACGAGGCGAAGACCACGAGGCGCTCGATGCGCTGGCGGCGCTTTATGAAATGAGCGGCGATTGGGCGCATTTGTCGGAGATTTTGGAGCGCCAAGCGCAAGTGGCTGGGTCCGATGAAGCGCGGGTGAATATCCTGACGCGTCGCGCACGGATGCTTAGCGAGCGGCTCGCAAACGACGCAGATGCGATCGTCGATTGGGAGCGCGTGCTCGACATCGACGCCGCGAATTTATCGGCGCTACGCTCGATCGTGGCGATACGTCGGCGTCACGGTGGCGCCGAAGAGTTGGCGAATGCGATATGGCAAGTGATCGATCGCGGGGCGCCGCTGCTCGACGATGAAGAGAAGCGAGAGGCGCTGTTAGAGCTGTCGGCGATCTACTTGAAGGAGCTTAGTCGCCCTGACGATGCGGCCGATGCGTTACGCCGTCTTCTCGAGATTGAGCCCGATCAGGCGGCGATGCGCGCGCTCGAAGAGATTTACGCATCGCAAGAGCGATGGGTCGATGTCGTCGAAACAAAGATGAATCGGGCGCTCGCGCTGGCGTCGCCGGAGGAGCAGATACAAGAGCTGCTGTCGGTCGCTGATGTTTGGCGAGAGCGGCTTCACGAACCGGAGTCGGCGGCCCTCGCGCTTGAGCGCATCCGTGCGATCGATCCGCTCCACGACGGAGCGTTCGGCGAGCTTCGGTCTATTTATTTCGCAGCGCACGAATGGGAGAAGCTCGTCGAACTGAATTTGAGCCGTCTGGAGGCAACGAGCGATCGCGCGGCTCGAAGTCAGCTGCTTCGGAGCATCGCCGATCTGTTTGTCGACTCCATCGGCGACCCAAATCAGGCGCTCGAAGCGCTGATCGCGGCATTTGTGGAGGATGTGCACGATCGCGAGACAACGCAGGCGCTTGAGCGCGTCGCATCGATCACGAAGCGATGGGACGACGTCATTCAAGCAGCGAGCGAAGCGTTAGATCAGGAGAAGGATGCGAATTCTCGCATTCGCCTCTGTCTTCTTCTCGCCAAGTGGTACACCGACGACCTCGGTCGGGCCGATCAAGCGCAGCCTTTTTATGCCCAGATCGTCGCGATCGACCCGAGCAATGTCGATGCGCTGCGGCAGCTCGCGCAAGTGCATCGGAAGAAGGGGGAGTGGGAGCAGCTGCTTTCATCGCTCGAGCGCGCTCTCAATGCGGCCTCGCGCGACGACGATCGCAAAGCGATTCTTGTCGAGCTCGGCGAGCTGGTCGAGCGGCAGATGGGGCAGGGTGATCAAGCGGTCGGCTACTTTCATCGAGCGCTCGAGATCGATGGCCGATATGTTCTCGCGATCGAAGGCCTCGAGCGTGTCTACGAGGCACGCGGGCGATGGCGCGAATTGGTCGATATTCTAGCGAAAAAGGCAGAGCTTCTGGCGGGCGATCCCCAGGCGGCCGGTATTCTCTTTCGCATCGGCTATTTGTGCGAGTCGAAGCTTGCCGATCCGGGGCGCGCGTCGTCGTTCTATCGCGAGGCGTTTGAGCGCGATCCGTCAAACGTACAAGCGATACGTGGGCTATCGCACGCCTACGCCGCCATTGGAAAATGGCACGAATTGGTGATCATTTTAGAGAAGCAGCTGGAAGCGACACCTTTTGAGCGTGAGCGGCGCGATGTGCTCATGCAGCTGGCCGAGATCTACGCGGAGCAGTTCCTAAAACCTGAGCAGGCGGCGCGCGCGCTTGAAGAGGTGCTCGAGCTCGACCCAACGAACGAAGAGGCGCACTCAAAGTTGGAGCGGTGCCTTACAACGCTTCAGCGTTGGAACGACCTTGTCTCGGCCTATGAGCGCCATCTTTTGGTGGCGACCGATCGGGCGACAAAAATCCAGCTTTATTTGCGTGTGGCGGGCGTGTACGAAGAGCAGCTGTCGGCGCTGCCGCAAGCGATCGATGCCTACGAAAGGGCGATTGAGCTCGACGAAAAGCAGCCGCTTGCGCTGGCCGCGCTAAGCGCACTGTATGAGCGCTCTGGTGATGTTGAGCGCGCTGTCGAGGTGATCGGTCGGGTGGCCGAGCTCGAGAGTGACCCAGAGCGGCGCGTCGAGACGTTATGGCGCTTGGGCAAGATGCTTGAAGGGGAGCTCGGAAATCAAGCTGCGGCGCGCGAGCGCTTCGAAGAGGCATTGGCGATCGATCCGGCCCACCAGCCGAGTTTGAGTGCGCTACGCGCGATCGCGATCGAGGGGGCAGAGTTTGCGAAAGCGGAGCGTTATTTAGAGCGCGAACAGGCGAATTCGCCGAATCCGCGGTCGCGTGCAAAGTTGCTTGTGACGCTCGCGAAGCTTCGCGAAGAGTATCTCGGCGATCATTCCGGGGCCGTTTGGGCGCTCGAAAGCGCGCTGATTCACGATCCCGAGAACAATCAGGCGGCAAGCGGTGTTGTCGACGAGTGCATTCGCACCGAGAGCTGGGCAAAAGCGGAGGGTCTGCTCGAGCTATTGATTCGCAATTCGGCGGCAGCCGAGCGGTCCGAGCAGCGTGACTTGTTTAGCAAGCTAGGGCGAGTTCAGCGCGCGCTCGGGAGGCTTGAACGCGCGTTTGCCGCATATTCGTCGGCGAATCAGCTCGATATGGCCGATCACGTGGCGGCCCGAGGGCTCGCCGAAACGGCATATCAGTTAAAAGATTGGTCAACCGCGCTGTCGAACTTTCAGCGAATTTTGGCGACAACGCCAGAGACTGAAACGGTGGAGAGGGCCGAGCTTTATTGTAAAATTGCCGCGATAAAGTCGGCGCAAGATCAGCCAAAGCAGGCAATCGCAAGCTACGAGCGGGCTCTTGAAATCGAAAAGGGGTGCCGCGCGGCGCTAAGCGGGCTCGTGCAAGTGTGCGCAGAGCTTGAGGACTGGAAGCGCGTCGCGTCGTATCAGCGGCTTATCGCGAACGAAGTCGACGACGCGAACGAAAAGCTGGCGAGGTTGATCGAGCTATCAGAAGTGTGGAGTGAGCGCGAGCGTGACCCACATCAAGCGATCGTCGTTCTAGAGGAGGCGCGCGATCTCCAACCGGGCGACTTGGCACTCCAGCATCGACTGATCGTGCTCTATCAAGAGACAGAAAACTGGAGTCGCCTTCTCGATGCACTGCAGGCAATCGCAGACGTCGAGAAAGATCCGGTCCGGAAAAGCAAGTTCTTGTTCACGATGGCGCAGATTTATCGCGACAAAGAGGGGGATGCGGCGCGCGCGATCGAACTGTTCAACGCCGCACTCGACATCAATCCGGGCTATTTAGAGGCGTTTGAGCGAATCAATAAATTGCTCACCGCGAACAAAGACTGGAAAGGCCTAGAGCGGGCGTTTCGAAAAATGCTGCACCGCGCATCGGCCATGCCCCAGCCTGACGGGCACTTAGAGTATACGTTGTGGCACAATTTAGGTCTGATTTACCGCGATCGTCTCGGGGAGATGGGGAGCGCAATCGAAGCGTTCAAGATGGCGGCGCGCAATCGAGCGACCGAAGCGGTCGAGCGGCAGATCCTGGCGGAGCTCTACGAAGCGACCGGTCAAAAAGAGGCGGCCGCAGCGGAGCATCAGCTGCTCGTTCAGCAGGATCCACACGATACCGCCGCTCTTCGGAATTTGCGGCGGCTTTATGAGCGCCTTGGCAATCGCGATCGCGCATGGTGTGCGGCGGCGGCGCTGGTGCATGTCGGCGACGCGACAGGCGAGGAGGAGCAATTTTTCGAAGCGCATCGACCGGCAGGAGCTCTTTCGATAAGCGGGCGCGTCGATAACGAGCAGTGGATCAAAAAGCTCTTTCACAAAGATGAGAGCATTTTTGTCGGGAAGATTTTTGAGATGATCACGCCGGCGGCAACCGCTGCGAAGTTGGCGCAATTGCGCGCGGCGAAGCAGCTCCCAGTTCTCGAGGCGCGCCATCGAGAAGATGTCGCGACAAGCCGTTCTGCCGCAAGCCGAACGTTCGGGTGGGCGGCGCATATTTTGGGCGTGTCGAACCCGGAGCTCTATGCGCGTGAAGATTTGCCGTACGGGTTCATCGCCGTCCCGTCGTCGCCGGCCGCGAGTATTGCCGGTCGCGCGGTTTTGGTCGGCGCCAGCGCGCAGGAGCTTGCGTTTGCGGCCGGCAAGCATCTATCGGGCTATCGTGGCGAGCACTACATTCGGAATTTGTTTCCGACGTTGGGTGAGCTCAAAGTGCTATTTTATGCGGCGATCGCGATCAGCGATCCCGCATTTGAAACGCCCGGCGAAGTGGGGCCAGCGGTCAAAGCGACGGCCGGCGAATTGACAAAATACCTGCAGCCGCTGCAGCGCGATTCGCTTCGACTCGTCGTGCAAAAGTTCCTCGCCGATGGAGCGCGGGCCGATTTGAGGCGTTGGATGCAGGCGACCGAACTGACAGCCTGTCGAGCCGGTTTGCTTCTCAGCGGCGATCTTGCTGCAGCGAAGCGTATTGTGTCGTCGGAGCCCGCGTCGCCGGGCGATTTGTCGCCGCAGGATAAGATGAGCGAGCTCGTGGCGTTTTCTGTGAGCGAGCCGTACTTCGAGCTCCGAGCATCGCTCGGCATCAAGTGACGAAAAAGCGATCGGGCATAGACGATTTTTAGCAACTTGATCGTTTCGGTGCCGATGAACCGGTATGCGAAACAGACATCCCGATTCTTCAAAAACACCCCGCCGTATCGATTCCAACGAGTACTACCAAGCATTGTCTCGCCGATTGCGAGAACAAGACGACGAGTGGGAGGAGACGCAGCGCGCACTTCAAGAGATTGAAGATTCCCGCATCCTCCTGCCGCGCGAGTTCGTCGAGGCAATGCTCGCGACGCCACTCCCCGAGCCTGAATATCTAACGACTTCACACCGAAGCACGCGCGGCTGAAGGGAGGTCGGTAATGAACATTCAAGCGACAGGTCGCTCGCCATATTCATACTCGGCGCTCAATTCAATGGCGTTCGGGTCGTGCAACGTCGCCGAGCTCGGGCCAGATGAAATTATCGCCTACTGCAAAGCGCAGCTCGGCTCGTTCGATACGCGAATTCGCGAGTCGTTCAACGCGCAAAATCAACTTCGCGAGATAAGCGGGGTTTTATCGCCAATTATCGGAAAGTTCGGTGCCTCTCTGAGCGATGGGCTGAAGAGCGAGCACCACGAGTTCGAACAGGTCGATGCCGGTCTGACAAAAGCGATCGAGCTAGCGCACGCAACGCCGGGGGCAGAGCTGCGGGCAAAAGAGCTTCGCTCGATTCGTGAGAATTTTAGGGAGAAAACCCACTCAAAAGACGGAAAAGTTTTTCGCGACAACGTCAAACTAAAAACCGAGGAGCTGCGAGAAATGTCGACACGACTCGAAAAAGTGCAGAGCGATTGCGGTTCAGATGCCCAGGCGGGGATGCTCAAGCTCCAGTCGGTCATGAGCGAACGCCAGTCGATCATTCAGCTATGCACAAATCTGATCTCAACTTTCGGCGATTCGACAAAAGCAATCGCGCAAAATGTGGGGCACTGATGAATACAGAGCAAAACACCGAAAAAGAGCGGCAAGCGACAGCAAATCCGGAGGCGCTACGTCGCGTCGTCGATGGCCTTTACGCAACCGGCTATTGGCTGTTCGGTGAAGAGCGGTATGCCGATGCCGGGGCGATTTTTAGAGTCATGATTCGGATCGCCTATCAAGACGAGCGCGGATGGCTCGGCTTAGGGGCATGCCACGAGGCGATCGAGCAGGCCGATATCGCACTTGAAATGTACGGGACGGGGCGGCGCGTCGCGAGTCGCCCCGATCGCCTCGAGGCGGCACGCGAGGCGCTCTTGCGATCGGTCGCCGATGGCTCCATGCCGATGCGGGGGCGCCTCGATGGCGCGCTCGAGCGCCCGCTCGGTGTAATGTCGACATCCGATTTGTGGAGCGAGTCGTGATCTCCGCACTAGGGGTAAAGGAGTTCACGCCGGTGGGGCCGTCGGCGACGGTGCTGGTGGCGCCAGCGGCGCGAGCACTGCCAGCGTTACCGCCGGTGAACGCCCCGACGATTTCCGACTTGCAAGATTCGCTTGCGGCGCTCGGAGTGCTGTCGATGCTTGATAGCCAAATGCAAGTGTCGGCGGCCACGCGAGGCATCCACGGTGAACAGGTATTTCGTGGGGTGCAGATAAAAAAAGAGCTCGATTCAATTCGTTCGGCGATGGCGAACAAGAATAAATCGGGTTTCTGGGGCGCTCTGGCGTCGATTGCTGCAAAAATTGCTGAAGTGGCGGCGATTGTCGTGGCCGCCGCGGCGACGGTGATGACAGCAGGGGCCGGCGCGCCGCTTCTCGTAGCGGTCGCATTGGCGCTCTCTGTCGGGGGATTTCTCGTCAAAGAGACGCAATGCTTCGGTAAGGCGTCTGACATCGTCGGTACATGCATGACGGTCGCCGGCTCGGTCATGAGCGGTGGCGGCGGGCTCGCGGTGGGGGCGGCGCGAGCAACGACTGCCGGTGTAACGGGGCTTGCCGGAGCTGCAGGCGCCGGGGCAAGTGCCGGAGCGGCAGCAGGAGCGGCCTCAGCAGCGTCATCAGGGCTCGGTGCGGCAGCGAATGCGGTGCGGATCGCCGCGTCCGCAACATCGATCGGAAGTCGAGCGGTCGGTGCGGCCGCAACGGTTGGGTCGGCCGTCTACGCCGCAAAAGCGGCGAAGGCGTCGGGCGAGGCCGCCGTGTCACATCATGAAGGCGAGAGATCGGCGCTCGCCGTCGAACACGAAATCGCAGTCATGAAATACGCGATCGATCAAGCGAGGCGAACGTTTGAGATGATCTCCGAAACGCTCAAGATGCGCGATCACTCATCGTTGATTCCGCTGTTCGCTCGTAGCTAACGTTCACTTGCTTCGAAAGCCGGGCACGTTTACGGGCACGGGCACGGGCACGTGTACGGGTTTGGTTACGGTTGGTGCACACTGGTGAAAACGCGATAGGATTGCCCCGTGAAAATCTACACAAAAACCGGCGACGACGGGACAACGGGGCTATTCGGCGGGGCTCGCGTTCCAAAAGCGAGTCGAAGGGTCGAGGCGTACGGCACGGTCGACGAATTGAATGCAGTAATCGGATGGGTGAGGTCGGTCGCTCCAAAAGAGCGGCCGATCCTGAAAGCGATTCAGAATTGCCTCTTCACCCTAGGCTCTGAAATCGCATGCGTGGCGGGGAAGGAGCAGAATCTAAAAATCGAGCTAATCACCGAGAAAAACGTCGAAAGTCTCGAATCCGAGGTTGACGCGAACGAAGCGGTTTTAGAGCCGCTTCGCGAATTTATTCTTCCGGGAGGAGGTCAGGAAGCGGCGGCAATTCACGTAGCGCGGACAGTCTGTCGTCGCGCTGAAAGGGCGGTTCTAGCGGTGGATGATCCGCCAGTTCGTCCAGTCGTCGTTCACTACCTCAACCGCCTAAGCGATTTTCTGTTCGTGCTAGCGCGCCGCGCAAATCACGACGCGGGGGTCGCGGATGTACCCTGGCAAAAGTAGCCGGGCGCAGCAGGAGCACACGCCCGCTGTATCTGAGCGATCGCCAGGGGGATATGATCGGCAATTTCAGACGCGAGCATCCCTCGATCGCGCTCGCCTTCGCGTGACCAGATATCGGCGGCAAGGCCGTGTACAAAAGCGCCGGCGCAAGCCGCTTCGAATGGCGGTAACTGAGCGCCGAATGCGCCGATAACACCGGCTAAAACATCGCCCGAGCCAGCCGTCGCGAGCGCGCAATTTCCTGAGCTGTTCACCGCGATTCGTCCGTCGGGCGCACCGATCAATGTAAACGCCCCTTTTAGTAGAACAACCGCGCGCGTTTTGCGGACGAGTGAACCTAGCGCTTCAAAGCGATTCGCTTCCACTTCCTCGCTTGAACAGCCAAGAAGTCGCGCCGCTTCGCCGGGGTGTGGTGTCAACACAAGTTGCGCTGTCGACGTTGCGCAGTCGGCATCACCTCGCGCCACAATCGACAGCGCGTCGGCATCAAGAACACAAATGCCGCGCCAATGACGAAGTAGGTGCGCGACGACTGCTTGGGCGCGACCATCTAGACCGAAGCCGGGCCCGACTACCGCAGTCCTTTTTTCGGCCGGTCCTTCAACTAAGGTTGAAGGACTATTAACCAAGTTCACGTCCCGAGCAGAAAACCGGTCTGAATTGACCTTCTGGAACCCGGTTTCATCCCCGCATGAACCGGGTTCCAGAAGGTCAATTCGAGTTTGTCGAGGGGCAAGAGCGGAGTCGACGCTCGCTGCGACCGCTTGCTCATTGAGCGTCGCGATTAGCGCTTCAGAAAGCGTCGTCTCGACGGCCGACGTTGCTTCGCCCCATGTTGCGACGGTGCATACCCCGGCGCCGGCTCGTAAGGCGCCGCGCGCGGTCAGCGCTGCCGCACCTGTTTTTCCGCGGGAGCCGGCGAATACAACAACGTGCCCCGCTTCGTTTTTGTGCACGTCCAATCGACGCCGACGAAGCCATCCCGCCACGTCTTCCATGTCGATCGCGTTGGCCGCATCGGCGAGCATTGCCCCTCCGGTGTTCGGCACGCCAAACCCCACAACATGCACTTTTCCTGCGAGAATTGCGCCGCTCGGCGTCACCAGGCCGCGCTTCAGATTCCGAAACGTTACAGTGCAATCGGCTTGCACAGACGCTCCAAGAGGGCGCCCGGTGTCCGCGCACATCCCCGACGGAACGTCGATCGAAATGCGTGCTGCCGAAGCGCGATTGATGCGATCGATGACTTCTGCGAGTAGCCCTGTGACCGGTCGATCGAGCCCTGTTCCGAACAGTGCATCGACGATGACAGTACCTGTAAGCGCTTCGCTCAGCGTTTCGAGATCCGACGGCGCTTCGACAAATTCGATGTTCCCTCCGAGGCCGGAATACGCATCGAGACTTGTTCGCGCCGAGCCGGAGCACTTGTCGGCTCCGCCGGCGAGGAACACGCGCACCCGTCGCCCGCGCTCAAGCAGATGGCGCGCGATGACAAAACCGTCGCCGCCGTTGTTACCGGTACCGCATACAATTGTCACCGGACGACCGTCACCAAGCCAATCGCGATCGATGATCGCGGCGGCGCGCCCACCGGCATTTTCCATCAGCAAAATCCCAGGAACGCGGCATTCAGCGATGGCATGTGAGTCGAACGCTCGCGCTTCAGCGCGCGATAAAACCGGCGTCATGGATGCCCTTGCGCGTATGTCGCTGCATGCCGTGCACGGACTCCTTCGGAGATCGCGTCGCGCATTTCGCGCACTGCAGTCGGTAGCGAGACGAACAGGGCATCGGAAATAACTGCGTGGCCGATATTAAGCTCGGTAATCGCCTCGATCGCAGCGATCGCCGGTACGTTGTCGCAGGTGAGCCCGTGCCCCGCCGCCACTTCGAGCCCAAGCTTGCGCCCGAGCTCTGCACCGACAAGCAGCTTTCGTAGCTCTGCCGCGACGGCGCCGCTCTCTTTTGCCGTGACCGCGTGCGCGTACTCGCCGGTGTGTAGCTCAATTTGTGCCACGTGAAGTGCAGCAGCCGCCCTAATTTGCGCGTCATCGGCCGCGATGAACAGACTTACTTTCGGGACCGACGCGGTGAGTCGTTTCACGTAGGCGGCCAGCTTTGCACCTCCCCCCACCACATCGAGCCCTCCTTCGGTCGTCCGCTCTTCGCGTCGCTCTGGCACCAGCGTCACAACATCGGGCTGCACCCGCATTGCGATCGCAAGCATCTCGTCGGTCGCAGCCATCTCGAGATTTAACCTCTGAGTCGGCAGCGATGCGCGAATTCGTTCGATGTCTGAATCGATGATGTGACGCCGATCTTCTCGAAGGTGCGCAGTAATCCCGCACGCTCCGGCGTCGATGCACAAATGTGCGGCGACGACCGGATCGGGGTACGAGGTCCCTCGGGCATTTCGTAGCGTGGCAACGTGATCAATATTGATGTGAAGGCGTACCAACTCAGTCATCGTCAACCGCTCCAGCTGTTTCGCTCAAATCGTCCTCGAGCTTCGGCGTCGCCAGAAGCTCACCATTTGGGCCGTCGCGACGAACGATTAGCGCGCGACGCGTTGTCGTCTCGGGGTTTTCACGCGCCACAATCGTAATCACATTTGATCCCGGACGTAGCGGTACATTTGTCTCGAACGCGATCTTTTTCGGATTGGGGGCGTTTCGGTTCGATAGATAAAAGAACTTTTTCGTTCCGACAAACACGAACGCATCGAGAAGCCGCGTGTCGTCTGTTGCGAGCACTTTGAGCGTGGTCGACGGTTCGCGCGTAACAAGTTCCGATACGCTTACTTCGAGCGTTGGCGGAGCGTGCGCCATCCCCTCTTGGAACGTCACCGTCTCGGTCGATGCCCCGTTGGCGGGCTCGAGATCGCCGATCGCGGCAAATCCGAACCGCCCGCTTCCGAGATTGAGCTTCGCAAAGCCGCCGGTTGTCCCCACCTGCGGCGCCGCGGTCCCCGCAGCGAGGTGACCAAACGCTCGCCCCATCGGATCGGGCGATTGCAGTAAATTCGCGCCGGACGGTCGCGCTCGCATCGCCCCGGTTGCCGGAGCGACTGCGACCGGCTCGACGATCGGAATCTGAATTTTTTCGACCACACTCTCGCGCAAATCGCGATCGACAATCGACAGCTCGACTTTCGCAGCCGACTCCGCCAGCTGCGGCTGAATGTCGAATGTGAAGGCCACGCGCTTCACCTCGCCCGGCTGCATGTTCGAGATGTCGAAGCGCCCCTCTTTGAGAAGCAGGCCATCGCCCGACAAATTCCGCAAGTTCGTCTGCGTCTCGTATGCGCGCCCGCGACCGATGTTTTTGATCGTCAAGTACATCGTAAGGGCCTCGCCTTTTTGGGCGCGCCCGTCGCCGTTCCCTTTTCGGTTGTCGACGATTTGATAGTTGTACGAGAAAACAGGCCTTTCTAGAGATCGTACGCTCACCGTCGCCGTAGCGTCGGCCGGCGCACGATTGCGAGCCTCGTCGAAATGAAGCGTCACGCCATCGGCACGCGAGAGCAAATCGCGCGGCACTTTGCACACGCGTGGCGCGTCTTTTGGAAGGGGGGCCGTTGAGAGCGGCTTGTAGCCTTCGATTTCGCACCAGCCGAGCGGGGCGGTTGTTGTTCGCGATTTCCCGGGCTCAAGTTTGCCGAAGGCCAACTCTTTGTTGTCGAAGTAAGGGTTGTCGCTCTTCGTCACCGCCTTTAATCGATGAAGAGTTGTCGTCCCTTTGTTCGTCACCGTCACCCGAAGGTTGATCGGCTCGCCGGCCGTCACTTCGTTTTGCGGTCGATCGGTCTCGATCTTAACTTCGATGCCGGCGGGCGCGGTCGGCGTTGGGAGCGAGGCCACATCGGCCGGCGCGTCGCTCCAATCGATGCCGAGCTTTTTCAAATCGGCGCTCACTTTTGCAAGCTCGTTTGCGCGCGTTTCGTTAATCATCGCTTTTGCGGAGCGCAGCTGTTCACTTCGCTTGCCCGGCGTGGCGCGAGCGACCAGATCGCGCGCAAACCGAATCGGGAAATCGAGCGCAAACTGATCGTCCGGGTCGCCGCCGCGATCGCGAAGCGCCTGACGCTCTTTGGCTGAGAGATGATACCGAACCGTCTCGATAGGCCGCTGCCCCTCTTTTACGCGCGAGTTCGATAGACTGCGCGACAAATCGCGCTCTTTGATCATCCCGGTGTCGACCGTCAGATCCATCTCTTGAAGGTCGGCTGTCATCGGGTCGAGCTCGATATCCGGTGTCACTCCCGTCCCCTGAATCGAAATATCGCCCGGCATTGTGAGGTATTGCGCGATCGTCAATTTGAGCGCGGCCTTGTCGGGAAGGTCGTTGAAAATGAGCTGCACGCTCCCTTTGCCGAATGTAGTCTCGCCGATAATTACCGCGCGGTCGTGATTCTTCATCGCGCCGGCGACAATCTCGCTCGCGCTCGCGCTTGTGCCGTTTACGATTAGAACAATTGGGTAGTTCGGTTCCGTCCCCTCGGGGCGGGCGGTTTTTTCATCGCGCCCTTCGCTTGGGTTGCCGACGGTCGCCAAGATCGGCCCTTCGTTGATGAACTTATCGACGACGCGCGCCGCCTGCTCAACCAGCCCGCCCGGGTTGCCGCGTAGGTCGAGCACAAGCCCTTTAAATTCCCCTTTGCGCAGCGCCGTAAGCGCCGCATCAAGGTCGCTGGAAGTGTTCGCCTGAAACCCCTTGAGCCGGATGTAGCCGATGTTCCCGTCGAGCATTTTGTGCTCGAGGCTCGCTACGCGAATCACTTCACGCGTTAAATCAAAGACTTTGGTGTCGAGCCATCCGTTCGGCCCATCGCGGTGAATCCCCACGGCGACCTGCGTCCCCGGTGTGCCTCGCAGGTGATTTACCGCTTCGTTTAGCCCCATATTGAGCGTCGACTCGTTGTCGATGTTCGTAATCCGGTCGTACTTTTTGATCCCCGCGCGCCCGGCCGGCGTCCCTGGAATCGGATTGATCACCGTCAGCTGCTGATCGCGAATCGAAATGACGATCCCGAGGCCGCCAAACTGCCCGCTCGTCGACAAATTCATCTCTTTGTACGCTTCGGGCGACATCAGCACGCTGTGGGGGTCGAGCGTGTGCAGCATCCCGTTGCAGGCGGCGTATTCGACTTCGCGGAGGTCGACCTCCGACCCCTTCAACCCCTCTTGCAAAAAGGCGAACACTTCGCGAAGCCGCGCGCTCACGTCCCACGGGCCCTGCACGTTATCGACTCGAAATTCGCGCTCTTGATTGTCGACGCGGACCCGCACGGTAGGCGCCGTATCCTCGTGGAGCACGATGACCTGCGCCACGTCGCGCTGCACATAGTTGAGCGCGCTCAGCAACATCTCCCGTGGCTTGACTCGCTTTGGGTCGACATACCGGTCGCGCACGGCCTTCAACACTTCGTTCACGACGCGCAGCTGAGTTAAGTCGTACGGTGCGGGCGATCGCGCCGCCGGTGCCGTTGGGCTTGCTGCGACCGCAGGCGAGAGCCCTTCCCACAAACCGTCCCCGCGGAGATGCAGCTGAAACGTGAGAAAGGCGGCCGCGCCAAACGAGCCGAGAAGCAGCGTCGCCTTGGCAGATTTATCAACGATCGACATCTGCCTACTGTAACCCGCGAAACGCCGCGCGGTAAGCAGAACGCGGGAAAACGGCACGCCCGGCGAAAGGCGTTTCGGGAGGGCGTGTGCTTTCGCTACGTTTCGTCGCTTTTGCGGAGCACGGCGATGTAAAACCCAGCAAATATGGCCATTTTTGTGTCGGCGAGCGAGCGCTCGACCTTCCTCACAATCTCGCTGACCCCCGGCAGCCGCATGACAAATGCGGCCGGTGTCACGATGCGCACACCGCGGACCGCCTCGAGTTTCAGTGTGGCCGGAAGAAGCCGCGGTACGACCCACGGCGCGTCAAAGCGGGTGAACACTTCGCTCTCTTTCATGTTAGGGCCGGCCTCGCCCGGCGGTGCGAATCGTTTCGCGAGCCCGCGGAGGCTCATCGGATTGTAAAATTCGGCGAGCACGATGCCGCCCGGTCGCGTAACGCGCGCCATCTCGGAGAGCGCGCGCCCGATCGCCGGCACGTGCGCAAGCACTTTGAATGCGCATGTTACATCGAACGAGCTGTCGGCAAACGGCAGCTTGGTGATCGCCCCTTCAACGACATCGAGCCCACGCTCTTGCGCGAGACGCAGCATTCCGGGCGAGAGATCGACCCCTTTCGCGGTGCTCGCAAATTCGGCTATTTTTTCGAGCAATAGCCCTGTCCCGCAGCCGCACTCGAGAACATCTCTCAGGTTGCCGAATTTTTTGATGAGCTCAACTTCAAGGTCGTCAACGAGCGCATGATACCCATCAGCGTCGTTGGGCCGACGCGCGCGCTCATAGGTCGAAGCGAAGTTGTCATAGTAGGCGCGCGTAGCGCTGTCAGAGTCGGGCTGCATGGTTGAGCGAATGGTAGCGCGAGGCAAGCGCGCGTTCTTGCGTTTTGTGGGATCCTTCGCTTCGTTCAGGATGACAGCGGTAGCCAGGGGGTGGGCTCGACCGCGCCATCGGCTCCGATCGCCATCGCGGCGCGAGAAATTGCCGATACCGCCATCCGATCGTCACACCAGGATAAATCGACCAAAATAGGGAGTTTCGTCTTTCGCTGGAGCGTCGCCACGCTGTGCAAATCAACAAGCCGCGGCACTTCGGGATCAAAATGACGAATCCCCGACTCGGCGAGAACAATGCGCTCCCCCCCCGCATCGGCAATGTACTCAGCAGCGAGCAGCCACTCGTCGAGCGTCGCGCCGATAGCACGCTGCAAAATCGCCGCCCGTCCCGAGCGCCCAACAGCCCGCAAAAGTGGAAAATTTTGCATGTTTCGCGGCGCAATTCGCACGGCGTCAGCATATTCGCAAACGAGTGGCAGCGACTCGGCATCCGCTTCAGCGCACAAAAGTAACGAGCGACGGTCGGCCGCATCACGCAGCAAGCGAAGCTCTGATTCAATCTCATTCACTGCGTAAGGATCGGCCACCGAGCCAGGCGCCCACAACATCGCGCAAATCGCATCGTGAACCCCGTAAACGTGATCGTGATCGTGCGCGTGCGCGTGCGCGTGATCGTGATCGTGATCGTGATCGTGCGCGTGCGCGTGATCGTGCGCGTGCGCGCTCCAGCGTCCGGCGTCGCCGGCGCCAATCCGCACAAATGGCGCCCCCCCACCAATACGCAGCGAAGCACAACGACTCGCAATCACGAAGCTCTGCCGCGAGCCAATCAGCGCGACCCGTGGGTATCGCTTTTCACCGTCGCTAGTCGGGCCGTCGTTCATCGTCGACGCTCAAACCAAAGCTGGGCCGCTTCCGCAAGCCGGATATGCACGGAGCGCACTTTAGTGCCCCCCCGCGTCGATTAGCGTAAGGACGAAAAATGCGATGCTGACATAGGCGTTAATGTCGAAAAAAGCGCGATTAATGCGCTTCAAATCGCCTGCACCGACGATCCAGTGCTCATAAGTGAGCAGCAGCCCGCATAGCGCCACTCCGACCATGTAAATCGCCCCGCGATGGAGAAGCACTCCGACGCTGGCAAGCGCAATCACCGTCAACACGTGCGCCGCAGCGCTGATGACCAGCGATCGCGTCAGGCCAAATCGCGCCGGAATCGAGTGCAGCCCGCGCTCGCGATCGAACGATTCATCTTGAAGCGAATACAAAATATCGAAACCGAGCAGCCATGTCATCACCGCGAACATCAGCGCGATGATCCCCGCATTTGGCGCCGCCCCCATCGCGATCCAAGCGCCGCCGGGAGCAAGCGCGAGCGCCACACCGAGCCACGCGTGGGATGCCCAAGTGAACCGTTTCGCAAACGAATAGCCGAGCAAAATCGCAAGAACGAACGGTGCTAGCACCGCCGGCCAAAAGCCCAAGAGCGACGCGCCGACAAGAAACAAAACGCCTGACAGAACCGCGACAGCGAGCGCTTCACGCGCGCGAACAACCCCCGCAGGAATGTGCCGCATCGCCGTCCGCGGATTGAGCGCGTCGACGTCGCGGTCGACGTAACGATTGAACGCCATCGCGCTAGTGCGAGCGGCGACCATGCAAACAAGCATGATCGCGATGCGGCGCACGCCGATCGGTTCATCGGTATAGCGGCGCGCAAGAACAACGGCGCTAGCGGCAAACGGAAGCGCAAAAATCGTGTGAGAAAATGCGACGAGCGAGCCGTACGTGCGAGCTTTATAAAGTACGTTCATGGGTGCCCCACAGTAGCCGTACGGCCAGCAACCCAGCGCCGTGGCGCGCCGACATTGCGAAGAACAAACGCTGCCGGATCGCCGCCGACATCGCCATCGACCGCGATGATGCCGGGGCGCGATCCGCGAGCGATGCGGCCTAGCTCGTGCCGCCCCAATGCCCGCGCGCCGTTCCATGTCGCCATTTGAATGAGCGACTTTGCGCTCACGTTTGGAAAGCGATCGGCGAGCGCTCGAGCTTCGGCGAGAACATCGAGCGAGGCGTTCGATGCGAGCGAGTCGGTCCCCAGCGCGGGCTCGATGCCGACCGCGAGAATGTCGAGCAGCGGCGGCAAGCGCGTCTCAATGTGCAGGTTAGAGCGGGGGCAGAGGACGACGTGAGCGCCGCGCTCTGCAACCATTGCTAGTTCATCGCGGCGCGCATCGGTAAGGTGAACGAGCAAGACGTCGGGGGCGAGAAGCTCGAGACGATCGGCGGCCGAAAAGAGTGGCGCCATCGGCGACGGATAAGCGGCAAGAGCCGAGCGTGCGCGAAGCCAATCGACCATGGGGCCGTCGCCGTGTTCGACCGCGCGCCGATCTGCGGGATGTTCCGCCAGGTGAATGCTCATGCGCCGCCCGCGCGACCGCTCTTCGCGAACGAGCGATGCGACGGCATGATGTTCAGTGACCGAAAGCGTACTTGGCGTTCGACTGTATGCGAGATCGCTCGATGGCCACGCCCCGACGATTGTGTCGCGCTCTTGTTCCATGAGCCGCGCGCGCGCTTCGACGTCAGCGCGATTGAGCCCAAAAATCTCGTGAAAAACAGCCCCTCCGAGCCCTTTGCGAGCAAGTGCACCGACGGCCGCGAGACGATTTGAAACATCTCCAACTGCCGCGGTGCCAGCGAGATGAAGTTCGTTGGCGGCACAGGCACCTGCTTGCGCTTCGTCGTCGAGCGTTGTCTTTGCGCGAGCATCAACCAGCTTCTCAACCCAAGCGACGAAGCCGCTACCGCCTTGGACTGCCCCGCGAAGTGCGCCGAGTTCAATGTGCGTGTGAGCGTTGACAAGGGCAGGGAAAAGCACGCCGCGAACGGCGACAATCGGCGCTCCTGCGTGACGTGGGAGCAGATCGCATGCGCGCCCGACATCGCAAATCTCACCATTGGACGCGACGACAACCGCGGCGTCTTGAATCACCGGGCCATCGCCTGTGATGAGCGCAGACGCATGAAAAATTGTTTCGATCATCGGTGCAGCATCATTGCTTGAGGCGGCGCGTTCGTCGAGTACTACTCCGCCGCACGTCGGACAAAAGATGCAAATTCTCGTGAAATTACGCGGTAGTTTACAGTCCACCGACGTATGCCACCAGCTGACTCTCGATGCGACATGTGGCAGACATTACTGTCGATTTTTATCCGTCGGGCTCGCGAAGGAGTACTCCCGATACCCAAAGGAGGGACGGGGGGAATGAGATACTTCAGCGCAATCGGAATCAGCCTCATCAGTTTGCTGAGTGCATGCGGTTCAACAGCGGGTCAGTCATCTGCGTCGTCGATGAACGAAACGGAGGTGTCACCACCGAGCGGTATGACCACGAAGCGGCTCAAGCGAGTTGTTGATTTTGATCTGACACAGGTGAAGGCGTTCATCATCGGGAGTGATGACGCGCCATCAGCAGCGCAATCGATGATGATGCGAGCCATGGCGGGAGACGATGGGCCGCGCCATCCGAAAGAAGTGCGAGCCGGGTTGACGGGCGACGAACGTCCGGGCTTGCCGGACAGTCGAGCGGAGAATGCCGCCGACGAGAACACGACGAACCTTACCGCCGTGATGAGAGACAATAGGCTCGAGCCAATCTTCCTGACCGAAGGTTCGACGGTGGCCAAAAATGTTATCAGCACAAAGCTCTTTGTTGCGATTCAAGCCAGAAATGTTTTTGCCGGCGGCGAAGGGGCGGACGCCCTCGCTTGCAACACGATCGTCGTGAAAATAGCCGATGGATCGACCTCGTGCAGCTCGATCGATCTCGAGTGGTCGAAAGACCATGCGGTTCAGACGAACAAAACGGGTGATGTTTTGTACGCGGTCACAGCGGGACAATTGGTCCAATTCGACGGTCGAGCGGAAGACGACGAGGCTGTATGGACCTTGCTCCACGCGCTAAAAGACGACGTCATCGATTCGTTCGACGTAGAGGACGGCGATAGGATGCGGGTTAGCGGACGTCACATCGCCACGGGCGAGATTTTTTTGGCGGACGTCGATCTGGCATCAGGCAAAATTACAAATACTCAAACCGTTGCCAAGCGGGGCAAACTCATTCGCGCGAATTGACCGCAGGCTCTAAATCGGCTCGCTGAGCCACGCGTACTTTACGTTGCGCCTGACCGACCGAAATCCCGCTTCGCTGATCCGCTTCTCCATGACGTTCGCGTTCATCGCGAACGTCGTCCCCGCGCTCGACACAACGTTCTCTTCGAACATCACGCTTCCGAAATCGTCGGCGCCAAACCGCAGCGCTACTTGCCCGATTTGCGGCCCTTGCGTCACCCACGATGCGCCAACATGGTCGATGTTATCGAGCAGGATTCGCGCGACCGCCTGCTGCTTCAAGTAGAGAAACGTTCCGTTCTCGCCAGGGGGGAGATGCGTCCCCTGTTCGTGCTGATAATCCCAGCAAAAAAAGGCTGTAAAACCGCCCGTTTCGTCCTGCAAATCGCGCAGCTTGATCAAATGATTGATGCGGTCTGCGCCAGAGTCGACAGTGCCGTACATCATCGTGCAGCTCGATCGTAGACCCATGTGATGCGCCGTTCGCATGACGCCGAGCCACTCGTCGCTCGTGCACTTCGCGCGCGCGATTTTTCGCCGCACGCGGTCGACAAGAATTTCAGCGCCGCCGCCGGGGACGGAGTCGAGGCCGGCCGCGTGAAGCCGTTCGAGAATCGTTCGAACGCTGAGCGATTCAATCTGCGCGAGATGCAATATTTCTTCGGGCGACAGCGCGTGCAGACCTAAACCAAACTCCGTTTTTATCCACTGAAAAAGCTCTTCGTACCAGGTGAGCGGCAAGTCAGGATTGAGCCCCCCTTGAAGCAAAATTTGCACGCCGCCGGCATCGACAACTTCCTGCAACTTCGACCGAAGCTGATCGCGCGTGAGCACGTACCCCTCGGGGTGCCCAACAGGCCTATAAAATGCGCAAAACCGGCAGCTGGTTGTGCAGACGTTCGTGTAGTTCACGTTGCGGTCGACAATGTACGTCACAACATTGTGCGGATGTTTGCGGCGACGAATTGCGTCGGCGGCGAGACCGAGATCAAAAAAGCTCGCTTCGTTGAGCAAGCGCCCCCCTTCGGCGGCGCTCAGGCGTTCGCCGTCCGCAGCGCGGGAAAGAAGCGTATCGAGCTCGGGCTCCGGTGTTGAAGAGCGAGGCGCACGATCGTCGTCGAAAAAGCGCACGGTCGCTTTCGGAAGCAGGCGAGCTGACGCCGCTTCTTCGTAAAAGCGCTCGAGCCCACGGCGTTCGTCGTCGCCCAGATCGTACCGAAGCGAGTCGCGCAAATACGAACGGACCGACTCGGCAGAGAGGTTTGCTTGATGCGCGTAGGCATCGGCAATTTCGTCGCGGCGCGCAAGCCCTTCAGCTTTCGCGGCGCGAAACCGCGCTTCATCGTCCGGCGAGAGAACGCCTGCTCGACCAAACCATCCGGCGAACACAAACGGCAAACCGGTAATGTCGCGCCATGCCTCAGAAAGATCGAGAGAATGGCGAAATTTCCCTTCGATCATCAGGGCAGGGTCGCCAATCACGAGCGCGCCGCGCCGCGCCCCGACCGCCCCAATCGCATCACTCGATGAACAGCCGACGAGTCGCGGCTCGCCCCCTTTGCGACGCGCGCGAAAAATTAGGCGCGCAAGCACAGCGCTCGTGCGAGACGACAGATCGAGAGCCAAATCTTCGATCGCATCGAACGGGCAGTCCGACACGACAACGACGCTTCGAACCGGTCCGTTTGCGGCAATTGCAATCCCGCGAACGAGGCGCAAATCGCCAAGAGTTGCGGCCGCGGCGACAGGCATCAGCGCGACGTCGGCGTCATCTTCGGCAATCGCGCGAGCGACTTCGGAAGGGATACCAAGTTGCATCTCAATCGGACGCGCGCCCCCGTGATGCGGCGATTCAGCAAGCGGAAGATAGAGCGGTCGAGCGTTCAAATACGCGACCGCCGCAACACGCAAGGAGCTGAAATTGTCATTCATCGCCATAAAAATTCTCCCGCTCTCCCGCCCTCCCTGTTCAAATTCCGCGGAGTTTCACGCACCTAATTCACAATGGCCAAATGGAGCGCCTGCTTGCGATCACGAACTTTGACCGCCGCTTCTGGCAAGGCGCTTCGGGGAAATTCACGAATCACATTGTAAAGCGTGTCGCGCTCGACAGGAATGCGCCCCGCTTCGCGAATGAGCCGCACAAGCTCCCTCTCTGAGAGCCCCTGCGGCGAGGTTGACCCGGCCGCGTGGTAAATCGTTTCATGCACGATCGTCCCGTCGATGTCGTCGGCGCCGAAACGAAGGCCAACCTGCGCAATTTTGGGCGTGGTGCTCACCCAATACGCTTTGATGTGAGGAATGTTGTCGAGCATCAGTCGCGACACCGCGAGCGTGCGGAGGTCGTCGATCCCGGTCGGCGCCGGCAAATTTTTCATCCCGTTGCCGTCCGGATGAAACGCAAGCGGAATAAACGCCTGCATCCCGCCTGTTTCGGCCTGAAGCGCGCGCAGACGGAGCAGGTGATCGACGCGATGATCGAACGTCTCGATGTGACCATAAAGCATCGTCGCGTTCGTTCGTATGCCCATGCGGTGCGCGACGCGATGAACCTCGACCCACTCGTCGGCCGTCGCTTTGTCGTCGGAAATGCGCGACCGCACATCGGGGTGAAAAATCTCGGCGCCGCCCCCCGGCAGACTATCAAGCCCTGCGGCTTGAAGCCGCGTAAGGACCGTTTCATAGTCCATGCCGTAGTGCTGCGCGAAAAAGTGAATCTCCACCGCGGTAAAGCACTTCATGTGCACATCGGGCTTAATCCGCTTAAATCCGCGCAAAAGGTCTTCGTAGTACGAAAACGGTAGGCCTGGATGAAGGCCGTTCACGATATGTACTTCGCTCGGCGGGTCGCTCATCCGCGCTTCGAGTTTTGCCCATGCCTCCTCGAGACGCATTGTGTGCGAGCCGGGGTCGCCATCTTTCAGCTTCGCAAACGAGCAGAACAAACACGATGCGACGCAGACGTTCGTCACTTCGACGCGCATGTTGCGATTGAAGTACGTTTTGTCGCCATGCAGGCGCTCGCGAACACGATTGGCCAGCTGCCCGAGGGCGAGCAAATCCGGCTCATGAAAAAGCGCCACGCCATCGGCAAAATCAAGCGGCTCACCGCGATCGACTTTTGCCTCTATCGATTTGAACGTCATGCTTGCTGCTCCAGTGCGCGCGTGCTGTCCGTGACCTCTTGACGCACGCCTACGAAAACGGCTCGCCTGCCGCACCGCTGTACAAGTTTGGCGAGCTCTTGCTTTTTTGCATCGACCATCGCGATGCGTTCTGATTTTTTCCCCGTCCCGCTCATCGCTCCGTCGGCGATCGGCAGGCCGCGCTTCGTCACGAACGCTCCGACGAGCTCGTTCGTGCCGAACGCGAGGGCGACTTGCGCGATCTCGATCCCAACGCGAACCCAATCGACGCGCACCGGCGCCGCATGTTCGCCAAGCAGACGCTCGATCGCGACGCGGCGGAGAAACGCGAGCCCAAAGTCGTCCGACATGGCGTCGACCGTTGGAAGCGAGTGGCCTGCCTCCGTGTGAATGCGCACCGCATCGCCGACTTCACTCGCGCGCACTTGGTCGGCGAGAGCGCCGAGCGCGAGCAGATCGGCGCGGCCGAGCGCGGAGCGAAACGATTCGATCGCAGCGCGATCGGCGTGCGCGCGCGCTGAAACGAGCCCAGACAGCCCCGAGGCGGCAATCGCCTGATCGACAAGAACGCTCATGATCGCACCGCCGGAGCGTCGCCCCAACGATGCGCGGCATCACTTGGAACGCCGAGCTGCGCGAGAATTCGGTCGACAACGCTGTCGACAAGATCGGTAAGCGACTGCGGTTTTCCATAAAAAGAGGGCATCGCGGGGAGCAAAATTGCGCCAGCGCGCGCCAGGGTCGCCATATTTTCAAGGTGAATCACGCTCAGCGGCGTTTCGCGAGGGACGATGACAAGCGTGCGACGCTCTTTGATCATCACGTCGGCGGCGCGTGTCAGAAGCGTATCGGAAATGCCGTGCGCAATGCGCGCAAGCGACCCCATCGAACACGGAACGATCGCCATCGCGCCCCACCCGGCGCTCCCGCTCGCAAACGGCGCCGAGTAGTCGCGTAGCCCCCACGTCCGAAAATCAAACTCACGCACATCGCCGCCGCATTCGAGCTCCCACACGCTAGGCGCGGTGGATGACAGGCAAACGGCGACTTCGACATCGCCGTGCGTCGTCACGCGCGTGCGCAGCTTTTCGAGAAGGCGCTTCGCGTAGGGCGCGCCGCTCGCTCCGGTAATCCCCACAACGATTTTTCGCTGACTTGTCATAAATCCATTCGCGCGTGAACGATTGAACCGATTGCGAAGGTAAGCGACTCGGAAGTGATGCTCTGAAACTGGCTTCGCGCAAGGAGCGCTTCGTAGTCATCGCACGAAAGAAACCCGTCGATGCTTTGCGCCAAATAGCTGTACGCCTCGCTGTCGCGGGAAATCAAACCGCCGACGCGAGGAAGAACAACGCGCCCATACGCAGCATGAAACGCACGCGCGACCCACGTCGTCGGCTTAAAAAATTCGAGCGTCACAAAAACGCCCCCTTTGGCGAGAACGCGCTTTACCTCCGCCACACCGCGCGACGGTTCGGCGAGATTGCGCATCCCAAATGCGCAAATGACCGCGGAAAATTCGCCATCGGCGAACGGGAGATCCATCGCGTCGGCGACGACAACCTCGGCGGTGGGCGCTTTATTTCGCCCTTTGGCGAGCATTTCGCGCGAAAAATCGGCCGCAACGATGCGCCTTTCGGGGAACTTCCGCGCGAGCATTGCCGACGTATCAAGCGTGCCGGCGCAGAGATCGAGAATCGCCCCTGGGGGCGCTTTTTCAAGCGCTGCGACGGCTCGCTTTCGCCACAAGATATCGATGCCGCCTGACATCACGTGATTGAGCATGTCGTATGTCGGCGCGATTCGATCGAACATCGACTGCACGGCATCGGCGTGCGATGCGCGTTCGTCGGTTCGGGCGCGCACGTTTGCGACCGGGCCGCCGTTTGCCATCAGCCGACCCCTTTTTGCAGCGCGTCGCGAGCGAGCCCTCGCCCCCGCTCGATGGCGCGAAGAAGCGTCTCGGCGCCGCGTGGAAGGCGCCCGTTGTGCGTAGTCTCGCGATCGGGCGACCGATCGAGACCGAGCGCTTGCACGAGCGGAGCAATTCGCGCTTCGACCGCCGCGTCCATACGGCAGACCTCCGGCCAGTCGCGCTTGTACCCCTCTTCGGCCCACTTGCGCGTGGCGTCGATGCACATTTTTCCGCCAAAAAGAGCCTGATTGGCGCCATGATCGAGCTGATCGATAGGCCCATCAACCACCGACGTGTCGCGCTTCGGATCGAGATTCGCAAGAACGCGCCACGTAACTTCTTGAATGTTTTGCACATCGACATCGCTG
Source organism: Nannocystis exedens (assembly GCA_945861885.1). GTDB lineage: Bacteria > Myxococcota_A > Polyangia > Polyangiales > Polyangiaceae > CAMAVR01. The sequence goes on along the minus strand of CAMAVR010000013.1, from coordinate 12,521 downwards.
TCGACCACGCAAATCACTTTTGAAAACATCATCTGCCCGGCGCCCCAGAGCCCATGTGCGACGCGCGTCGCATGAAACGGATATTGCTTTTTGATCGAGACGATCACCAGATTATGAAACGCCCCTTCAACAGGGAGATTCATGTCGACAATTTCGGGGAAGAGGAGGCGTAGCAGCGGCAAAAAAAGCCGTTCGGTTGCTTTGCCTAGGTACGCATCTTCCATAGGCGGGGGGCCGACAAGCGTTGCCGGATAGATCGCCCCTTTGCGGTGCGTGAGCGCCGTGACATGAAAGCGGGGAAACTTATCGACCGGCGTATAGTAGCCGGTGTGATCGCCGAACGGGCCTTCGTCGAAGAGCTCTTCTGATGGGTCGACGTACCCTTCAAGAACGAAGTCGGAGTCGTCTGGGACTTCGAGGTCGACCGTTTTGCAGGCGACTGTTTTTACCGCTTTTTTTCGCAAAAAACCGGCAAACATCCACTCATCAATGCCGTCGGGCAGCGGCGCTGTGGCGGCGTACGTAAGCGACGGATCGCCTCCGATCGCCACCGCGACTTGGAGCCGTTCGCCTCGCTCACGCGCCCGCCTAAAATGCCGCGCGCCGGTCTTATGTACCTGCCAATGCATCGCCGTGGTGCAGCGATCGATAAGTTGCATCCGGTACATGCCGATGTTGCGCGCCTGAGTATCGGGGTCGCGTGTGATGACGTTTGGCAGCGTGATAAACGGACCGCCGTCGTGAGGCCATGTTGTGAGGATCGGCAGCGTGGTGAGGTCTACAGCATCGCCGAGGTAAACGACGTCTTGGCAGCTCCCTGACGGCGCGCTACGGGGCAGTACGTGCGCCAGCTCGGGGAGCTTGCCGGCCAACTTCACAAGCTCGCGAGCGCTCGACGGAGCGCGCGCGTGGACGAGCGCTTCAATCGCCCGGGCGTGCTCTTCGATATCATCGACCCCGAGCGCGAGCGCCATCCGCCGCTTTGACCCAAACGCGTTGATCAGAACAGGGAAGGGGGACGTCCCGACGCTTTCGAAAAGAAGCGCCGGGCCGTTCGCTTTCATCGCCCGATTGGCGATCGCGGCGACTTCGAGATTGGCGTCGACCCGCGTGCGAATTCGAATAAGTTCGCCCCGCTCTTCCAAAGAGCGGACGAAATCGCGCATTCCGTCGTATGCCATGACGGGTCAGGCGCTAAAAATCTGCTGAACTTCGATTTCTAGAACTGCCTCGGTGACATTTTTTGCGAGCGACAACTCTTTCATGAGTAAGCTCTTAGCTTGATCGAGGAGCCTTCGCTCGCCGAAGCTTAGGTCTTTGTCGAATTTTAGACGATGCATGTCGCGCAAAACTTTTGCCACTTCGTGTGGCGATTTGCTCTTGATCATCTCGGTATAGATGCGAAAGCGCCGGCTCCATGGCTGCACATCGACGGCGACTTCTCGCGCGCGAAGCGTCTCGAGAATCGAATCGGCTTCGACAGAGCTCATCACTTCGCGCAGGCCGACCTGTGCCGCGGCGGTCTGCGGGACCATCACTTTCATCCCGTTATCGAGAATTTTTAGGATGTAAAACATCCCCAGTGTCCCGCCGATGTCACGCTTTTCGATTGCGGTAACTTCGCCGACCCCATGCGACGGATGCACCGCTTTATCGCCGACTTTGAAGTCGACCGGCTTCGCATTCAAAGGTGGGGGCGGGCTTGTGAGATGAGCAAAAGGTGAGGGTTTGGCTCTAATGGGGGCCTTAATGGGCGCTTTGTCGGGCGTCTTTGCGAGGGGCGGGCGCTTTGACGGCGATTTCGCCTTTTCGGGCGCGGCGGTGACGGAACTACGGAGGGGACGGTGCATATCTACTTCCCTCAAAGGGCGCCGGTTCGATCGATGGAAGCGTTCGGAAGAGATCGCTTGCCATCATTGAGCCGCACGTCCTAACAAAGCGGGTCGTAGTGGTAACTCGTACCCGCGAATAAGTTGCCCGGGTACCATTTTTAGACGCTTCCGGTCAACGGGCGCGGCGCACATCTCTCGAGATTTGCGGCGATTTACGGCGATCCGCGTTGCACGATAAGATACGCAAAGCGGCGATTCTTTGATCCGACGCGCAAGAGATACTTCTCGCCCGGAACGAGCTGCAGCTGCGGGTCAAGCACGCGCTGTTGGTTCACTTCGACTCCGCCCTGTTCGACTAGGCGCTTCCCTTCGCCGGTCGATTTGACTAGGCCGATCATCGAGAGCGCTTTCGCGATCCACAGCGTATCGGTATCGGTCTGCACCGTGTGCGTGGCGATGTCATCGGGGAGCGCGTGGGCGCTGTAGACGCGATCAAATTCGGCTTTGGCGGAAGCGGCGGCCGCTTCGTCGTGAAAACGCGAAATTAATTCGGTTGCGAACAGCGACTTGATTTCAAGCGGATTTCGCCCCGCTTTTCGGTCGAGTTTGAGCTGCGCGATCGCTTCGTTTGAGCGCCCCGAAAGAAGGTCGAAGTAGCGAAAAATGACGTCGTCGTCGACCTGCATCACTTTGCGGTACATCGCCGAAGGCTCTTCTTGGATGCCGATGTAGTTGTCGGCGCTCTTCGACATTTTTTTGCCGACGACCTTGCCGTCGTCGCCAATGCGCGCGTCTGTCCCCTCGAGCAGCGGTGTCGTCATTACGATTTGGCCGGTCATGCCGTATTTTGGCATGATATCGCGCCCAACCATCAGATTGAACAGCTGGTCGGTGCCGCCGAGCTCGACATCGCAATCGAGAGCGACCGAGTCGTAACCTTGGAGGAGCGGGTAGAGAAATTCGTGTTGGTAAATCGGCCGGTGCTCAGCAAAACGCTCGGCAAAGTCTTTTCGCTCGAGCATGCGCGACACGGTTGACTTTGCCATCAATTCAATCAGCTGCGATGGTGCCAGCTTTTCGAGCCATTCGGCATTGCTGCGGACTTCGGTCGTTTTGCGGTCGAGAATTTTGAACGCTTGGTCGGTGTATGTTTTTGCCGCAGAGAGCACTTGCTCTTTGGTGAGGCGCGGTCGCAAATCGTTCTGCCCGGTCGGGTCGCCGACCATCGCGGTAAAGTCGCCAATCAGAAGAATCGCCGTATGGCCAAGCTCCTGAAACTGCCGAAGCTTCGACAAAACAACGGTATGACCGACATGCAAGTCGGGACGCGTCGGGTCAAACCCGGCTTTGATGCGAAGAGGCTTTCCGGAACGAAGAGACGCAGTAAGGCGCTGCTCAAGCTCGCCACGAACATGAAAATCAACAACACCGCGAGAAAGCAGCGCCAATTGCTCAGCAACCGGAGGAAAAGACATAAAAACCTGTGGAGCTTAGAGACTAATCGTCTCCGCCCGTAATTGCATGATTGCGGCTTGAGTTCACGAGCTCTTTGAGCTCTTTGCCGACTTTGAAAAACGGAAGGCGCTTTGCAGGCACGCTGACCGGGACGCCAGTGCGCGGGTTTCGCCCGGCATATGGCTTATAGGGCCTCACCGTGAAGCTGCCAAAGCCGCGTATTTCGATTCCGTCGCCGCGCTCGAGCGCTTCGCCCATGGAATCAAATACGCAGTTAACAACCATTTCGGCGCGAGCTTTTGTGAGCCCACGTGCCGCAATCGCATCGATCAATTCACTCTTGGTCATCTCTCTTTGCCTCCCCCAAGGACGATCTTTGAGGGCGTACAATGCGCTTCTCGTCGAGTCAATCGACCGCGGCGTGAAATCGTTACGAAACGTCAATCTAGCTGTTTTTTGTAGTTCATTGGGTAGCTATTGAACAAGCCAGACATGATAGAGCGAAAATTCGCCAGGCCCATCGTTGAAGAGCGTCACACGGAATTTTTTCTGCAGCTTTTCACGAGGAAGTTCAACTTCTGTTTCAAACCAGCCGCTGCCGGGGCGGTACTGAATCGTCCCGTCCTCGACTTCATGCCCATCGATTGCGAGCCGAACGCGGCTGAATGTCGATGGCGCCGTCCGAAAAATAAGCTGAGCTGAAGTTGCGGCATTACCGCCGAAAACATCAAACGATTCCGATTCTCCGGCAAAAATTGTTCGCCCCGCATCGAACAGATTGCGCGATCGTGCGCGCGGGTCGGGGAGAACTTTCATCGTCGTCCATCCGCTTTTTTCGCCGCTCACGGAGTATCGATGCTCCGATTCGCTTACGAGATCGGCAACATCGATGTCATCGATGACGCGTGACGCATGCAGATTGCGTGGCGCATCGCCTGTCCCCAAAAGGCTCCAGTCGGTCTGGTAAATTACTTTTTCGTAGCCGCCGCAGATCACATTCCCTTCGGCGGGAAATCGCGCCAGTTCACGCTTCGCAAACCAGCTCGAAAGCACGCCCCACCAGCCCGGATAAATCGCCATAAAGTCGGGGCGCTCTCCAGCGGGAATGCGTTCGAGCAGCTCCATGCTTGCTGCGAGGCCATTGATTCCGGCGCGTGCAAACGGAAGGTCGTGGTAGCCGCCGAGGCCGATAATATCGAGCCCAGGTTTGTCCGACGCATACATGAGAGCGCCAGCGTCGCCGACGAGAACGCGGCGCGGATTCAGCGTTACGAGATACTTGCCTGCTTGCCAATGCTGGTCACGAATGTTGCGGCACGCGCGCGCGAAAAAGCCTACCTGGTCGCGCATCTTTGGCGCCTGATGAACGATCCACAGCGTGACGGCGGCAACAGCGAGCGAACTCTTCACCGCCGAACGGATTGGAGATCGCCGAGTCACATCTCGAAGCAAAAGGGCGACGCCGAAACAGGCGAGAATCACAATCCATGCGACCGCCGGCATGATGTAGCGCTCGTTCTGCCAGCGAACCTGATTGTTGAATGCAACGATGACAAGCCACGAAATAACTTGAAGCCACAAGAGCGTTGCGATGAGCCGCGTCGACCGAAATGCGAGCGGAACGACAGCAAGAGCCGGCAAAATAAAACCATACGCGATGGCATCTGAAAAGTGATGCTCGATGAGGCGGCGCACTTCGTATGTCAAATTGAAAAAGTAGTCGTCGACTTTATCGGCGCGCGTCAAAAACGGATTGTTGATCGTTAGTTTGACAATCGCGCCGTTGGCCGACCATTCGCCTGTAAGAACGCGATTTGCGATCGCTTGCGCCAGAAGCACAAGCGCCGCCGGCGCACCTATAGTGACGAGAATCGCCATCAAGCGTCGCGGCGGAGCGGCATTGCGAAGCGCCAAGATCGCCGCGAGGCCGAACGCTGCGATCGTTGTCGACGCTTCGGGGCGAACGAGCACCATCAGCGCGCCGCACAGCCCGAGAAGTGATGCGCGCGCTGAAAACCGATTGGCCGGCCCGTCGATCAGCGAAAAAAGCGCCAAGAGTGACAACGCCCAAGTGCCGAGAAAAAGAGCCACTTCCATCCCGCTCCAGAGCGACCAATCGAGCGCCCCAACGCCAAAAAAAAGAGGCGGGATGATGTACGAGAGAACGCGCGAGCGAACCTGACTGCCAAGCGTGCGCACAAAAACTGTGCGAGTCACAAGCAGCATCCCAAAGACGCAAGTAGCCGCGATCACCGCGGCCCAAATCATAATGCGCTCGTCACGAAGCCCCAGAAGGAACCCAGGAGCCAGCAAAAATGGGTAGAGAATGCTCGTATTCCCCGAAGAATACCCATCCCCCTCGCGCCACGAAAACGGGGCCCCACGAGCCGTAGCCCGCGCATAATCAAAGTGAATAAAGACGTCATCAAGCGGAGCCGACCAATACCCCCCAGTATCGGCAAGCATCGCCCCATAAAAGACGCAAGCACAAAAAAGTGTACAAAAAGCCGCCCAAAAAGCAAAAAGAACCGGCTCAAATCGCGTGAGTGAGCTGCTGGGATCTCTACGACTATTGAGTTTTCGTAGAACGGGTCGCATCCCCCATTCTAGCGCAGTTCACGCAGTTCAAGGCCTGTTTTTGTGAACAGCGAGATGATGATCGCGCCGTCGGATCGGACGACGGGAGGTGAACCGCCGATTTCCGGCGCCTCGCTGCGATCGGGATCGCCTGGAATTGCAATGCGCCGTTGAACTTCACCATTGCGCAAGTCGACGCACTCGACCACGGGATCGTTCGCCCCTTGAACGTTGATCAGCACGTAAGCGATCTGATCTTGTAGGACGCCAATGAGCGTCGGGTAGACGGTACGGGATGCTACAAAATCGTATTGTGCGCGAGGAGCACCGCCCTCACCGTCACCCACCGAAATGCGGTACGCGGTTTTTGAAGTGGCCGACACGGTCACGAACGCAGGCTCGTCCGCAAGCGGCCACCCTGGCAACTTGAGTGGAGGAATGATTGCGGAGCCGTCTGACCGCCCGACTTTCCAGTAGTTGATCGACGCTTGATTCGGAGCATCTCGCCGCGGCGGCGACGCGGATGCCACCGCAATGAGATCGTCCCCTGCCGCAAAGACTTGACGTAGAGCGCCGAGCGACGACGGCAACGACCATTCTGCCGCTGTCGAGCCATCAACGCTATAAAAGATGAGACGGGCGCTATTGCGCGTGGCGAAACGTCCGTCCCGAAATGTCACGATCTCGTCAACAGCGGGGTCGATGGCCAACGATGCACGAGGCGACCCGTCGGCGCCCCAACGCGCAATCCTCCCGTTAACCTTATCAATGATAAGAATGCCACCGGCAGGGTCGAGCGCGATGGCACCCGGGCCCACGTTCTGCTCAGGAGTGGCGCCATACGTCCGACCAAGTTGGCCAGACGCTGCTCCCCAAGAGATCGTTCGCGGTACCGATAGAGGTGCCGGCCGTTTCAGTTCGGCCCGCGGTCGACTTCCTGCATCGGAGACCAACGCGACGTCATCGTGTACCGCGCTTTGCTCTTCGACGAGCGATTGAGGCGGCGGGGCTGCGATACGCTTTTCATTTGGCGGTCGTTCTGTTCGAAACATAAAAAACAGAACGATCGCCGCTGCAATGACCGAAAAGCTCGCCACCGCCCGAACTGCCGATTTAGTCGATAAATGCTGCATTACTACTGGTATTCATGGCGGTATTAGTGAGTATCGAGCCGAATCACATGCCACTTCGAGCGGTCAACCGCACGCGTTTTGTGATTGTGCTTGCAGCCGTAAACACAACCGATGCACTCGTATGTGTACCAATCGTTCGATGAAACCTCCCCCTGCTCGTAAAGCATCACGTGGTTTTTGTTCACGAGTGCATCGCCTGGAAGAATTTCATCCCAGCCAACCGTGTGCCACAGGCCACTCCGGTCTTTATTAAACAAGGGGGCGTTGAAGTGATAATTATGGACTGTTGTGTCGGTATTCCCCTCTGGCACGCCCCACGCTTTCGACAAAAACCCTGAGCAATCCGCCCCCCATTCCCCCTCGTGATCGCAATTCGGGCAGCCGTTTGGGTCGCGCGGAATGCACCTTCCTGGGTCGACGTTGCTTGCACCCGCCATGTCCCACTGATCGCCGCCCCATCGATACGAAAAACCATCGATCGAGGCCGCTCGGGCCCATACCCCCATCCAGTACGGGTCGGACGTGATCTCAATCGGGGCGATCTCGTTGGCCGCTGCGGCAGCACCGGTGTTCTCAGCAGGCGGCAGGCTGCTGCAGGCTGACGCTAACAACGTGAAAAAAGACAAATAGACAAATCTCATCGCGCGCTCCTTAGTCCTTGTCCTAGAGCCCATGACACTGGCCGTCGTTGTAAACATTCCACGCGGTGTACCCATCGCCGGTCGATGATCTGGCCGAGCGGAAGGCTCGCCATGCGCATTTCGCGTTGACGCCTGGATCCGAAAGGAGCGCAATTTGGTAATCGCGGCTATCGGTGTTGGTGCACTGCTTGAACCAAAGGTCGTAAATTTGGAACAGGCCGTAGGCGATAATCGCGCTATCGGAAGCATTGGTGCACGACGCGGTCGGGAATCGTGTTGATTCCGCCGCAGCGATGCAAACCATCGTTGGAATCGTCTCTTCCGGGAACGATGCGGCGCGCAATACCTCTTCGATTTGCGCGTCAGACATCGGCTCCGAATCGCCAGTGCGGGATACTCCTGGACAATAGGCAAGCGCGTTGACACTGATTCCGATAACGGTCGCTGCGACCGCGAGGGACTGGATTAATTTCATAGAGATTGAAACTCCGTTTTCCTAAGGAAGCAACGAGATGGCTGCGGCGAAGAGGCACGGAGCCAGGTTGCCGACCGCACCATAGGAGCCTCGCAGAAAACTCACAAGCGCTGCATACACGTGAGAGAAATGCTCGGATGCTTACGAGTCATTCAAGATCAATCGCGCGAACCGATCTTGTCTGCGCCGCGTACGTGAGTATTTTTTCGTCGCGAGTGACCAAGGTTGCGCCAAGATCGCGCGCCGTCGCAACAATTAAGCGGGGTCGCTAGTGAACTTGAGCATCCCATGGCCCGTCGTAGGCGGTGAACAGATCGTCATTTGGATCGACGATTTCGAGCAAGCCTTTCATACAGCCAAAGATTGATCGTTTAGGCTCTGGCCCGATAGGGACAAGCCTGGCGATTGGCTTCCCCCACTTCGTAATTGTAATTTGCCGCCTTGTTTTCGCCACCTGGTTCATAAGAGTGAGACAGCTAGCTTTAAATCTGCCCGCCGCGATATTCATGCCCTAAGCATCGCATGACGATATGACAGGGTCACTTTGAAATGGCGGCCATATTTCCCGCAGCGGGCGGTGCAAATCGAAAGTGCCGCCGCAGCGCGGGTAGGGCGGTTAGGCCTATTTGGCCTGAGGCTAGGAGCGCTTCGTTTTCGGGCTTGTTGGTTAGATGCGCTTTTATTGCGCAGTAGGCTTGCAGGTAGACTCGCTCGCGGCCCAGGCCGGCGAATGTGCCGTTGCTGCCGCGGTAGATTCTTTCGGCAATTCGAATCGCGCTTGCTTCCGGTAGGCCGCATTCGTCTACGAGCGCTATCGCTACTTCAGCGAATGTTGCTCCGCTATCCATCCATTCGGTTGCACGATGCCTCGCTCCTAGTTCGTGTTTGCGATGCTCATCTAGAAACGCGTGTCGCTCTTCGATCACGAGGGCTAGCCCTTCTTGGTCGTCGATGCCGCCGGCGGTTCCTATCGTGAATAGCGCTGAAAAGGTGCTCTTTCCTGTGGCGCGTGGTGCGGCGTGACCAAGCACTTCATGGGTGACGGTTCGCGCAATGTCGCGCGCCGACACCAAAACGCCGGCCGCGACGTAGATCGTTTCGTCGCCGGTCGCCGCGAGAGCGCTTAGCCGATCGTGCGAAATTACCCGAAAAGGGAGCCGTTCGGCCGTGACACGCGCCCGCATCTGATTCAAAAGCGAATCGTCACCGGCGCCGTCTGAAAGGATCGATTTGCTTTCGCGTTGACTCATTGGCGGCACCGCCCAGCGCTTCGCCAAAGCTCGCGCTTCATCGCTGTCACCTCGAAAACGCAAGCGCGAAAGCTGTTGAAGCTGCCGTGTGCCGACCGCATCGACGATGCGACTCTCGAGTGCGAGTTCGCGCAACCGATCGAGATAGAGCTGCTTCAAATCGTCATCGCAGACGAGGCGATCGACGACGAGGATCGCGTCGTCGATCATCCGCGTAACGTCGCGATTCTCTCTCCGTACATACGACCACCGTGGCGACAATTCGTTCCGTCGACGAAGCGCTTCGGTAAGACGCGCGCGCTCCTGACCAGCATTTTCCGCAGCAACGGCGCCAAGTAGCATCACTCGCGAGGCGCACGCGCGCAAAAGTTGATCGAGCTGCCTTGCGAACGGAACGTCGCAATCGGATGTCGCCTTAACGTCGGGATGGGGCATTATAAGCTCAATGCGCAAAAACTACGTTTTGGATTCCAACGTACTTCTTCACGATCCACGCGCTCTTTTTCGGTTTGAAGACAATGACGTAATTATCCCAATTTATGTGATCGAAGAGATCGATCAATTCAAGCGCGAAGGGTCAGAACGCGGCCGAAATGCGCGCGAAATAAGCAGGCTCCTCGATGAGCTTCGCGACCACGGTGGCTCGCTCTCATCGGGAGTCCGTCTTGAAACGGGCGGTCAGCTTCGCGTCGCAGTCCCCACGATTACGCCTGTTTTACCGAGCGCCATCGACAAACATGCGATGGACCAGGCGATCTTGCAAACCGCGTTCAACGTGCGCGACCAAGATCCCGAACACAAAACGATCTTCGTCACCATGGACACGAATCTTCGGATTCGAGCCGACGCCCTCGGAATGGCGGCGGAGACATACGAAAATATGCGCGCCCAGCCCGATCGGGTTGAGAGCGGCATCACCGAACTGGCGGTCGATTCAAGCGATTTGACCGAATTTTTTCGCGACGGAAGGCTCCAACTTTCGGTCGATGGGCTCATAGCAAATCGCGCGCTCCTGCTGCGCGACAAAGCGAATTCGACGCACACTGCGCTCGCGCGGTACGACGCCGGCAAAAAAGCTGCAGTGGCGCTCCACGGTTCACGCGAAGGAATTTTGGGGCTCCGTCCGCGAAACAAAGAGCAGAGTTTCGCGCTCGATCTGCTCCTCGATGAATCGGTAAAAATGGTGACCCTCGTCGGCAAAGCAGGGACGGGGAAAACGCTGCTCGCGCTCGCCGCGGGGATTAAAAAGACGGTCGAAGAGGGCGTCTACACGCGCATGCTCGTGTCGCGCCCCATCATGCCGCTAGGCCGCGACATCGGCTATCTGCCAGGCGACATCGACGAAAAACTAAACCCGTGGATGCAGCCGATTTTTGACAACCTCGAATTTCTATTTTCAAACGGAGCGCGCCGAGGGCCAAGGCCCTATTCCGAATTGATGAAGAACGGGCAAATTCAAGTAGAACCGCTGACATACATCCGCGGACGGTCGTTGCCGCAGCAGTTCATGATTGTCGACGAAGCGCAGAACTTAACTCCGCACGAAGTAAAAACGATCATCACACGCTCAGGCGACGGAACAAAAATCGTGCTCACAGGCGACCCCGATCAAATCGACAACCCGTACGTCGATTCAGCATCAAACGGCCTATCGGTAGCAGCCGATCGCTTCCGGGGCGAAAAGCTAGCCGGCCACATTCAGCTAACAAAAGGGGAGCGGAGCGAGCTGGCGGAGACAGCGTCCAATTTGCTTTAACGTGCGCTTCAAGCTGGACTCGGAGCGCGTCTCACTGCGAGTCGCCGCGAGCCGCGTCCACTGACTCAATATCGATCCGTTGACAACGGAAAAGCCCCTCATACACTCGGGGATGCAAAGTCGGGTAGTGCATCCTCATGTGGCGCTTCTTTTGGCGGTTATTACGCTCATTTCAGCGTGCGGCGCTCCGAGCGGATTGAACGAATTTGACGAATTCAGCGTCTCAGACGCGGCCGAAGCGCCCACCAACGGGAAGACTCAGGAGGAGTCAGATCAGTCGAGCTTGAAGGACGGGTCGGTGGTTGCTGGGGCGATCGTGGCCACCGTCGGACTGATAGCATTGGTGCCGTGGGACGACGTGGGTTCGTCCATCGGCGATGTGCTTAAGCCGTCGCGTGTGCGGCGGCGCCGCGCGGCGCAACGAGCGGCGGCGCAATTCGCGGACGCGGTGCAGAAGCAGGCCGAAGCGGAAGCGGCAGCGCGACAAGCGCAAGACGCCGAAACCGCGCGCCTCTTGAGGGAAAAAGCCCAAGCGGTAGACGCCGCGCGAAGGCGGCAAGAGCAGGCCGCCGAAGAGAAGCGGCAGCAGGAAGAGGCCGAACGTGTCGCTAAGGAGGAGCGTCGGCAAGACTACCTGCGGAAATCGGCCGAGCGAAAAGCGCGCATCTTCGCGGCGGACAATTTGCGACGGCAAGCCGCCAATGAAGCGCTCGAAAAGCGCCCCGACTACAAAGCGAAAGTAGAAGGGGCCCGAGCCGCGCAACAGCAAGCCCCACGCGCGGGCGAAGAGCGCAGGCAGGCCCACCAGTGCGCGACCGAGGCGCGAGAGCGAAGGCTCGCGTATGACAAACAGCAACGAGACGCGGCAAAAGAAGAGCGCCAAAAGCGCCAAGACGCGGCAGCCTCGCCCCCTCCTCCAAGCGGTGGCGGACAACCTAGTGGCGGCCACCAATGCTTCACGGCAGGAACTGCGATCCTCACGCCTGACGAAAACGAGCCCCTAAAGCCGATTGAGAAGTTGAAGAAAGGCGACGAGGTCTGGTCGTGCAATACCGGCGAGGACAAGTGCTACGTGCGAAAAATCGCAGGCACCTCGTTGACGACGACAGACCGCATCGTCCGCATTCGCACGTGGAATGTGGATGGCGCCGGCTCTGAATCAACGATTGAAACAACGCCGGATCACCCTTTTTATAAGGACGGCGAAACAGTGCCGACGTTGGTTCGTGATTTGCACGAAGACGATATGCTGCGGGGGCACGAAAACAGCCAGCTTTTGATAACAGGGATTCACTCGAGAAAACTCACCCATCCAATCTACGTCTACAACTTTCAAGTTGAAGCCGAAGAAGGAAGCAACAACTACTTCGCCGGCGAGCATCTCGTCCTCGTGCACAATTGC
>CAMAVR010000012.1 GCA_945861885.1 Nannocystis exedens | reverse complement strand
GTTTTTCGTGATCGAGATTCATGAAGGATCATCGGCCACCGAAGAAAAAAGTTGCTAGAAAACGCCACTGCCCATGAAAAAAACCGGGCACGTTTACGGGCACGGGCACGTTTACGGGTCAGAGGAGAAACTGAGTACAGGCCCTAGTCGCTTCGAAGATCGACGTCGAAGATCGATAGCGACACCTCCGACCTCGATGATCGAAGTCGGAGGTCGGTGGCGTGGCGGTGCAGGACAAGACGCCGCTGACACTTTGTCGTGACTCGATGCGACAATCAGTCTGTCAACTCTTGTAATTTAGATCATTTAGGACCTACGCGAATCGTAATCGTTGACGCGACAAGTCCGGTGAGCCGCTTAGAAAACCGCAGACTTATTGGGCCGCAAAGCCGCGAAGAATTTATGGGGTGTGGGTTCGCACGAGCCGACGCGTTCCGTCTTTAATGCGAGCAGCACCGACATTGAGTTATGAGGTGGACCCTTTGGTCCACACCATTTGAAGTCTGGGCGAAGGTCGAAGGTCGAGGTCGAGGTCGAGGTCGAGGTCGAGGTCGAGGTCGGGGGTCGAAGGTCGAGGTCGAGGTCGAGGTCGAGGTCGAGGTCGAGGTCGCGCGATCGACAAACGACCTCAAATTTGGGGCGGATCCAGCTCGATTAACCGGCTGTATAGGACGTCGGCAAATTACCTGGTATATTGCCGACTATGTATACACGGGCCTTAAAACTGCCAGAAATGTCCTTTTTTCTGCTTGGTCCGCGCGCCACCGGCAAGACGACTTGGCTAAAACGCTCCCTTAACGACCCCCCAGTTCATTGGGTGAATCTCCTCTTGGATTCCGAGCTCGCGCGTATCGCGAACAATCCGGCTGTCTTCCAACAAGAGGTCAGCGCATTGCCGGCCGACACGTGGGTCGTTGTCGACGAGGTTCAGCGATTGCCGTCGCTCCTAAATCAAGTTCATCACATCCTGACCGAACATCCGGGACGCTATCGATTTGCGCTGACCGGGTCGAGCGCGCGCAAGCTCCGACGTAAAAGCACGAACATGCTGGCAGGGCGCGCGCTGTCGTTACAATTTTTTCCGCTTACGCGATCCGAAATGGCAAAAGATTTCGATTTGGAAGCCGCATTACAGTTTGGGACGCTGCCTCTTGTCGTCAGCGCTCCCAACGACATGCTCCGACGTCAAATTCTGAAAGCGTATGGCGAGACGTACTTGACGCAGGAAATTCGCGCCGAAGCGGCGGTGAAAAGTCTTGAGTCATTTTCGCGATTTCTCCAAGTCGCCGCATTGATGAACGGGCAGGCGATCAATACGAGCAACGTGGCTCGCGATGCGTCGGTCTCACGCACGACGGTTCAAGGGTATTTTGAGATACTTCAAGACACGCTTATCGGGTATTTTCTGCCCGCCTTTCGTCCGCGCAAGCGTGTACGTGAGAGTGCTCATCCCAAGTTCTATCTCTTTGATACCGGCGTCGCACGAACGTTGAACGGAACGCTGTTCAATCAGCTAACCGATATGGAGCGCGGCCCTCTCTTTGAAACATGGGTCTGCCACGAATTACGAGCCTACCTCGAGTACAGTCAGTGCGGAGGTGAGCTCGCCTATTGGCGAACGCCAAACGGCGTCGAAGTTGATTTCATTTTGAGTTGCGGAGATTCGGCAATTGGGATCGAAGTGAAATCGTCGGCAACGTGGAGAGCGCATTCGGGCGACGCGCTGAAAGAGCTTTTGCGAGAAAACGTGATTCAGAGGGCTATCGGGGTCTACGGAGGCGAGCACATGATCAAGGACGGCCCGATCGAGGTCTATCCAGCGGCGACGTGGGCAGCAAAGTTGGCTGAAGGTGCATTTGTTTGTTAGCCGGCCCAATTTTCGTAACAAATTTGCCATGGTGGGGGTATTGGGCGTAGAGCGGCGGCTATGATTGTCGCGCTGGCTGGGCAAAAGGGTGGTGTTGGGAAGAGCACAACCGCCATATGCCTCGCCGTCGCGGCGATGGGGCGCGGCGCGCGTGTGCTGCTCGTCGATGCAGATCCGCAGGGGACGGCGCGGACATGGGGCGAAGTTGCAAGTGAGGCTGGGCACGCCGCGCCGACGGTCATAGCGATGGGCGGCTCGATGCATAAGCCGGGCCAGCTGCCGGCCATTGCGGCTGGGTACGACTGGGTCGTCATCGATTGTCCACCACGTCACGGTGAAGTGCAGCGCGCCGCCTTGATGGTCGCCGATCTTGTGGTCCTTCCATGCGGCGCGTCGGCGGCCGATGCCTGGGCGCTCGCAACAACGCTCGAGATGGTGCGTGAAGCGCAATCGTTTCGCGAGAATTTGCGCGCCTGCCTCCTCATCACGAGAAAGCAAGGGCGAACCGGCATCGCACGCGGCGCGCGCGAAGTGCTCGAGGCGTCGGGTCTTCCGGTGCTAGCGAGCGAGCTCGGTCTACGCGTCGCTTATCAAGAGGCTATCGCTTCGGGGATGGGCGTTACAGAATACGCACCGCGAGACCGCGCAGCGGCTGAAGTGATCGACTTGCTAAAAGAATTGGAGAAATTTGGCGATGGCAAAAAAACCGGTATCGATATCAATTCGCAAGCCACCGCCAGCTAACGACGGCCTAGCGCGCGCCTCAACGTTCGATGAGGCGGTCGAAGAGCCTAAAATTAGGGCCAAATCGAAGCGTGCCGTAGCAAGCGCGGTCGGCGGAAAAACGTCGCGCATCGCGGCGATTCTAACCGACACATTTGTGCGCGATTTGCGCGGGCGAATGCCCGTCGAGCTCGCCGAGCGGCTAGAGAAGTACTGCCGCGAGCATCAGCGCGCCGCGGTCGATGTCGTGCTCGAAGCGCTTCGCGTCCACGTTGCCCACGATGAACGCCGCGCATCGCATGAAGCGGCCCCGGCCATCGGTATAAACGACGACGAAATCGCGTGGAACGACGTCGTCCACGTTGTCGTCGCGTGGCTGAAAAATATGACGCGAACGTTCGGCGATATCATTCCCCGCAGAGCGTAGCGCTTGGCGCGAATCCGATTCGCTTATTCGCGCGATCGAATACGACGTAGTAGTTCTCCATCAGCGTCTGGCCAAAAACGACTTGAGGCGAGTTGCTTGTCGATAGCTTCCTAAACCCGAACATGTAGTTGTGGTCGCTCCCGCGTTTCAGATAAATGTTCGGCGGCATTTCGAGCGTGAAGTTCGGCGCGCCTTGGTAGCCGGTCATCGTCAGCGTGATTGTCGGGAACTTCGAGGTGTCGCCAAGCTCCTTCGAAGACAGCGTAAAGACTGTTTCGGACGGCTTCGTGCTCTGAAAAAAGCCCAGTGGTAAATTTGGGTTCACCTGCTGAATCGCAGTAGCGATTTGGTCGTGCCATGCATCGGGGATCACAGTGAGCGTCGTCCCGCTATCGACGATCGGATAGTGCATGAACGGGGGCGTACCGATGATCGCCGGGCTGAATGTACCGATTAGCCCACCCCCCTTAATGCGCATATCGATCGGGACAACGGTGTAGTAGTTCTCCTCCGGGATCGCCGTATAGGTAATCGCCGAAAGTGGTGCGTTCGCGATCTGCCCGCCCAAGACAAGTTGGCTGCCCGAGCGTGCCCCGCAGAGGAGCATTGAGAAGAGATTCTGCACGCCCCCTCTTGCGACCAAATCGCCAAAAAAAGTGCACGGACATGTGGGGCAGCTGGGTTGGACGTTTGGACATACTCTCGACAGCCCAGGGTAAGCGAGGCCCAAAATACTGGGGCAGTTGCCACCGGTCGCGTACGCAAATGACAGCGCCACCGGCGCGCCACATGTGAGCCCTACTGAATCTTCGTATTGCGTTGCCACTCCGCTACAACTTCCGTAGCCAAGCTTTATCTGGGTCCGTTGGTTGATTGCGGTGGGCCCTGGCGTATAGAGGTGATCTGGTAGGACCAGGTCGGAACTGCCGGTATCGGCGACGACGTTGATGTCTTTGCCTCCAACGCGGATCGTCGTCCAATATTCGACGCCGTGTGTAAAAAGCCCTTCTTCTAAATCTGTAAAGTCATCTTCTGGGTCGTCATTTTGTGAATTTGTCCCATTAGCTACGCTGTGATGAGGCCCCGATTGAAGCGGATGGACGACAACTTTATCGATCTCGCACGTTTCGATCGGATCGCGAGCGGTGCAACTTGCGACAAATGCGATGGCCGACAAACCAATAGCGTGTCTTGCATCCATAGATAGCTCCAGCCGACCTCACGAACGACGGGTCATAAATAGCGCGTAAATCGCCGCGGAACTAAATCCCCCGACGAACCAGGCATAGTCGAACAGTATTCGCAAATCGTCAACAACCAGCCCGACCCAGGCGAGCAAACATCCCATAGCGGTCGCGACGATGGCGGCTAAATTTACGCCGCTTTTGCCATATCGATAACGACCCTGGCGTCGATATAGGTCGACAACATCGATCTTCGTGCGGCGAATAAACCAGTAATCGCAAATAAGCACTCCGGCGATCGACCCTAGCCCGCCCGAATAGCCGAGCAACCATCTAAAAATATACTGATTCGGGTCGGCGAGAAGCTTCCACGGCATCATCACGAACCCAATAAGCCCGGTCATCAGCCCGCCGAGCCGAAATGAAATTTTTTGCGGAGCGACGTTTGCAAAATCGTTGGCCGGCGAGACGACGTTTGCCGCGAT
The DNA here is from genome assembly GCA_945861885.1 of Nannocystis exedens. GTDB lineage: Bacteria > Myxococcota_A > Polyangia > Polyangiales > Polyangiaceae > CAMAVR01. The sequence continues at coordinate 70,172 of CAMAVR010000012.1, read as the reverse complement.
ATTCACGCTTAGCGTTGCGATCATCACCGTAAACATCGCAATCGCCACGATGGGCCGCGATTCAAATCGACCGACAAGTTCGACCGGATCCCAAATCGCTTTGCCGTAGATTTCAGCCGACGCGCTTGTGATCACGACCCCCATCGCCGCAAAAATGGTCATCGTTGTAGGGAGGGCGACAAGCTGGCCGACAGCCTGTTCGCGCTGCGATTTACCGAATCGCGTAAAGTCGGGCATATTGAGCGATAGCGTTGCCCAAAAGCCGATCATCGCGGTGACGCTCGGAACAAACACTTTCCAAAACGATGCCGCGTCGTGAAACTTCCCGGTATCACGCACGATCGCACCGACGCCGTGCGCTTCGCGAATCGCCCAAATAACAAGGGCCGCCGTCATCACGAGAACGTACGGCGCCGCCCAGTTTTCAACTATGCGAAGCAGATTCATCCCGCGGAAGACGATCAGAATGTTTAGCGCCCAAAAGAGTGCAAACGACACCCATTCGGTCGGCAAATGGCCGTCAAATCGCACGGTGCCAAGCGCCTCTGGCCACGCCGGAAAAATAGCGCGGAGAAACGCCTGGAGCGCTTCCCCTCCGATCCATGCCTGAATCCCAAACCAACCGCACGCGACAAGCGCACGCATGATAGCTGGGACGTTCGCGCCGAAAACGCCGTACGACGCGCGCGCGAAAACCGGAAACGGAATCCCGTATTTTGTTCCGGGGTGAGAGTTTGCCAAAATCGGGATAAGAACGATCGTATTTCCGACAAGAATTGTTAGCAGCGCTTGCCACCAATTCATCCCGGTGCCGATCAGCCCCGATGCGAGCATGTACGTCGGAATGCAGTGAGCCATCGAGACCCAGAGCGCCGCATAATTGTACGTCGTCCAGGTGCGCTCGGCGATCGGCGTCGGCGCCAAATCGTCGTTAAAAAGCAGCGGATCGTGAGAGATGGCGTCTCGTGAAACTTCAACGCGGCCGTCGGCGCGTTCAATCGTATTCGCGTTCATGAAGAGCTCTTACTATTTTGGTGAGTAACCAAGGTTTGGCGAGAGCCAGCGTTCGGTGTCGCCGACCGAATCACCTTTTCGGCGCGCGTAATCGGCGACTTGCTCTTGATCGATTCGCCCGACGGCAAAATACTTCGCCTTCGGGTGAGAAATATAAATCCCGCTCACGCTCGCAGCCGGAAGCATGGCGAACGATTCGGTCAGCGACATCCCGATCGCTTCTGCATCCAAAAGTGAAAAAAGAGCTCGTTTTTCCGTATGATCGGGCGATGCTGGGTATCCAAAAGCTGGGCGAATACCGCGATAATTTTCGGCAATGAGGTCGGTGACTGTGACATCCGCGCTGTCGCCAAATCCGCATTCGCGACGCACGCGCGCATGGAGCATTTCGGCGAACGCTTCAGCCAATCGATCGGCGAGTGCTTTCACCATGATGGCCGAATAGTCGTCGAGGGCCGACTCATACTTCGCCACAAGCGCGTCGCATCCGACGCCGGTGGTCACCGCGAACGCGCCAATCCAATCGGCGAACCCGCTGCTAACCGGCGCGACGAAGTCAGAAAGTGCAAAATACGGATCGTCCCCTTTGCGCGTCTGCTGACGAAGCATCGGAAATCGGCATAACTCGCTCTTCCGGCTCTCATCTTTGAAGACGATGATGTCGTTGCCGTCGCTGTTTGCAGGCCAGAAGCCGTATACGCCGCGAGCTTCGAGGAGTTTATCGCTGATAATGCGCTTGAGCAGCGCTTGCGCGTTTGAAAAAAGCTCGCGCGCCGCCGCCCCGTATGTCGGGTGCTGGAGAATTTGCGGATAGCGCCCAGGCAATTCCCATGTCGTGAACAAAAATGTCCAGTCGATAAACGGAGCGATCGTATCGAGCGCCGGCTTTATGACTTTGCGCCCGGTAAATTCCGGCTTTGCGATGTCCGACGCGATCCAATCGATCGCCGGCTTTTTCTGATTCGCTTCGGCAAATGGCGCGAGCGGCTTGTCGATCTTATTTCTGTGAATGTCGCGTAGGCGCTTCTGGTCATCACGCGTCTTTTCATCAAACGCGCCGCGTCGCCCTGGGTCGAGAAGCGACCCGAGAACTTCTGCGGCTCGTGAAGCGTCGAGAACGTGCACTGTCGACTGCGAATACTCCGGCGCGATTTTAACCGCGGTGTGTTGCCTGCTTGTCGTTGCGCCGCCGATCACCAGCGGAATGCGAATGCCTCGGCGTTCCATTTCGCGCGCGACGTGCACCATTTCGTCGAGAGAAGGAGTAATAAGCCCGCTAAGTCCTACAATGTCGACTTCGCGTTCGAGCGCGGTATCGAGAATGCGATCGCACGGCACCATCACGCCAAGGTCGATCACTTCGTAGTTGTTGCAAGCAAGCACCACGCCGACAATATTTTTCCCGATGTCGTGAACATCGCCTTTAACAGTCGCCAACAGAATGCGGCCTTGCGTTGTCGATTTTGACGAAGAGCTGCTCTCGCGCTCCATCGCGGGGAGCAGATACGCCACCGCCTGCTTCATCGCTCGGGCGCTTTTCACAACTTGCGGAAGAAACATCTTTCCGGCGCCGAAAAGGTCGCCGACGACTTTCATCCCGTCCATCAGCGGACCTTCGATGATCAGGATCGCGCGGGGGTAGACTTTCTGCGCTTCGGCGACATCGACTTCGATGAACTCGACAATCCCGTGAACGAGCGCGTGCGCGAGCCGCTCTCCCACCGGCTTTTCACGCCACGCCGCATCAACTTCGCGCTTTTTGGTCGTGCCGGAGACGGTCGATGCAAATTCGGTGAGCCGCTCGGTCGCGTCGGGGCGTCGATTAAAAATTACGTCTTCGACGCGCTCGAGAAGATCTTTCGGAATATCTTCGTACGTTGCAAGCTGCCCGGCGTTGACGATCCCCATGTCCATGCCGGCGCGAATCGCGTGATACAAAAACGCGCCGTGCATCGCTTCACGGACTGCATTGTTGCCGCGAAATGAAAATGACAAATTGCTAACGCCGCCGCTGATTCGCGCGCCGGGGCAGCGCTCTTTGATAATGCGCGCTGCCTCGATGAAATTGACGGCGAAATTGTTGTGCTCTTCAATTCCAGTAGCAATCGCGAGAATATTTGGGTCGAAAATAATATCGAGCGGGTCGAAGCCGGCTTTGTCGATCAGCAGGCGAAACGCGCGCTCGCAAATCGAAACTTTGCGTTCGACCGTCTCTGCCTGCCCCTGTTCGTCAAACGCCATCACGATCACGCCGGCGCCAAGCTGACGAATCGTATGGGCCTTTTTGAGAAAGTCGGCCTCGCCCTCTTTTAGGCTGATCGAATTGGCGATCCCTTTCCCCTGAACGCACTTCAATCCCGCTTCGAGGACGCTCCACTTTGAGCTGTCGACCATGATCGGAATTCGCGCGATTTCGGGCTCTGTTGCGATCAAGTTCAGAAACGTTGTCATTGCCAGCTCGGAATCGAGCATCCCCTCGTCCATATTGACGTCGAGAATGTTGGCTCCGCCGCGCACTTGATCGAGAGCAACTTGAGTGGCCGCCGCGTAATCGCCACGCCGAATCAAATCGGCAAAGCGGAGCGATCCGGTCACGTTTGTTCGCTCGCCGATCATCAAAAAATTGGTGTCGGGGCGAATTGTGAGCGTTTCGAGCCCGCTAAACCGCGCGTATCCATCGGGCGAACTCGGCAAACGCCGCGGCTCAACATTGCGCACAGCAGCCGCGATCGCACGAATGTGATCGGGCGTTGTGCCGCAACAGCCGCCGACGATATTTAGAAATCGACTCGTTGCAAATTCGCCAAGCAGTTCGGCGGTGCGCTCCGGCTGCTCGTCGTATTCGCCAAACGCATTTGGCAGGCCGGCGTTTGGGTAGCAGCTGATATTTGTACTCGCGAGCGAAGAGAGCTCGCTGACATACGAACGCATTTGCGCAGCGCCGAGCCCGCAGTTGAGTCCCACGCTGATCGGCCTGGCGTGTTCGACCGATGTCCAAAATGCATCGACCGTTTGCCCTGACAACGTGCGCCCGCTCTGGTCGGCGATTGTGACCGACAGCATGAGCGGCAGCGATACTTTTGACGACTCAAAAACGTCATAAATAGCCGCAATACACGCTTTTAAATTGAGCGTATCGAACACTGTCTCGGCGAGCAGAATGTCGCAGCCGCCGTCAATAAGGCCGCGCACTTGCTCCGCGTATGACGCGCGAAGTTCGTCGAATGTGATCGACCGAAATGCGGCGTTCGAAACGTCGGGCGAGATCGAAAGTGTACGATTGGTTGGGCCGATCGACCCCGCTACGAATCGCGGCCTGTCGGGTGTTTTGTTGCTCCATTCGTCGCAAGCCTGACGTGCAAGTTTTGCCGCGCTGACGTTGAGCTCGTACGCGAGTTCAGACAAGCCGTAATCGGCTTGCGCGATCGATGTTGCGGTAAACGTATTTGTTTCGACAATGTCGCTTCCGGCGGCGAGATATTCGCTATGAATTGACCTGATAATATCTGGCTTAGTGAGGACAAGCAGGTCGCTGTTACCGCGCAGCTCATGTTTGTGACTGGTAAAGCGCTCGCCGCGGTAATCGGATTCGGTGAGACGATGGCGTTGAATCATCGTCCCCATCCCTCCGTCGAGGAGCAAAATTCGCTTTTCGAGTTGAGCGCCAAAAAGCGCGTTTGGGTGTCGGTTCATTCGATAGTTCTTGGCGCTGAATAGAAACGCGAGGCTAATCTCGATGGGTGTTCTTGCGACTGCTACGTTGCTCGGTTAAAGCTCGCGCGCTGTGATCTCCATTAAAGAACCACTCTTTCTAATCACGATCGACACAGAAGGGGATAACCTTTGGAGCCGCCCACGCGAAATTCGCACCGAAAACGCGAAGTATTTGCCACGATTTCAGCAGCTATGCGAACGATTTGGCCTGAAGCCGACGTATCTAACGAATTACGAGATGGCGAAGAGCCCCGTCTTTCAAGAGTTGGCGAGGGACGCACAGAGGCGTAACCAAGCCGAAGTCGGCATGCATTTGCATGCGTGGAATTCACCGCCGTTAAGTCGGACCGACGGCCATCATCGGAATCACCCGTATTTAATCGAGTTTCCAGAAGAGGTCATGCGAAGCAAAATCGCTCATATGACCGACCTTTTGGAGTCGACCTTTTCGGCAAAAATGGTCAGCCATAGGGCCGGAAGGTGGGCATTTAACGAGATATACGCGAAGATTCTCGTCGAACACGGCTATCTCGTCGACTGTTCTGTAACGCCGCACGTCTCGTGGACAGGGACGATAGGTGGGTCCAAAAGTGGCGGCGTGGATTACTCCGCGTTCTCCGAAGAGCCGTATTTTTTGTCTCTCGATGATATTTCAAAAGCGGGCAATTCACCGCTCCTTGAAGTGCCGATGACCGTTCGTCGGTCGCCGAACGATATCCGAAACGTGCTTCCGCGAGCATGGCAGAGCGGCGCTATTAAAAAAATCGCCGATGTACTGACGCCGCCTCGATGGCTGAGGCCAGGGGCAAGCTCGGCCGCGCAGATGATCGAGCTCGTGAAAAGCGCCACGACCGATTACGTTGAATTTATGCTGCATTCGTCTGAATTTATGCCCGGCGGCAGCCCGAACTTTCAAAGCGATCGCGACATCGAAAAACTCTACGACGACCTAACCGCTCTTTTCGAGTTTACGCGAGGTCGCTTCGTAGGGGCGACGCTCAGCGACTATCACCAAGCATATGTAAAAAAATTGGAGACGTGATGAAACCGTACTCGATCGAAAAAGCACGCAATTACATCAACGGCGCGTGGGTCCAATCGAATTCGAAAGAAGAAATTATCGTCTACAATCCGGCAACAGGAGAGCGCATTGGCGCCGTGCCAAGCGGGAGCGCGAGCGATGTCGATGCCGCGGTCGCTGCCGCAAAAAAAGCATTCCCCGCCTGGAGCGAAACGCCGGCAGCCGTGCGAGCGCGGTATCTTTTCGATTTGCGCAATTTGATGGAAGCGCACTTCGACGAATTGTGTTCCATATGCACGCAAGAGCACGGAAAGACGTTCGAAGAGTCGAAGGGGGATGTGAGGCGCGCGATCGATAACGTCGAAACGGCGGCCGGCATCCCGTCGCTGATGATGGGGCAGGCGCTTGAACAAGTAGCGCCCGGGATCGACTGCGTGTCAGTCAGGCAGCCGGCGGGCGTTTTTGCGGCGATCGCGCCGTACAATTTCCCTTCAATGGTGCCGTTTTGGTTTTTGCCGTACGCGATTGCGACCGGTAACACGATTGTTATCAAACCGAGCGAGCAGGTGCCGTTTTCGCAAGTGCGCGCGTTTGAGCTTATCAGCGAGCTAAAGTTGCCGCCGGGCGTCGTGAACATGGTTCAAGGCGGCCGCGATGTAGTGAACGCACTCGTCGAACATCGCGACATCGTCGGCGTTTCATTTGTAGGCTCAAGCCCAGTCGCGCAGCATGTTTACGAGCGCGCGTCCGCTACCGGAAAGCGCGTGCAGGCGCTCGGCGGGGCGAAAAATTTTACGATCGTGATCGACGACTGCAATTGGGAAAAGAGCGTTGCAAACATCATCGACAGCGCGTTCGCCTGCACAGGGCAGCGCTGCTTAGCAACGAGCGTGGTCATCGGTGTCGGCGGCGCATACGATCGATTAAAGCGCGAGCTCGTGGAGCAGGCGAAGCGAATCACCGTCGGGTACGGCCTCGATGCCGGCGTGACGATGGGGCCGCTCATCAGCGAAACGCATCGCGCGCGCGTCATTTCATACATCGAAAAAGGGGTCAAAGAAGGGGCAGAGCTTCTTCTCGATGGGCGCGATTGCAAAGTCGCAAGTTATCCAAAAGGTCATTTTCTCGGTGCAACGATTTTTGGCAACGTGACAAGCGCGATGACAATCGGTCGCGAAGAAATTTTTGGGCCCGTTCTGAGCCTGATGCGAGCCGATTCACTCGATGAGGCAATCAAAATCGTTAACGCCCATCCACTCGCAAACGCTTCGTCGATCTACACATCGGCAGGAGCCGCCGCGCGTCGCTACACGCATGCGGTTCACGCATCGATGGTGGGGGTTAACATCGGCGTCGCGGCTCCGATGAGCTACTTCGGTTTTGGCGGCGCAAAAGGGTCGTTTTTGGGCGACCTAAAAGCGCACGGCCGCGAATCAATTCTATTTTATACGAACAGCAAAACTGCGATTTCGCGCTGGTGGTGAGCCGATGAGTCGAAATGTAAAAGTAGGGTTGATCCAAGTGGCGACGCCGTTCGACGAAAAGTGGTCGATCGAGCAGATCAAAAATGCCGCCGTCGAAAAGCACCTTCCACTGATCGAAAAGGCGGGGAAGGAGGGGGTGCAAATCCTCGGCCTTCAAGAAATTTTTAACGGCCCATATTTTTGTCCGAGCCAAGATCCGCGCTGGTACGAAGCGGCCGAGTCGGTCCCCGGCCCCACAACAGAATTGATGGCGAAATACGCCAAAAAATACGACATGGCGATGGTCGTGCCGGTGTACGAGCGCGAGCAAGCGGGCGTCTATTACAATTCCGCGGCGATGATCGATGCCGACGGAGCGTATCTCGGCAAGTATCGAAAGAATCATATCCCGCACACGAGCGGCTTTTGGGAAAAGTACTTTTTTAAGCCCGGGAATTTGGGCTATCCGACGTTTCAAACCAAGTACGCGAAAGTCGGCCTTTACATCTGTTACGACCGCCACTTTCCGGAAGGGGCGCGTCTTTTAGGTTTGAACGGCGCCGAAATCGTGTTCAACCCATCGGCAACGGTCGCCGGACTTTCGCAATATTTATGGAAGGTTGAGCAGCCGGCGCACGCCGTAGCGAACGGCTATTTTGTCGCCGCGTCGAATCGCGTAGGCACAGAGGCGCCGTGGAACATCGGGAGATTTTACGGGTCGAGCTACATCGTCGACCCACGGGGGAACTTTTTGGCCACCGCCTCCGAGAATAGCGATGAGCTCGTCGTCGCAACGTGCGACCTCGACCTGATTGAAGAGGTGCGTCGCACATGGCAGTTCTTTCGCGACCGCCGCCCTGAGACTTATGGCGGTCTGGTAGAACTCTAAGCCATGGGCATTCTTATAAAAAACGGCGAAGTCGTTACGGCGTCAGATCGCTCAAACGTAGATGTTCGATGCGGCGGCGGGAAGGTTGTCGCAATCGGTCGCGATTTGAAGGCCGAGGCGGGCGACACAATCATCGACGCATCGGGGCAGTTTGTTTTTCCAGGCGGCGTCGATGCGCACGTGCACATGGAACTCCCGTTTATGGGGACGGAATCGAGCGACGATTTCGAAACCGGTACGGCAGCGGGGGTCGCCGGTGGGACAACCACAATCATCGACTTTGTGATTCCGGCGCGAGGCGTGCGGCTGCTCGACGGCCTGCGCGATTGGCAGGCAAAAGCGAAAAAAGCGGTCGCCGACTACGCGTTTCATATGGCAGTCACTTGGTACGACGAGAAAACAGACGACGAGCTGCGCGCGTGTGTGAAAGACCACGGCATCACGAGCTTCAAAACATTCATGGCCTACAAAGGGGCGATCGGGATCGACGATACCGAGCTCTTTCGCGTGATGGCGATCGCCAAAGAGCTAGGGGCGCTCGTCACGGTGCACGCCGAGCACGGGGATGCGATCGTCGAGCTGCAAAAAAAGTTTATAAAAGAGGGGAAAATAGCGCCAAAATACCACGCGCTGTCGCGCCCGCCCGAAGTAGAAGGTGAGGCGACAAATCGCGCGATCATGCTCGCGAGGCTCACTGGCGAGCCGCTCTATATTGTGCACCTCACATGCCGCGAAGCGCTAAACGCGGTGTACGAAGCGCGAGCACGTGGCCAAATCGTCTTCGCAGAGACATGCCCGCAGTATTTGCTTTTAGACGATTCGGTTTACGATAAGCCGGATTTTGAAGCGGCCGCGTTTGTCATGTCGCCGCCGATTCGGCCAAAAGGCCATCAGGAAGCGCTGTGGAATGCGCTTCGAGCCGGGCTCATTCAAGTGGTGGCGACAGATCACTGCCCGTTTAATCAGCTCGGCCAAAAAGAGATGGGGCGCGCAGATTTTACAAAAATTCCGAACGGCGCCGCCGGGATCGAAAATCGACTGGGCCTTCTCTACACGGCCGGCGTTGTCTCGGGCCGAATCGACGTGTGCGAATTTGTAAATCTCTTCGCAACGCAGCCCGCAAAGATTTTCGGCCTGTATCCGCGCAAAGGGTCGATTGTCGTCGGCGGCGATGCCGACCTTGTCGTGTACGACCCAACCGCAAGGCGAACAATCAGTGCCAAAACGCACCATCACCGCTGCGACAGGAATATTTTTGAAGGGTTCGAAGTTCACGGCGAAGCGACGCACGTGATTGCAAACGGACGCGTGCAGTACAAAGATGGCAAGCTCGATGTGAAGCGGGGAGCCGGGCGCTATGTGCCCAGAACAAGTAAGCAGGTGGTCAGTGACTCAAGCCGATAAGCGAACACTTACAAGCGCCGAAGTTCGGGCGAAACATAAAGAATTCTTATTTCCAAGCGTCGCCAACTATTACAAAGAAAGTCTGGTCGCCGAGAGCGCCAAAGGGTCGCGTCTCACCGATTTGGACGGGAATCGGTATCTAGATTTTTTCGGCGGCATTTTGACAGTGAGCGTCGGCCACACAAACGAGCGCGTGAACAGCGCGGTGCAGGCGCAAATGGCAAGGCTCGGCCATGTGTCAACGCTTTATCCAACGCTGCCGATTGTTGAGCTCGCCGAAAAGCTAATCTCACTCGCCCCGGGCGACTTAAAGAAGGCCTTTTTTACCGCGAGCGGCACCGAAGCAGACGAAACGGCGGTCGCACTCGCGCAGCTTTTTACAGGGCGAAGCGAGCTCATCGCGCTTCGTCACGGCTACTCAGGGAGGTCGCTTCTCGCGCAGTCGCTCACAGGTCACGCAAACTATCGCGCGGTGCCGACACAAGTGGCGGCGATCAAGCACGCGCACGCGCCGTATTGCTACCGCTGCCCGTTCGGCAAAACGCATCCAAACTGCGAGCTTCAGTGCGCAACCGATATTGAAGAGTTGATTCAAACAACGACAACAGGCCAAATCGCCGGCTTTTTAGCCGAACCGATCATGGGAGTCGGCGGGTTTATCGATATTCCAAACGGCTATTTCAAAGTCGCAGTCGACATCGTTCGGAAATACGGCGGAGTGTTTATCGCCGACGAAGTGCAAACAGGCTTCGGTCGCACCGGCGGCAAAATGTGGGGGATTGAGCACCACGGCGTAAAGCCCGACATCATGACGATGGCAAAGGGGATAGCAAACGGCTTTCCAATTTCGGCGACGCTCGCGACAGCCGCCATTGCCGATTCATGGAAGGCAGGGAGCATTTCAACGTTCGGGGGGAACCCGGTCTGCGCAACCGCGGCGAATGCGACGATTGATACGATTGTCGACGATCACCTTCTCGAAAACGCCGAAACAATGGGCGCTCACCTTAAGGGCGGCCTCCAAGCGCTTCAAAAAAAGTATCCGAAGCCGATCGGCGATGTGCGAGGGCGAGGCCTTATGATCGGCGTCGAACTTGTGCGCGACGAGAGCGCCGGCGACAGAACGCCGACACCAGAGACAGCGCTGCGCATCTTTGAAGAGACGAAAAAGCGCGGGCTGCTAATCGGCAAAGGGGGGCTCTACGGCAACACGTTGCGGATCGCCCCGGCGCTCAACATCACAAAAAGCGATATCGACGAGGCTCTTCGGATTCTCGATGAGTCGTTTGCCGCCATTGCGGTCTAGGGTGGGCGAGTGAGCTCTTCGGTAAACGGCAGCGATCTGTTTGAACTGGCGCGCGATCGCGATGAATTAGCGATTGCCGATAAAAAGCCTCTTTTCAGCCGAAATGAAGCCGTTTCCGAAGCCTTGCGCTGCCTCTATTGCGTTGACGCCCCGTGCATCAAAGCGTGCCCGACCGAGATCGATATCCCGACATTCATTCGCCGCATCGGCACCGGCGATGTCTCGGGGAGCGCGCTCACAATTTTTGCGCAGAACACGCTCGGCGCGTCATGCGCACGCATTTGCCCCGTCGAAGTGCTGTGCGAAGGCTCGTGCGTTTATACCGGGTGGCACCGCGACCCTATAAAAATAGGGCGACTGCAGCGTTTTGCAACCGAGACAGCAGCGCTTCCGGCGAGTGCACTTCCGCGAACAGGCGCGAAGCGCGCGAAGCACGTAGCGCTCATTGGCGCCGGGGCAGCATCGCTCGCATGCGCGGCCGAGCTAGTTCTTCACGGGCACAAAGCGACAATTTTTGAAAAGAAAAAGTTTGGAGGCGGGCTCAACACATCGTCGATCGCGCCATACAAATTGCACGCAGACGACGCCCTAGCCGAAGTGGCGTGGATTGCCGAGATGGGAGTCGAACTCCATTTCGGGGTCGCGTTCGGAAAAGAGCTGCGCGGTGAAGAGTTGTTGTCCGAATACGACGCAGTGTTTATCGGCGTCGGTCTCGGCGAAGACAGCCGCCTCGGCATCCCAGGCGAAGATGGCAAAGGGGTCGTAGGCGCAGTCGAGTGGATCGAGCAGATGAAGTTGGCGAGCTCGCCAAAAAGAGCGCTCGGGGCAGTTGTCGTGATCGGCGGGGGGAACACAGCCATCGATGCAGCGCGCGAATGCGCTCAGCTTGGCGGCGATGTAACATTGGTTTACAGGCGCGGGCTCGAAGCGATGAGCGCATACGCGCACGAAGTCGAAGCGGCGCGTAAAGACGGCGTGACGATTGCGGTCGATCAGACGCCCCGGCGATTTGTGCACGATGCAAGCGGTAACCTGAGCGGGGTCGCGTTCGCGCAAACCGGCGCGCCGAGCGAAACTATCTTTCCCGCGCAGCTCGCAATCGTCGCAATCGGGCAGTCAAAAGTGCGCGGCATCGCCGAACAGTTCCCCGGTGTCGAAGTAAACGCACGCGGCAGTATTGTCGCCGATCCAAAGACGGGAGTGACAGGGAATGACAGAGTATTCGCGGGCGGCGACTCGGTGAACGGCGGCAAGGAGGTCGTGAACGCTGTCGCCGCAGGGCGCGATGCGGCGCGCGCGCTTATCGCTCGATGGGCGGGCGCGACTCAACTGGCTTTAGCAATCTAGAGGCGTACGTATGGCCGATTTGAGCATTGAGTTCGCCGGGATAAAAAGCCCAAATCCGTTCTGGCTCGCATCGGCGCCGCCGGCAAACACGGGCGACCAGGTCATGCGCGCGTTCGACGCAGGTTGGGGCGGCGCCGTATGGAAGACGCTAGGCGACCCGATCGTCAACACATCAAGTCGTTTCGGCGGCATCGATTACGGGCCGATGAAAATGATGGGGCTCAACAACATCGAGCTCATCACCGATCGCCCACTCGAAGTAAACTTGCGCGAAATACGCGAAGTAAAAAAGCGATATCCGAATCACGCCGTCATCGCATCGTTGATGACGCAGACGAAAGAAGACTGGAAAGTTCTGATTCGTCGCGTCGAAGATGCGGGATGTGACGGTCTCGAGCTAAATTTCGGCTGCCCGCACGGCATGTGCGAACGCGGCATGGGCTCATCGGTCGGGCAAGAGCCGCGCTTGGCCGAAGAGATCACGTCATGGGCGCGCGAGTACGCGAAAACGCCAGTGCTCGTGAAATTGACGGCAAATACCGGCGATATCGTCGAAATTGCCGAAGCGGTTGTGCGGGGCGGCGCGCATGGCCTTTCGCTCATCAACACGATCAAGAGCATCATCGGTGTCGATTTAGACCGACTTGTTCCGCTACCGCGCGTTGGAAACGCTGCAACGAACGGCGGCTACTGCGGCCCGGCCGTGAAGCCGATCGCGCTTCAAATGGTCGCCGCACTTGCGCGCGAAAAGTCGATCGGCGTGCCGATATCAGGGATCGGGGGGATTGGCGATTGGCGTGACGCCGCAGAGTTTATCGCTCTCGGGTCGACGAGCGTACAAGTTTGCACCGCCGTGATGCATTACGGATTTCGGATCGTGCGCGACATGATCGACGGTCTCTCGAGCTATCTCGATGCGCAGGGGATGAAGAGCGTCAACGAACTGCGCGGTCGGGCGGTAGGGGCGTACAAAGAGTGGGGTGACCTCGATCTGAACTACCAAGTCGTGGCGGCGATCGATTCGCAGACCTGCATCGGCTGTCAGCTATGCGTCGTCGCGTGCAATGATGGGGCGCATCAGTGCATTTTTACCGGGCGCGAAGAAAAGGCGCGGCCGACGCACGCGCACACGGTCGGGCTGGCCAAGCCGCCGTCGCCGTTTCCGATCGGAGCGATCGCCGGCGACCGCGTGCCGTGGGTCGACGAGCCCGAGTGCGTCGGTTGCAATTTGTGCCAGCTCGTATGCCCGGTGACCGGCTGCATCACGATGCGCGAAGTGCCGTCGGATAGCGTAGATTCCTGGAACGATCGGGTGCGTGACGGGCGCGACCGCATTCCCGGGGGGATTCACGAGTAGCGCGCCGGTGCAACATTAGCGTCTCAAGTTGGGGGACCGGCAGCCCGTTGACTTGCGCGTGCACTTATCAATGTTACGCCAACGCCATAACTCTACACGTAGGCGGCAATGTCGCGCGATGTTGAGAAAAGGGCCCCAAATATGTCAGTCAGTCGTCGATACACATTGGCAGCAATCGGACTATCCGCCGCCCTCATCAGCGGCTGTGGCGGCAATTTCGGCGAGGTCGATGACGAGCCGACCGCGCAGCAGCGGCAGCCGATGAAGGGCGAGAGGCGAAAAATCGGCCGTGGCGGCAAGTTTGTGGCGCAACTTACACCACAAATCGCGGCGGCGATTCGTAAGTTTGAGAGGCTTCACCCAAGAAAAGGCTACCACGACAAATCAGCAAGCGGTGACGCATTGTTCGCCTACCTGAAAGCGGAAGGGTTCGACGTTGGGAGGTCAACCGTCGCAAGATGGCGTAAAGGCCTGAACGATGGAACACTGACACCGACACGGGAAGAGGAACCGGTCGCAGCCGCAGCGGGCGGTCGCGAGGTGCGTTTTTCGAGCGGCTTCACGCCGGAATATGGCGCGCGCATCAACGAGCTTCTCGAGCAGAAGCCGACGACGACCCATCGCGAGATCATGGCGTATCTGATGCTCACCTTGCGACTGAAAGTATGTCGTCAGACGATCGACAATTGGATGAAGGATCGTATGCCGATCTGGTGGGAGCAGAACGGTAAGACCGCGGACCAAATTGCTCATATTCAGCAAGTTCGACGTGAGGCATTGGCCGAAAGTCGAGTGTGGCGACTCCACGGCGGTGCCCCAGGTACTGCAGCTGCATCGGCAGCCCTCCCGTCGAGCGTAGTGGCTACGATGGCCGATTCGGAAGCGGTCGCGTCGAGCGACGTAGGTCCAATCACCGGTGCAATTCCGGGGAACCCGGTGACTTCAAGTGTCGACCCAGATCTCGACGTGTTGCCGGAAGGCGCGTCAGGTCTGCCTGAATTGGACGGCGAGCTCTGCGACTGGCTTGATGGATTGACGGACGCCGACCTGATGGCCGAGCTCTTCGATTTCGACCTGTCGTTGTTTCAGTAAAAGGGCTACTGAAGAGCAGTGCCAAAGTAGACCGCGCGAACTGCGCGCGACGTGGCGTACTTTCTGTATTCAACTTTGGATGCGGGCGAGCCGCCCTCGCGCGGGCGGTCGCCGCATCCGATCGCGCTAACGAGTAGGGCGATAAGAAGGATAAGAAAGATAATTAAGTTTCGCACTGTCTGACCACGACGTTGGAGTGACTTACAGAAAGTCGTCGCGCAAAGTGAAAGCTACTTGAATTGCATTTTGATCGATAGGTTGTGTAATTTTGCAAATGTGCCGTAATTCGCGAGAAAAACGGCCTCCGCGGGATCCTTCACTTCGTTCAGGATGACAGGGTGTTTCTTTTTCAATAAGCGGCCGGTGTCATCCTGAAGCGCGCCGGTGTCATCCTGAACGAAGTGAAGGATCCCCGGTCGCGTAGCAGATGTGTTGGGGCCAGGGCCGCGTGCTACGTTTCGCGCGATGAAAATTGACCGACGCGAACTCCTAATCGGTGCAGGCGCATTGGCGGCCACGGCGTGTGCGAGTCGCCTGCCAGTGTCGTTTGGCGCGTTTGGTGCGGCTCCGAAACTGTCTCCCGCCGTTGCCGAAGCGATTCATCGCGCAATAGAATCGGCCAAGCGCGCCGGTGCAAGCTACGTCGATGCGCGCGTAGTCCGCCGCAAATGGGAAACGGTGTCGACGCGAGAAGACCACATCGAGTGGGTATCGTACCGCGAGACCTACGGCATCGGAGTGCGCGTGATCGTCAATGGCGCATGGGGCTTTTCGTCGGCATCGCGTGTCGACGGAGCATCGGCCGAAAGCGCCGCCCTCCGCGCCGTAGTGGCCGCTGCCGCGAATGCCCACGTAAGCGAGCGCCCGGTCGTACTAGCCCCTGCGCCGCTCATAAAAGGGAGCTGGGTGTCGCCATGCGCGACCGACCCATTTGCGATCTCGGTAGCCGAAAAAGGGGAGTATTTGATCGACTTGTGGCGCTCCGCTCGAAGCGTACCAGGCGCAAAATTCGGCGCGGGGCACATCACGTCGCTAGGAGAATGGAAAGTGTTCGCGTCGAGCGAAGGCTCGCTCCTCGAGCAAAAAATAACGCGAATCGCACCAAGCTTTTCGGTCACCGCGATCGACCCAAGCATCGAAGGTTTCGAGTCGGTACGAAGCGAACTCGCGCCGTCGCTCGGCGGATGGGAGTACGTAGCTCAGTCGAACTTAAAGCAAAACGCCCAGCAATTGGCTGAAAACGCAGTAAAAAAGCTGCGCGCCCCCGCGGTCGTTGCCGGCGAAAGAGATCTGATCATCGCGCCAAGCAACTTATGGCTAACGATCCACGAATCGATAGGTCACGCGACAGAGCTCGACCGAGCCCTAGGCTACGAAATGGACATGGCGGGGACGTCGTACGCCACGCCCGACAAGCTCCACAAGCTTCGCATCGGCTCGCCAATCGTCACGTTTTACGCCGATAAAACAACCCCAGGCGGCCTAGCAACGTGCGCATGGGACGACGACGGAGTCGAGACGTACCGGTGGGATTTGATAAAAAATGGTGTCTTTGTCGACTACCAAACCACGCGAGACCAAGCAGCGTGGATCCACGAGCGAAAGTCGCGGGCGACGTCGTACGCGCAAGATCACAAATCGGTCGCGTTTCAGCGAATGCCAAACGTGTCGCTCGCGCCATCCAGAAGTGACATCTCGGTCGACGATATTATCGCCGCCACCGATGACGGCATTTTCGCGACGGGGACGAACTCTTGGTCGATCGACCAGCAGCGTTACAACTTTCAGTTCTCGGCTCAAATGGCGTACGAAATTAAAAAAGGGAAAATCGTCGGCCCTGTGCGGCATTTTGCGTATCAGTCGAACTCGATTCAGTTTTGGAATTCGTGCGACATGATCGGCGGCCCCAAATCGTGGGAGCTCGGCGGCGCAATGGATGATGGCAAAGGGGAGCCGATGCAGTCAAACGCCGTGAGCCACGGCTGCCCACCGGCGCGCTTTCGTCGCGTCAATGTTCTAAGCACGAGGAACTCATGACTGAATCGACCGACGCCGTGAAAATCGCAGACCAGGCGCTGCGAATCGCAAAGCTCGTCGCACCTTCGGCCGATGTGCAAGTGAATGTGCACGAGAGCAGCGAAGGGAATATTCGGTTCGCACTTGGAGTGGTTCAATCGTGCGGCGAAGAGTCCGAGCTCGGTGTGAATATTCGTATGGTGTTCGGCAAGCGTTCGGCAAGCGCGAGTTCGAACCAGACCGACGAAGAGTCGCTTCGCTCTTTGGCGGAGCGTGTCGCATCGATGGCGAAGTCGTCGCCCGAAGACCCAGAAATAATGCCGCTGCTCGGGCCGCAAAAGTATGCCCAAGCGCCGATCGCATTCGACCCCGCGATCACTACAGTGACCAGTGCATCGCGAACTGGCGTGCCCGCCGCGGCTAACCATATCTTCAGCGAATCGGGGCTCGTCGGTGCCGGCTTTTTCGAGTACGCCGCGTCTGAGTATTCGGTCGCAAATTCAAGCGGCCTTCGCGCATCGTCACGGGAGACGTCGCTCGGGCTGCAAATGACGGCGCGAACGCCCGATGGCGCGGGCTCCGGCTCGGCGCGTGGCGAGTCGCATC
The DNA here is from genome assembly GCA_945861885.1 of Nannocystis exedens. Classification (GTDB taxonomy): domain Bacteria; phylum Myxococcota_A; class Polyangia; order Polyangiales; family Polyangiaceae; genus CAMAVR01. The sequence continues at coordinate 52,943 of CAMAVR010000012.1, read as the reverse complement.
TCGTAAGCGGCATCGACGCGGTCGCATGCGCGAAGGTAGCGGCCAAAAAAGCGAAGCAGTCGGCTCATCCAAAAACGCTCGAGCCGGGGCACTACACCGTGGTGCTCGAACCGCCGGCAGTCGCCGAGTTGCTAGGCTTTCTCTTCAATTCACTCGATGCGCGTTCGATCGACGAGGGGCGCTCAGCTCTCAGTCGTCACGGCGGAGCAAGCCCACTAGGCGAATTAATCGCAAGCCCGATCGTCACGCTCCGCTCCAATCCAGCCGATCCCGATATGCCGTGCGCACCGTTCGACGGCGAAGGGCTGCCACGCGAACCGATCGTGTGGGTCGAAAACGGCGCGCTAAAATCGCTGTCGTATTCGCGCTACTGGGCGGCAAAGCAGGGGAAAAAGCCGACATCGATGGGCGGATGGCATCTAACCGGAGGCGTCGCCGAGTCGACCGATGAGCTCGTAAAGGGGGTAAAGCGAGGGCTCCTAGTGACGCGTTTTTGGTACACGCGTCATTTAGATCCGCAAAAAGGGCTAATCACCGGGCTGACGAGAGACGGCGTCCTACTCATCGAAAACGGCGAAATCGTAGGCCCAGTGAACAACTTTCGCTTCAACGAGTCGCCGTTCAACATGTTAAAAAATTGCGACGCGATGACACGCAAGACCACGCGTGTTTCAAGCTTTTTCTTAACGTGCGTCCCCGCAATCAGAACCAACAGCTTCAACATGGCGTCGATTTCAGTCGCTATCTAGCGCTGGCAATTCTAGCGAAATTCGCCCAATCGCTCCCGACCTGAAATCGTGCACCAGCACATCGGACGCCTTGTGCAAATCGACCGCTCCGCCAGCGCGCAATGCGCCGCGCCGCTTTCCAATTTCGATCAACAGCGACTGTGCGTCGGGCGGGGTCTCTTTCAATTTGTAGCGCGCGACGAGCAGTGCAGGGTACCGCTTCAAAAGATACTCCGCCCCAAACATCGCTACGCTTTCGTAGTCGATCGCTGCATCAGAAATCGCGCCGCCGAGCGCGAGCCGATCGCCGACCGCTGGATCTTCAATGTTTGGCCAAAGAAGGCCAGGATGATCCGAAATCGCCATCCCGTTTTTCAAAATTGCCAGCTGCTGCCCTTTGGTCACCGCAGGCTCATCGCCAACTTTCGCAACTTTGCGCTCCATCAGCGTATTGATCAGCGTCGATTTCCCAACGTTGGGAATTCCGACCACCATCGCGCGCACTGTCTTCCCGAGCCCACCCGGATGCAGCACCAATCGCTTGCACATCGCTGCGATCACTTTGCGCGTATCGGCTTGGCGTGTGCGCGTGATCGCGACTGCCGCCACCGAGCCGTTCGGTAGCTCGCGCGTCGGCTCGCATGCTTCGGCAAAATAGCGAAGCCACGCTTCCGTCGCCGCGGGGTCGGCTAGGTCGCTCTTGCCGAGAACTTTGAGGCAGGGCTTCGATCCACGAAGCTCCGTCAGTACAGGATTCGAGCTCGCACGCGGCATCCGCGCGTCGAGCACTTCGATTAAAATATCGTGCGAAGGGATCGATTCGGCGAGCACCCGCCGAGCCTTCGTCATGTGGCCCGGGTACCACTGAATTGACATTTTAGAACTGTAGCACAGTTCTGCTATTCAAATCGATCGCCGACGGCGACGCCGCGCCCGATGACCCAGTCTACCCCTCGCATCGGCTTTTTCCCCTCAAGCTGCACCGTTTCGAGCTCGATTGCGCTGCTGCCGCACGCGACTCGCAAGTGCCCTTTGTCGGCGAGAATGACTTCGCCGGGCGCCCCGTTACCGCTTGCGATTTGCGCTCGATGGATTTTCACCGTCTTGCCGTTCAATCGGGCGGTCGCGCAGGGCCATGGGTTCATCCCTCGCACATGGTTGTGAACCGCTTCCGCGCTTTTCGAAAAGTCGATGCGCCCGTCCTCTTTTGTCAGCATCGGCGCCATCGTTGCGGCGGCGTTATCTTGTGGCGTGACGGCACATCGCCCAGCGACAAAATCGGCGAGCGTTGTGTGCACGGCATCTGCACCGATGACCGCGAGTCGCTCTGATAATTCGCCGCTCGTTTCGCTATTGCCGACCGGCGTCTTGAAAAACTGGATCGTCCCGCCGGTGTCCATCCCTTCGTCGAGAAGCATCAGCGTCACGCCGCTTTCGGTTTCGCCATTCACAACGGCCCACGTGATCGGCGCTGCACCGCGATATTTAGGAAGCAGCGACGCGTGAACGTTAACGCAGCCCATGCGCGGCGCTTCGAGCACATCTTTCGGCAAGATGCGCCCATATGCGACGACCACCGCGACGTCGGCTCGCTGCGCACGCACCCATTCAGCGAACTCGCCGGTTCGCAAGTTCGTCGGCTGGACGACCGGTATGCCGCGCTCGAGTGCGCGCGCTTTGACCGGCGGTGGTGTCAGCGTGAGCCCGCGTCCAGAGGGCTTATCGGGTTGGCAAACGACGCCGACAACCTCGGCAATGCTGCAGAGGGCGTCGAGCGACGGAACTGCAAACGAAGGGGTACCAAAGAATAGGGCGCGCATGTCGATGGTGAACTTTACACGTCTCGACGAAGCGCGCCGCTATCTATCAGATCTCGGTGACCCGGCGCGGCATAACAAATCGAGCTCTCGTTTCGCCTTGGCGCGTCCCCTGACGGCAGGTCAATCGGACCTCGTACTCTCCGGAAACAGGAAACTCGATGTCGTGAGGCCCCGCCCCAGTGACGCTCATGCCTCTCTTGGCCGTTTGACGGGCGATATGCCATTCCGACTGAACCAGACCGTCTGGTTCGCCAGAGCCGTCTGAGCAATCCCCCAAAAACCGGAGCCGATAGTTGTCACCGGCAACTTCGATGTTGATCTGCGCTCGGAGGAGCAGCTGGCCTGAGTGGCCAACTGTCGCTGCCGCTCGTCCAAGCAATTTGATCGCTAGCTGCGTCTTAGCGGGCGGAATGTCGGCGCTGTCGGCGGCGCATGTTAGCGTGACCACGTAGACGCCAGGCAGCAGTGAGCTCCAGCTGAAATTCATCTCCGTAGAGAGACGGATCGTGTCGATATCGCTTCGGAGAATCGCTACCCGCACCGTGTCCGCTCGCGCAACATCGATTGAGGGCTTGGCCGGAGTCGGAAATCCTTTGCAGTTCCCCACCATGTCGATTGCTTCGCCGACATAGAACGATGGTACGCCATTGACCTCGGGACGGGGGCCGAGCCACAGCCCTTCACGTTCATCGAGCCGCAGGTGTGCCTGCATTAGTTCTGCCCTGGCTGGTTCTGTCTGCTGTAAGGCCGTCGGCATCGCAGACTGCGAACTCGCACGAAGCATTGTCGATTCGACTCGCGAGGTTTCGGTCTGGTCTTCAAGGGTGTCTGCTGCGCTGCATGCAGTTAGGACGGAGAGTCCAAAAACTGCCAGCGCGCTATTAATAGCTGTTTTCATGGCATCGAAGCGTGTCACATAAGCCTCGCTTCGCAAGCTATTGCGGGGAGGCGATATCGCTGCCACAAATGGTCTCATGACGCGACTGATTAATTTCTCCGCCGGGCCGTCCGCGCTCCCATTGGCAGCCCTACAGCGCGCGCAGCGCGAGCTACTAGAGTGGGAAAATACCGGGATGAGCGTGATGGAGCAGAGCCATCGCGGCGAAGCGTACGAAGCGCTTCATTCTGAGACAATCGAGCTGCTTCGCACGCTGCTCGGCGCTGACGATCGGTACGATGTGCTCCTCCTCCACGGCGGGGCGTCGATGCAATTCGTGCAAGTGCCGCTCAACCTGCTCCATCGAGGGGCGCTCGGTGAGTATGTGTTAACAGGGATCTGGGGCGAAAAAGCGCTAGCCGAAGGGCGAACCGTTGCGGCGCTCATCGGCGGCAATGTCAGCGTCGCAGCATCAACGGGCGACGGATCAGAGCCGGGAGCGATGTTCACCCGCGTGCCAACACGCGACGAAATAAAAGTCACCAAAAGCGCCGCCTATTTGCACGTGACGACGAACGAAACGATTCACGGCGTGCAGTACCCCATGACGGGCGGTCGATTGGCGATCGACAACGGCGATGTTCCTATCGTGGCCGACATGTCGAGCGACTTTTTATCGAAAAAGATCGATGTCTCGTCGCTCGGGATGATTTACGCAGGGGCACAAAAAAATGTCGGTCCGAGCGGCCTGTGCGTCGCAGTCATTCGCAAAGATCTGATCGCGACCGCGCGGCGCGATTTGCCAAAGCTCCTAAGCTACGAAGTCGCAGCCAAAAACGGGTCGATGTACAACACGCCGTCAACGTTTGGCGTCTACATGATGCGCAACGTCCTCGCGTGGATAAACGACGTCGGCGGTCTCGCGCAAATCGAGGCGTGGAATCACGAGAAGTCGCGCCTTATTTACGAGGCGGTCGACGCCGCGCCGGCGATGTATCACTGTCCGGTCGAACAAGGTTCGCGAAGCGAGATGAACATCGTCTTCCGATTGCCAAGCGCCTCTCTAGAAAAGGCGTTTCTCGAAGAGACAAAGCGCCGAGGGATGGTCGGGCTACGCGGTCACCGCACGGCGGGAGGCATCCGCGTGTCGCTCTACAACGCCGTCACCGTCGAGAGCGCGCAGGCGCTGGCACATGTGATGCGTGATTTTGAGCAAAAAAATAAGGTTGGTTAACGGCCGAAGCCGCCGCGTTTTACTCAAAAATGACGTTACCGCGCGAAGTTGCCGCGGCGAACATGTCGCTCATGTCCATCGCGAGCGGGTAGGGGATGTCCCGCTCGTCGAAGAGCCCAACTTCCGTGATTTCAAGCGGGTTTTTAGGCTCTTTGGTCGGCAAGGCGACTGCGCACTCAACAACAATCGTTACCGCATGAAATCGCACGTCGCGCATCGGCTTTGAATAGACGCCGACGACGCGCACAAATTGATGCGACAAAATACCAGCCTCTTCATCAAGCTCGCGACGGGCGGCGTCTGTAAGCGTCTCTCCCCACTCGAGCGTCCCACCAGGCATCGCCCAAGTCCCAGTATCGCCGCGCCGAATGAGCAGCCATCGCCCGTCGTCAGCGCGCGCAGCGATCGCCACGCCGACAACAGGGCGCCGAAGAAGATGGCGAGCGACCTCGCGAACAATGGCAAGCGCACCCGACGGCAATCGTGAGAAGAGAGAGAAGACCATCCGGGTCGCGGCTGAGAAGTTTGCTTACTTCTTCTTCTGAATCGATTTCAGGCCGGTTTCCAGCGCGGTTGCTACTGCTGCTGGGACGCCTCCGCCGTGCGCCCACTGGTCGGCTTTGAAGAGCGTTGTGTTGGCCAGCTCGGCGATCTTGCTGCGCCGCGCACGCGACAGTTTGGTGAACTCGATCTGCGTTTCGGAGCAGAGGGTGCGGACGGACGGCTGAAGGAATGCTCTCATGATCGGTCTCTCCTGATAGTTACTGGGGTGATAAAGCGCCCGACGGCGCTGAACGCTAAACAGAAATCGTGGGCGACGACGTCTCTCCGTGTCGCGACCAGGCGTGCAGCCCAAAGTCGGTCACCCGGTGTACAGCGTCGCTTAGCGGTTCTGGGTTTGGCGCGTGAATCGTCGCGTGGAGAACGACGGTAGCAGCGGGGAACGCTTCCGCAAATCGGTTGGCATTGGCCGGCTCGTTCTCGAATGCGAGAACAACATCGCCCAGCGCGTGCAGCTCCTCGAAGACTTGCATCTTGAACGCCAGATCGTCGTCTTCCCATCGCGGCTTCATACGGAGCACCGCGCCGTCGCGATCTGGGAGTGGAAGGTGCTCTTTTTCGAGGCTCCGCAATGTCCCCGCGCGCATCCCGGGGGTGTCCCTCCCGGTCAAATAGTAGGTTAAACAGCCGTGCGCGGCGATCGCCCGTATCATCGCGCCGATGCCCGGGTAGCACGGGTCGAGTTCGACAAAATGGTCGGTGAAAAATGTCGCTCGCCAAAAGCTCCGTAGCTCGGTCAATATCGCTTGATCGGCAAAACCGACCGCGCGCAGATCGTCGACGACATTCCACCCCATGGCATGTGGGTCGAGGCGCTCGATAGCCTGGCGCAGCTGGGGCCGATATTCGGCAAAAGCGCGCGCAATCGCGAGATTTCGTGGGCCGGTGCAAAAAATGGTCGAGTCTAAGTCGTAAACGGCGATCGGTTTTGGCGCGCCGGGCGGGCGATCGCGCAGCCGTTCAATCGCTTCAAGAATCGGTTGGTGCTGGGACATGCGACGATACCGTTATCCTAGCCTGCGCCCCATCGCCATCGCTGCGACGCCGGTCCACGCTTCTTTTGGTAGCAAGTGCACCCCTGGGCGGTATGCCGCCCCTTTGGCGACCATAAAGCCGATGCCGGCGACCATTGCCGCCGCCGTGATATCAAACGCGTTGAGGCTATCGCCTTGCCCCGCCGTCAAATTGGCCATTGAGCCGTTTGCGAAGAGGTAAACGCCCCCTTGCGGAAGCGCTACCCGCCGCACAAACGGGCGGACTTCGTTGTTCGGAAACGCCAGGAGCGCGGCAACATCGATCTCGGTGTCGCAATGGCCGACATTGATCAAGAATGCGCCAGGTTTAAGGCGCGCGAACGCCGTCTCGCCGAGGACATTGCGGGCGCCTGTTGCGGAGAAGACGATGTCGGCGTGGGGCAAAAAGTCGATTGCATCGACGATTCTCTCGCCGGCAAATCGAGCCTCAAGAGCGCGACCTGCGTCGACCTCTGACACAGCGACTTCGCCTCCGTATGCGCGGACAGCGTCGCAAACGCCGCGCCCGACGAGCCCGTACCCAAGCACCAGCACTCGCTTGCCGTGCATTGTCAGGCGCGTTTTTTCGAAAAACGCGTGGCATGCGACGAGCCCCACCATGCGCCGATTGTGAAGCCCTTCTTTGATCGGCAAATCGTCCCAATTAAAGATCGGGTAGGCCGGCTCGAGCCCAGCGAGCCTTGTGGTTCCTGAACCGGTTGCTTCGAGCCCAGCGCGCACGCCGCGACGCCACTCGACTGCATCATCACGAAGCAGCCGGACCGCTAAATCGGCGCCCATTTCGCACAAATGCGTCGGCCGAAATGCGCATGCGCGCTCGTCTGCGACCGCTAGATCGTCGAAGTTCATCCCCCTCCAGGCGTGGGCCTCGGCGCCCGCTTTGCGGCACCACGCGACCGTATCGTCGCAGACGGTTTGGCGATTGCAGGTCGCCAAAAAAAGCGATGCGCCTCGGTTTAATAACCCTTCAATTGCCGGGATCATCTTGATTTCAAGATGCATCGAGCAGGCGATACGCACGCTTGATAAGTCGGGCAGGTCGGCAATGGCGGCACGAGTGACCGGCATATGTTCGCGCGTCCAGAATATTTCGTCGGGGAAGTTCACGGTATAGTGCTAATTAAATCGCCATGACGACAAACTACAAGGTGAAAGATATTGGCCTCGCTGACTGGGGGCGCAAAGAAATTGCAATTGCCGAGAGCGAGATGCCCGGATTGATGGCACTGCGCAAGGAGTACGGCACCACAAAGCCGTTAAAAGGCGCCCGCGTCGCCGGCTGTCTGCACATGACAATCCAGACGGCTGTGTTGATCGAAACGCTCACGGAGCTCGGCGCTGAAGTTACGTGGACATCGTGCAACATTTTTTCGACGCAAGATCACGCAGCAGCGGCGATCGCGGCGACCGGAGTGCCAGTCTTCGCCTGGAAGGGGATGACAGAGCCCGAATACGATGAGTGCATCGAGCGGCAGCTGACAGCGTTCGCCGGCGGCAAAGGGCCGAACATGATTCTCGATGACGGCGGCGATTTAACAATCATCGCGCACAAAAAACACCCGAAGCTGTTCACCGGCCCCGATGCGATTCGCGGGATTTCGGAAGAGACGACAACGGGCGTGCATCGTCTGTACGAGATGGCGCGCAAAGGCGAATTAAAAGTGCCAGCGTTCAACGTGAACGACTCGGTGACGAAGTCAAAGTTTGACAATTTGTACGGCTGCCGCGAGTCGCTAGGCGACGGAATCAAGCGAGCGACCGGCGTGATGTTCGCCGGCAAAGTGGCGGTCGTCGCCGGCTATGGCGATGTCGGCAAAGGGTGCGCGCAGGCGCTCCGAGGGCTAGGCGCCCGCGTGATGATCACGGAGATCGATCCGATCTGCGCGCTGCAAGCAGCGATGGAAGGGTATCAGGTCACGACCATGGAGAAGGCGGCGCCACTGGCCGACATTGTCGTGACGGCAACAGGCTGCAGCGGCGTCGTCCGCGGCGAGCACATGAGCGCGATGAAAGATCAGGCGATCATCTGCAACATCGGCCACTTCGACTGCGAAATCGATATCGCATGGCTCGAGAAGACACCCGGAATCAAAGAGGTGAACATCAAGCCGCAAGTCGATCAGTTCGTTTTCCAGAACGGAAAGCGAATCACCGTCTTGGCCCGCGGCCGCCTGGTGAACCTCGGGTGCGCCAATGGTCATCCGTCGTTCGTCATGTCGTCAAGCTTCTCAAACCAGACGCTAGCGCAGATCGAATTGTGGACGAATCCGGGCAAATACCCAATCGGCGTCTACACGCTGCCAAAAAAGCTAGATGAAAAAGTAGCGATGCTGCATCTAGGAAAATTAGGCGTCGAGCTGACGAAGTTGACACCAACGCAAGCCGAGTACCTAGGCATCGCATCAGACGGGCCGTTCAAGCCCGAGATGTACAGGTACTAAAACGTGCCCGTGCCCGTGCCCGTGCCCGTAAACGTGCCCGGTTTTTTTTGTTGGAACGCGCAGTCAAGTACCAACAGCCGGGCACGTTTACGGGCACGGGCACGTTTACGGAGTGCTAAAAATCGTTCTTCGCCGCATCGGCCAGTTCGTGGGACCACGCCACGATCTGGTCGTGATCGGGCCCCTCGATCATAATCCGCAGCTTCGGCTCCGTTCCGCTCCATCGAACGAGCACGCGCCCTTCGCCCCCCAATTTTCCCTGAACCGCGGCCGACGCGGCCGACAAATGCGGCATCTCTTCGAGCGGCTTTCGCGATGGGAGCGTCACGTTTTCGAGCGTTTGCGGCACGCGTGTCATCGCCGCTTTTGCGAGCTCTGACACCGGCTTCCCCGTTCGCATCATCAGCGCCAACACTTGGAGCGCGCCGATCACGCCATCGCCCGTCGACGTGTGGTCGAGAAAAATTAGATGGCCCGACTGCTCGCCGCCAAGATTAAAGTTCCCTGCGCGCATCGCTTCAACGACGTAGCGATCGCCGACCGAAGTTCGCACCAGCTTCACACCGAGCTTGGCAAGCGCTCGCTCAAGGCCGAGGTTGCTCATGACTGTGGCGACAACGGTATTTTTTTTCAGTTCACCGTCGCTCAACATCCGCTGCGCGCACATCGCCATGACGACGTCGCCGTCGACGACTTCGCCTTTTTCGTCGATGATAATGACGCGATCGGCGTCTCCGTCGAGCGCGATCCCCATCGCAGCCCCGCGCCGCAGTACTTCAGCGCGCGCGACATTCGGATGGAGGGCGCCCCCTTCGTGATTGATGTTCACGCCGTTCGGTTTCACGCCGAGCGAAGTCACGCTCGCGCCGAGCTCGCTAAACACAAGCGGCGCTGCTTTGTACGCGGCTCCGTGCGCCGCATCGACGACGAGACGCACGCCTTCGAGGGAGAGCTCGCGCGGAAATGTATTTTTTGCGAACGCGACATAGCGACCGAGTGCGTCGTCGAGCTTCATCGCCCGGCCGATCTCTGTCCCGGTTTTGCGTGGCCCTAAACGCTCGTCGTTGGCGATCAGCGCTTCGATCTCTTCTTCGGCTTCGTCGGGCAACTTGAAGCCGTCGCTGCCAAAAATTTTGATGCCGTTATCGGCATACGGATTATGGCTCGCGCTGATCACGATGCCGGCATCCGTTCTCATGCTGACGGTCAGGTGTGCCACCGCGGGGGTCGGCAGCGGCCCGCACAACATCACGCGCCCCCCCATCGAGCAGATGCCGGCGGCAATCGCCGTCTCGATCATGTAGCCGCTGAGGCGCGTGTCTTTCCCGATAATGATGCGCGGATCGTGCTTTTTCCCGCGCCCGGCTACATACGCGAGCACACGCCCCAATTGGAGCGCGAGCTCGGGCGTCATGGGCGGTTGATTGGCGACACCGCGGATGCCGTCAGTACCAAAAAGATGTCGGCGTGAGACCGACTGCGGCCCTAATGAGGGTGGGTCGAGGGTGAGTCGTTTCACGTGCTCTCAATCGCGAAAATTGATGAACTGCAGCTCAATGCCGAGATCCTTCTCGCGCATGAGGGCGATTGCCCCTTGCAAGTCGTCACGGTTTTTTCCGGTGATTCGCACTTGGGCTTCGTGAATCGACGCCTGCACTTTTAGTTTGCTGTCTTTGATAAGACGGACAATCTCTTTCGCTTTTTCGCCTTCGATCCCCTCTTTGATCTTGATGAGAATACGCGCTCCGCCTTTGCTGGTCGGCTCGGTTTTCTGCTGATCGAGGTACTTTAGGCTGACTTTGCGTTTAATTAGCTTTTCGTGCAGGACCTGAATAGCCGCCTTTGCGCGCTCTTCGCTCACCGACTTTATCGAAATACCCTCTTTGGTTTGCTCGAGTTCGGTGCCGGTGTCTTTGAAATCAAAACGCTGGGCGATCTCCTTTTGCGCCTGCTGAAGAGCGTTATCGACTTCGTTTGTTTGGACTTTGGAGACGGTATCAAATGATGGCATTACTTTTGTAAACTCCCGGGCTGCGCCCGAATTTAGCAGCAAAACCGTGATTTCTATAGTTTAAATTGCTTATTACAACGCCACGGATGGGTCGTTTTTTAGGCCCAATAACCGCCCGCGCACTTCACCAACGAGGCTAATCGAGCCAGTGACTACCACGACTCCGTGCGGCCCGGCCGCTTTGCGTGCGCTTGCGATCGCCTCTGCCGTTGTCGGTGGCGTGTTTCCTGGAAAGGCGCTCGCGATCGCTTCTGGGTGGGTGGCGGCCCGACCGAGCGGCGATACATAAAAACGGTGCGAAAAAAGCGGCGCGAGCGAAGAGATCATCGCGTGCCAATCTTTGTCGTCGAACGTCCCGAAAACGAGCGCGCGTGAGCTCCAGCGCAATGCCCCCGAGCGCAAATAAGTAGCCAGCGCCTCGGCGCCGTCGGGATTGTGGGCCGCGTCGAGCAGAATATCCCCCTCGGGCGTCGATACTGTTTCGATACGCCCGGGCCAGCGAACCGATTCGAGCCCCGCCCGAATCGACTCTGCTCCAATACCAAGTCGTCGCCCCAGCGCCGCGGCGACTGTGGCATTGCGCACTTGATGCTGACCGGCGAGCGGGAGAGTCACCGATTGCGCAATTGCGAGCGCGTCGACATCGTGTTCGGCAAACGACATCATCCCCCCGCGCGCGTGCGCCTCTGCGGCAATTGCTGCGGCGACGTGTGCATCGACGGCGCCTACAATAAGATCGACCCGCGGCTTCGCGATCGCGGCCTTTTCTCGTGCGATCGACGCAACGTCGCGTCCGAGTCGCGATTCGTGGTCGAGCGCGATGTGCGTTACGGCGGTCACGCGCGGAGAGGGGATCACGTTGGTTGCGTCGAGGCGACCGCCGAGGCCGACTTCGATCACGGCGAGGTCAACTTTTGCCTCACGAAAGGCCAAAAAAGCGCACAGCGTGGCGATTTCAAAAAAAGTAAGATCGGGGCATTTTGCGATCACGTCGCCCAGAATCGGTATCAGCAGTTCGTCGCCGATAGGCTCGCCGTCGATCCGAATGCGCTCCGCAAATCGGCTCAAATGCGGCGATGTGTAGAGCCCCGTTCGCCTTCCGGCGTGCCTCGCCATCGACTCGAGCATCGCGGCGACCGACCCTTTGCCGTTCGTTCCTGCGATATGCGCCACTTCAAACGAACGCTCGGGGTGCCCAAACTGGGCGCACGCGTTGCGCATTACATCGAGCCCCAGCTTCATCCCTGCTGGCGCGCGCGCATAAAGCTGCTTCAGGACATCATTCATTGCTGCCAACGTTAACGTCGAGACAGATGGCGAAGCAGAACTGTCAGCCGTTCGCGAAGCTCAAGTCGAGAGACGATTTGGTCGACCATTCCGTGCGTCATCAGAAATTCGCTTCGCTGAAACCCCTCTGGCAGCTTCTGTCGAAGCGTTGTTTCAATCACGCGTGGCCCGGCAAATCCGATAAGGGCGCCCGGCTCCGCGATATTAATATCACCGAGAAACGCGATACTGGCAGCGACCCCGCCGGTTGTCGGGTGGAGCATGATGCTAAAAAAAGGGATGCCCGCGGCTCTCAACTTCTCGAGTGCGGCGACCGTTTTTGCCATTTGCATGAGGCTCAAAATCCCCTCCTGCATGCGAGCGCCCCCCGACGATTGAAGAAGAACAACCGGCAATCGCTTTTCGGTTGCGCGCTCGAACAGGCGCGCGATTTTTTCACCGACGACCGACCCCATCGATCCGCCCATAAACGCGAACAAAAACGCCCCGTATGCGACCGGTTCGCCGTTGATCGCTCCGCAACCTGTTTCAATCGCTTCGCTCGCGCCGGTCGCCTTTTGCGCTGCTGCGACGCGGTCGGTGTACCTCTTTCCGTCGGTAAATTCGAGCGGATCGCACGGCACGAGCGCTTCGTCCCAGCGCTCAAGCTTCCCCTCGTCGAGCAGCAGCTCGCGCCACCTTTTGGCGCTTAGCTTGTGATGCTGATCGCACTCGGGGCACACTTCGAAATTTGCTTCAAAGACTTCGGCCGGCATCGTCGCGCCGCACTTGTCGCACTTGCGAAATACCCCTTTGCCGACGCTCTTTTTTTTGCTCGCGTCGGCGGTAACTTTTGGCGAGGCCCATTGCGATGACATGTCAGAAGCTCATCGTTGTGAGGTCGCTCGACACTTTGAGTGTCGGCTCGGTTCGCGCCTGAATCTCTCGGGCGCTCACTCCGGGGGCCGTTTCGCGCAGGATAAGCCCTTTGCTTGTTACGTCGATCACGGCCAAATCGGTGATGATGCGGTTCACGACGCGCCTCCCTGTGAGCGGCAGGTTGCACTCGCGCAAAATTTTGGGCGCCCCGTCTTTTGCTGCGTGATCCATGATCACGACGACTCTTCGCGCGCTTGCCACAAGGTCCATCGCCCCGCCCATCCCTTTGACCATTTTGCCTGGGATCATCCAATTGGCCAAGTCGCCGTGCTCCGACACTTGCATCGCGCCTAAAATTGCCAAATCGATATGCCCGCCGCGAATCATCTCAAAGCTTTCTGCGCTTGAAAATGTTGCCGAGCCGGGAAGCATCGAGACCGTCTCCTTTCCGGCGTTGATCAGATCGGCATCTTCTTCGCCGGCGCGCGGGTAGGGGCCTATCCCGAGCAGGCCGTTTTCGCTCTGAAGCACGACGTTGATGCCTGGGGGGATGAAGTTTGCCACGAGTGTCGGCATCCCTATCCCTAAGTTCACGTAGTAGCCGTTACGCAGCTCTTGCGCGGCCCGCTGAGCGATTTGCTCGCGTGACAGTGATGGTAGCGGTGTCATTTCTTGTTTCGCTCCGATGCGTGTTCGCGTGTGAATTATTGCCGGACGGTGCGGCGTTCAATCCGTTTTTCGTACGAAGCGCCTTGGAATATCCGGTGAACGTAAATCCCCGGCGTGTGAATTTCTGCGGGGTTGAGCGCTCCGACTTCGACAAGCTCTTCGACTTCAGCGATTGTTGTTTTTGCCGCCGTTGCCATCATCGGGTTAAAGTTCATCGCGGTGTGGCGGTAGACAAGGTTGCCGAGGCGGTCGCCCTTCCACGCTTTGACGATTGCGAAATCGCCTGTAATTGCAGGCTCGAGCACATAGAGCCGCCCGTTAAATTCGCGTGTCTCTTTTTTGAGTGACGCTTTGGCGACTTTGCCATCGGCTGCATATTTGAGCGGCAGGCCGCCATCGCTCACAACCGTACCCGCACCGGTTGGCGTATAAAACGCTGGAATTCCGGCCCCTCCGGCGCGAATTCGTTCGGCGAGCGTCCCTTGAGGGACGAGCTCTACTTCGAGCTCGCCTGACAAATATTGCCGCTCGAACTCTTTGTTTTCGCCGACGTAGCTTGAAATCATTTTCGCGAGCTGGCGATTGCGAAGCAAAATCCCAAGGCCAAAGTCGTCGACGCCGCAATTGTTAGATACGACGGTGAGATTTTTGGGGCCGAGCTCGGCGAGGGCGCGGATGCAGTTTTCTGGGATGCCGCACAGGCCGAACCCGCCGGCCAATAGCGTCGCGCCGTCGTGGATGTCGGCGCAGGCGTCACGGGGGGTCGCTACAAGCTTGTTCATCGGTCACACAGCGGGCCCCAAACAAGCCCGCGCTCCTTTTCAGGTTAGCTGTGTAACCGGCGCGGTCGACGCGCTCTAGCGAATTGCGTTTTTTTGTATCTCTTACCGCGATAGACGCCGTTTTTGTCCCGAGCTACTCGTCTTCTACCGTTTCTTCCCACTGGGGCGAATGGGGCGGCTGCGCGTAGGGCGATTCAGTTGCGGATTCACCGCCTGCGAATTGAGAATCGGGTGTGCCCCCTGTATGCGGAACGCCTAGCGATCCGGCAAAGTCAATAGGAGACTGCGCGAGGAACGCCTCCAAATCGAAGGGGGCCGTACCGTCGCCAGAAGCGAAATTTTGAATCGCGCTTAGGTCGAAGGTAAAGTCTCCTAGATCAAGCTCGTCAAACGGTTGCGCGGGGTTGAATCCGTCAGTGTTTGTAGCGGTGGTGCCCGGAGCGTGGCCGCTCGCATCACGCAGCGTGCCAGACATCGTGGCCGGAGCATCCCAAAGTGCTTGCGGAGGCAGCGGCATTAACCCAAGGCCGACTGTGGCCGCGAAGCAGCTTGTCGGGTTAGCGAGCGCGGCCCCGGTTCGAATTTGGTTTTCGTACCAGGTGCACCATCGAAGCGTATTGCGTTGATCTGTCGCGACTTGTCGCGCCGTTCGAATCTCTTCCATCGTAGCGAGTCCCGCCAGGATCGTCTGCTGATCTGCCATCGTGCTCGACTGAAAAGTGTGCTGGGCCATCAGTGAGGCGATTTGCATTTGGGCGGATTGTCGTTCCGCCATCTGAGCCTGAAGGCGATCGAAGTCTAGCGCCGCCGCCGCACTGGGTTGCAGGGCGGCAATTTGAGCCGAGAGTTCACCTAGACTCCGCTGGAGCGTCGCAATGGCGTCCGAGAGCGTCGCCGGCGTTCCAAATACCGTCGCGCGCTCCTGGTCGCGCTCGAGTTTCGCGGCTCGTCCTTCAAGCATGAACGCGATGTTCTCGAGCGCCGTCGCCTGTGGTGCATGGTCCAGCAGGCGATCGACCGCCGCTTTTGTCGCCAACACTTCTGCGTGCACTGCGCGAAGGTCGGCAATCGCTAGTGCCAACTCGTGCATATATGCGTCTTGCCTCAACCCGAGTGGCTCTTGGCCCATCATGACGGGTGTGGTTGGTACACGCGGTGGCGTGTGACTTTCGTAGGGGCTAAAGGGGCCTCGCGAAGTTCGAAGCGAAGTTGAGCGAGGATCTTTGCTCCGTGCGCGTGGTAAACGTGCGTCGTGCGAAGAAGGTCGATCTTTCGGGGTACCGCCCTTTTTTTTATGCGGGTCAAATTCGATAAACCTAAACTTCTTTACCCGACCAGGAGTGCGAGCCGCGCTTGGCCTCCCTCGGTCGTTCCCGTCACCTCCATCTAGGCTATCGTCCTTCTTTGGCGGCATCGCTTGCGTAATCGCATCCACTGGCCCTTCGTCGTCTAACGGTGCGCCGCAGGCAGCAAGTGATGCAAGAGCGACCCACAAGATCGGTCGGAAATTACCGATAGTGATCGAAGAGAATGCGTAGGGTCGGTTCATTAGGTGCTCCTGGCGAGAACGAGTCCGCTGAGTCGCCTAGGCGCCCGCAGCAAATAAAGTGGAGCGATACTTTGACATGCTCCCACTTTCCCGCAACGTGACAAAATAAGGCAAATTGAAGCGAACGCGCGCTGCGTCGCGCTTCGGCCTAGCCCTGTGACGCGCGATTGGCGAGCTCTATTTGGCCGCGTCGGCGAGCATTTGCTCGATCGTCCGCGTAGTCATCGTCCCCGCAATCACCTCGGGATGCGCCAAGAGTCGCTTGTGAAGCTCAAGATTCGTCCGAATCCCCCCCACGATCAGCTCGTCGAGTGCTCGCCTCATTCGGACAATCGCTTCATCGCGCGTTGCCGCGTGAACGATCACTTTGGCGAGAAGTGAGTCGTAGTCGGCGGGAACGCGCCAGCCGCCGTAGACCCCGGAGTCGATGCGCACGCCGGTGCCGCCAGGCGAAAAGTATTCCGAAATGAGCCCAGGCCACGGCGCGAACGTGACTGGGTCTTCGGCATTGATGCGGCATTCGATCGCATGCCCGCGAAAGCTCCACGGCCTCGTATCGGGGAGATCGAGCTTTTCGCCGGCCGCCGCCCTGATTTGAAGCGCAACGAGGTCGAGCCCAGTCACCATCTCGGTCACCGGGTGTTCGACTTGAACGCGCGTATTCATCTCGAGAAAAAAGAGCTCGCCCGATTCGTCCATGATGAACTCGAGTGTTCCCAGCGACTCGTATTTTGTTTCGCGAATCGCTTTGCGGATCACTTCGGCCATCGCTTGGCGCTTTTGCGATGTCATCGTCGGGCTCGGCGCCTCTTCCATGACTTTCTGGTGACGCCGCTGCAGCGAACACTCGCGTTCGCCGAGCGTCCAAATCCCCCCATGCTTGTCGGCGAGCACTTGAAACTCGATATGCTTGGGCTTTTCGACGAAGCGCTCGAGGTATACCGCTCGGTTTTTAAAGCCGATTTCAGCTTCGTGCGACGCGCTTGCGAATGCCGTTGCCATCTCTTCGGGGCGCCGCACGATCCGCATCCCGCGCCCACCGCCGCCAGCCGATGCTTTTAGAATCACCGGGTAGCCGACTTTTTTTGCCGCTTCGATCGCCGCATCGGCATCTTCGAGAACGCCGCTGCCGGGGAGCAGCGGTAGGCCGAACCGCTCGGCATTTGCGCGGGCAGTTACTTTATCGCCCCATGCGCGCATCGCTTCGGGAGATGGGCCGATAAACGTAACTTTGCAACGCGCGCAGAGTGCCGCAAAATCGGCGTTTTCAGAAAGAAACCCGTACCCCGGATGAATCGCATCGGCGGCAGTAATTTCAGCCGCGCTGATGATAGCCGGGATGTTGAGATAGCTTTTCGTCGCGTTTGCTGGGCCGATGCAGACCGACTCATCGGCGAAGCGAACGTGCAGCGCGCGCGCATCGGCTTCGGAGTAGACAGCGACCGTCTTGATGCCAAGCTCGCGGCACGCGCGGAGAATACGAAGGGCAATTTCGCCTCGGTTGGCGATTAGAATTTTTTTAAACATTTTTAACAACCGGGCACGTTTACGGGCAGACTTCGGTCATGCCTTTCGAATGCGAAACAGTTTTTGACCGAACTCGACCGACTTGCCGTTGTCGCAGAGAATCTCAGTGACCGTCCCTGACACGTCGGCTTCGATCTCGTTCATCAACTTCATCGCTTCGATGATGCAGAGCGTTTGGCCTGCGCGAACGACGGAACCAACTTGCACGAACACCGGCGCATCAGGGCTTGGCGCGCGATAAAACGTGCCGACGAACGGGCTCGTCACTTCGGCGCTGTTGGGATGCGTTTCGGAGGGGGGAGGCGCTTCGCTGGCTTGCGGACGCGCGACCGGCGCGATTGCGGTATGCGCCGGGGCAGGGGCGTGCACGGCGCGATGGCCGCGGACGATTCTGACTCGGACTTCCTCGGTTTCATGTTCAAATTCAGTGATTTCGTGCGCTTCGAGCAGCTCGATCAGCTGTTTGATCTGCTTGGTATCGACTTTCATTCTGCCGACATTACCCCCGGGGTTCGTGCGCGCGCAAATACCCGACGATTCCGTCGAGGCCGAGCATATAACTCTCGGCGCCAAAACCGGAGACGCGACCGACACAAGCCGGCGCGACGTGCGACTGGCGACGAAACTTTTCGCGCCCATCGATGTGCGACAAATGGACTTCGACGCAAGGAAGACCGACGGCCTTTATCGCGTCGTGAATCGCGTAAGACGTGTGCGAATAGGCGCCCGGATTTAGAACAAGGCCATCAAATTCGCCGAGTGCATCGCAGATCCATGTGACGATTTCGCCTTCGTGGTTGCTCTGGCGCGCTTCGATTCGCGCGCCGAGCTGCCCGGCGCGATCGACCATGCGCCGGTGAATTGATGCGAGTGTCTCGCTGCCGTAAATGGCCGGTTCGCGCTTGCCCAAAAGTTGCAAATTGGGGCCTGAAATACACAATATTTTGGAGTCGTCCGGCATGGTGCGCCTCGTGAGATTACTGCAGCTCTAGACGAAGCTGGGGGTCGGCGGTTCGCATCAAAAAGCGCCCTTTGCCGATGTTGCCATCGGGGCGAAGTGACATCGCCACGAAGTACGAATTGCCGAGCGGGCGGATGATCGTGACCATTTTGTCTGTCCCGATCGTGACTTCGCGCGTTTCGCCTGCTTCGAGCGATGCGACGGCCCTACGAATGGCGCTGAGCAAAACGCCGAACTCGACCCCGACCGCATCGATATCGACAGCAGGCTCGCCAGGGGAGGCAACCGCTTCAGAGCTGACGTACGATGCGAGTGCGACTCCGGCGGAGTCCATCATGAGGCCGGCGATGGCGCCTTCAGTGGCATTGACCATATCGCGGAGCGAGTCGGTAAATAGCATCCGATGACGTTATGGCGACGGGGGCGAGGGCGCAAGTGCAGCCCCCGATTGCCGCCCCCCCCAAGTCATCCCCAAATAAGCGCCGACCGCCACACTCGCCGTCAGCACCAGAACAATGCGCCCAATCGTGATTGCAGCGGCTGACCTTTTTCTCGGTCTTGAAGGAGGTGCTGGGGCGATCGGCTCCAGCGCGCACTCAACGTCAATCGGCGCAAGCGCAACGAGCTCCGACATATCGATATCGACTTCTATCGGTGTCGTCTCGCCGCTTTTCAATCGGCGCACAAGCCGACCTAGCACTCGACGCCCCGCCGCGCGGTTCATCGGCATCAGGGCGGCCGCGAGTTCGTCGACGAGACCGAACAGGTCGTTGCTCGATCGCTCGGCGATCGCGTCCATCGATGGCGACCGAACCGATGTCGATGCGATCAAGTCGGCGAGAATTCGGCGGAGCGGCGCGGCTGTCGGCGCCCCCGCTCGCGCGAGCGACGACAGCGAGACCGTGCCGTCATCGAGAAGATAAATCGCGTCCCATGCGGGATTACCGCTCGCAGTCGCGGCAGCGGCGATCTCGAGAACGAAATAGCCGGCAAGCGCTGGAGCGATGTCGACTCGCTTCGCACGGACGGCGACCAGAATTTCGGTGAGCGTCACGCACGGACGGAGCGAACCGACGTTGTCGCTCACCTGTGAACTCGATTCAAAATTTCCCCCCGGAAAGTGTCTCGATGCTTCGAACGCTAGGACTTAGCCGCTCGAAGCATATAAACTATCTGCCGGGATAGCGAGCGGTACTGTCGTATGAGTTAAGCAACTTTTCGATCGACGCGAGGCTGTTTTCAATTGCCTCTTGAACGATCAACGTCATATTCGCGCTCGAGCCTTTTAGCGCTTCGTAATAGCGCTGCCGCTCTGCCGCATGAATGATCGCCGGTGGGTAACCGCTCCGCAGCAATATCAAATTCATGAAGAGACGCGCAGCTTTGCCGCTGTCGACTGGAAACGGAAAAATCCGCAATAAGTCGTAGTGTGCCCGCGCCGCGATACGAATGCCGTTGCGGGTGCGAATTGTCTCCGGGTCGTTCATCCACTCGATAACTGCGGCTGCTTTGGCCTCAATTTTATCGGGCGGCGCATACTCATGAAAGTAGAGCCGGTGCTGCGGGATATCGCGGCGAAACTCGAGCGTGGTTTCATCCCCTTCGCTCGGGTGGAGCACCAGGTAGATCTTTTTGAACACGTTCAGGTTGATCGGCTGTTTGCGGCGAACTGCGTATTCGCGGATAAAATTGAGCGCATCGCGGTGGCGACGAATCTCTTCGCAAATCGGCTGAAGTGTTGAATCACCAACGAACGACGCTTGTGGGTCGAGCGCTGTCTGTAATTCGTGGAGCGAATAGACCGACCCTTCGAGCGCGCTGTCGTGCGCGATCCATGAAATATCGAGGTTCTCTCGGTATTGCTGCTGGATCGCAACAGGCGCTGCGACGAGCCGACCTTCGAGGTACGTCGTTCGCTCTTCCGTCGACATCCGCTTCGGCGGCTCGGAGCGAGGAGCAGTCGACGTTGCGCTTGACGAAGGAGGAGCGACAGAAGTTGCTTTTTTTGAAATCGTCTTTGTAGGCATTTCGCCCGGGCGAGGTTGAGAAATCTGTGCGTTATTACGCAGGTTCAGCGCAGCCATGCCGGCGGGCGCTAGCGTACCCGTCTTATCGGTGGAACGCAAGAGGCGCATGGCTCATCGATTGGCGGCCGGTCAAATCGCATGTCATGGTTCAAAAGATAACCTGCGATTCACCCCAAAAAATGACCGAAAATCGGCCAATCCGCGGAGGCTCATGAAAACCGAAAAAAAGGCGAAATTGGCGAAGAAATCGTCCCGAACCTTGAAAAAATCGGTCCGATCCAAATTCGCGAAGAAATCGGTCGGAATTGCAGTCGCCGTCGCGCTTTCGTCGCTCGCCGGGTGCGGGTCCAATGCCGAGCCGGTTGAGCCGCCCCCCGAAGGGGAAACCGACAATGAGTCGGAGCGTTTGAAGAGGCAGGCGCTACTCGACAAGCTCGCAGCCGAGCGTGACAAACTTGAGGCCGACCAAAAAGCCGAGGTCGAGCGACAGAATCGGCGCCTAGAAGAATTGGACGCGAACCGTCGAGCCGAGGCCGCGCGTTGCCAATTCGAAATCGACGAGCGAGAGCGCCTAGCGAAGGCGAAAGACGAACGGAGTCGTCTCGAGCGCGAGCAAGAGGAGGCGGATCGTAAGAGGGCGGAAGAAGCGCGACGCGAAGAGCACCAACGCAAGTTGGATGCGCTCAAGGCGGAACAGGAAGTGGCGAACGCAGCGCACGCTCGTGCCCAAGAGGAAGAGAAGCGCTTGCGTGGGGCGCGAGCGGCCGAAGCGGCCCGGGAAAAAGGGCTCCGCGACGATGAGCAGCGCGCGAGGAAGGCCAAGCGACAGCGAGGCGAGGCGCTTACCGCGGACGAGATCGCGGCGGAAAAAGTTTACGCCATTGCCGCGGGGACGACCAACGCATCCTACGATTTCTCTTCGGAAAAAATAGCACAAAAGGTGCGGTTGAATATTCTCGCCGGCAAGTTGATCACGGCTCTTGGTCTCTCAGAAGCGTCGACGTACGACGCAATTTTGAACGCGCCGACGGCGGCTCATGGAGTCGCAGTGAATCGCCGCCTTGTCGACGAGTACAGGGACGCGTTTTTCGGTCTAGTCGCGTATTTCAATGGCGCAGAGTCGAACAAGCAAGATTTGATGCGCGACCGATACGTAGACCTTTCTGGGCGCACGCACCTGCTGCACGAGCGCCCATGGGACCCAGCGGATCGGTGAACGATCGAAGGCGATGATCGAAGGCGATGATCGAAGGCGACCTCCGACCTCGATGATCGAGGTCGAGCTCCTAGTCGATCATCGCGTCTCCTGAAGCGCGTGCGCTATCGCGTCGAGCAGCGACTCCTCCGCCTCACTCGGCGGCGTTCGCTCGTCATACCGAAATGCCGGCGCTTCGGGCCTTTTGACGCCCACGTGATGAACTCGCAACCAGGCGCTTTTTAGCGAAAAAAAGCGCTTTTCGCATCCTGCTAGCAGCGCGAACAGATCGGGTCCTACCGAGCGCCGCGGGCTTGGCCGAATCACGATCGGCGGCATGTTGACGCGCGACGCTTCGAATCCTGCAACCGCGTGATCGGCCGGATCTCGCCAATGCGGACGCACGCCCGGCATCCCGCTTGCGACCCACGATTCAAGCGTTACGGCGGTCATCGATGCGGCCCCTTCGACATCGAGCGTCAGCTGATCGCGATTGGCGCTCGCTTCGATCGCCGCGATTGTTTCGCTCCCGTCGGCTTCGATGAGCAGACTTTCTTTGTCGAGCGTTATCATAAGCTCGCTCCGGCGCGCGCGCGCCCCGCGATCGGCCGATATGGCTCCGGATCAAGCGGCGGAATTAGCGCACCCGGATTGAGGATGCCGTCGGGGTCGAACGCTTTTTTGAGCGCGCGCACCGCTTCAATCCCCCCGCCGAGTTCGGCCCGCATTTGTGGCGCTTTGGATCGACCGACGCCGTGATGATGCGCGATCGTCCCGCCAGCTTCGACCGCGGCTGCGAGTGCGGCGCGCCACGCGCGATCGTACGTTCGTTCGCACGCCGCGTCCCAGCTCTCCCCATGCGCATCGCGGGCGGCGCTCCCAGCGAACGAAAAGTAGATGCAGCAGCCGTCGGGGTAAGCGTGGCTAAAATGCGCCATGACGAAAACGTGCTTGCCGAGTGCGCGGCGAATCCCATCGTAAAGCGCGCCGAGCTTCGACCACGGCGCGGCGACTTCCATTGTGTCGACAAACGCGCCGGTGCGCATGACCGGCGACATGCGGTAGCTGACGGAGTAGCGGTGCGTGAGCCATCGACGTGCCGGCGCTTCGCCCGAGTCTCGCCCTCCTAGGCGTGTCATCAGCGCTTTGCACGCCTCGGTATTCCCGCGCGCTTCGTCGTCGCTCCCTTCAAAAATCGTGACGACGAGCGCGCCGCCGAGCATCGCTTCTGCCGCTTGCGATTCGATGAGTGAGTTGAGCGCTTGTGGATAGCGGAGCAGCTGTTTGAGCACGGTTGCCCCAAATCCGGGCGCTTTCGGCCCTTCGTCCACGCTCTGAATCGCCGGGTCGTGCTTCGCGTGTCCGCGGACGCCCCCTTTCCGAGCGAGCATCGCGTCGAACGGATCATAGAGCCGCATCACCGCCGGCCGAAATCCCGCTTGAAAGGCTTCGCGCATCGCATTCCACGCCTCTTCGGTCGTGCGAAACGACCATGACGCAAAACCGCGCGCGATCGGCGCCGGATGAAGCCGGAGGCGCGCGCTTGAAATGACGGCGAGTGTCCCTTCGCTGCCGATGACCAATGGGACCAAATTGGGGCCATTGGTCCGTGCTTTTAGCGTCACAATCTCGCCGCGCCCGGTCACGCATTCGAGTTCGGCGACGATGTCTTCGATCTTCCCGTAATAGCCTGAACACTGGCCGGCGCTTCGGCCCGCGAGCCAGCCGCCGACGGTGCTGCACAATATCGACGACGGAAAATGCCCCACGGTGAAACCGCGCCGTTCGAGGGATGTTTCGAGAGGGACGCCCATATGCCCCGCTTCGACATCGAGCGACGGCGCTGAAGGATCAAAATCGCGCCACCTTGTCATCCGCTTCATGTCGACAATCAGCACATCTTCGCGCGGAAGGATTCCGCCGCAAACGCCGCTGCCTGCGCCAAACGGGACGATTGGAATCGATCGCCCGCGCGCCCATCTGACGAGCGCGGCGACATCTTCGGTCGATTCGGGCCAGATGATCGCCGCGGGGCGATTCGCCGCGATGATTCCCGATCGGACGGCAAAATGATGGCGAGGCCAAAGGTCGCGCGAATAAGCGATGCGATCGGCATCGACGCCGCTCGCGACCATCTTGGGGAACGTTCGTGACAGTTCAGTCGCCAGGTCCGTCATGGGCTAACGGTAGCCGCTCAAATTCGGGACGGCCTCTTTTTTCGTACGAGCGTGACGACCATCGCGATGATGCCTGCGGTAATTGGCAGTAGGCCCCCTTTTAGCCCCATTCCTAGGCACAATTTCGCGGCATCTCCTGCGTGCGCGATAAGCTGCTCGCGGTCTTGCCCTTTCGCGTCCATCGCCAGAGCGAGGAGGCCGCCCGACGCGCTGTTCGACGAAATCGCTCCGAGCGTGAGCGACGCCGCGCCGATCACGATGGCCGCGCCGGCGATAAGAGTCGCCAAATTCGACCGCATGCTCATCATCACTAACGCGAAAATTGCCGCCACAAACCCGGCAATTCCGAGCACAGTGAGCAAAAACGAAGTCGGCCCGCAGTCTAAAATAGACGTCTGCATTGCCGGCCATTGTAGCTTGCAACGCGCCGTGCGGCGCCAATATCGATCAAAGTGGCTTGACTTGGCGACTCGGCGCGCTTGGCGTGCTAATTCGTCGGCGATGACCACTATTGCACAGCTCGCTAGCCACGTGGGCGAACGCGTCACACTTCGGGGCTGGCTTTACAACAAACGATCAAGCGGCAAACTCCATTTTTTGGAGGTGCGTGACGGCACCGGCATTTGCCAGTGTGTCGTCTTCAAAGGCGACGTATCGCCCGAGCTTTTTGCAGAGGCCGATCGCATCAGCCAAGAGACGAGCCTAGAGATTGAAGGGGTCGTAAAAGAGCACGGCAAATTGAAGGGGACGTACGAAGTACAGGTCGCCTCGCTTCACGCCATCGGCCCCGTCTCGCGCGAATATCCGATTTCGCCAAAAGAGCACGGCACCGATTTTTTGATGGATCATCGCCATTTGTGGCTGCGATCGAAGCGTCAGCACGCAGTGATTCGCGTGCGTCACACGATCATCAAAGCGGTACGCGACTTTTTCGATTCGCACGACTTTACGCTGGTGGACGCACCAATTTTTACGCCGAACGCCTGCGAGGGGACATCAACCCTTTTCGAAACGGACTACCACGGCGACCAAGCGTTTCTAACGCAGTCGGGGCAGCTCTATATGGAGGCGGCCGCTGCAGCATTCGGGTCGGTTTACTGTTTCGGGCCGACATTCCGCGCCGAAAAGTCAAAAACGCGCCGTCATTTGGCCGAATTTTGGATGGTCGAGCCCGAAGTCGCGTTTATGGATCTCGAAGGCGACATGCGGCTCGCAGAGAACTTTTTAACGTTCGTCGTGCGGCGTGTGCTCGAAACACGGCAAGAAGAGTTAAAAGTTTTGGAGCGCGATATCACGTTCCTCGAGCGAGTAAAAGCGCCGTTTGCACGGATCACGTATCACGAAGCGATCGCGATTTTGCAAGCCAACGGCCACCCCGAAGCCAAAATCGGCGACGACTTCGGGGGCGACGAAGAGACGGTGATCTCAAAAGGGTTTGACGGGCCGGTCATCGTGCATCGCTACCCAAGCGATTTAAAAGCGTTCTATTTCGCGCAAGATCCAACGAACGTAGGGCTAGCGCTGAATATGGATGTCCTCGCGCCCGAGGGTTACGGCGAAATTATTGGAGGAGGCGAGCGCGAGCAGTCGCTGTCGCGGCTCGAAGAGGCTATTGCCGAGCACAAATTGCCGCGCGACGCCTTCGAGTGGTACCTCGATCTTCGTCGGTACGGGACATTCCCACACGCCGGGTTCGGGATGGGGATCGAGCGATGCGTCGCATGGATTTGCGGCCTACCGCACGTGCGAGAGACAATACCGTTCCCCAGGATGCTCAACCGCCTAGCGCCTTAGGCGCTTAGCATTTGCTCGTAGAGCGCGAGATACTCTTGGGTTGAACGGGCCCATGAGTTATCTCGCGCCATGGCTCGCGCGATGATGCCGGCCATTGCGGTGCGGTCGCGATAGAGATCGAATGCGATGCGGCATGCGTCGATAAGATGGTGAGGAGCGTGCGACGCGGCAACAATACCGGTCCCGCTCGCGCTTCCTGGATCGTAGGGCATGACGGTGTCGAGCAGTCCGCCCACAGGCGTGACAATCGGGACCGCGCCGTAGCGCATCGCGTACTGTTGCGTGAGCCCGCACGGCTCGTAGCGCGACGGCATCAACACGAAATCGGCGCCGGCATAGGCTCGTCGCGCGAGCGCGTCATCAAATTCGGTGCTGCCGACGACGCGCCCCGGGTACTGTTCGACAAGCCGAAGAATGGCCTCGCTCAGCGATGCGTCGCCGCCGCCAACGAACAAAATGCGTCCGCCAGTTGCAACAATTTGCGGGGCGATGTCGATCACCGAATCGATCCCTTTTTGCCATGTCAAACGCGAGACGGTCGCAAAGAGTGGCCCGTCGTCTTGCGTGTCGAGACCAACTTCAGCGGCGAGCGCGCGTTTGCACAAAGCGCGTTGTGGCAGCGCGTTCGATGCGTTGTAGTTCACTGCGAGCGCGCTGTCGTGACTCGGGTCGTAGAGGTCAAGGTCAATGCCGTTCTCGATGCCCGCGACGCTGTCGCCGCGCGATGCAATGGCATGTTCGAGACCGCAGCCGTTCGCCGTTTCGAGAATTTCGCGCGCGTAAGTTGCGCTTACTGTGGACACGCGGTCGGCGGCTACAATCGCCGACTTCATAAAGTTGATGCGACCATCGTGCACGACCTGACCGCTCGCGACTTCTGCTGACAGACCGAGTGCGGCAGCGTCGTGAAGATCGAATCGCCCCTGATATGCAAGATTATGAATCGAAAACAGCTGCTTGCTCGCTCGCATCGCGCCGGAGGGGCGTGATCGCGCGTAGAGCGGCGCGAGCGCACTATGCCAATCGTGCGCATGCACAATCGTTCGCGCGCCGTCGCTCTCGCTCCACAAATGGTCGCCAATCGCCAGTGCTCCACGGCACAGTGCAGCAAACCGAATCTGGTTGTCGCCGAACAGGCCATGCTCGTCGCCGTAAATCCCTTTGCGGTCATACAAGTGGGGGATGTCGAGGAGCATCACACGAACCGAGCCGCTCCCCGCCGCGACTCCTGTTTCAACAACTTCGAGTTGGCATTTTGGTGCCCTATCGATGCGAAGCGGGAAGGGCCACCGTTTGGTGTCGGGGGGGACTGACGTGACCCCGAAACCGTAGAGCGGCGTAACAACGACGACTTCGACCGCAGCAGCAGCGAGCCCGCGCGCGAGCCCCTCAACCATGTCACCTAGACCGCCGGTTCTCGCGAACGAGCCGACTTCGGAGGCGATCATCAGGACACGAACCGGTTTACCCATCCGTCTCTATACGCCAGTCGAAGGGTAATTCACGGCGTATCCTTAAGCTCAATTTGATACAAATTGATGCGACGCGCAGTGCGACGATAAAAAGTCACAATCGCATCTCAAAAGGTTGAAAGTCCAACCCCGGCAAGACACAACCAGAGCGTTACGCAGCGATGTTATGATGATCAAACGCCAGACAGCAAGGCAAGACAGTCCCAATGACTCACACGACCGACTCACCGCGCGAGCTCGACTCGCAGCAGGTGCACTGTATTCACGCCGAAACATGCGGCGGATGTCCGATGATCGACCGCAGCTACGCCGAACAGCTCGAGGCGAAGCAGTCGCGTGTTGTTCATGCCGTAGCGCGTTACTTATACCTTCATGAAGCGGCGGTTTTACCGGTTATCGCCGCCGAGCCGATCGTCGGCTACCGGAGTCGCGCGAAATTAATTGTCGCATCGGGTGGGCGTATCGGCCTTTTTGCAAAGGGGGGCGGTCATGTCGTCCTTGATATTCCCGAGTGCCGAGTCCTTGCACCGGTGCTCGCCAATGTGGCGGCAATTCTTCGTGAACTGGTTCGTGAAGATGAAATAAACGGCGGGCCGCTCGCGCCGTTCGAACCGGAAGCGGGGCGGGGCGAGCTTCGCGCGGTCGATTTGCGCGAAATACGCGTTGATGATGCCAAACCGCCGCGCGTCCTCGTGACATTTGTCGTGCAGCGAAGCGCGTCGCACGACGAAGCGAAGTTGCGGCGTGCGGCCGAACGATTGATGCAACTGGCGCCCGATGTGATCGGCGTCGCGGCGAACTTGCACGAAGGGGACCTTCCGCAAATTCTGGGGAACGAGACGGTGGTTCTCGCCGGCGTGCCAAACGCGCTCGATCGCGTCGGCAGTTCGCTCCACTTGGCGACGTACGGTTCGTTCGTGCAGACGCACCGCGGCCAAGCAGGTCGTGTCCATGCGCTTGTCGCGGAAGCGCTCGGTCTACGTTCGTACAATCGCTCCGATGCAGCGTCGCTTGATGTTCCACGTATGGATGGGGCTCTCCGCGTTCTCGATCTCTATGGCGGTTCGGGGGCGATTGCGCTCGGGCTCGCGCGTCTCGGCGCCGAAGTGCACACGATTGAGTCGTTTGCGCCGGCGGTTGCCGGAGTGTTGACGGCGGCGCGGGATCAGCAGCTCCAAGTGACCGCGGAGTGCGGCGACGTATCGACATTGCTCGGCGAACTTGCCGATCGCGGTGATGTGTTCGATGCGGCGATCGTCAATCCACCGCGTCGCGGAGTGAGCCCAGAGGCTCGCGAGCGCCTCGTACGGCTTGCGCCACCAACGATCGTCTATGTCTCGTGCGACCCCGACACGCTCGCGCGCGATCTCGATCACTTTAGTCGTCTCGGTTACGAAGCGACGACGCTGGCGCCGCTCGACATGATCCCATTGACCGATGAAGTCGAGACGGTGGCGGTCCTTCGCCGCGCCGCGCTTCCGCTTCCGCGTGTGCTTTTTGAAGACGATGCGATCATTGTCGTCGAAAAAGGGCCGCACGAACCGTCGACACCGCAAGATGGCTATGCGCAGTCGCTGATGAGTCGCACAAGGCGCCTCGCGAATGCAGAAGATGCGATCCCGGTGCACCGAATCGACATCGGAACAAGTGGGCTAGTGCTGTTCGTGAAGAACCCAGATCAGTACGAAACGTGGGTCAACGTGATGACGTCGCCGACAACCCGCCGAATTTACATCGCGGCGACGCGCGGGGTGACACCGACGAAAGGGGCAATCGTTCGCGATTTGCGCGACGACGGGAAGCTCTATTCAGCGCGAACGCGCTATCGGCGCCTCGCGATCGCGAGCGGCCACAGCGTGCTTCGTGTCGTCCCCGAACAAGGGCGCACGCATCAAGTCCGTCGTCACTTAGCAGCGATAGGCCATCCGGTGTTAGGCGATGCGCGCTACGGCCACCCGCCAACGAACCGCTTTTTCGAAGAAAAAAACGGCCTAGATCGCCCATTTTTGCACTTCGTGCGCGTCGAGTTCGAACATCCAGGCACAGGCATGCGCCACATCGTTGAAGCGCCGATGCCGGGCGATCTGCGGGCCGTCCTCGAGCGATCTGCAGGAGCGATGACGCTAAAGTTTCTCGACCACAAGCACGCGCTTGGCACCGGCGCACCGTCGTCCATGCCGCCAACATCGAACGACGAGCGCGGCGTCGACGCGCAGGCCGATTGAAGTAGCTCGCCAAGTGCGCTGGTTGGAGGCAAAATTGCCCGCTGACGCGATTTGTTGATAAACTCGCCCAAGAGTCGCATGAAATCGGGGGAGCGATGAAGTGGGGTTTTATTTCACTGCTCGTCGCGGCCTGCATCCTTCAAAACGATGCGGCCCTTCCGCGTCCTGATCGTTTGCGCATTCCCGCATGGGCTCGCTCGGCTGCGATTGTGCGAGACGATGCGACGCTGTTCGATCGCCCCGACTGGATGTCGCGTCGTTTAGGGACGGCCGAAAAAGGGGCGCGCCTCCCGCTGATCGAAGCGGCACGCGGTCTCGGATGCGACGGAAGTTGGCTGCTCGTCGGCGACTCGGCATGGGTTTGCGATTCGGTTGTCGACGTGTCGCGCGAGGAGCCGTTCGCCAAGCCCCGCGCCCTTCGGAGCGACCAGTTGCCGTTTCGCTATTATTTCGTCGATACCGACAGCGTTTACGACTACCCCGACATTGAGAGCGGACGGCTCAAGCGCGATGGCCGCCAGCTGTCACCCGGGTTTGGGTTGGCGATCAGCACCGTGCAAACGGTCGGCGATCAGCGGTGGGGCCACATGTCGACCGATCGTTGGGTGCCGATGAACGAATTGCGGCGCGTTCAGCCCTCGCTCTTTTCTGGCGAAGAAATTCATTCCGATGTCGGCTTTGCGCTCGATTTCGGGTGGGTCAATCGCGAACGTGCCAAAGTATTTTCTTACCCGATCCGTGGTGCGAGCCCGGCGAAATTACGAGCGATTCACGACAAAGTGTTCTGGGGCAAAACGCGCATCGTCGACTCAGTTGAGTACGTTCAGACATCGCCCGACGATAAAAAGCCGGCCGAATGGATGTTGGTGAGCGATGTGGCGCATCCAACAATCGCCGCACCACCGAGCGAAGTTGAGCGGACTGACGAACGCTGGATCGATGTCGACTTGTCGTCGCAAACGCTTGTTGCGTACCAAGGTGCGAGACCTGTTTTCGCGACGCTTGTGTCGACGGGAACTCGCAAGCGGGGCCTCAACTTCTCTACTCCAAAAGGGGTGAATAGGATCTGGGTGAAACTGTTCATTTCAAATATGTCTGGCATGAACGACGCGACGTCGCGTTACTCGGTCGACGGTGTGCCGTTCGTTCAGTTTTTCGATGCGGGGGTTGGCCTTCACGGCGCGTATGCGCACGATCTTTTTGGCCGGACGATGAGCCACGGCTGCGTAAATTTAGCCCCTTCGGATGCCGAAAGGCTATTTTATTGGACGACGCCGACGCTGCCAGATGGCTGGAGCGCGGTGCTAAGCTCGTCGGCCGATCGTGGCACGATTGTGCGCGTGCGGTAGGCGCTGTCGCCCGTCGATTGGGTGAGCGTAGCCAATAGCTCGTCGTCCGAAACGCTCGGCTTCCCCGCGCTAGCGATCAGCCAACGGATGTCATGTGACCAATTCGGTTCGATGTTGTGCGTCGTCCACTGACGAGCGCGCTTGAGCGGACACGGCAAGATCGATGCGAGAAAAGCCGACTGTTCGACTGTAAGCTCGCGCGGACTCCTGGCGAAGTAATATTGTGCCGCGTCGGCCACGCCGTAAGTGTTCGGGCCAAATTCAACGACGTTCAGGTAGAGCTCGAGCAGCTCGCTTTTCGAGAATGACGACTCAAGATAGCTCGCGAGAACGACCTCTTTCACTTTGTTCGCGATGGTTCGATCGCGCGATAAAAAGAGGTTTTTTGCAAGCTGCATCGTGATGGAGCTCCCCCCGGTTACGATCCGATGCTCCTGGAGATCAAGGACCAGGGCGCGTTCGAGCGCCTTGAGCGAAAACCCTTGATGCTCATAAAATTCGACATCTTCCGCTTGGGGTATGAATACTTTTATGGCGGTCGCGATTTCGGAAAGCGGCGTCCAGTTCGCTGCGCCGGGGCCTGTGATGCGGTCGGCCCTCGAGCCGTCGGCTCGGTAGATTGAATATGAAAACGGAGCGCGCAGTCGCTCGGCCGACAGCGCAAATGGAACGTGCGAGTAGCTGCACGTGTCGGTGCTCGACGACTTGGTTTTAAATCTTGTCTCGTCGTCTTGTTTTGAAATCCAGTGAAACGCGCTTTTTACCTCAAACGTGCCTAAAATTGATGCACCTGAAAAATTCGGGACGAGCGGCGAGGGGATTGAATCGAGGAGTGCTTGGCAATTCGGCGCGTGAAGGTTCACATTCGCTCGAACTCCCCAATCTGAATGTTCGCGCGAGACATCGCCATTGATTTCGATCGACGTCTGCCCGGTTTTGAGTTCGCCTTTTTCGATGTGGACGTGCCGCGCAGTCGGCACGGTAGCGCGCCCCGAAAACGACAACGGAAGTGCAACAGGTTCAGCGGCTACGAATCGGCTTTGAACAACGATTTTCGGAACGACGATTTCGTACGAAAACGTTTGCGCATGGCCCGTTTTTGATTCGACCTGCACGAAATGCACGTTGGCATCACGCGCTTCAACAGTTGGCGGTTCGTCGTGCGCGTGCCGCCATAAAATCGATACGCCATTTGCATCGATGCGATCGATTCGGCCGCTCCATTTGAAGTCGATCTGCGCGTCCGAAGCTGTCGCTTCGAAGCCCGCTTTCGACATCGCCGCTACGCGAAGACGGGAGACCGCGAGTCGATGCCAGCCAAGTTGGAGCGAACCGATTTCAACATTCAGGCCGCGCATCGAAGCGGCAACTTCGATCGCCCGCGCCGTCAGCCAAGGAGCTGCGAAGAGGGCGCCCGAAGCAACCGCAATTATCAAGGCAAACAATGCCTTGCGACCGACCATTACTTCAATCCGAGCACAGCAGGTGGGCAGACGCAGTCGGTGTTTCGATGGGCGGCGTCGCGCGCGCAAACCGGCGCGCACAGGCTCGTGCTTTTGTTGCTATTGCGGAACACTATCCGCCCGACATTGGCCTCCTCCGGCCAAGTAATGGTTGTGAGACTAGGATTGTCAAACATCCCAAAAACGTCGATTCCGTCGCCGACCAGTACTGGTGTATTGAAAATGGCTAACTTGGCGTTGCTAATGATGCTGACTGACTTCGCCGCCTTAGCGAGATTCGCCCCGTTGATGAGATGAAGCTGCGCGTTGTCAATCACTAGCAATCGTCCCACCGCCGTCACGAGGCCGAGGTCGAGCTCTTCGGCACCAGTCGCCGCAACGACTAGGTTCCCCTCGATTATCGAAACGGAGTCGAACGATATGTTTTTCAACATCGGGAGCGCCATGAGCCTGACTGGCCCCGCGATTACCCTGACTAGCCCCAAATCAAATTCCTGCAGGCTAGTGTTGTTAGTCAGAGTGACAGCTCCGACTCGCTCCAACTTCGGAGTCGTTATCGATACGACGGCGTGGTATCCCGAAATGCTGAGTCCGCCCGCCGCAACAATACCTAGCTCCACGGTCGTAAATGTCGTCCGTTTGGCCGAGCTGCCCGGCAGTATAGCAGGAGGAATGGTAATTTCCGTAGCATCCGGCGCGGAGAGTTGCTCATCGATTTCCAGAACCGGGTTTGCCGTACTGCCGACGCCGTCGTATCCGAGCTCCACAGTGCCCGCGACTTCTTTGAAACTGCCCACGTAGTCCAGTTGATCGCCTACGTCAGCGACCGGATTGTCCGTAAGCTTTAGGTCTCCGTTCTCAAAGCAAAGAGAATCACACTCTCCACCGGTAAGTGACGTACACCCAACAGATTCAATGTTATGAAGAAGTGCCTTAAGGTTACCGATGCGCGCATTGTGCGAAATGATGACATCGCCCGGAATAGCTTTGGTCGTCTGGGCGAGCTTCGATGCGCTTAGCTCCGCGAGATGCGGGTTGAATTGCACGCTGAGGCCTTTCGCAGCGGTCAGTGCGGGAGCGCTTACGTAGGTGTATTCTGATCGTTGGATCGCGAGCACATCGACCGATTCAAGGGCTGGAAATGAAGCCGTTTTCCCTTTGCCGGTCAGCTTGATTGATTTGGCTGTCTTCAGATTTGGGAACGTGACGTCGACAGGCGTAGCTAGGTCGATCACAATGTCTTGATCGAGAGTGCTGGAATTCTTCAAATCATCAAGGTCGTCTAACGTTCTTAAAGTAATGCGCGCCCCGTTAGACGGCCGCTTCTGATCGCAATCCCCGGTCTTGGACGAGCTCCCACGGCAACCGAGGGCGAGTGTGAGAATCGTCAGACAGGCCCACTTTCGTTGATTTATTTTGCGCATGGCTTCGGCTCCGGTTGCGCACCCTCCGCGTTCAAGCGGTTGGGTCGCTTCTATGTGAACGGGCCGAGTCCAAAATTGTTAAGCAAGACATGCCGATGCGATGCCTCGCGTGACTCAATTAGGTGCGACGCAGGGCGATCGTGTCGCCCGATGTGCTAAATCTCCGTCGCGAGTAGCGTGGGTCGTCATCGACCCATCAGCTATCGCGTCGTAGATCGCGCCTTAGAGCTGTTTTTAGAACTTTGCCGGTCGGGTTTCTTGGCAGTTCGTCGACAAACAAAAAGTCGCGAGGCACTTTGGCGATCGCGAGTCGTGTGCGCCCCCATGCGCGGAGCGCTTCCGCATCTGCGGTTTTTTCGCGCTTTAGCACGACAAATGCGCACACGCGTTCACCCCATTCATCATCGGGAACACCGACGACCGCGATCTCGTCGACGGCCGGGTGCTCTTCGTACGCGCGCTCGACTTCGGCAGGATAGACATTCACCCCGCCCGAAATCACCATGTCGCGAGCGCGGCCTTCGATAAAATAGCGCCCACCGCCATCAACGCGCGCAAGATCGCCGACGCTGAAATAGCCGTCGCGCATGCTCGACTGCGTCGCCTCTGCGTCGCGGTGATACCCTTCGACCAGCATCGCGTTTTGCGCGTACAGCTCGCCGACTTCACCCGTCAAAACTTCGCTACCGGTGTTGTCCAATAGCCGAATGCTCGAGCCTGGCACTGGCCGCCCGATCGTCCCCGGAGCGTCCCGAAGATCGCGCGGCGTTGCAAGTGTTACGAGCCCGGTTTCAGTGGCGCCGTAGCCGTTGAACAAAATGTCGCCGAAACGATCCATCGTGTTTACTGCGAGGGGGCCAGAAAGAGGCGCGCCGCACGAAAAGATCGCCCGCAGCGAAGAGGTGCTAAATCGCCGAGCCGACGTATCGTCGAGCGCCACGAGGCGGTGCAGCATCGTCGGAACGACGGCGGTTGTGGTGACCGCGTGCGTGTCGACAAGAGTCAAAAAAGAGGTCGGTGAAAATTCAGGGGCGATGACGACCGTCCCCCCAAGAAGATGGGTGAACCCGAGAAACGCATACGCCGTCGAATGGTAGAGCGGAAGCACAGTGAGATGCACGTCGTCGGAATGCATCGGCGTCTCGGCAATAAATTGGAGCGCAGCCTTCAGCGCGCCGCGAGGAAATTTTCGAACCGCCCCTTTCGGCGCACCGGTCGTCCCCGATGTGTAAAGGATCACCGCCGCGTCGAGCTCGAGCCGTCGATTGATTGCGCCGTCGTTGCCGCTTTTAAAAAGCTCATCATAAGAGCGAGCATCGCGATTCTCGCCACCGATGACGATCGCCGAGCCGCGCCCAACCGGCGCCCCGCCGTTCGCCATGCGCGCTCGCGTTTCGCCCACCACTTCCGAAAATGCGCTATCGAAAAAAATCCACTTCGCACCGGCGTGTGCCCAAACGTACGCGAGCTCATCGACCGTCGCCCGCGAAGACACATTGACGGCCGAGCCTCCTGCGCGTGCGAGAGCCGCCTGCACTTCAACAAATTCGGCCCCGTTGCGGAGCATCACAACCGCGCGATCGCCCGGCGTAAAACCGCTCTGCACGAGCCCATTCGCCAGTTTGTCGATGCGAAAATTAAGCGTCTCATACGACAGCGCGCGCCCACCACACCGAATCGCCACGCGATCGGGCGAATTTGCCGCATGAATTCGATAAATCAGCGACGGCGAAGGGCCGCCCAAAACCAGCGATTGGAGCGCCGTGCGCACGCCAGCCATGCGCATTTGCCCGGCTAAACCGGTTTTGCGAAGGCACCGGCCAAGTTCGAACGCTTCGTCTGCAAGTTGCTCAATGCGAGGCAGAGTGGCATTTACGCCCCGTTGCAGCATTCTTAGATTGACGACCATGCCTCATCACCTTGTCTCAAACGACCGCAACACTTCGCGTAATGCGAGCATCGACCCGACGCTCGACCTCGAAGCTGAAATTCAGCGCCTAAAAAAAGAGCGCAACGCAGTTCTATTAGCGCACTATTACCAGGAATCAGACATCCAAGATGTCGCCGATTTTTTGGGCGATTCGCTTCAGCTCGCGCAAGCGGCCGCAAAAACAGATGCCGACGTGATCTGCTTCGCCGGCGTTCATTTTATGGCCGAGACAGCCAAAATTTTGAATCCCGATAAAATCGTCGTCGTTCCCGATATGTCGGCCGGTTGTTCGCTCGCCGATGGGTGCCCCGGCGATAAGTTTGCCGCATGGAAGGCAAAATATCCGGGTGCGGTCGTCGTCAGCTACATCAACTGCTCGGCCGAAGTGAAGGCGCTGTCGGATTACATCGTTACGTCGTCAAACGCCGAAAAAATTGTCAGGCACATCCCCGAAGACCGGCAGATATTGTTCGCGCCCGACAAAAATTTAGGCCGCTATCTCGAGAAGAAAATCGGGCGGCCGATGGTCCTTTGGCAGGGGAGCTGCATCGTGCACGAGACATTCAGCGAGCGAAAGCTCATCGCGCTGAAAGTTCGCCATCCCGAAGCGCTCGTGCTCGCCCATCCCGAGTGCGAAACGCCGATTTTGAAAATGGCCGACTTTATAGGCTCAACGACCGCGATATTGAACTACGCAACGGCGAGCGACGCGCGCGAATTTATCGTAGCCACCGAAGCGGGGATTTTGCATCAGATGCAAAAAAAAGCGCCAGGAAAAGTCTTTATCCCGGCGCCACCAGAAGCGTCATGCGCATGCAACGAGTGCCCATTTATGCGAAAAAACACGCTCGAAAAAGTCTATTTGGCGCTCCGAGATCTAGAGCCACGCCTCGAAATGCCGGCCGAATTGCGAGAGCGAGCGCGCGTTCCGATCGACCGCATGCTCGCTCTCAGTTAGCGAAAAGCTGGGAGAGGGGGCAGAAGGGCGCGAAGGCGGAAAGAAATTCTGCTGCCTTTGCGTCT
Organism: Nannocystis exedens; assembly: GCA_945861885.1. Taxonomy (GTDB): domain Bacteria; phylum Myxococcota_A; class Polyangia; order Polyangiales; family Polyangiaceae; genus CAMAVR01. Next base: position 16,525 of record CAMAVR010000012.1, on the reverse strand, counting down.
TTCTGCCCTAATTCTGCGGCCGACTGTGCCGTAATTGATCGGTATGGGATGCCTCTTTACGCGTATTGCGATTGTCGCTTGTGTCGTTTCTTGTGCGCACAGTGTCGCGCCGCCGATGCACATTGGGTCGACGCCTCAGCGCAACGGCGGCAGCGCGACGGACGCGTCCGAGAGTTACAAGACCGATGCTTTCGATATCAGCTCAGGTTTGCCGTTACCGGGCGAGACGCTGGGGGATAAAATTAACTCGCTGAGAGAACGCGCTCAGTACGGCGTAGAAAGCGACGGCGAGACCTTTCTTCGTCTTCAAGTCGACGGCGTGCGATTTCGCGTGGGGCTATCGACACTCGTGCGCGGCTCGGGTCCGCAGTATCGCCTCCGAATTGGTACCGACAACGACGTTACCTGCTTGTCGATGCACATTGGTCTCGATTTCAAGAGCGATACGGCTGACATTCGAAGTAACGCCAGGTGCCCATTTTATCCCGTACCTAAGTCGAAGATGGGTGACCTGATTCTGACGATTGCCGACAAGCTTTGCGGAACGTTGGGTGTAGTCAGCAACGAGGTATTCGACGTATCAACGATCTCATGTGGCGCCAGTGGGGGCAACGCGTCGCTTGGATTGCTGCACATCTTGAGGGATGGGCAAACGTGGTACGAAAACCACGGCTACGTTCCGACGGAATTCGATGGCAGCGCGCTAAGCGAAGACCGTGTCACGGAGCTCAAGAAAAATCGTAATTTGCTAGCGACTGCGACAGTGCGAGATCTCGTCGGGACGGCGCCTTTTGATCGGTTTAGCGAGCATGACGCCAAGTCTCTCGATACGAAATTATCGACGCTACTCTTGGAAAGTTGGAAAGAAAACTGCGGAAAATACACGAGAATCGTTGCCGACTTGTCCGATGAACCGTCCGACATCGGCGCGGCATTTCGCTTCTTTATCCCGACGATGATCAAGACGTACAAGCGATAGTCTTACAGGTTCGTCATCCAAGTAGTGATCGCGTAGTCGGCCGAAAAGATCGCGATGATGCTGATGACGACCGCGTTCGCTGTCGCCTCGCCGACGCCGCGTGCGCCCCCTTTGGCTTCAAACCCCTGCTTGCAGCAAATGAGGCTCACGAGCCACCCGAAGATGAGCGCCTTGACGGTGAGCATCCGCATGTCGCGCCCGTCGATCAGCTGAACAATTTTATCTAGAAAGACCCCCGGGTCGATCGCTTGCCAGACGACGGCGACGAGGTACGACCCGAACATCCCCGCAAGGCCGAAACAGAGCGCGAGTAGGGGGAGCATCAATGTCGTCGCGATCATGCGAGGGACGACGAGAAATTGCATCGGGCTCACAGCCATCGTCGTCAGCGCGTCGATCTGCTCGGTCACGCGCATCGTCCCCAGCTCGCTTGCCATCGTGCTCCCGGCGCGCGCTGTGACGACGACGGCCGCCAATACCGGCGCGAGCTCGCGCGCGAGCGCCAATGCAACGACGCCGCCGACCATCCCTTCGGCGGAAAACTGACGAAACCCGACGATCGTGCTGACGGTGAACGCCATGCCGGTAAAAAGGCCGACCAGCACGACGATAAATATCGAACCGACGCCGATCGAATCGAGCGCAGAAATTAGCGGCGCGACGCGAAATGGCGGCCTAACGAGCCAGGTCAGCGCGCGAAGCGCAAAGAGCAGATCGCCGCCGAGCTCATCGAGTGGGCGCAGCAGTGCTTGACCGCATGCGTCAATAAATGACGCAACAAGCGAGCGAATAAAATAGGCCGGTCGAACGGCCCACCGAACTGAATTTGCGGGGTAGGTCAAAGGCTCTCAATTCTAGACGACCTGCGATGTCAACACAAAAAATCCTACAAGTCTGGAGAGGGGATCTGCTAGGATAAGCAGGTAGCCTATGATTCCTTTCGCGACGAAAGAGGCGAGAATTACGGCACTTTTTATTATTCTAGTGTCCGGGCAGAGCCGCGCCTCCGAGCTGGCTGCCGAGCCTCCCAGCCGTGGCGCCCACAGAGCTGACCAAGGAGCCGCCCAAGGAGCCGCCCAAGGAGCCGATAGCGTGGGGGAGGCAGCTACCGAGGTAGGCGAGCCGCCGGGCGAGCCAAGGGGCGAGCTACAGACAGCTCGAAAGCTGTTCGCCCAAGCCGAGCTCGATGAAGACGCAGGCAATTGGGCGGCGGCGCTGAAAAAAATTCAAGCGGTAGCCGCCATCAGAGCAACGCCAGGCGTGCGTTTTCACGAAGCGCTGTGCCTCGAAAACCTCGGTCAGATTTCAGCCGCGCTCGCTGGCTACGAAGAGGCCGAGCGGCAAGCGCAGCGTGAGTCAAACAGCGAAGTGCTTGAAGCGGTGCGCGAGCCGCTCGCACTTCTTCGCCAGCGCGTGCCGAAAATCAAATTGAACATCGATCCGGCGGTCGAGCATGCCGCCGTGACGATCGACGGCGCCCCAATCACGAGCGCGGCAGCCGCAGCGCCGGTTCAGGTTGACCCAGGCGCCCACGAAATTAGAGCGACGGCCGCGTCACGCGTCGCATTTTCAAAAGTGGTCGTTCTTCGCGAGCGCGAATCGGTGGCGGTCGACGTCGCGCTTCAGCCTCAACCAAGAGCTCTGGGGCAGGTGGCGATGCCATCCGAAGCCCAGAAGAAGAATTTGCTGTCGCCAAACAGCCTCAACAAATCCGAGCGCCGTTTTGATGGCTCGGCGATCGCGCCGTGGCTGCTAGCCGGCGGCGCAGCGGTATTTGCCGTCGGTGGCGCAACAGCGTATGCACTGGCCGGCGCGCGGCACGACGAGGCGGTCGCGCGGTGCCGCGAGCAGACAACGCCGTGCACAGGCGCAAGCTCAGTTCGCATGCTCGACACGTTGGCGCTAGGTGCTTGGTTCGGCGCAGGCGCGCTCGCAGGCGGGGCAATCGTTCTGTGGACATCAGTGGGAAAGAAGCCTGCCGAAGTAGCGCAAAATAAAGTAAGAGTTTTGGCGGGTATGAGGGCGATTACGCTCGACGGGAATTTCTAAATGGGTGTTTACGGCCGGCCTGGCAGTCGTTCCAAAGGGGTCGCCAGCAATTCAAAGTCGAAGGTTGTTGGTGCCTTTTTTTTTGGCCTGATGCCGCTCGCTTGCGGCGACATTTTTCATTCGACGCGGGATTTAAAGAGTAAGTGCGATCTCAATCCGGCGGCCGCCGGGTGCGAATCGCAAAAACCGTCGCGCCCGATTGATGGTCCATCTGTTTGCGCGGCAAGCAGCATTGCAGCGCGCGATGCCGCTACGCGAACATGCGCGCTGCTAAGCGCATGCGAAGGGGCATTTGGGGCGAGCGCGTTTGGGACATGCATGGTCCACGCGCTTCTCGCATTCGATTGCGAAGCGAACCCGAATCGTCCAGTGCGCGGCGATCTCGCTCGTTTTTGGACGCACCTGCTAGCGGCAAAAAAATGCAGCGACGTTCACGATGCGCTATTTCCGGGCGGCGTACCGGTGTGCAAATCCGGGAGCGACTTTACCGCCTGCTCACCGAACGCGAACGGCAGTTTAACAACCCGAGTTCAGTGCCGTGCCGATGGCGTCGTCGCAGGGGAGAGCTGCCTGTTGATGGGGCGTTCATGCAGTCCAAATCGATGCCTCGGTCCGGCGCTCGACGCGTGCAAAGAGTCGCGTTGCGAAGAGACGAAGCTTCATATTTGCGAGTCTGTCGGCGGGATAGATAGCGATTTTGGCTTCGATTGCGCCTATTTTGGCGCCGGCGAGTGCGTGTCGTCAACGGCCGGTGCCGCTTGCCGAGCGATCGGGTCGCTTGGGGCGCCGGGTCATGTCGCGGCCGGGTGCCGCGTCGATTTTGGGGTGACGTGTTCGCGTGACGATATCGCACAGGGGTGTCCGTCGGGCGTGGCCGAGTGGGTCGACTGCGGGCGCCTTTTCGGGCCAGGCTCATGCCGTGGCGGCGCGGGGGCGGCGGGCGAGTACCTGGGAGTCGGTGGCGCATGCATCGGCGCGGGCGATTTGCGAGCGGCCGATCGTTGCGATGGCGGGGCGCTAGTCGGGCACGCGCGCGGCTTCACGTTTAAGGCTGATTGCCTAAAGCTAGGGATGGGGCGATGTCGCGCAGTGGCAACACTCGAAGGCGACAGCGCGTCGTGCGTAGCCGCGCAGTAGGGCGAGGGCTTGTCCCCCGCCGATGTGTACGCGTTGCGGCGGGGGAGAAGCCCCGGCCCTACTGCGTTATCGCCGTTACGGTGACCGCTACGTAATAGATGATCCGATTGCACGATTGACACTGCTCGATCATCGGCTCGCGTCGGAGGCGATGAAACAGCTGCGGCGGCAAGGCCATGTGACACGCTCGGCATGTGCCGTCGGTTGTCTGCGCGATCCCCGTGCCGCGCTTTGAACGGATTGTCTCGTAGCGCCTGTATAGCTGCGCTGGTACCGCCTTCACCGCGATGTCGCGCTCTTGCGACTTTTCGAGCCGCCCTTGTTCGAGCCGCCCGACTTTCGCGTTCACATCGCCCTCGATGCTTGCGAGCTCTGTCTGATATTGCGCTGCCTCTTGCTCGATTCGCTCGAGCTCCATGCGAATGCCTTCGGACTGCGCCGTCAACTTCGACACTTCGTCTTCGCGGTCTCGCACTAGTTTGCGGAGCTCTTCGAGCTCTCGGGTCACGGCGTTTGTTTCACGCTCGTTGCGCGCTCGACCGAGCTTTTCGCGTGAATGCTCTAGCTGCTGGGTCATCACTCGCGCGTCGGTTGTCAATTCGCTTCGCGTCTTTTCGATGCTTGTTAGCGTTGCGCGATTCGACTGGAGTCGCTCTTGGCACTCGGCGATGCTTCCTTTCAGCGATGCCACCGTCGTCTTCTCACTCGCTAGTTGCTCATCGAGTGTGCGAAGAGTCGCGTCAATTGATGCGAGGGTCTCTAACGCGCGAATCTGATCGGGGATGCTCAATTCGAAACTCCTTGTGCGCGGCTGCGCAGTGGGCCCACCTGGGTTCGAACCAGGAACAGCCCGGTTATGAGCCGGGGGCTCTGACCGATTGAGCTATAGGCCCGCAGAGACAACACGCCACGAGAGGCTAATCGACAACAGGCCGCGACGCAAAGCCATCGACGACTTCTAGTGCTAATTCATAGCGTTCAAGCGGCGGCATTACGTAGACCCCCGCAACCTTGTCATGAACCGCACTGAGCATTTCTCGCGCGATTTTGACACCTTCCTGCCTCGCGGCCTCGCCAGAGCCAGCTTTTCTCATTCGTTCGCGTACCGAATCCGGAATGCGCATCCCGGGGACCTCGTTGTGCAAAAATTCGGCGTTTCGGAAGCTTGCGAGTGGCAGTAGGCCTAAAAGGATCGGTAAATTTAGCGATTCGATGTCTTTTAAAAATCGCACGAGCACCTGTGGGTCGTACACGGGCTGCGTCATTACGAGCTCGGCTCCCGCGTTTTTCTTCTCTTGGAGCCGGGCGATTTCGCGGTCGTAGTTGAGCGATGCGGGTTCTGCGCCGGTCGCGAGCACGAACTTTGTACCCCCGCCGAGCGGCTTCCCGGCAGGATCGACGCCGTGATTTAGGCGCGTCGCCAATTTGAGAATGCCGATTGAATCGAGGTCGTAAACGGGCGTTGCATCGGGAAAATCGCCCATTTTCGGTGGATCGCCGGTGATGACGACGAGATTGCGAAGCCCGAGATCGTGTGCGCCGAGCAAGTGCGCGAGCGTGCCGAGCAAATTTCGATCGCGCCCGCAGACGTGAAGAATCGTCTCGATACCGACTTCGCGCTCGATTCGCGCCGCCATGACGAGATTGCTCATTCGCGCCTGCGCGCGCGCTCCGTCGGCGATGTTGATCACGTTGACGCCGCCGCTCTTCAACATCTTCGCGGCCGCAATTGCGCGCGACGTGTCGAGCCCGATCGGCGGATTGACTTCAACCGATACGATAAACTTGCGACCGATGTTTGCGCCGAGTTGGCTTCGCTCTTTGACTGGCACCGGCGTGACGGCGTGCGCCGATATCGGATGCTGATCGGTTGCAACATCGGGGAAAAAGCCGCTTGGCGGCACGCTGTCGCTCGCGTCGCTCCTCGTCTGCATCATGCGAACGGCTGACGCGATTCGCCTAACGTGCTCCGGTGTGGTGCCGCAACATCCCCCAACAAGCGTGACGCCGACTTTCAGCATGCGTCGCGCGTAGACGCCGAAATACTCAGGCGTAGAGACATAGACGAGCCGCTCATCGACGCGGCGCGGAAGCCCTGCATTTGGCGCTGCGGCGATCGGGACGTTCACGCCGGCTGCGATCATTTCGCGCGCCGCTTCGAGCAGTGTCATCGGGCCGTCAGAGCAGTTGGCGCCGACGACCGACGCGCCCCACCCGACCATTCGTAGGGCGATATCGCCGGCGGATGTTCCGTCTGCCATCCGCCTGTTTTCGTCGAGGCTTGCCATTGCCACAACCGGCATCGAAAGACCGGCGAGCGCTGCCGCTTCGAGTGCCGCTTCGATCGCCACTTGCAGCTCATTGCTCTGACGCATTGTCTCTACGAACAGCGCGTCGACACCTGCATCGACGAGCGATCGCGCTTGCTCGAGCAGCACTCTCTTGACCTGTGCAAGCTCTTCAGCGCTCGCTTCGCCTAGAAAATAGCCGCTAGGACCAATCGCCCCGACGACAAATGCCCGCCCATCTGCCGCAGAGCGCGCGAGGGCTACTCCCGCGCGATTGAATTCAACGACGCGTGATGCAAGACCGTGCTTCTCAAGGCGCAGTGCATTCGCGCCAAACGTGTTCGTCTCGATAATTTGCGCGCCGGCACGAACGTAGTCTTCATGAACGCGCGTGACGACGGCCGGACGCGAAATGTTCAGCTCTTCGAAGCAGGCGCTGTAAAGTATGCCACGCTCATACAGCTGCGTGCCCATCGCGCCATCGAGAACGAGCGGCCCCCGTCGCGCTGCATCAATGAACGACCCACCGAGTGAGCTGATATTCATTTAAGCGGCTTTGATTCGACGTGTGCCACGCGCCGGCTCGGAACTTGTCGCCGACAAATCTGGGAACCCTTCGCGTACGCGTATGGCGCGCTCACGCTCTCCGAGCGCCATCATCACGTCGCGCAAATCGTTGGCGATACCGTGATACGTGAGACGCGTTGCCGGGAGGCTGTAGCGCTTGCTTAAATCGACCGGCTCACCAAAAACAAGGGTGATCGGTTCGTATTTGCTCGAGAAATTTGAAGCGATTTCGCTAACAATCTTGTTGCCAAGTCCGAGCGTAAAGACGGGAATCACGATCGGTCGCGCGTGATAAAGAATTTCACCGACGCCCGGTCGCGCGGGGAGGAGCGTGTACGGATCGTCGGTTTTGTTCCGCGCCCCTTCGGGGTGGATGCCGACGAGTGCGCCGGGGCTTCTCAGCACCTCGGTCAGCACATCGATCATGTACTGATTCATCCCGCGCTTCTCACCGTCGCGCATGACGGGCGGGAACATTGACAATCCGCTCATCAGTGCGTTGATGGCAAGGCCGTCGATGCGATTGTAAAAATAGTTTGATCGCACCGGGAAATAAATTTGATCGAACCAAGGTGTCGTTCGCATCACGCGCGCGATGATCACGTAAAGATCGAAAAAGCTGCGATGATTGCCGACGAACACGACGCCGCGGTCGGGCTGAAGCGCCGTAACGTTTTCAAGCCCATAGACGCGCACGCGGTTTTTTGTGCAGTGATGAACCCACCATGCGCCAAAAACTCTTTGAAACGTGTAGGCGATTTCTTTGAGCGAGCGGCGCCGATTTACTTCGTCGCAAATCGAGAAAATAAAGCGCTCGCTGCGACTCAGTGGGGCCAGCTGTGCTTCGGTTGGGCGCACTGTGAAGACGAAAGCGTCGTTCTCAGGGCCTGCGTCGAGATGGTTATTTGGGGTAGATGCCATTCATCAATCTCCGTCCGCTACACCCCCCAAATACCCAAATATCGGTAGGGAGTGCGCGAGAAGCGGGATCCTTACACGGCATCCTAGCATGCGGGCAAAAACCGACCACAAGGCCGCTAACCGCCCTGAATCGAACATGCAATAAATTGGGGGGGGCACAAGGGGGGGGACGTAGCGCCCCCCTTCGCAGAGCGACTACGACGAACCGCTTGGAGCTGGCTTTGGCGGCGTCCCGAAAATGGCCGCCACTTTGCGCTTCTCTTTTGAGGCGGGGCCGCTCTTATCCTTGTCGGCGTACGACTGGAGAATGATCTTTTCACGCACTGGGAGTTCGCGCCCTTCGAGCGCTGCGTGAATCTCTTCGGAGTCGAGCGTCTCACGCTCGATTAGCGTGTTGGCCAGCGCTTCGAGGCGCACTCGCTCGTTGGCCAGCAGCTGGCGCACGCGGTCGTATTGCCGCTGCACGATCGCTCGCACCTCGCGGTCGATTTCGAGCGCTGTCTGCTCTGAATAGTCTTGCTGCCTCGACCCGTAGTCGCGCCCCAAAAAGACCTGCTCTTCGCGCTTGCCGTATGCGAGCGGCCCGAGCTTTTCGCTCATACCCCACTCGCAGACCATTTTTCGCGCGATTTCGGTCGCTTTTTCGATGTCGTTGCCGGCGCCGGTTGTCAGATTGCCGAACACAATTTCTTCAGCAATTCGGCCACCGAGCGCGACTGCGATGCTCGACTCGGCCTGCTCTTTTGACAAATTGTGGCGGTCGTCTTTTGGTAAATACCAGGTGACGCCGAGCGCTGGGCCGCGCGGGATGATTGTCACTTTGTGCACCGGATCGTGGTGGTTAATCAGCACGGAGATCAGCGTGTGCCCCGCTTCGTGCACGGCGGTATTTCGCTTGTCTTCGTCGCTGAGCACCATCGAGCGACGCTCGGTACCCATGTAGACTTTATCTTTTGCCATTTCGAAGTCGATCATGGCGAGCGCCTCTTTGTCTTGGCGCGCTGCCAAGAGAGCCGCTTCGTTCACGAGGTTTTCGAGATCGGCGCCTGAGAAGCCGGGCGTGCCTCTCGCGAGTGTGTCGAGATCGACATCGGGCGCGAGTGGTGTCCGCTTGGTGTGGACGCGCAAAATATCGGTGCGGCCACGCACATCGGGGCGATTGACTGTAATGCGGCGGTCGAACCGACCGGGGCGCAAAATGGCCGGATCGAGCACATCGGGGCGGTTTGTTGCCGCGACGATGATGACCCCTTCGTTCGTCTCGAAGCCGTCCATCTCGACGAGGAGCTGATTGAGCGTCTGTTCACGCTCATCGTGACCGCCGCCGAGGCCCGCACCTCGGTGACGACCGACGGCGTCGATCTCATCGATAAAGATGATGCATGGCGCCTGCTTCTTCCCCTGCTCGAAGAGGTCGCGCACCCGACTTGCTCCTACACCGACGAACATTTCGACGAAATCGGAGCCAGATATGCTGAAAAACGGGACGCCCGCTTCGCCTGCGATGGCTCGCGCGAGGAGCGTTTTGCCGGTGCCAGGCGCGCCGATGAGGAGCACTCCCTTTGGAATGCGCCCACCGAGGCGTTGAAACTTTTTTGGATCTTTGAGGAAGGCGATGATTTCTTCGACTTCATCCTTCGCTTCATCGACTCCGGCTACGTCGGCGAATGTGATGCGATTTTGGGCGTCACTTAAAAGGCGCGCTTTGCTTTTGCCAAAGCTCATCGCTTTGCCGCCGCCTGCTTGCAGCTGACGCATGAACAAAAAGAACATCACGCCGATGAAGAGCATCGCCAGGAGAGTGACGAGCGTGCTCGACATGAACGGGTTCGCCTCCTCCTTCTCGAAGAAGATCTTCGGGGGCGGCGCGTCTTTGCTATCCGGCTTTAACGTCGCCAAAAGTGCTTCATCGGCGATTGGCCCGACGGCCTCTTTTTGCACCGACGCTTTGGCGCCTGGGGGGGCATTTGCCACTTCGGGGGCGTGGACGCGGAAGCTGTATTCGCGATCCTTAATTCGCACCTCTTCGACTTGGCCGGCGTGAACTTCAGCCACGAACTCGCTAAAGGCGACCGACTGCCGGCGCTCGCCCGGGCTTAAAAATTGCCAGATCGCGAGGAACATCCCGATCAGGAGCACCCAAAGAAGAAGCGTTTTATGCGATTGCTTCACGTTGTTAACCTCGAAATCTGTCGTACACGGACTACCGTTGTTTGCACGTAAAAAGACCGCCTTTGCCTTCGCCCGGCCTATTCATGCACCTTGCTACGGCTCACTATGACTTTATCCTGCGCACGATCGTACGAGGCGACAAGCCCCCCCGTGAGCGCAATTTGCATGTGAGGCGAACGGCTGCGCTGGAGCTCGGCCAGCGCGTCTCGCGCAGTTCGGGGTAAATCGGCGGCAAAGTCGTCGATTTCGGGGGCATTCGGTAGGTTGGCGGCTGCCAGCTGATCGGCCAAAATCGAGAGGTGCTCTACGATTTTTGGGTTGAGCTGATGCAAAAGTGGGAGAACCTCGGCGCGGACGCGTGTGCGCGTGAAACGTGGGTCGATGTTGGACGGGTCGTTCGAAAACGGGATGTGGTGACGCCCCGCATAGGCGAGAATTTGTTCGCGACGAACGCCGATGAGCGGACGGATGCGGTCTCCAGAGGCCGGTGGTAGCACGGCGAGCCCTTTCGGCCCCGAGCCGCGAAGGAGGCGTAAAATGAACGTTTCGGCGCGGTCGTCGGCATGATGCGCGGTTGCGATGCGGGTTGCGCCGGCTGCTTTGGCGGCTGTTTCGAGTGCAAAATACCGCTGCTCACGCGCCCGCGCTTGCAAGTTGCCGCCCGATGAGACTTGCAGGTTCGTCCTTGAAAAAGGGACGCCCAGCTCGGCGGCAAATCGCTCCGCGATATCGAGTTCGGTGGCGGCGTTCGCGCGGAGACCGTGATCGACGCCGTGCGCCGCGATGCGGTGGCCGAACTTTTCGCGCAGCTTGGCGAGGACATGAAGAAGAACCATTGAGTCGGCGCCGCCGCTGACTGCCACGAGTGTGCACTCGCCAGCGTGCCACATAGTATGTCGCTTGAGCGTCTGGGTGACGAGCGTGACGAGAGATGGCGGGTGCGACTGGCTCATTGCGCGCCGCCTGATTTTGCAGGGCGCCGGTCGAGCGCGACGATTGTTTCGACGTGGCTTGTTTGCGGGAACATCTCGACGCATTCAATCGCTCGGGGCATGTAGCCCGCTGCCGCCAGAATCGCCAAATCACGCCCCAGTGTTGGCGGATCGCACGAGACGTAAATCGCTTGTCGCGGCGGTTTTTTGGCCATTTGTGTCACGACATCACGTGCGCCGGTGCGTGGTGGATCGAGAATGATGAGCGGCGTGGCCGGGCTCCAAACGTATGTTGAGGCATCGGTGCAAGTGACGGTGGCCGAGAGGTTTCGCGCTTCAAGATTGCGCTGCGCCGCTTCGCATGCCGCGCGATCGGACTCGACTGCATTCACCGATTCGTAGTGGCTTGCGAGCATGATGGTGAAGTTGCCCGCGCCGGCGAAGAGCTCGACGATTCGGGTGCTCTTTTTTGGCGCGAGCGACATTGCAAGCGCTAAAACGCGCTGCGCCAAGACTTTGTTCCCCTCTTCGGACGCTTGCGCAAACCCGCCCGCTGCTGTTTGCAGAGGGAGGCCGTCGGCCGCTGTGATCCATGGTGTTGGGTCGCCAAATTGCGCCGGCTTCGTCGTCTCGCCGCACCAGATGCGCGCTCCAGCCCACACTGGGTCATTGGCGGCGATGGCCGATTCGACTCGCGCGAACACGGCGGGGGGCAATGCTCGATCCCATCGCAGTTCAAGCACCGCTGGGATTGCGCGATCGCTAGCTTTTCCGAGCGCGATTTGCGCTTCGCCGATGCCGTGCGCGCCGCCCAGAAGCGCAGCAATAGCGAGACGGGCTCGCTCGAGCGTTGGATGCATGACGACGCACGTGTCGACTTCGACCAGGGAATGCGACTGAACGGCGTTCATTCCAACAATGGCGCGGCCGCCCGAGGCCCGAATGTGAAGGCGCGCGCGTGTTCGGTAGTGGAGGGGGGGGGCGGCAAGGTGACTGACGATCGGCTCGTTTCGCCACGATTCAGGGAGCGATTGACGGACAATCGCGACGTGCTCGCTCTCTTGCGTGCCCTGCGAAAGATGCATCCAGTCGCACGCTCCGCAGCGGGCTACATAGGGACACGGTGACTCGACGCGGCCGGGGCCAGGAGTGATGATTTCGCGCAGTTCGCCGCGAACGGGGCTTTTCGAAGGGTCGATTGCTACGATTAGGCGATCGCCTGGGGCGGCGCCGCGGACGAAAATTGCGCGATTTTTGCCGGCAATTGAGGCATGCGCGACCCCTTGGCCGCCTGGCGCGATGGAGTCGATCACGACTTCTAGCGGGGGAGACGGTCGCCGATTGGACGCTGCGCGCATGGGGAAATATTCGGTGGATTTGGGTGGTTGTCAATTGGGCTGATTTTACATGGTTTCGCGCACGCGCACGCGCACGCGCACGCGCACGCAAACGATCACGATCACGTGAATCGTAAGCGTGATCGTGCGCGTGATCGTGCGCGTGATCGTGCGCGTGCGCGACTAGCTAAGCGACGAAGTCGCCCCTCAAGGAAAAGGCTGCGCCGGCCGCCCACGCTCGAAATAAAAATGAAAGCTCCCAGTAAGATGCCCTCGGCATCGAGGAGGCGGCCCGATGCCGCCAGGGCAGACCTCGCGCGGATCGGCGAGATAGAGATCGTACGATGCGTCGTTCAGTCGCTTGGCCGCGCTTGCCTCTTCTGGATTGCCATTGAACAGCTGCGCGAATGTCATCGTGCTTCGCGCTGTCTTGGGAGCCCGCCCGCCTGGTGCTGCTGCGCACTCGCGGCGACGCTCTTCTTCGGTCGGAAGCGGGCCATCGCACGAGCCGTCTTCAGCTAGTGAGACGACCTCGCTTGCGTAGAGCGTAATGTTTTGGCTGCTGCACGATCGTTGTAGATAGAGCGCGGCGTGAATGATCGCGGGATCTTTGACGACTTGGATCGGAACACCCGCCGGCATTACGGCGGGTGGCATCCCGACCGGTAGCGGCTTGTTGTACAGTGACGGCGTTTCGTCGGTCCCTCGAATGGCTGCGACGTCGTCGATTAAAATCGACAGACCGTCGCTGAATGTCTGGTAGTCGCTCCCCCGCTGAATCCGCAGCTGCAACGTATTTCGGTACGGGTCGGCGACGAAAAAATTGGGGCGCAAATCGAACTTCCCGGTCCAGCAATCGGGCGCGTTGATTGTCCCGATGACGCTGCCGGTGCCATCTCCGATGGAGCAGCCGGACGCGAACGTCGCGACGGCTATAGCCGCTGCAATGGCAATTGGCAGAGAGCGCACGCCGCGAGCTTATTGCAAGGGGGGCGAGACCACAATCGAATGAGCGTGGGTCTAATTGCCGTGTGTGATTCGGCCGCCGCCTATCACTCGTTCACCGTCGTAAAATACGGCTATTTGGCCTCTTGTTAGCGCTCGAACTGTGTTGTCAAACACTAGCTTTCCGGCCCCTCCGTGAACACCGGTGACCGTTGCCGCCGACCCTTCGTGACGGTACCTGATGCGCACCGTTGCGCGTCGCGGGAGCTCTACTCCGGCGCCGATCACGACCTCTTCGAGATCGGCTTCGGCCCTTTGCAGTGCGGCGCCGCCACCGACGTGCACTGTGCCGCTGTTTGCGTCGATCGCGGTGACGAATGCCGGCGCGCCTAGCGCGATGCCGACCCCTTTGCGCTGGCCGATAGTGAATCGGTGCACCCCTGAATGCGCGCCGACCACTTCGCCGCTGTCGTTCAAAATTGGCCCTGGCCTTACGCGATCTTTCGCGCGCTCTTCGACGAATGCGGCGTATGCGTGATCGCCCGCGCCGACGAAACAGAGCTCTTGGCTCTCCCCTTTGTTTGCACCGGGGATGCCTCTCGCGATCGCTTCGGCGCGGACGTCGCGCTTCATGCTTTCGCCGAGCGGAAACATCAACCGGCTCACTTGCGCGAGCGGCGTGGCGTATAAAAAATAGCTTTGATCTTTTGATGCATCGAGCCCGGTGGCGATGCATGGCGTGCCGTCAGGGTGTGCCAAAACGCGGGCGTAGTGCCCAGTTGCTACGTGGCTTGCGCCGAGGCGATCGGCGATCGCAAAAAGCTCGCCGAGCTTCACTTCACGGTTGCATGTGCTGCACGGGCTCGGCGTTTCACCGCTGATGTATGCATCGACGAACGGGGCGACGACGCGCTCCGCGAACATCGTGCGGCGATCGAATGTGTAGTGTGGGAAGCCTAAAAAATCGGCCATTCGTCGAGCGTCGTATTGATCTTCCGGTGCGCAGCAGCGATTGTGCCCCCCTTTGGCGTCAGGGTCGTCTGGGTAATCCCACAAATGAAGCGTGACGCCGACGACGTCGTAGCCGGCATCGAAGAGGCGCGCCGCTGCGATCGCCGAATCGACGCCGCCGCTCATCGCGACCACCACACGCGTTTTTGAATTTGTTGACGTCATTGCGACCGATGTATCTTGGCGAAGATGTAGCATGTGAGGGCTTTTCGCCCAGTGCTATTGGCCTTGCAGTACCGTCTTGAGAGCGGTGGTGCTTTTGTCGATGAGTTTCCCGGCGAGGTCGACCGCTTCGTTGTAGCGATAGACGCCGGCCTGAAGCGCCAAGAGCTCTGATGGACTCATTGAGGCGCGGGCTTTGAGAGCCTGCTCGGTAGCGCGACTGCCGGCGTCGATTCGTGTGCCGAGTGCTCTAAATACGCTTGAAAATGAGCTAGTTCGCTCGTTTTGATGGGGGCGATGAAGCGCGCTGTGAGCGGCCGGTCGATTGAGCAGCGGCAAGATGGCGACAGGCGATTTGTCCATGCCGGTTATCGGCTCTTTGGCGAAACGGTTGCTAAAAATCTGTTTGGTAAGCACCTTACAAGCGACATCTATCGCCGCCCGCAGATGGCACCACAGTGCTAAACGTGGAGCTCGCGCAAAGCGCACCTTGGTCGAGAAATCGCGCCGGTGATAGATGTCGCTTGTAAGGGGCTTACCGCGGTGACCCCCCTGCGCGACCACTTGCACCGGCACCCCGAGCGCAACGCCGACCCCTGTCGCATCGAGCAGCGTTCCCAGTCGAGGCAGCACGCTTATTCTAGGGCACGCGCTGTTCCACGCTCAGGGTCTCACCTTCAATCGAAATAACGTCCCCACTCTGCATTTCAAGCTCGATTCGTTGCAGCGTTTGCTTGGGCAACTGAAGTCGAATCGCGTTGATGCATACGCTTGGACCCCATGGTTGATTGCGAGGAATCTGCACGTATGTCGCACCCGAAATGACAATGATCCATGATCCGTGGGCGGCGGACGTTTGCAGAATAATCGTGCCATCAGCCCAATTCACTTCGACCGTCAGCAAAACAGCGTCGTGCAAACGTGCGAGTTCGGTCTCGAGTAGCTGACGCGGAATCATGGGATCCTTAATGGCAGGTGAGCGGCGGGAGATTCCCAAGGAACTACTTGTCCGGTTGGGCCAAGTCTAGCTCCCGCAGGATTGTTTACGTGAGCGTGGCCGCCCCCAGGCGCACCTGGATGAACTAAAATTCGTTGTTGGCCTGTCACCGGATCGACGTATGCGCCCCGACCGGCAGCTGGATCGGGGCCTTTGGGCACGAGGCCTGCCTCTCTGGCTATTTGGTCAATTTCCTGCGGCGACTTGCCGACAAGATCACCTGGAGAGATCGAAGGAGACCCCACCCCCACAGCCAAATGGGCGACACCGGCCACTATTGCTGTAACCCCCTGCGCGGCCACTGCGGCTCCCGCTATGTTGATTGGCACGCCGACCACAACGCCTACACCGGTCGCATCTAGCGCCAGTCCGCCCCCCTCGATGCCTCCTGCGACGATGAGCTGGGCCACTCCTGCCAATACTTCGCCCGCACCGCGGGCTGCTATGAAGGCTCCTGAGGCGCTGCTTGGGTTGTTTATGGCGCCGCCTAGTGGGACGCTTCCCGTGACGAAGCCCATTGAGAAGCCGGCTAGTACGTCGCGGGTGGTTTGTAGGCCTGGCGAGCGTGAAAATACGCCGTCGACTCTCATCATCATGCGTGTCAATGCCGCTGATGGTCGCTCCGGTGGTGGCGGGTCGACTGGCCTGACGCCACGAACTACGATCTCTTCGGCCCATCCTTCCCACGTGCCCGCGTCGTTGCTGGCGTACCAAACCGGCACACCGGGAGCGAACGCGAATTTCGGGCGCATGCTTCCGGGATCGCCATTTTTGCCAGCCGCGGGTGGCAAGAGTCCGAATGGATCGGTTGCTCGAAATGTCTGCCCGCTCACGTAGGTGTACGGGTTTAAATCGCCCGCCATCGCGTGCACGCTCATGGGGTCGGGGCTTAGCCACCGCATAAAGAGCGGCGAGTAGTATCGCGCTCCGAAGTAGATGAGCCCCACTTCGCGCTCATCTTGATTGCCTGTAAATCGCTGTTTTTCCCGGTATCCGCGCCATTTTTCCGATTTGTAATCGCTCTCGGT
>CAMAVR010000011.1 GCA_945861885.1 Nannocystis exedens | reverse complement strand
GCTTCAAAATCCATTCGCGAGCCGTGGGAAAACTTTTCGGTGACGATTTTGACCGAACCTATCTGTCGGCCCTTAAAAATACTCCCGCCCTTCCGCCCTCCCTGTTCAAATTCTGCGGCTTTTTTGATTTCTTAAACAGACCCTAGCTCGCTGCCCAAATTTCTCGTAAGGGCTTCTACTTGTACGCAGCCTCTCCTGCCCGCGGCTGTGAGCGAACAACGTCGTCATCATCATACGGAGGCGGAGCGCTGGGTTCGACTGTCGACACAGCCGCATCGGCCGCAGCTGCACCGTTGCCTCGATCCTCTCGAACTGGCTGCGCTATCAACAGCGGCCCGAGGCTGCGAAGGGCACAGGCGAGAATGTCAAGCTGCGCTAGAAAGACGCGCTTTTTAACGGTAGCTGCCGAAACTGGGCACATGGAACAGCAACAGATCGTCTGCTCGGTGCACGGGCAACAATACTTACACGAGTTATTCTCCTTGCAGTCCCATGTGCCCGCAACGGCCGGCGCCACGTCGCGATCCGTTGGAATCGTCCACTTCAGCGTCTGGAGTAAAGCAGCCCGTGTCCCTTGCCCAATGTCGCCAATGCCTTCGAGATGCCGGCTGAGAGTCGCAACGTAGCCCTCGTAGTCAGCGACCGGAATATCACCATCACCACCCGTGGCCACGCGATCCCGAAACACGCGCAGCTGATCTAACGCTGGGCCAATGGCGAGTGGCCAGTCGCCTTCGCGAATCTCAGCGCCGGCCGCTTGGCCTGGCGGAAGCTTCCGTTCATAGAGGCGGAGCTGAGCTACGAACTCCGCGGTGATGACATGGCTCTTCGCCGGACTTGGCGGTCGCTGGCAGGCCACGTCGCCCACGTCCCAATTGCAACCCAGGTCCAAAGCGAAACCACAAAGCGTCGCGGGGAGCGTAAACGGCAGACAGAGAGTGTACTGACAGAAGGAAACACACGGGTCAGAATGAGTCGCCGACGTACAGCACGCGGCCTTCGCCGCTACCGCGCCGCACGTTTCGTCCTCCTCGCCCGCCGTCCGAGGCGAGCAGATCCCTGACCTGTCACATAAAATGTCAGACGCTGATTGGTTGTAGCGATGTTGATTTCCGGAGCCGCACTCGGCGCAATTGAAGCCATTAGACAACGGTCGGCGTCGGTCAGTGATGGTCGCTGGCCGTAAACCTATAACGGACCCCGTTGATCGCATGGGTCGGAATAGAGCGAATAATTTGTTGCAGCGCGGGATCGTTCGCCGGAGCTGCATCGGATACGCACGGAGCGACTGACAAGCATGCGATAATTCGCCCGTCGACTCCTTCCGTGCGAAATGGCTCAAACGGAAAGTTCACGAAAACCTGTTGTCGATAGACGATGATTTCTTGGAGACGACCGTTGTGGACAATTTTTTTGATGTAGTGGCCATGGATCGCAGCGCGCGAAGTACCTGGCCACGCTCCAACGATATCGGCAGCGGGGAGCACGATAGGGACAAAATATTCACCCGGAACGAAGAGGGCCTTCGCAGCCCGGCTAACCTGTTCGACGATTTCGATAATGACCGAGTCTTGAATATTGATCCCCGGCTTAAACGCCCCTGAAGCGTAGGCAGCTGACGTGCCGAACTCAGTGGCGGTCGCTAGCCCGTAACTCTTGTACTTTTCTCGTGGGTCGACCCCCGGCACGACGAGCGTCTGGTTTGCGGAACGCTGTCCAAACGCGCATACTGGTACGTCGTTCCTCGTCTCGAGCTGCAACTCATGCAACGCGATCGCTTTCAACTGCCTCCACTGCGCGAGCGTCGGCGAATTCACTGCGTAACCCAAGCGTTCGTAAAGCAATTTACTGAATCGCCACGACTGGAGCTCCGCAAGCTCGTCACCCATCATGTTTCGAAGCACTTGAGCGATCGGCAACGCACCACTGTGAACACCGCGATAGAGCGTGGGCGCGGCTGGGCATACCCCGTTATCAATAAAGTGCGTCCCGTGAAGCCAGGCGTCGTCGCGCATGATCGGTATCGACTGCACAGGCGGTACTGCGAGAGGCGGTACGAACGCGGGCGGACGCGGCGCTTCGATGTGAACGCACTCGAGTTCGTCGGTGAACCGGCCGTCATCGCATTGAACCGACTTGCTCGTCACCGCATCGCTCTCGCCGCGAATTCGGTAGCCCGGATGGCACGTCAGTCGCCCGCGTTGACCGTGCGTCGCTGTCGTCCATGTGCCGTTGTACGTCGGCGTGCCGTTACAAACTTTTGGGTGACAAGACTGGATGCCGCCCCAAGTTCCGTTAGCCCGACAGTAGAGCAACGTCGAGCTAAGGGCCGTGTACCCCTCGATCGAATAGCCGCGATCGCATTGGAGCTTCGCCGAAGTCAGGGTGGCGTCGTAGGTAACATGCGAAAACGGAACGACGACGTCCGCCTTGCATTTGTTCGACGTGCTTTCGCGCTTGGCCACGCACCGAGCCACGTGGGGGTACGATCCGTTGTCGCAACGACTTTCCGGCATTCCTTCTAGTTCGTAACCGTAATCACATAAAACGGTTCCTATGTCACCGTGCTGGCCGGGCGAGAAAAATAGGCCGTTGCTTACCGTCGGACTTGCACACGTCGCGCGAACGCATTCGAGTTGCGGATTCAGCCATGCGCCAGACATGCACGTGTCGATGTATTCGGTGTCGGCCGGATAGTGCTTGATGCGATAGCCGTAGTTGCACGTCAGCGTCGACGTGTAGCGGTCGTAGCTCCATACGCCGTGGCCGTTCGAGTATCTCGCGGGGCAGCTCAAGATCACAGAGCTCGTGGCGATCGTCACATCCTGCACGCAAGCTCTCGGTGTTCCCGACCACTTCCCGGAGCGACAGGCAATCATCTGCTCGCGATCGCCCGCGTACGATCCGCTAATGCTATAGCCGGAATGGCATGTGATAAATCCGGCTTGGGAGAGCTCGTCGTAGACAAAGTCAGCGTTGGGGTGCGAATACTCACCGCATTTCACAGCTTCACAATATGGAAGCACAGCGGGCCACTTGCCGTTCGTGCACGTCACCTCCGATGACGCGTTGTGTGCGATACGAAAGCCGTGGTAACAGATAAGGTCGACGGTGTCGGAGTCGCTCCACGCCCAATACCCATTGGGATCGCTCCGCGGCTTGTCGCAAGAAAAGCCGGGCGTACTAAGTTGCTTGAAAGGCCTCGCTACCGGAGAGTCGACCGTTGGCGGCGAAGGAGAAACGGTCGTTGACGGCGTAGTCGGTTGACCCCCCTCACTCAAATCGTCGCTCGAGGTGCTATCGCATCCAGCTTGAGCAACAACGCACAGAAGGGCGACAAGGGCGCGGGCAAACCTCTTCATGGTTATATAATTCGCGACTTTAGAAATTATGCAAAGGCGCCGCGCACGCACTACAGCCTACTCCTGGTCGCACGGCTCCACCGTCAGCGATGCCCTAAAGAAGTCCGTGCCAAATCGTCTGGATCGCCTGGCTCACATACGGAGACGCCCTGAGCGCCTTCCATCCAGCCTGCCCGATGCCGGTATTTGCCAGCTTCAGCGAAGTCAGGCGACCCATGTGTCGGGAAGCTGCAATGGCCTCGGCTGCTTCGTCCCCAATACCGTTTTGCGATAGATTTAGTGATGTCAGGTGTGACAAAACAGCCGACTCGGCAAGAGCTCGGGCGCCATCATCCGTTATCCCACCGTATTCAAGGTCCAAGAAGCGCAGGTTCGCCATGTGCGACGAGTGCGCTATCGCGTGAGCGGCATCGTTGCCAAGCCATAGGTTGGTCGCTAGATTCAAGGAGGCGAGGCTCTTCATGTTGATTGAACCGGCAAGCGCTTGAACCCCGGCGAGGCCAACGCGGTTGAAGCGAAGATTTAGCGTTGTGACCTTGGTCAAGTGGGGAGATTCGGCAATCGCCACGGCTGCATCGCTCAAAAGGTCATTCCCGGCCAGGTCCAGCGATAGGATATTCGCCATGTTGGGCGATGCGGCGAGGGCTTCGACGCCGTCCTCGCCAATCGCGTTCCAGCCCAAACCTAGCGTTCTCACGTTCGCCATGTTGGGCGATGCGGCGAGGGCTTCGACGCCGTCGTCTGTCATGTTGTTGCCACACAGCTCCAGCGACTCGAGCTTATTAAGGTAAGGAGAGATTGCAATCGCCCTCACTCCATCCGGTCCGATTAAGTGATTCCCAAGATTGAGAGTTCTCAGGTTCGCCATGTAAGCGGAGTTTGCAATCACCGTCGCGCCCGCGGCCCCCATCGTTTCAGAAAAATTGTTCACTCCAATATCTAGGTAAGTCAGCTTTGCCAGGTAGGGCGAACCGGCGAGCGCCGCGACGCCATCGTATCCAACCTGATTATCACGAAGATTCAGCGATTTAAGGTTTGCTGCGTTAGGCGAGTGAGCGAGCGTTCTGGCGCCAACGTCCTGAATGTAGCTGTTCTCGCTAAGGTCCAGAGCGGTGAGCTTTGCCATAAGCGGCGATCCGGCGAGCGCCGCGACCACGGTTTCACCGAGGGTGCATTGGCGGAGGCTTAGCGCCTCCAGGTGCGGCATAAATTCGCCGACAACCTCGAAAAACGCCTGCCAAGCCTCAGGAGAATGCCCACGACTCTCCGTTATCGTGAGCGAGTTCATCCGGCTGAACCGAAAGCCCCCCTCGTTGGACGTCGCAAGCAAGTTAAGCGCGGCGGCTAAAACATCGAAATCGACTTTCGAAATAGTAAAACTCGGAGCGTACTCCAATTCGTTGAGAAAGGTGGTCACCTCATCCAACGTCGCCCTTCGCATTTTGGCCATATTGAAATGGACGAGTCCGCGTCTAACAAATTCGGTCTGCGCCGCGTTGAAAAGACGCACGTCTTTTCCGACCATTGCGGCTTTAAAAAGGACGAGATCAGTATCGCTCATCGGCTCGATGAATCGTCCGAGCAAGTCCTGCATGACATCGAGTGGCGGGACCAAGTGAACCCCGAGCGCACGCACGAGAACCTCTACCTGTTCGGCCGGGATAATATCTTCTCCAGCCAGCAGAGCGCTTACGCCATCCATTTGCGTCGTCACCGCTGGGCTTGGTAGCGTCTCCCAGATCTGGCGTTTGAGCACCTGTGGAGCGTAGGGGATCCTGGTCTCAATGCTGTCCCGAGCAACGCGCAGGAGAGGCTCCTCCAGAGCTTTTGCACTTTCAGGTATCAAAATAAAGAAAAGGGCGACCGCGCCAGCCCGCCGGCAGAGTGAACTGTCTCTCATTGTGCAATACCGATCATCGTCGAAACTCGACGCAAGACACTGTTCGACGGAATCGAAAAGTCGATTGCAATCGACAACCTCGCTCCGGCGCCGCTCTCGAAGCTGGCGCGCGGCGCCTATTGCTGAACCGTAATACGAAACGTCGCTTTCTTGCCGGTTGCCGTGGTCTCGCTTCCGATCTTGCGGTACTCCGACACGACCACCAAGTGATCGCCAACCAGTGCTGGATCGCTAGGAATCCACGAAAAGACGTCGGTTACCGGGGCCGTATCGCTGTGGCTCGTCGGCTGCGCTGTGGTCACCGGGTCGCCAAGGCCACCGTGATCGTCGACGCGCCAAAAATAGCCGCTGTGCAACAACGTATCGAGGCGGATTGAGATCTGATTTTCATCGAGTGTCGAAACGAGATGCGTGCCGATGTCGGCAATCGTAAGCATCTGAAGCGTGCGCATTTCAGCGCCGGCGTCAGGGGGGTCGGTGACATCAACCTGAAGCGAAAATACCTCGCCCGTCGGCACCTCGCCATTTCGCTTTGAAATTACAATTTCCTGGTGCTTGCGAACAAGTGCTGGATCGTCGATGGGCCAAGAGAACGACTCGATCCCCTCCTCGTATCGCACGACCGGTACGCCGAGGTCTCCGGAGCGAACGAGGTGCCACCGAACGCCCTCCTGGGTCGGTTTGGAGAGGCGAATGTCAAGGTAAACGGCTCCCAGCGGCAACGACACCCACTGACCGTTGTTCTCCATTCGATACTGCCTATCGACGATAAACGCCGCTTCCCTGGCACCTTCCCGTTGAGGTGGCATCGCCGTCGAGAGAGCGGAGCCGGTCGACACTGCAATAAAAAGAGTTGCGACGACAAAAGAGCGCATTTTTAAATTTACCAAATCTGAAGATCACACGCGGCACATAGAGCATCCGACCAGCGAGTCGGACGCTCCGCCGCAGTAGCGTGAAATCGGCCGCTTGCAAGCATTGAAAAGTGTAACGGCGGCGTCCCGTGCGTTCTAACGGGGGTTGAACGCAGTCGGCGCCATTTACTGATGAGGCGCGGCGACCAGTTCGCCTCTCTCCGCAAGCAAAACTGGCCGGCCTGACCCGTACTTGACAATTTGGCCGTGCGGTTCCTTTGTGGACAGACCGTTGACAAATAGCTGGCCACCGGCGAACCGCTCAAGTTCGAACGTCAGCGTTGTTCCTTGTGACCGAACGAGGTGACCGTCAACTTCGGCTTCAAGACCGCCGTTCGAGTTTCCGATACTGCTGACATGAACGACAGTATTGTTATTGGAAAATGTCACCATGTAGTGAGCCTCTCGGCTCTCTGCGCCGAATAGCGAGTCGTCCCACGGCAGGTCCCATGGATCGGGGATCGTATTGTGCTTCGTGTCGTAGACGCCGGTGGTCTCAAACAAATAGGATGTTGCAGAAGAGGGCGCGCTGACCGAAGCGGCATTGGCGGAATTTTCTAAAGCCATATTCCCCTCGCCGGAGTCCGCGCAAGCGACTCCTGACAACGGAATCGCCAGGAAAAAAAACAGACTGCGAATTGACAAATGCATAGTTGTTATCGCCCTATTAAGTACCGACGGTGGCAAAACGTTGGAGAGAAAACTGGCTACCTTATGATGCTCACGATCTGTGTGGGCTTCACGCGAAACGCAACGTCCACTTCATGTTCGTGTTCATACGCGTGATGACCAAGCAGCGCGTTGATATCGATACCTTGATTCGCTTCAAGAACGATCTCGACGACAATGCCGCCTGCTATGCCAGCGAAAGCACGCGCCCTGTCACGATCATAGGACGTCGAAACAAGTGCCGATCTTCGGGAACCGACGCCGACGTGCAAGCTCGGGTCGGAAGTAACAAACTCGTCATCGACCAAAGCTGGCGTTTGTTCGTAGCGAAACATGATCGGTGAATCGAGCCCGTTCCTGCGGATGCTATCGATCACGTGGTCATTCACCATCTTGATCCCTCTAAAAACGTGAGTCCCTGCGGGCACGATGGCGTTGCGATGCGCAATCGTGAGCGCTTCGCCATGGAATGGGATCCACGTAGCGTCAAGGGGGCAGTGGGGCTGACGAAGTATGACGGCCAGGTCGGCCGGACGGAGCCTGTCGTTTGGCACAGTATGGCTCGCGTTGATCTCAGCGATCTTTTCAGCGAAGCGCGCGCGACGTATCGATGACCAAGTCGCAGGTGCCTCAGCCGCCACAGGCACGGGCGCCGCGTCATCTTGTTGTGGCGGCTGAGCGTGGGCCGGCAATGCCGTGTCGACTAGCGCTGCCAAGAAGACGAGTGCAAGGACAGAGGCGCGCTTGGAAACCGCCGCCCATTTCACTCGCAGAGAGGCCCATTTCACTCGCAGAGAGAGTGTGTGAGGTTTACCCATTCGTGGATCGTGGCATTTTCAGTAAGTCGAAGCAACGGACGAACAGCGGCCACATTGCCGTAGATGTGCGCGCCCGTTGACTATTTCGTACGGCCGCGTGAACTACGCCGCATTTGTGTAATACTTTTAGTTGAATGCGAACATTTTTAAGTCTGGCTTTAGTCACGATGGTTGTCGGTGTTGCGCTTCAGTCATCGGTCGCGTTTGGAGGTCGGCGCGAAGCAATGTTGCGTGGCGCTCGCGCTTCAACGAGTGCGCGGGCCGTCTTCCCATACGGGCACCCGCGCGCGCAAATGCGAGACTTCTTTCTTGACTATCAGCGAGCGCACCAATCCGAGCTACCTCCTGAGAAGCCGGTCGGCTCTTTTCGCGTGGTGAGTCATAACATCAACGAATTTCACTCCATTGAGCGTAGCCAACGCCCGATCGAAGTGCAGCGACGGGTCGAGCTAGAGCTCCGTGCGTCGGGCGCCGACATCATCGCGCTGCAAGAAGTCCCCCTGGATCAACGCACGTTGGGGGAGCTCCAACAGGCCTTTGGCGACTGGAAGTTGCTGCACTGCGCGAGCTCGGCGCATGGAGGCGGCGCTACTGGAAACGTGTTGCTAACGAGACTGTCGGTGCATCGCGTCGAAAACGTGACGCTTCCTGGTTATCACGATCCACGATGCGCAGTGATCGCCACAGTTGACCTCCCGGCCGGCGACGGCGCCATTCCCGTTGTGGTGATTGCCACGCACCTGGACAACGATGACGAGGGTGCCTCGCAGAAGGCGGCGCTCGGTATGTTGTTCGAATTAGTCAAAGGGGCACGGAACGCGATTCTTGTTGGCGATCTGAATCTAGTCATTTCAAGCGACCCCCAATTGCGCATGTTCGAGGCGATCGATCGTATGAACCATCGCGGAATACCGATCGTTCGAGCAGAGGTGTTCGAGAAAGCTGGGTTCGTCGATGCAGCGGCGTTCCGTCCAGATGGGCCACCACCGTGGACGTGCTGGAGTGGCAAGCGTGTCGACTACATTTATTTTAAAAACGGTGGAAGTATCATCGAAGAGAACTCAGGGGTTTTATACTCGCAAAATAGCGATCATATGCCTGTTTTCTTCGACTTTAAAGAGCTTCGGAAGGCTTCTGCGGAGCCTAACCATTCTTCGCATTTGCCGCCGCCTCGTGCCCATTGAGAGGTGCCGAGCCGAGACGTATTGCAGCGCCAGTTAGCGACTCAAGAATTCAAGTCTCTACCGGCTGCCGGCATGAGTTCGCCCGAGGGGGAGTCGACGCTCAGTGTTTGATGCAATCGGGGCGCGACGAACGAACCGCGCGGCATTCACAACGCTTTCGACGACGCAGGATCAGGCGATACGCCGAACCTCTTCATTACTTGAAGGGTGATCTCGCGCAACGTCTTCGCGCCGTCGGGAGATATGACCTTGTCGCGAGCCTCGGCAGCGAGCGTTGCGTAACAGGCTTCGATTGTGCCGTGCGTGTCACCCGCGCGGTCGTACGCGTTGGCGAGATTGAAGTGCGCGCCCATCGAATCGGGATACAGCGCGACGATGAGCTTATAAAGCGTGATTGCCGTCGCCGTGTCGCTGCGACCAAAGAGTGCCGCCATCCCAAGGTCGCTGAAATGCTTCTCGCTGAATGCGAGGTTGTGTGGTTCGCGAGCGATCGCGTCGCGGTAGCTCGTAATAGCGTGATCGATGTGGCCCGCCGCGAGATCGTCCAGAATGACGGTGGCGGAATCGGCAACACGTTTCGCGATCGCCGAAGAACTTGGCGCTGCGCCAGGCTGAACGACCTCGACCTGCCATGCGCCGTCGGTCGCTTTTGAAAATATGAATCGCGCCGGGTCATCGCGGCTCACGAATGTCGAATCGGCAATCGGCACGAGAGCGGTTGGTGTGAAAAACGGGCGTCGCAGTTCAAGGTGATCGCCATCGAGCGCGACGCGAAGGATTGTATCAGCGTCGACTTGGTAGCTACCGGCAAGTTCGCGAAGATGCGCATGCGATACAGTCGTCGACGCTGCGGGGGGAGGAAAACCTGGCCACTCGTATTCGGCCGCGACCGCAGGAAGCACCTCGCGCATCAACGCGTCCCCCTGATCCGAATTTGCCATCATGGCGATTCCGTCGCCGGATTGCGCGTTCATGCGCAGCTCGGCCTGAAACCCTTCGTCCGTGCCGCCATGACCGAAGTAGGTCACGCCATCATAACGTGTCAGAAAGAAGCCGATGCCGATGTCGCTGTCGGGGTTTCTTGTTGCCGCCACTTTCGTCAGCATCGTGCGAGCGGTTGTTTGCGAAATGACGTTCGACGGCTGTCCGGAATACGCACGCGCAACCTCGATGCCGAAGCGTGCGAGATCGCTGGGCGTAGTCCACAGACCGGCTGCCGCCATCTCGGGATAGACATTTCGTTTGCCCGCAATCGCCGCGCCAGCGGCGTCGTGTCCGACGGCGGCATCGGCGACGAGACTTTGCGAAAGCGGCTGCGCGTACGTGCTGTGCGTCATCGCAAGCGGCGCGAACACCGTGTCGGCAAGGAGGCGGTCGAACGGCTTGTGAGAAACGTCGATGAGCGCCTGCTGCGCAATCGTCGTACCGCCGCCGGAATAGCGAAACCTGGTACCTGGCGCGAGGTCGACGCGCACCGGCGGCGAATTCGCAGGCGAGATCCCATCAAGAACCTGAACGAGCGTCGGCACGGGTGTACCGGCAACGTACCCATCGAAGCCATGCACGGTCGTCCCGCCGGTGTGCGAAAGCAGCATTCGTAGCGTGACCGGCGCTGCGCGAGTCAGATCGTTGTCAGGAAGATGCCAGCTCGTGAGCACGCTATTGATGCTTGCGTCGAGCGAGACCCTGCCGTCTTGAACGAGCTTCATCGCTGCCGTCGCAAAGACCGGCTTGCTGATCGATCCGGCCTGAAAAAGCGTCGTCTCCGTGACTGCCCGCTTTTCGTCGACGTCGGCAAATCCATATGCTTTCGCCCACACAATTTTGAAATTGCGAATCACAGCGATGCTGAAGCCTGGCACGTGACGCGCCTTCATCCGCTCATCCAGCGAAAGCCCCTGTTCGCCGGCGATGCGGGTGCCGGTAAATAGACCGTGCTCGATGCGGTCGATGTGTCGCGTCGTTTCAGCGTCGGCGGTTGTGGCGGCGGGCAACGATGTAGGACGAAACTTCGTCGCGCAGCCGACGACAAACGCGAGAAGCAATGGTGGGCAAAAGCGCGCTTTCATTAGCCAAACCTAACCGCCATTTGCTAGTCAAGCACGGCTACTTGGGCTGCTCCTCGGGGTCAAGCAGGCGCTCCGGGATCTGATTCTGTCGTGCACAGCGAAAAAAGTAACCTCATCTCCGAATACAGTCCTAAGTTTTCGGATGGCAACCGATTCTCTCACGGTATTCTAATCTGTGTTTTTCCGATGGTGGTTCGGCCGTATGCGTTTACGGCGACAACTTCACAGTTGACCATCTGTCCTGAAGGCCACGATGAGTAGTCGTTGGTCGCCGTATTCGTCGGTGCAATCGATGTATTCGTGCCGTCGCCGGTCAGTCGCCATAGATAGAGAGAGATGGGGCCGTCGGACGGCGCTTGGCCGGTGTTTGTTACATTGGCGACAAAATTGGCGGTTTTTCCGTGGAATTCAGCACTTAGAGAGACGGTTGGTCCTTGGGGAAAATGGGCGATGTTCTCTTTTAAAGCGCGCACCGCGGCCAGCCCGTTGACTTTGCCGGCTCCGTACGACGCGTGCCATTCGGCTCGCGTCATCCCGCTTGATTCACGTTCGAGCGCGTGGGCTGTCTTCTGCAGGAGTGGAAGCGGAAAGTTTGTTGGGTCGATCTCGTACAGTGCCGCCGCGATTCCTAAAACGATCGGTAGCGCCGCGCTGGTGCCATAAAATACAAGCTCATTTTTGCCGACTATCCAGGCGGGCGTGTCGTTTGAGTGCGGTGAGAGAGGGCCAATCGTCGTGAAGGGTGCCGATACAGTTGGCACGGCGCCGCCGCCGGCAGTTCCACGCGACGAAATCGATGCAATCGTTCCGATTGGGGAAAAGTCAGCGGCTACTACGTCGCTCGGTTGACTTGGTGCATGCCAAGTATCAAATGTTGAATAACCTGTGACAACGACGATACCCGGCCCAATCGCCGGAGGAGCAATCGTGCCGTACGGCGAAACGTGATCCAGAAACATCGCTGCTGGGACGCCGCGAGGGTTCACGGAGCTTATGTACAGATCCCAACCGTCCGCTTGTGCGTTCGACACTTCGAGCGTCATTGTTGAATCGGCTGGCGGATCTGTGTTCGGTATTAACTCGAACGAAGAGGTTAGTTCGTTCGTCGCCGAGGGCGGCGGCAAGATCGTGTATCCGGTGGGCGGGGCGACAAGGCGCAATTGTGCGGGGTCGCGCCCCTTGTGCACCG
This sequence comes from Nannocystis exedens, assembly GCA_945861885.1. Lineage (GTDB taxonomy): Bacteria > Myxococcota_A > Polyangia > Polyangiales > Polyangiaceae > CAMAVR01. The sequence continues at coordinate 66,205 of CAMAVR010000011.1, read as the reverse complement.
GCATAACAACGTCGATTTCCTCGTTGACTCGGAGCGAAACTTGTTCGGGGTGCGCGCCACTGCCGTGCGCATGTGCCTTGTTATCGCCCGCATTCCCTGCTGCGGCGACGATCGTCACACCCGGGCCTACAATCATTTGGATCGCTTTGGCCACTCGTTCATGCTCGGCGTCGCCAGCCCGCCCTGAGGGGTAAGTGTCGTAGCGATTCCAAGAGAGACCGATCGCGACTGGGCGACCCTTTGCCAGCGTCTTGGCTCGGGCGATCGCTCTGATTTCGGCGCCGCTGTCGTGGCCCCAAGAAATGCTGGCGATTTGTGCCTGAGTCGCCGCGCCCGCAAACGGACCTGCTGGAAAATCATGCGGCTCTTGCGTTCGTGGGGCGCCTGCCGCGATACCTACCGTCGCGGTTGGATGCCCGGTAGTGTCCCAATATCGCGAGTCGTTACAATGTCGGCGAACGTAACTATTTGCGTTAACCGATTCATCGCCAGCGAACGCGACAATCTCCATCGCCTCCACGCGCGATTGGCCCGGATCGTTCTTGGATGCAAAGGCCGGATGACAAGGATCGACCAATCCCGGAGCTGCCTCGATGACGACAACGAGCGCGCCTGCCCCCGACGCTCCTTCGAAAGGCATACCGACAGAGCCAACTCCAAATTGAGTTTCGAACTCTTCACTGTTCATGACAACGACGTCAAGCTGGCGATGCAGTCCGAGCCCGCCGTACTCGGGGTTCGACACAACGAGGTAAACCGCACGCGTGGTGTCTCCTTTTGGAAGAGAAAACTTCAACGAAATAAAGCCGACCCGTGTGAAGTTGGATCCTTCGGCTAGTGGCGGTTCACGATCGCATTCCGGCGTCTTGCAAATGCGAACGAGCGGAGGCAGGGGCATGCGGCCGAAAAGCTGCGCTTCATAGGTGCGCCCCGGAACGACCGACACTCGACGCGAATGAACACGCGTGCTGCTCTCAAACGTGATGCGGTAACCGGTCGCGATTCCGGTAGAGATATCGTAGGGAAAATCGACCACTTCGGGTGAAAGGACGTGAGTGTATACCCCCGCGTCGTGCCCTAGCGAGATGGAAGGAGGTGGAGCGAGCGGCCCGGCATTGTGGCGCGGCGGTGTTCGAGGGCTAATCGGTAGCGGGCTAGCCGCTGGCGACGGAACGTTACTTCGTGGCGGTGTTTTGAGCGGCGTGGCGAGGGTGGGTGCCAGGTCAGGGCCTACTTGGAACCGCGTCGACGGATCGACATGCTTGACGCCGCCCGCCGCCGCCAAGGTATCCAGCGCGCTTTCTTCAACGCGACCCGTGTAAATAGGGCCAATATGCTCAGGCAAAAATGTCGCGCCATCGATTGTCGGGGGCTTCGTGCCGGGGGCCATTTCGACGACTACGCCAAATATCGGTTCGCCGCCGTCGTTCATGTCGATGGCAATTTTTTTCTTCAAGCGCTCAAGATCGGCGCGCGCCATCGACTTTGCCGCTCCCAACTGCTTGCTCAACACTTCGGGAGCGCTTGCGTCGTGTTCGGCGTCGCGATGCTTCGGTTCACAACCGACCAACAAAATCGCGATAGCGCATCCGTGCAGAAGTTTCAATTTGGCCTCGGTCGTCGAATCGTGAAACTTTACACTCAGGCGAGGGGGGCCGCTATCCATCTTGCTGCTTAAGTGCGTGGAGCCGCATTGCCGCGCTTGTCGGCGTCGCTAGTGAGGAGTGCGCATCCAAGTGAAAGCCGCCTCATTCTTTCGCCCCGAATGAAACCGCGCGGTGAACGAGTCAGCATCGCGCGCCACAAGAATCCAAGTGATAGGAAATCTCTCTGTCTCATCAGCCGTCAAACGAATGCGTGTAGCATCGACCGTTGCGGTCCCCACATCGCGCACCCCATTGCCAACTATCTCAAATCTAAGCGCTTCGTATCCGAGCGGGTCGTACCCCGCGCTAAACGTTAGCGTCATCGGCATCGGCGCTGCGCTTGGAACATACGGGTAAGATCCGATCTCAAATTTCCCAACAAACGCCCGTTCGTCCGGCGTGAGTTGCGCCGCTGATGATTGCCCGATGTTCGCTTCGCCGTCGAAATTCGCCGCGCAGCCGACGACCGCGAGCGTGACCGCTCCGAAAAGAATTAAGTTCAGTTTCATAGCGGCCGCTATAGAGCGCCGAATCGCTCTGGCAAGCAGTCCGACTAACGTTTTTTTTGAGGCGGTGGAGGTGCGGCAGGTGGCGGTACAGGGTTGCCGTTTGGATCGGAGGTCCCCGATATCCCGGTCGAGCCCGATCCGGCTGAAATTCCTGTTGAACCGGAGCCTGCCGATATCCCCGTAGAACCTGAACCGGCCGAAACGCCTGTTGAACCAGCTCCGCCCCCTCCGATGTCGGTCGACCCTGTGCCGGCGCCGATATCGGTCGAAGTGCTCTCTCCCGCCGATGTGCCGGTCGACCCTGTGCCGCCGCCGGCCCCTGTCGAGCCTTTGCCTGCCGTTAGCCCCGTCGACCCTTCACCGCCGCCGATCCCTGTCGAACCTTTTCCGGCGGTGATCCCCGTGTGACCGACGCCGGCTCCGATGCCGGTCGATGTAAAGTCGCCCGCGTTCGTTCGCGTATGGACCGCTGCCGATGCGTCGGGGACGACTGGGTGAGCATGAGCGGGCGGCTCAACCGCCGCATCGACTTCGGCCACCGGGCGCGCGCCGGCATCTTTTGGTGGAGCGGGCGGAGCATTGGCATCGAGCCCGGCATCGCCTTCTAATGGGCCGTAATCTTCATCGGGCATCGACGGCTCTTCATCCACGGTGGACGGCATGTCCAACGATGAATTCTCTCGCGAAGGCGGCGGTTCACTCGGCCGGCGCTCTACGGCGGCTCCGGACAAGGGCGGGCGTGCGTCGTCTGGATTCAGCGGAGGCGCGACGAGCGGCTGTGGCGGCGGGCTCCCCTGATACCAAAAGACGGCGACCACGGCGCTCACGCCGAAGACGCCCCAAGCTACCCACGAAACTCGCCGCATCGAAAGACCCCTTCTTCATTTGTAGCACTCAATAGCACTGCGCTTTTACTTCTACTTAAAAACCGGGCACGTTTACGGGCACGGGCACGTTTACGGGTTGAGATTGCCCGTTTAGCGATTTTGTAAAGATGTCACATTGTTGCAACATGAGTGTCAAATAGTTCGATTAGCAAGGCGCGCATGGGTCGCTTTCATCGACGGTCGTTTCTCCAAATGGGTGGCGCAACAGTGGCCGCTACCTTCGCTCAGACATTTCTCCGTGAAGTCGCTGCCATCGCGGCTCAAAGTGAATCTAGAACGATCGCTGACGTGAAGCATGTCGTGATCTTGCATCAAGAAAATAGGAGTTTTGACCACTATTTTGGCACGTTTCGCGGTGTTCGCGGATTTGGCGACAGGTTCACGATCCCGCAAGCGAATGCGCCTACAGTTTGGCATCAGCGCAATGCCGACGGCGAAATTCTATTGCCGTATCGCCTCGATTCGAACGTTGGCAATGCGCAGAGGAGCCCCGGCACGCCGCACGGATGGATCGACGGCCAATTGGCTTGGAATCGCGGCTGTTTCGGGCGGTGGCCTCAGTACAAAACGCCGCAGTCGATGGCGCACTACACAGCGCAAGAGGCGCCATTTCAGTTTGCGCTTGCCGAAGCGTTCACTCTTTGCGACGCGTACCACTGCAGCATTTTGAGCTGCACGACGCCGAATCGTCTGTTTGCGTTTACTGGCACCAACGATCCGTTTGGCAAAGGTGGCGGCCCGGCGATCGACAACACGAACGACCAACTCGGTCCGATTGAAGAGGGGTACCGCTGGACGACGTATGCCGAGCGGCTTCAAGCGGCCGGTGTGAGCTGGAAAGTTTATCAAGACGTGGCCGATAACTTCGAAGACAATCCGCTGCTAGGATTTCGGACGTTTCGCGAAGCGGCTGCAAATGCGCCCGATTCGCCGCTTGCGCGACTCGGAGCGAGCTCGACTCTTACCAACAAGAGTCTCGAAGGTTTGCGCCGCGATGTGACTTCTGGCGCGCTGCCGCAAGTGTCATGGATTGTCGCACCGGCGGACTACAGCGAGCATCCGTCGACGTCGTGCCCGGCGCAAGGGGGCTACTACACGCAGCAGGTGATCGAAGCGCTGACTGCCGACCCAGAAGTCTGGAGCAAGACGGTGCTTTTCGTCACATACGACGAAAACGACGGCTTCTTTGATCATATGCCGCCGCCATGCCCGCCGTCGTACGACGACAACGGCGTTCTCGCCGGCGCATCGACGCTCGACGATGCAAGCGAGCGCCATCCGTTTGGGCCGTTTGGGCCGGGGATGCGCGTGCCGATGTTTGTTGTTTCGCCGTTCAGTCGCGGCGGCTGGATCAATTCGCAATCGTTCGATCACACGTCAATTATTCGATTTTTAGAGGCCCGTTTTGGCGTAATTGAGCCAAATATAAGCCCATTTCGGCGCGCGATGAACGGCGACTTAACGTCGGCGTTCGACTTCGTGACGCCAAACACTCGGAGTCTTCCGACGTTCGCGCGGCTAACGCGCGATGATGTCGACCGCATTCGCGACGGGCAAGAGCAGCTGCGACCGATTGACGGGCCGCTCGGTGGCGCCGGCATCATGCCGCAGCAAGAGCGCGGCGTGCGCCCATCGCGCGCACTCGATTACAAGTTCGAAGTGGTAAGTCGCGTCGCGAGCGACGGCGTCGCCCTCGACTTCGTGAATCGTTGCGGTCTCGGCGCTGTTTTTCATGTTTACGATCGAAAACAGCCCGAAGAGATTCCACGACGTTACGCTGTCGAAGCAACCAAACAGCTCAGTGGAACATGGCCGCTCACCGGCGGCGCGTACGACTTATGGGTGCTCGGCCCAAACGGATTTCACAGGCGATACGAAGGGGCGAGCGACAGCGCCGCGCTCGAAGCATCGGTCGACTACGACGCCTCAAACGATGCGATTATTGTATGTTTGAAAAATACCAGCAACACGGCAAAAACTTTTATCGTTTCAACGAACGCTTACAGCGCCGAGTCGTCGCGAATTGCAGTTGATGCGCACGGCGAACGCACCGTATCGCTCGACATCGCGAGCAGCGGTCGTTGGTACGACTTGACTGTGCACGTTGACGAATCAAAACAGTTTCATCGACGCTTTGCTGGCCGCTGGGAAAATGGAAAGCACTCGACTACCGATCCCGCTTTTGGGTTCATTGACGCGGTCTCTTAGTCAAAAATTAATTGCCGTCGGAGCTTGAATGGATATCGAGTCAACGGTTTCAGTTTCAAATGAAACCGCGATCGCTCAGAAGTCGGTCGACCTGGATGTGGAGTCGAGCGTCGTCGTTCCAAGCGAAACGTCTGCCGCTGTTCGCGCGAAAAGCTATTCGCTTTACAGCACCTTAACATTTGTCGCTCTGCTCGTTGGATATGGCGGCTACTACCTTTGTAGGCAAAACCTCGGCCTCGCCTATGTTTCAATGAAAGAGAGTTTGGGGATCGACGCCATTCAGTTCGGCTGGATCAACACGATAGGGACCGCGGCATACGGCCTTGGAAAGTTGACGTGCGGGTCGATCGCAGACTCAAAAATAGGTGGAAAACGCATCTTTTTCGTCGGCTTGTTCGGCTCCGCGTCGCTCTGTTTTATTTTCGGTTTCGGGAAAACGCTGCCGTTTTTTATCATTGTTTGGACGGCGAGCCGCTTTCTTCAATCTTCGGGTTGGAGCGGTCTTGTAAACGTGATGACGCAGTGGTTTCCGCGACGAACGTACGGCACGGCGATGGGGTTTATGTCGCTGAGCTACCAGTTCGGCGGGGTGGTCGTTGCGCTCTACTGCAGCTATCTGATCGCGCGCGGCGGCAACTGGCAGACGCTCTTTTTTGTCCCCGCGATTACGCTCGTCTTGATCGGGCTCATGATTTACCCGTTTCTTCGTCAAAAACCCGAAGATGTCGGTTTGACAATGCCGGCGTCACGCGGCGAGGAGACGAAGCTCTCCGCCGTTGAAGAGCGTCCGACAAAATACAAAGAGCGATTTTTAACGCTCGTTAGCAATCGAGCATTCGTGGCAATGCTCTCGCTGTCGCTTATTCTCACGTTTTTGAGAGAGTGCTTTAATATTTGGATGCCGGCCTATTTTTCGCAAATGGGCGCGAGCGCAAGCGTCGCCGGTTTTAAGTCGACACTCTTTCCGCTCTTCGGCTGCTTAGGCACGCTCATCGGCGGTTGGTCTTCCGATCGCTATTTGTCGGGGCGACGCGCGCCGGTCATGGCGGCGTTGATGCTCGTTTTAGTTTTTTGCCTTATCGGACTCGGCAACGTGGAGACGGTGAGCGCATTCGTTCAATCGTATTGGAGCGGGTGCACGCCGTCGCGCCTCTCGATGATTTTGGTCGGCGCGTGCGGGTTCTTTCTTTTGGGGAGCTATTCGTTTGTCAGCGGGGTTGTCGCGCTCGATTTTGGCGGTAAAAAAGTCGCCGGGACGGCGGCCGGTCTGCTCGACGGCGTCGGCTACATGGGGGCAACGGTCGCCGGTGTTTGCATCGCGAAACTTATCACCCATTCGGGGTGGAATCGCACGTTTGAGTCGCTAGCGGGCTGCGTAATCGCAGGTATCTTTGTCTGCATGTTTTTGTGGAATCGCGAACTTGTCGGTCGAGGTCACGCGCAATGAGCGATAAAGCGGCAAACGCAGTCGAGCGCGTTTTTGCGCTTCTCAAAAATGCGGAGAATCAAGACTACATTGGGGAGCCGATTTCGCAGCTCGCGCATGCGCTTCAGTGCGGCGAGTTTGCAGCCCAAAGTGGTGCGAGCGACGATGAAGTGATCGCCGCGCTTCTTCACGATATTGGGCATCTCTGCGCCGCCGAAAATGCCGCAAAAATGGGCGGATTTGGCATCGACAGCCATCACCGAATTGGCGGCGATTTTGCGCGCGAGCTCGGATTTTCAGAGTGCGTGGGCGCGCTGATCGAAGGTCATGTCGAAGCGAAACGCTATTTGGTCGCCAAGCACCCCAAGTATCTCAACGAACTGTCGGATGCGAGCAAAGAGACTCTCAAGCGGCAAGGGGGGCCGATGTCGGACGAAGAGCTCCAACAGTTCGAGAGTCACCCGCAATTCAAAACGATGTTGAAGCTGAGAACGTGGGACGACCGCGCCAAGTTAATTGAATGGCCAGGTCCAAAACCGCTCCCTAACTTGGAAAGCTATCGCGCGATGATGATCAAGAATATTTCTGAGTCGTTTCAGCGCGCTGGTGCCCGGTGGGGGATTGCCGCGGTTGCCGCGCTCGCAATCGTCGCGCATGCGGGAAACGCGGAGGCGTATCGCCCTTTTGAAGGGACAGCGGCGACGGTAAACAACCGAGGCGAATTCGGTTTGGCGATGGGGACGGGGGAGACGTTCGATCGCGCGGGGAATGGGTTTATTTTGGCCCCCTTTATACAATTCTCGTTCGGCATTTTGCCGCGCACTTCGTTTAATTTGGGCGTAAGAGACTCAATTCCGGTAGGCCCCATGGGCGGCAGGCGGCGCGTGCCGACGGTGCGGTCAGCGCTCGCGCTGAAGTATTTGTTTCGCGACGGGACGCTTCAAGGGAAAACCGGCTTAAGCATCGGCGGTGAAATCGACGCACTCCTGCCCGACGTTAACGCTCGCAACTGGGCCGGTGGATGCGGAACGTTTATCGTATCAAATCGTTGGACGTGGGGGACGATTCATTTGAATCAAACAGCCGGCTACACGCGGCTACACAACTTCGATTTGCAGACCGCCGCCATCCTCGAAGGGCCAATCCGGTGGGCCGTGCGCCCGGTAGGCGAGCTCTATTTTGAACAAGAGTTCGAGAGAGTAACAACAACAGCCGCACTGGTAGGCGCGCTCTGGAGAGTAGCGCCGTCATTCGTAATCGATTTAGGCCTCCGCGGCATAAGGCTCGACGCGCAATCGATCAACGAAGGGCGAGTAGCCTTCACCACGCAATACATCACCGAAGCGCGCATAGGTTTCAGCTGGTCAACCCAAATGTGGGAGCCGGCACCAAAAGTCACCGCATCGAGATAGGCGCTGGTTTTCAGCCGATCCCTTCGCACTCGGTCTCGACTGAAACCCAGCGCTTATCTTCCACTGGGCTGGGCGTATGACTCCACCTCTCCCGCGAAGCGGGAGAGGGAAAGCGTGACGAAGTCACGCGAGGGTGAGGGCCCGCGCCCGTCGCGCAAAAACACCCGATGACCCAGCTCTAGCCCAACGAAGCGCCGCACAGATGCACAGATGCACAGATGCAAGGTTCGACGCATGACAAGAACAACGTCGTCTACATCGGCAATCACGCTGGCGTTTGCGATACGCCAGGATCGATCGCGACAACCATCATGATAAGCCGGCTTCCACGATGCGTGCGATGGGCCGTCGAGTTCGACTACTGTTCTGGTTGCTTCGCTTTCGATCTTTGCATGTGAATTTAATAGCCCTGAGCGCTTAACCCTCGCGTGACTTCGTCACGCTTTCGCCCTCACCCTCGCGTGACTTCGTCACGCTTTCGCCCTCACCCTCGCGTGACTTCGTCACGCTTTCCCTCTCCCGCGAAGCGGGAGAGGAGGGGCCGACGTCGCTATGTGCGTCGGTGTCGGCTGTTGTGCGAATTGTCTTTTAAAAGAGTCTTGGTGCTTGTGCGTCTCGGCCTTGTTAGGCTCGCATTTTTAAATGCGGACACGAACGCGTCGTACTGGCACCGCGTACACTTTCTTTTTTGTCGTCGGGTTGGCTGTTCTTGGCTGCCCGCTCGATGCCAATCAGCCTCCGATGATGGAGGACAACCGTTTCGCTTTTTTTGAAGCGCACGGTTACTTGGACGATTGCGACAATTTTAAGCAGGTCGAAAATGCGTTCGCGAGTCTGGCGCCCGATTGTCGATCGTGTGCGACGCAGGAGTGTGGCGGGGCCGAGGGGCTTGCGAGCGCGGTCGAGGCGTTTGTGCCGTACACACGCTGCGCCTGCGACTGTGCGGCGGGGGACGAGGCATCGCTACTCGAGTGCGACAAGCTTCGTCCGAGTGAGGCCCCCGACGGTGTCCTCGCGCCGCTGCGCGCGTGCCTGAAATCGAAATGCGAAGTTCAGTGTTCTGGAGTGGCGGATGACCCGCGGTTGGTTGCGGACATCGCGCTTGGTCTCGGAAACACTCTCGCGAAGGCGGCCACTTGTCTTCAAAAGGGCGAGTGTTTCGAAAGGGCCGATGGCGCTATTGTCTTGGCCGAACCACCGGACGAGGCAGTCGAGCTCCTCGAGGCCGAAGTGGCGACAGAGGCGGCTCTGTTGAACCAACAGCTGGCTCTTCAGCTCGCAGCGACCCCCGACCAGGCGCGAATTGCGGCAGAGCGCGTCGTAGCGCTTGAAAAAGCGCTTGCCGATGCGCGCGAAGCGGCCGATCGGGCGGTGGCCGACGCGACGAGCAACTTCAAACAAGAACAGGCGGCGCTTCAACGGCTTGTCGACAATGCTGTCTTGGAAGCTTCCAACGCGAATCGCCAGCGCGAGGAATTTCAGACCAGCGCGGCTCTCGCAGCAGACGTCCATGCTCGGGAGCTCCAAGGCAAGCTCAGAGAAGTGGAGGCCGCGCAGGCTGCGTTGGTCGCGCTCAAGGCCAACGTTGACGAACTTGTCGATACCGCGCGACGAGACAAGGAGGCCTGGGACAGCGATCGAGCGGTGTTGATCAGCGCGCAAGCGAGCGATCTAGCGAAGGCGAGTGCGGCAGCGGATCAGCGGCTTTTGGAGATTCAGGCGGCAGCGGTGAGCGACAGCGATGCGCTTCGAACCCGAATCGAATTGCTGTCGAAAAAAAACGAAGCGGCCGCTGAAAGTGCCAGGCGCGCGCAAGCCGAGATTGACGAAGAGCGTGCGACGTTTGCCGCGAATGTGTCGGAGAAAAATGTGGCGGTACAGGAAGTCGAACAGCTTCGCCTCGAGCTCACTCAACTTCGACTGCAGAATGCCGAAAGCGCGGCCGGGAGCGATCAACTCAAAGCGCAAATACTGGCGCAGCAGGGTCGTGCGGACAAGGCGGAGGCGGCCCTTCTGTTGGCCGAGCAAGCTGCCGATGCGTCGGCTTCCGCGTGCGAAGCGACAATCGGGTGCGTCCAAGCGGACGCTGGCGTAGCGGGCGATGTGATCTCGTTGGCGGAACACCAAAGTGCGCTGTTAGCGTTGCGGCAGGCGTTGAACGCCGCGTACGACGAGCAGCTGGGCTCTTCGAGCGCTGCGACGCGTGAGATTCAGGCCTTGAAAGACGCACTTGCCGCGCAACAGTCGGCGGCCGATAGCGAGCTCGAAGCGGTGAAAAGTCAGCTCGACGCAGCTCGCGCCGCCGCGGCGCAGCAGGTTGAGGCCGCTCAACAAGCGCTCGCAACGCTAACGAGTACGGCATCAGCAACGCAGCTGCAGCTCACCGAGGCGCAAGCGAACATCGAGCTGCTCAAGCTCCGCGTGGCGGAGGCTGATCTTGAAAAAGCAAGGATAGTGCAGCTCCAGCTCGAAGTTGCGAGCGCAAACGCTGCCGCAAAAAAGAGCGAGGCGGCATGGCAACAAGATCGTCAGGCGCTTGTCGACGCAAATGACGCTGCCCTTCGCCAGCAGCTGGAAGATGCCGAGAAAAAATCGGCGGAGCTAAAAGCAGCAGCTGAGGCGCAGGTCGCCGTTCTGACAGCCCAGCTTGCCGAGGAGAGGCGGCTCGGGTCGACAAAATCGGATGAATTGGCTGCTACGCTTGCACGAATCGCTGCACAGCAGGCCGAACTCGAAAAGGTGGCGGCCGAGGCGCTTAGCAATGGCCAAGCGCTTGAAGAATCGCGTTTGGAGCTTGCGCGGGCGCGCGAGGCGCAGGCGAAGTTTGCTGCGGAAAATGAGCTGTTGAAACAGCAAGTCGCAGACGCGCAACGTGCCACAAGTCTCGCGGAAATAAATACACAAACTGAATTGGCAAGAGCGTCCGCCGCGGATGCCGAAGTCACTCGTTTGAAAACGTTGGCGCTCGCAACCTCGGACGAAGCGAAGGTGCTGCACGAGCAGCAGATCGCGGCGCTTAACCTTCAGATCAAGCGGGTCCAAGAGGCCGAAGCGGTCATGCGTGGCGAACTTGCGGCGCAGACCTTGGGCAGCCAAAGATCGATGGCGCAACTTCAAGAAGACAACCGTCAACTTGAAGCCGATCGCGACGAAGCCAGGACAGCGCTGGCAACCGCTAGTGCTACGTTCGCCGAAGAGCGAGCGACACTCCAAAAGCGCATTGAAGAAATAGCGGCGGAGAAACGCACAGGCGATGACGCACAGGCGCTCCAACGCGCGGAAATCTATCAACTAACGGCAAGGATTGCGCTGATAACGAGCGAGCAGGCACAGCTGCAGGCGAACCAAGTTGCGGTCGACGCGTTGGCTCAAGAGGCCCGTCTTTCGGCCGACGCTTGGAAATCGAAGCATGAGCTTTATGAAGCATCTACGTCGATTCAGCTGCGTGAGGCGAGCGAACAGATTGCTCGATTGAAGCAAGTGTCGGCGACGAATGACAACAAATATCAAGAAGCGGAAGCTGCGTTTGCCCGAGAGATCGCAAGCCTAAAAGAAGACAACAGTGCTCAGGTGCTGCGTTTGGAGAAAGGCGACGCACAAGGTCGGCTGGACCGGGCAGAAATCGAGGCGTTGACTGCGAGATTGGAGACTGAGGGGGTGGAGTTTGGGCAAGCTCGGCTGGAATTCGATCGCACGCACGCGCAATCCACAGAAGAAAATCAGCGACTTCTCGCGGAGGCCGAGCAGCGGACAAAAGAGCTCGCCCTTGTTCAGGCGACACTTGCCGAGACAGAAGCGACAGTGGCCGCAAAAGTGCACGACCTTGGTGCCGTGACGGCGCGAATTGCCGAGCGTGATGAACAGATTGCATCGCTAAATACAAAACTGAGTGCCGCGGAGAGCGAGCTCATGCGGTTGCGGGAGAAAGAAAGAGAAGTAGGGGAGGCGTTTGCACGTCAAGAAATCGCGCTTCAGCGAGCGCGCGCTCTAGTAGAAGCCAACCAAGTGGCCGCCGTAGCGGCAACAAGCGACTTACAACAGATAGCGAATGACCGAGTCGCGCAGTTAACGCGGCAAATGAATGACGCCCAACAGGTGGCCGACGCGCGGCTTGAGGCCACGAGGGCGGAGATGGCGGCTGACAACGCGGCGCTGGCAGCTCAGCTTCAAGAGGCTCAAGAGGAGACCAATGTGGCGAAGGCAGCGGTGTCGGCGCTGGAGGCAACCGGCGCTGCAACGGCGAGTGAACTAAAAGCAAAGACTGAAGCGCTGCGCGTCGCGCAACAGCGGAGCGACAGTTTAAGTTTACAGGTGAGCGAACTCGAGTTGGTGCGCAAGCAGCTCGAGCAGGCGCAGCTCACGGTGCAAAGCGAAATATTGCGCGCAGCCACGGCGACAGCTCGAACGGCCGACGTGGAAAAACAGCTGGCGGCGGCAGATGCCAAGCTCGCTCAAAATAGCGCCGATCTACAAGTTGCAGAGAAAAAGGTCAGCGAAGCCCAAACAGCGTTTGAGTCAAAGTTCGCCGCTCAAGACGAGCACGCAAGAAAGCTCAGTGCCGAGGTTGCAAGGTTCGGAGTGCAAAGCGCGCTAGATCTCGCGAAGATTGCCGCGGCATCAGAAGCGCTGCGTCTCGCTACGAGCGAATATGAGCAGTCATTGGCGAGTGAGCAGGCGACCATTGCCGAATTCGAATCGAAGCTGCTCTCCGTAAGCGCGGACCGTGATTCCGCGCTCGCTGAGGTTGCCCAACTGAAGGCACAGCTCGAGGCGCGCGATCGTGCCGCTGCGGCTCTGAACGCGATCAGTCCCGACATCGTTCGGGTCGCCGCGAGCGAATCGCCGGCCTTCGTTGGAGCGCAGCTCGCGACAGAGGTTGCGAGCTCTGTTCAAGGGCCTATTCAATCGATTGGATCGATAGCCATCGAGGACGTGTTGGCGCGGCTTTTTGCGGACGATCCGGAGCTCGAAGCTTGCTTAGGCGGCGCGATCGCTCCCGGAAAATGGCTCGCGAAAAAATCGGCTGATATTTCGGCGTATACAGAGCCGGGCACCGAGGGCACGCTGTATGTCCGAGACGCGACCGCCGAGTTGCTTTTCGAAAAGCCGGCAACGAAGACGCGTATTTTCGCAGGGGCTCCGGTCGGCACCCCGAAGCATCGCGACTGTTTTCGCGAGAGCCCGGTTGTCTCAGCGGACGCGAAGGATGTTACCGAAACCCGCTATAAGCCGCTTTCCGGCGATGAGCTCCGCTACTCGTCGGCGATCGCGACGAGTGATTTAACACTCGATGCGTTTCTTGCACAATTGGGTCTCCTCGGCGCGCGGTCACGCGTCACCACGCTCGCGTCTCTTGAAGTGAAGATGCAGTTTATAGCCGGCAGCAACTTTTTTAAGCAAATTCCCGCGCTGACAGCCGACGTCAATATCGTCGAGCCGCCGCCGGTGCCCGCTCCGCCAACCGATTTTGCCGCAACGCTCGAGCCATATGTCGTCGCGGGGGAAATACTTCCGGGGGATAAGCTGCCGAGCGCTCAGCAGCTATTTGTGCAGCTGCTGAGCAAGTTAAAGACAAATCCGACGGAGGAATCGGCCGTCTATGCGGCGGCGCTCGGCCACGTGCTAAAAAACAGCAATCCAACCTGGAAAGTCCCAACGCAGCCGCCGATATCAATCGATGAGGCGCTAGCGTTTATTTTAACAGTTTACTGGGCCATTCCCGAAGGCAAGCGCGAGGGGAAGTGTCTGCCGAGTCCGGTTGAATATGCGGTAAGCGGCAAATTTTATCCAAGATTTGTCAAGTTGCTTTTGGATACCGTGCCGTCCGCCATCGCGCAAATTGGGAACGACATCCCGACCGATATGCGTGAGGCGGTTTATTGCGGGTATCTGAACAAGATTGTCGAGATTGCCACGTTGCCTAACGGCAAAAAAAGGTTCCCGCAGAACACCGTGTGCGGATCCCAAGTTCTTCATGGTGCTGCCTTAGAGATCGACGCGGGCGGCCCGCCGCTGGTCGAGTTATCGAACCTCGCCAACTATCCTGTCTTTCGGCGGCCGCCAGCCGATGCCAACGGAAACCCCACGGCAGGGGAGATCCCGTCGGAGCTTGCAGCAATTAAAACGGAGTTTGAAAATCGGTACAAGCTGATTTCGCTCGACAACATCGTGATGCTTGCTCGACAGAACAATCTTAGCAGCGACTTTCTGGCGAGTTTTGCTGATTTGGGGGTGACCTTGATGGCGCAAGTCGTCTACCCGTACGTGATTCGAAATTTGTATATGAAAAAAGTCGCAGCGAAGGCGAGCGCTCGTTTTTTTGAGTCTCCGGCGACGGCTGACGATTTCATTTTGACGCTCCCGTCGCCCGTCGGGCTTAATCACGCGCGGCTGTTCGTCCGTGTGGTCGCAATCATGTCGGATGACACGCAGGATCTTCAAGGGTCGCCGTTTTCGAAAAAGCAGGCGGAACTTTACAAAATCATGGTGAAGCCGATCGGTGCTTCGGCATTTCACGAAGAAGCTGGCGGCGGGAAGAGCACGGCGATTAAGTTCTTCCCGCTTCTCTATCCCGATCAGGCGATAGAGCCCTGTATTTTGCACGCGACGACCGACCCGACAGTACCGGAGGGGTATTTGCCCGCAAATCTCGACGAGCTGCCGAGCACTCGCGGCCCCACCGTCCCCCTCCTGCACATAACTGCCAGCGCTCTGAGAGCTTGGCTCGACCAAACGCAAGACGCCGGGGCGCCGAAGATCAGCTGCAGCGTGATCCTCGACGAATACGATAGCCCGCGGTACCTCGGCGTGAGAACGCTCTTGTTGGCGCGAAATCAGGCGTTCGTCCAAATGTCGGCGACCCAAAATTTGAGCGAACTTGAAGTCGAAATTGCGGGGCGACAAGTGGAGCTCGACCTGCAGGGGGCAAATACCGACGCGCTCAATGTGATTATCGCGCAAGACAAGGAAATATTGGCAAACGAAGCGATCAAGTATCGCGCGCAATTCGAGCGGATTCATCTCCAGACGGCCACGATGGGAGTCGGGATTCCGGCACCGGCAGTTGCCGAGGCGGTATCGATCGCTCAAAGGTGGATCGCCGGAAACGTGTTCGACCGAGCAAAGCCGAAAGCGATTCTTGTTCAAGAGCCTGATTTCGACGGTGGGGCGACCGACGTTTGGACTACGTTTCAAACGTATCTTGCCGGAAAGCTAAACGGCGCGCCGGTGGCGGTTTTGTACAAGGGGCCGCGGGGGACAGTCTTCAACTTTAGGGCGCAGGGGGCATCGTCTCCGTGGGAAGAGTTTGCCACACAAGACTTGCTCGATAGTAAAGCCGCCGCGCTTCAAAATAAGATCGTTGTTTTCTGCCTTTACAAAGAAACGCGCGGCCAAGACTACAAAATGTACAGCGACAGATATGTCGCCGCGCAAGTGATCGAACACAGCGAGATTCCGTCAACGTCTGAGGTGTATCAAGAGCTAAAAAGGAATCGTCAAAAAAAGCCGTTGAACGATGAAGACAACGCCGACCTGTTCGTCGACATCGCGCTCGACGCATCTACACGCGATAATTTTCTTGGTGCTGCGGCCGTGTTGCAAAAGCAACTTGACGTTGAAGGGGTCTACGTCAAGAGCGTGCAAGAGTTTAGCAAAGCGCTGCAGCTCGATATGCAAGAACGCCTCAATTCGTCGGCATTCGAAGCTAAAACGATTGCCGCGTACAATAAGAGCGTTGCGGTGTCGAATCAGGCCGCAAAAACTGAGGGGCGTGTCAATTCGTTGCTACGGCCGTTCAACGATGTATTGGAATTTTGCTTGGCACGGACGGTTGGGGAAGCCGATACCGATCAGACGATCTACCAGGCGTCGAAAGATTGCGTGACCAACCAAGTGCGGCAGGTTCTGCCCCCCTCGTTCGAAGAGGATAGCGCATTTGTGAAACGCGTGATCGCGGCGACGTGGTCGGGCGTTCCGTTGACAGCGCCTTATCAGACAGCCAAAACGTGGCTTGGATGCCCGATGAAGACAGGGAAGCTGGCCACATCGACGCTGTCACCAGCCGACATTGTGAAGTTGAGGCAGTATATGTGCGGGGTGGGTGATACCGGAAAGATTTCGCAAGTTCCACCGGTAGGAAAGTTTAGGGAGTGGATTGTCGAAAATACAAACGAGCACTTTAAGCAAGAGCTCGAACAAGGGGCGGCAGTAGACAAGTTGTTGAAGCGGCTGCGCGCGCTTGAGCCCCCCACACTGAGTCGGGTGACTACCTACTACAAGGGGCAAGTTGAATTGACGCGCGGCCCCGCCCTGCAGCTGCTGCGCTCACTTTGATGAATCGGCCGTTCGCACTCGAAAAAGGAACCGAATGATTCAGCGCACCGTACTGCTCTTGCTTGTTGTGCACGCTGTCGCGTCATGTTCGGACGCGCATGAGACGACGACCGCTATCATTCCCAACGAGCCGATCTCGAACGCGGCGTACATCGCTCTCGCAGCGGGCGACGCGCATACGTGCGCGATTCGCGCGGTCGATCGCGCGGTCGAGTGCACCGGGTTCAACGACAAAGGGCAATTGGGTCTCGCGCAATCGCCGAGCGATCTGCCACAAAAAAGCGAATTTGCGCCGGTCGCCGCGGGGCTAAAAGCTCGCCAAATTACGGCGGGCGCGGCGCATACTTGCGCCGTTGGCGTCGGTGGCAAAATCTATTGTTGGGGGGCAAACGATCGCGGCCAATTGGGCGTGCCGAGCAGCAGCGAGTACATCACCACGCCGACGCTCGTTTCTGCGTTTGCCGATCGAACAGCCGTACTGATCGCGGCCGGCGCACAACATACATGCGCGACGTTTGAAGACAATTCGAATGAAGTAAGCTGCTGGGGCGACAACGTAGAGTTTCAGCTCGGTTCGGAAGCGGGGGGCGGCGAACTTGGGCCGATAAAAATTGCGCTCGCTGACGCGGTGACTCAGCTCACTGCCGGCGGAACACACACGTGCGTCATTGTCGAAAAGGATGGCAACGTGCTCTGCTGGGGGGGCAACTCGTCCGGCGAGCTCGGCGACGGAACCACCGAACGGCGCGCCGCTCCAACACCGGTCGCTTTTGGCGACGACAGCCCGCACGCGTTTCTCGTCGCAGCCGGAGCAAGTCACACGTGCATGGCGGTCGAGGGTAGCGGTATTTTGTGTTGGGGAAAAAACGATTCGGGGCAGTTAGGCCTCGGAGTAAAAGGCGACGTGCTCGGTCCACAAGGGGTCATCGCGTCGCATGTTCCGCAATCAATTCGCCCGCAATTCCCGCAGCCTCCGATGTTGCTCGCCGCCGGTGCGTGGCATACGTGCGCTACATTCCCCGACGCCGCCGATGAATCGAAGTTTGTAATTCGATGTTGGGGGGGGAACATCAGCGGGCAGCTCGGCATCGGAACATCGGGCGAGGCGATGGACCGAAGTCTCATCGGCCCGAAAGTTGTGGGGCCGTTCGGCTATTCAGCGGTCGACATTTCGCTCGGTGCGCAGCATTCGTGCGCAATCCTGGTCGATGAAACTGGAGCCGTTTGTTGGGGCTCGAACGCGATGGGGCAGCTTGGTCGAAGCGATGGGAAGTTGATACGAACTGCGCAACTCGGTGCCGGTGATGGCGGAGCAGCAAACGCCAACACGGTCGACGGCGTAACCAACTGCGGCAGCGCAGGAAGCGAGCTTTGCCGCGTGAGCCTCCCAGTCACCGGCGGGGCGTTTAAACGGCTTAATTTGCCAAGTGCGAACGCAACCGTGAGCAACTTTAGCCTCGACAAATACGAAGTGACGGTCGGGCGTTTTCGGCAGTTTGTCGAGGCGGTTCGCGCAGGATGGAGGCCAGTCGCCGGGTCGGGGCGCCATATGCGATTGAACGGTGGCAAAGGGTTAGTCGATAGCTCGACGGCGGACGGCGGGCTCGTCGATAGCTCGACACCGAACGGTTACGAAACCGGTTGGCGCGACGAGTGGAACAACGAAGTGCTCCCTACGGGTACGCCAAGCAATTGCAGTTCGAACGACTATCCAACCTGGACCAATAACGCAGACGGTCTCGACCTTCTGCCGATGAACTGCGTCAATTGGTATGAGATGGTTGCTTTTACGATTTTCGACGACGCGGTCATGCCATCCGCAGCCGAGTGGCTCTACGCGGCGTCCGGCGGTGCAGAACAGCGCAAATACCCATGGGGCGTTACCGATCCTGACGTGACATTGGCCACTTTCGGGTGCGCGTATGGTCTAACCGACGGTGAGTCAGATTGCGTCGGCGTCCAGAATATTCCACCGGTCGGGAGCGCCCCACAGGGCACAGCGCGATGGGGTCAAGTCGATGTTGCCGGCAGCGTGGCTGAATGGACTATAGACAGCTTTGCTCCGGCATTCGGCGACGACTGCATCGATTGCGCTAACCTAGAAGTGGGGCGCACAAAGCTCGTTCTCGGAGGTTTTTTTGGCAGTGAACCAAGTGAGCTTCTAACGACAACCGCAGCCAACCGGGTTGCCGAGTTTCGCCATTTTGGGATCGGGGGCAGGTGCCTGCGGTAGACGAGCGTTAGCGAACGCTATGAACGAGGCAGCCGGATTCTGTCTCTTCGACGACGATGTCGTACGACTGGAGCCGTAGCGTCGGCCGCGATAGGAGTCGATCTGTTTCCATTCGGGAGCCCTGGATGAGCATCTGCCCATCTTTCGTCGCTTTGGCAGTGAACGCGAGCGGGTCGGCGTTCGACATGTATTCCGACACGGCGCGCTGCGCTGCGCTCGTGCATTTGTCGCTGATCGTGACCCCTGCAAGCGTTGCCTCTGGAGCGCGGGTGGCGCCAAATACCGATTCGCTGGAGGTGATGTCGGGCTGCTCGTGCGAGCAGGTGAGAAACAGCACTTCGATCGTGTACATGACCTTTTCGTTGTTCGCGCGAAGAACGTGCGTCTGTATCCATGCGGTATCGCTATCGACGCTAAAGTTGTCGTCGGGAATCTCTAGCTGCGTGACTTTGCTGTCTGCATGACCGTTCAGCGATTCCCACTTTAGCGCGAGCTCTTTGACCTCTTGCACCATCTTCTTGCCGGCCGCTCTCCGCTCGGCTCGATTTGGCGAGTTGTCGCAAAGTTTGACGATCTCTTTCTCGCCTGTGACATGCGCCGCGTGCGCGACTCCCGCGAGTGAGGAGCCGACCGATGAGAGAATAAACGTTGATAGGAAAAGACTCGTGATGCGCATAAAAAACCTCTTGAAAGCAAAGTGTTTGCCTCGTCTCCGTTGACGAGTGCGAGCATGAATAGCCACGGCGCTCGACACGCTTCAATGGCGAATTGAGATGACTCATCGTTGCGTGATCCACGTTCCGCAGCGGCACCGAGTCGGCGGTGGGGGCCCGGCACTACCAAGCGAGCTTGAACAGTGCGCCGACGCCGTAACCGATGAGCGCCGCCAGCATCCCGATGGCGCAGAGTTCGAGCCCGCTAGCCATCGGTCGGCCGACTGTCACTGTCGCCTTGTATGCACCGAGCGCAAACAGGACGACGGCGCTAAGCGCAGCAGAGAGCCACGATGCCGCGCCGACACCAAAGAAAAAAAACGGTGCAAGTGGCAGCAGCGAACCGACCAGCGATGAAATTCCAACAATGATCGCCGAACGGATGCCGCCACTTCGGTCGACATCGGTGAGTCGATGTTCTTCGGCCATCATTGCCGCGACCCAGACATCTTTGTCGCTCGTGATCGTCGAAACGATGCGATCGAGCAGCTCGCCCGAAAACCCTTTCCTAGCGTAAATCGCGCGAATTTCAGCCCGTTCAAGCTCGGGCACCGTTTCGATGTGACGATACTCGCGCGCCCGCTCGCCCTTGTAGAGATCCCCCTGCGCCATCATCGTCGTGTAGGCGACCGCGGCCATCGATACCGATTCAGCAAGCGCGCCGGCGAGCCCGCCAACGATGACAACGCGCGCGTCGCCTGTCGCCGCGGCAATTCCGAGCACAACGCCAAGGACATTGACGAGGCCATCCTGCCCGCCGAGAACAACGTCAGTCAGCCACATCACCTGACGGTGCGGATCGGCAAGCTCATGGTAGCGAAACGCGCGCGACGAAGGTGGCAACTGCGAGTTCATCGCTCTCTATTCAATCACATGCTGCCGGCGCCGCGTCAGACTTTTGCGAGAGGCGCGCGCGGAAACTTCAGCGTGAACGTGGTTCCGCGTCCGGGCGCTGTTTCGAGCTCGATCGAACCGCCATGACGCTGGACCGACGCATACACCATCGCGAGCCCGAGCCCCGACCCTCGCACCCCTTTTGTCGTAAAAAACGGCTCAAAAACGCGGGCTTTAACTTCCGGCGGCATTCCTGGCCCATCATCTGCGACTTGCACCCAGCTTTCGCTGCCTTGTTCGCCTGTTCGCAGCGTGATCGTCCCGCCGTCTTGCGTTGCATCAATCGCGTTGACGAGCAGATTGACAAGGGCGCTCACGATCTCACCGGATCGCGCGAGGATTGGGGATGGTGACCCGAGCTCTTCTTTCACGAGGGTCAATCGCCCGCCACGCGCGACCATGCGGGGGCATGCAAGCTCGCTCGCTTCGTGAACCAAGCGATTGAGATCGACAGGCTCGTGAGGTGACTCGGGGCTCTGACGGCTGTATTCGCCAAGGCGATCAATCGTTTCGACGCCTCGCTTGAGCACCCGTCTGCATACTGCCGCACTTTCTTGTGCTCCCGGAACATCACCTGATGTCAATGCTCGTTCGATGAGTTGGAGGTGAAGCGAAAGCGGATTGAGAATATTTTTCAGGTCGTGCGATACGCCGGCGGCCATTTCGCCAAGCGCGCGCATTTTTTCGCTTCGAAAAAGGACTTCTTGCGATGCTCGCAGTTCAGCGTGCGACTCGGCCAAGTGTGCGATCTGAGTCGAGCTGCCCAACGTAATAGCGGCGAGGTCGACGAGCCCCTCGGCTAGATCCAAACGTTGCGGGCGCTCGCGTGACTTAAAAAACATCACGACCGAGCCAAAAAGCCCCCCACGACTCACAAGAGGCCGGGCGCGCACTTGCGCAAAACGCCCATCGCACGCAGCGAGAAGTTGCGACTCAAGCTCTTCGCCAATCGCATCGGGTTCGATCGCGAGCGCCTCGAGCTCTCGTGGCAAATGAGGCGATGTTATGAAGCGAGCTTTGCCATCATTGCCGATTTCAACAACGGCAACGGCATCGGCTCCGACGTAATCGACCAGCGCGTCAGCCACGAGTGGAAGGACATCGCTCCCGCGCCCTGTTTCCGATGCGAGCCTCGCAAAACGGACCAAAACCTGAATACCGTCATCACCGATTTGATCGCGCATGCTATGAGCCAAATCTTGCAGGCACTGAGGCTGATACCGTCAAACACAGTGGGTAGCAAGGGACTGAGAAGAGAACATGGATCAACGAAATTATATGGCACTTCTAAAGCTGGACAACGCAGAGCTTCTCAGTCGGCGTGCGTTTTTTGAAATTGCCGATGATGATTTGGCTCGCCTCGCTGCCTTACGACCGTTTGCCGAAAAGTACACCGACGCGATTGTCGATGAGTTTTACAAGCTTCTTTTAAGCCACAGCGACACGAGAAAGTTTTTTCCAGATGAAGCGACCATCCGGCGAGTCAAGCGCACCCAACGTGACTATTTTATAGGCATTTTCGCTGGGCGTTGCGACCTCGCTTACGTTCAAGATCGCTTGCGTGTCGGCATCGCGCACGAGCGCATCGGCCTATCGATGAAGTGGTATCTCGGCGCATACCGCAAGTATATGCAGCTCATCGGCGGCTATTTGTTTGACGAATTCAAAGACGTCAAAAAAGTTCAGCAGTCGCTCGATAGCATTCACAAGCTCGTCTATTTTGATGTGTCTCTCGCGTCCGATACGTATACAGCGGCAAAGATCGATGCGCTTGAGCGCCATCAAGCCGCGATTCGCGAGCTATCGACGCCGGTGATTCGCGTTCATGAGCGCATTTTGCTCTTGCCGCTCATCGGCACGATCGACAGCCACCGCGCCAACCAGATTATGGACAGCGTTCTTTTGAGAGTGGCCGACACGCAATCAAACTGCATGATTATCGACATCGCGGGGGTGCCCGTCGTTGATACCAAAGTGGCCGACAGCCTCGTCAAAACAACGGCAGCGGTTCGCCTGCTCGGCGCCGAAACGATTTTGACAGGGATCACCGCGCAAGTGGCGCGCACGATTGTGCAGCTCGGCGTCGATATTTCAACAATGCACACGATGAGCCGCCTCGACGAGGGGATAGAACTGGCCCTTTCGTTGGTCGGAAAGTCGATTCAATCGACCCACGCGCCGCCGCCAAAGCGAGCGCTGCGAGCTGAGCCGCTGGCGGGGCGTGGCGAATGAACGGGTCGATTCCTATTTTGCGCATCGGCGAGACGCTGCTCGCAAGCATTCAAATTGAGCTTCGAGATCAGGTCGCGCACGAGCTTCAAGAAGACATTCTCTTGTCGCTCGAACAGCGGGCGACGCGTGGGCTAATTCTCGATATTAGCGGCCTTGAAATGGTCGACACATACGTCGCGCGCGTTCTTGTCGAGACAGCGCGAATGGCCAAATTGATGGGAGCCAAAACGGTATTGGTAGGGATGCGGCCCGAGGTGGCGGCGACGCTCGTGCGCATGGGCTACGCGATGGATGGGGTGCTCACCGCGCTGAACTTAGATCAAGGGCTCGCGCTGTTCGAGCGATCAAAGTTATTGGGCGATGCGCATAGTTTTAGCGAGAAAAGCCGATGAGGCACGCGTGAGCGAAACGGTGCTCGAGCGCTACGAAATGAAGATAGAGTCGGAAGACGACATCATTCTCGTTAGACGCAAAGCGAGGGATGCGGCGCAGGGGTGCAAATTTGACGCCTTCGGCGTCTCGGCTGTGACAACCGCGGCGTCGGAGCTCGCGCGCAACGTTTGGGTGCACGCGAAGCGCGGCGTAGCGACGATCGAAAAGTTGCAAGACAACGTCCGTTTCGGCGTCCGGGTGGTGTTCAAAGACGATGGGCCTGGAATTGCCGATATCGATCGCGTGCTCGCCGGAGGGTACAGCACAGCCAAGTCGATGGGGCTCGGCCTTTCTGGCAGCAAGCGGCTTGTTGACCAATTTATGATTGAGTCGACTGTCGGCAGAGGGACTACGATTGCAATCACCAAATGGAATCCCTACTGATCGACGAATGGCTCGATGCGACGATGTCGCGAACCGAACGCGAATCGCAAGCGACGCGAATTGCGCTGCTCGATGAAGCGTCCGTGTCGGTGGTGCGCGAGCACGTGCGCCTCGAGGGGGCGAAGGTTCGGATGCCGCAAGTTGCGATCGAGCGCCTGGTGAACGTTGCAAGCGAGCTTGCACGTAATCAATGGGCGCACGCACGGTACGGCGAGATTGCGATTCATCCGATCGAGCGCGATAGCGTTCCAGGTTTAGAAATTATCGCTGCGGACCGCGGCGACGGCATCGCCGACCCAACCAGCGCGTTGCGAGGAGACAGAGCGCAGTCGTCATTTCGTTCGAGCTTGGGCGTCGGCCTAGCCGCCGTGCTCGAACTGGCAGACGAAGTTGATTTCGACATACGCGTCGGGGAGGGGTCGTGCATTTGGGCACGCAAGTTTGCCGAGCCGGTTTGTCGGCGAAGAGAAATTGGTATCTACGGCCGCCCGTTTCCGGGTGAGCGCGTCAGCGGCGATCATGCCTGTTTTGTTCGCACGGAGGGCGCCCTTCTTGTCGGTGTCGCTGACGGCCTTGGTCATGGGCCGGCTGCCCGGTTGGCATCAATGCAAGCGATTTGCACGCTGCGCGAAGAGGCCGTCATGCCGGTCGATGGCATCCTGGCGGCATGCCATCGCACGCTTGCGAGCACGCGCGGCGCGGTGATGACGGTCGCGCGTTTTATCGAACCGAGTGGAGGCGTCGAGGCCGCCGCGGTGGGCAATGTTGGACTTCATATTTACGGCCGCGGTCGCTCGTACCGGATATCGGGGCCATCGTCTGTTTTGGGCGCGCCGGGGCCAACGAGGCGGCCGAATAGCGAGGTCCGCTCGCTCGAACCATACGATGTCGTCGTGATCTTCACGGATGGGCTATCTACCAGGACGAACATCGAGGGCGACCTCGACCTTATGCGCGAGCACCCCATTCGAATTGCGCATGCGCTGGCTGGGCGGTTCGGTAAAGACAACGACGATATTCTCGTCATGGCCGTACGATGAATAGCGGCAGAAGGTGACAGCCAATGAGCGATGATATGGGAAAAGCTCGACTTCTTGTCGTTGACGACGATTCAGCCGCGCGCAGCGCGCTTGAGCGTCTACTTCGAAGCGAAGGTTATACGGTCGATGGCGCGGAGGACGGCGTGAAGGCGCTCGCGCGCGCCGCCGAAGCGCCGCCAGATCTTGTCGTCACCGATCTCAAGATGCCCAACATGGATGGCATTGGGCTTTTGACGAAGCTTCGAGAGCAAGACAAGAGCCTCCCGGTTATCGTCGCGACGTCATCTCACGACTTGAGTGCAGCCGTCGTGGCGATGCGCGGCGGCGCCGAAGACTACATCGCCAAGCCGATCGATTTTGACGCGTTGCGAGTGGTGATTGAACGCGCGCTGCAGCGACGCGACGTTCGCATTGAAGCCGAAAATCTCCGGCGGCAAATTCGCGAGCGCGACACCGAAGGGTTGCAAGGGTTGATCGGCGCGAGTTCGGCGATGCAGAGCGTTTACCGGGTGGCAACGCGCGTCGCCAATTCGCGCGCAACGGTCTTGATCACTGGCGAAAGCGGTACGGGGAAGGGAGAGCTCGCGCGCGCAATTCACACGCTCAGCCCTCGCGCGTCGAAGCCGTTCGTGTCGCTTCACTGCGCCGCGCTTGCGGAGTCGCTGCTTGAAAGTGAGCTTTTTGGTCACGAAAAAGGCTCGTTCACCGGAGCTGAGAAGAGACGGGTAGGGCGTTTCGAACAAGCAACCGGAGGGACGGTGTTTCTCGATGAAATCGGCGAAATCCCGCCACTCACTCAGGTCAAACTGCTGCAAGTTCTTCAAGAGCGCACCATTCAACGCGTGGGTGGTGGCGATGTTGTCCCTGTTGATGTTCGTGTCATCGCCGCGACGAACCGCGATCTCGGTGCAGATGTTAAGCAGGGGCGCTTTCGCGAAGACCTCTACTACCGCCTCAACGTCGTTCACATCGAAATGCCGCCGCTTCGGATGAGAGGGGGCGACGTTCTGGCGCTGGCGGGGCATTTTCTTCGCAAATTCGCGATTGAAAACCACAAGCGCATCGACGACTTCACCGAAAGGGCTCGCGCCAAACTTGTCTCGTACAGGTGGCCTGGCAACGTTCGCGCTCTTGAAAATGCAATCGAAAGGGCCGTCGTGCTTTGCGAGGGGACGTTTATCGACGAAGAGGACCTTCCGTTCGAAGCAGCGAAAGAGAACCTTGGCCCAATGCGAATCCCCGGAGCGACGATGGCCGAACTTGAGCGCTACGCCATCATGAAGACTCTTGAAGCGACCGAAGGTTCGACGACGAAAGCGGCCGAAATTCTCGATATCAGCGTGCGAACGATTCAGTATCGGATGCACGAATACGGCGCTTCGAAAACTGGCCGATAGTTCGGTTGAACTATCGGCCAGTTTTCGAAGCGCCGCTCACACCATCACCGAACATCCGCAACGCGGCCCATGAAGGCGATCGCGCCGGTGTTTGCTTCGCGAATCAAGACGAAGAACGGTCGGTCGACGTTAATCTCTCTGACTGTCGACGGGTACGAAGTTGTGATGGCTCCGCCACCGGTTGCGGCAGATGCGACGGCCCCTTTTTCGTCGACCGTGATGGTTGCCGTGTGAAGCACATCGCTCAAATTTACAAGCTCTTCGCCCGAGATACCGCTGAAGTTGGCGGCTTCCGAGAACGCGCGATCAACGCCCAGGCGGATTAGCTCGGTCCTAAGCGATCGTGGAGGCATGTCGATTTTGAATTTCGGCAGCGACAAATCAACGTGGCTCGGAAGCGCGCTTGTGACTGTGCCAAGCTGGTCGAACAATCCGGCGCTCATTGCGCCTTCGAATTGCTCAAGTTTGCCGGCACGCGGGAGTGCTACGACAAGTTGGTAAGCTGGGCCACCGGGGTTCGCCGCGTCGGTGGTGCAGTCGATACGAACCGACTGAAAGAGGTCGTTTTCGTAGTACGAGCTATCCTGAAGCCGCTTGTGCATCACCTTCACCGTCGTCTCCGAACCGTCGGCAAGGTGAAATTGTGCCGGCTTCGTTAGAGTCGCGTCGAACGCGCTTTTCCAGCTGCCGACGAAGGTCATCGCGTTCGCGATGACGACGCGGGAAATCGTCGTGATAGAGCCTTCTGGCATCAGAGTCGAAATGCGATGATCTGTCGCGTCGCTGACCCACCGGTTGATCGCCGTTCGCGATGCTTCAGCGGCATTTTTGAAGTCAAGCTGCGCAAAGTCGGCGCCGTAGTTTCGTGTGAGTGTGGTGACAAATTCAGACAGCGGCTTCAACGTTCGCTCGCCGAAGAGCCCATTCGCATTACGCACGACAACGCCGTCCTTCTCCTGCTGCGATGTAACGAGCCGGGCGTTTAGGTTCCCAAACGCGGCGTGGAGCTTCTCGCCTTCGAGGTTAAAATGCAGCGCTTTGGCAATCTCATTGCCGGTTGCCCCTTTGGCTCCTGCGTACGTCATCGCGAGTGCAGTCGACACACTTTGGGGCGCGAAAAAGATGTTCTCTTTCGGGCCGACCGTCTCGTTAATCTGCCGATACAGATCGATCGCGAATTGCGTATTGCCCTGAACAACTTGCCGAACATCTTCTGCCGGAGCCGAAGGGATTTCTCCTTTGGCATAGGTATTTTGGCGCGCGCTGTGTGAAGGGCTCCGGTCGCCGATCAACATCCCGCCCTCGTCGGACGCGGACGCGCAGCCTGCCGCGAGGGGAGCTGTTGAAAGTAGCGCTAGCGTTGCGACAGAACGGACGGTGCGTGCGTTGATCGTTTTCATGGCGGTTGAGGCTCCTTCGAAGCGAATGATTCGCTTCGTTCGAGAGCAGGTAGTGCATCAGGCATGCCAACGATGGTTCGAACCCCGTTTGCCTCATTTTTCGCGCGCCAGGGCCGAATTCATCCGCTCTTGATGGCGAGCCGTGTCGGTCATCGGCTCGGCTCCTTGTTATTTAAACGGCAAGTCTTGCGTGCGCCGCGCATATTTTTCGCGACGTCGGCATTTTGGTTTAGCCGGCTACCAAAACGCTTTTTATATTTACGAACTCGCGAATGCCGAAGGCGCTCAGTTCTCGGCCGTAGCCGCTCTCCTTTACTCCGCCGAAGGGCAGGCGTGGGTCGGAGCGGACTAGTTCGTTTACATAACAGACGCCCGCTTCGAGTTTTTCGGCTGCGATTCGTTCGCCTCGCGCGGTATCTTTGGTGAATACGGCAGCGCCTAGACCAAATAGCGAATCGTTGGCGATCGCAATCGCTTCACCTTCATCGCGTGCCGAGATAATCGGGGCTACCGGACCGAAGACCTCTTCGTGGAATGCGGCGGCCCCTCGGCGCACTCCGGTCAGCACCGTTGGCGGATAGAACGCGCCAGCGTTTGCGGGGATAACACCGCCTAGACGCAGCGTGGCTCCGGCTGCGATCGAGCGCGTCACTTGATCGTGCACTTGGTCTCGAAGGTCGTGCCGTGCGAGCGGCCCGATGCCGGTCGTGTCGAGCAACGGATCGCCAAATGTGACTTTTGCCATCTCTGCGATCAACTTCTCTTCAAATCGTTCGCGCACCGATTCGATAACGATAAATCGCTTTGCCGCGATGCAGCTCTGACCGGCATTAAGCAGGCGACTCTTGGCGCACGTGACTGCGGCCGCATCGATGTCGGCGTCTTCGAGAATTAGATACGCGTCGCTTCCGCCGAGCTCAAGTACTGTTTTTTTAAGCATTTCGCCCGCTTTTTTGGCCACTGCGCGCCCCGCGTCGGTGCTACCGGTAAGCGTTACTGCGGCCACTCGCCGATCTTCGATAATCGGCGAAACGCGCGACGACGGGATAAGCAGCGCGCGAAAAAGCCCGTTCGGAAAACCTGCATCAGCAAACAGCTGCTCGAGTGCAAGCGCGCAACCGGGGACATTCGAAGCGTGTTTGAGAAGAGCAGCGTTGCCGGCCATAAGCGCCGGTGCGGCAAAACGCACCACTTGCCAGAACGGAAAGTTCCACGGCATGACAGCAAGCACGACGCCGAGCGGCCGGAACGTCACAAACGCGGGCCGCTTATCAATAGCGACGGGCATTCGTGCGAGAAACGATTCGGCGTTGTCGGCGTAGTATTCGCACGTCATCGCGCACTTTTCGATCTCGGCTTGCCCCTCTCGAACAACCTTCCCCATTTCTTCTGAAACTAGCTTCGCGAATGCGTCAGATCGCGTGCGGAGAAGTTGCGCCGCTTTCCTGATAAGCGCTGCGCGGTCGGCAAATGCCACGTCGCGCCAGTCACGAAATGCCGCGTCGGCGGCGTCGATCGCGCGGGCAACGTCGTCATCGGAAGTTACGGGATACGCTCGCCCGTTGGCGCCGGTCGCTGGGTTTATTGTCTGAATCGTCGAAGCGTGTCGGCTCATTTTTTTTCCTTGGTAAAGTTAAGTTTATCGAACTACGCGCAGCGGGGCGTTAGCACCACTGTCGGCGATGATTAGTTCGCCGTGAAGCCTAATTGTAAGCGCACTTGGCGCGAGACGCTGCGGCCCCAGACTACGTAAGGGGACAATGTCGGTGAGTCTGCGAAAAGCTCCGGCTTCGATAAAGTTGCCGGTCGGTGGGACGTCGTTATGCTCCCTTAATGCGGGAGATTATCGCGTGGCTAAAAAGTAAAATTCCCACACGAGAGTCACTTCAAAAAGAGAGAATTGTTCGTTACTTGCAGCCGATATTAAATCGGTCGCCAGAGTATTGGGCGTTCGATAGGTCTTCCGTCTCACGCGGCGTCGCACTCGGCATTTTTGGGATGCTTATGCCGTTTCCATTCCAACTAATGTTGGTACTGCTGCTCGCTATACCTGCGCGCGCCAATTTGATTTTATCGCTAGGCCTTGTGTGGCTGAACACGCCATTAACAATGGTCCCGCTTTACGTGTTTTCTTACAAGGTTGGCGCCAAGATCCTGGGTGAAACAATCCGCCCGGTCGATATGCACCTGTCGTGGAAATCGCTGGTTACCGAACTGCGCGATATTTGGAAACCGTTTCTTCTCGGATGCACCGTCTGCGGTGTCGTGGCGGGGCTAGCAGCGTGGGCCATCGTGTACTTCGGATGGCGCTATTTTGAGGAATATGAGGCGTATCGCAAGGCACGTGCGGCGGAAAAAAATAGCCCAAAATAAGGTGGTGCTCATGAATCGGATCATGCGCGTATGTTGGCTACTGTCCCCCTTTGTTATCTTTCAAGTCGGCGTGCCGCGAGTTGCGACTGCAACTGAAGAGATAAAAAGATCGAATGCCGATCTTTATTACTTTTCGCCGGAAGAAGCCAAACAGGCCTTAGGGCGCTTTGGCATCCCGGTCGCTTCGTCTGGCTACCGATTTGCTTCAGATGTCCCTGAAGCGATAAAGACACAAATGCGCGAGGACTTGAGTTTTATTGGCGGCATTCATGGGTCAACAACCTCGCCACTTCATAAGAAAATATTTGGAGCGGTCGAGGGGAGCATCTATTCGTACTTTTTTGACTCGCGGGTGACCGAAATTGGAATGTCCGATTGCGGCGGCGGGATGGCGGTTGCATGTGTGAGTCCGATCATGGGTCCATCCACGATGTGGCTAACCGACAACTTCGTCCGGTTCAGCCATCCGCAAATTGCGCGCCTCATGGTCGTTTTTCATGAAGCGCGACACACTGAATCGCGAAATTTCAATTGGCCTCATGCCTCATGCCCAATCCCATTTAATGACGATCAAGGCCGCGAGAAGAAAAGCATTTGGACGGGGGCGACGCTCGCAGGCGAGCCGGGGTGCGATGAAACGCCTTTTGGTTCATACGGTTCGTCGGTAATTATGCTCAAAAACATTCAAAAGTTTTGCACCAATTGCACCGATAAAGTGAAAATGGATGCGGGCCTTTATGCCGATGATCAGCTCGGTCGCATTGTCGATTCAAGTGCCCATGCACAGATAGAAAACGATTCGTATCGATGAAGAGTTGTCGAAAAAAGAATTTATTTTTTCGACAACACCCAAATTGCATGCCGGAGGCATGCCCGCGTGGGGTGGGGACCTCCAAAAAACCTTGTTTTTGGGGCGGGGAGGCGCGTGCCTCCCCGTGATGGTAAGGGAAGAACCTGTCGAAACGCTTTTTTTTACAGATTCTGAGGGCTCAACTCTTCACCCATCGCGTCTGTTTTCCGCGCCCGACTCGACTGATGAGGCCCATTTGTTCTAGCCGCGTCAGATCCGTGATCGCGGTGCGGAGTGACACGCCAGCGATCTCGGCGTAATCCCGACTTGCAATAGGCTTCCCACGGGTAACCTTCGCTAACACGGAACGTTCTCGCTCGGGAATGAGCGCCGATATCGACTTTCCGATCGGGAGAATCACGCGAAAGCCGGCATCCTCAGCGATGTACAGCGGTTCGGAATTGCCATTTGCTTTCATCGCGTCGATGACTCGCGTTGTTCCGGTCCCCCACTCTTCGATGTAGCCGGCCAAAAACAATGCGCGCGCGATAAGCGGATTGGTTGGAATCGACGGATGGGGTTGGCGTAAGGCGCTCGGGGTGAGCGGAGACGGAAGAGCTCCCCCGTTCCAAACATCGAGCTGTTTATCGTCGAGCAGAACTTGAGTAGGCGCCGTGCTCCGGTAGTCACGATGCGCAACGGCGTTGGCGATGATTTCCCGCACCGCTTCAACAGGAAGTTCTTTTTTCTCTTTGCGTCGTACTGAACCACGGTCGACGTGCGTGCGTAAGTTGCGTTCAACAAAGCGAACTGCGTCGTCGATTTGCTCGAATAGCCCTCCTTCGATGCGCGCACTATCGTCCCCGGTGCCTCGGCGCGCACGACACTGAATCACCGCCTGCGGAAACGCGTCGCTTGGGTGTTTACCAAAGAGAAGCACCGACGCGACCGTGGGGATCCCATCACTCAGGAGGTGCAGGCGCTGAAGAAGCTCTTTCGGATGGCCCATTCGAGGAGCTTCGCGCAGTCGCCCCTGCGCGAGCTCCAAAAAGCGGTCCATCTTTCGCGGATCGAGGTTGTCGAGTGTCACGGAGGTTGCCCGGCGTCGTTCGTATCCGCCTGACTCCCGTAACCTGTCGAGCAGACGCCTCTCATACTCGTCGCGCGTCATGGCCACAGTGGCCGGGCCGCTACGGAAAAACGCCCGACCAAAGGCCAGATGAGGCCCGTCACTGGGCGGAACGGCGATGAGTAGCACTGTTTTGCCACCGAGCGACTGCCGTGAAACATCGACGAATATTCGAGGATCGGTATTGGCTAGGATCTGTTGAACGAGTCGTTCGCTCTCTCCTTTTCCGACGGCCGCGCCGACGACTTCGCCGTTATCACGCACGCCAACGATAATGTGTCCACCGCTGGATGTTGCCATGGCCGCAATCGTTTCGATGATACGCCGGGTGTCCGACAGCGACGTTTTCAACTCAACACTCGACGATTCCCCGCCAGCGATGAGGGTAGCAATGTCGATGACCATGCGGCGAACTTACGCGCAATTGCACGCAATTGCACGCAACAAAGATGACGGATACTGTTTATTGCGATAAACAAGCGCGTTTGTCCGCTTATAGCTATCGCCCGAGATGGTGGTTTGCGCGCAGGTTCGCTGGCGAGCCCGGCTACGGAGTTTCGACGCGCTATGATTACATAACGATCGCGTCGACGTTTTGGCAAAAGCGATGGCTGCGTTTGCCGCGGTGACCGCTGGGCGGTACGTTGCCGGCAGCAATGAATACCGCCTCACTCCTTCTCGAAATCGGCGTCGAAGAGCTACCGTCGTCGTTCGTCGACGGCGCGCTCGCTGCGCTTCCGACGCTTGTCGCATCAAAGCTTGGCCAGGCGCGCATCGTGCATGGGGAGGTGTCTGTCTATGGGACGCCGAGGCGACTTGCCGTCATTGTGGCCGATGTTGCAAAAATGCAGGTCGACCTCGACGAAGAAGTTATCGGTCCGCCCGAAACAGCGGCGTTTAAAGATGGTAAGCCGACACGCGCGGCCGAGGCGTTCGCCGAAAAGCTCGGCGTTCCGCTCGATTCGCTACAAATTGCCGAGCGAACCGGCGGGCCAAAGCAAAAGCCGGGGCGTTATGTCATCGGGCGGCGGGTCGAAAAGGGGGTGGCGACGGAGCACCTTTTAGGCGGTAAATTGGCTGATATTTGCGCGGCGATTCCGTTTCGCAAATCGATGCGGTGGGGCGACGGCGACGCGTCGTTCGGGCGGCCTATTCAGTGGATGGTGGCGCTCTTTGGTAACCAGACGCTGAAGTTTCAGTTTGCCGGGATTGAAAGTTCGAACATCACGCGCGGCCATCGTTTTCTCGCGCCGTCGGCGTTTCAAGTTCGCAGCCCCGAATCGTATGTCGCGCAAATGCACGAAGCGCATGTTGTCGTCGATCGCGCCGAACGCGAGCGGGTGATGCTCGAGGCGGTCGATCAAGTGGCAAAAGAGCTCGGCGGTGTGCGCGATCCTGAGCGCTCGCTCGTCGATGAAAACGCTTCGCTCGTTGAAGAGCCGCACATTGTTCGCGGTTCGTTTGATACGAGCTACCTAGCGCTACCGGCGCCGGTAATTCGAGCGGTCGCACGCGGGCACCAGAAGTACTTCTGTATTCAAAAAAGCGAAGACGAGCTGCTCCCCGGCTACATCGCCGTGGTGAACACCGCAAACGACCCGAAGCGAATCGCGAACGGGAACAATCGGGTGATGACAGCGCGGCTCGCCGATGCGCGCTTCTTTTTTGAAGAAGACAAAAAAGTCGCCATCGCGTCGCGGGTCGAGAAATTGAGCGGGATTGTGTTTCACAATCGGCTCGGCACGGTGCGCGAAAAAGTCGCGCGCATGGAACAGTTGAGCGTCGCAATTGCTCGGCTTTTGAAGTGTGATGAAGCCGCAATGAAGCATGTGGCGCGCGCGGCCGAGCTTTGCAAGTCGGATCTCGTGTCGCTGATGGTCGGTGAATTTCCGGAACTGCAGGGCGATATGGGGCGCGCGTATGCGATCGCAGCGGGCGAGCCGGCCGCGGTCGCTAACGCGATTCGCGATCACTACCGGCCGATCGGTGCGAGCGATCAGATCGCGCCAGATGATGTGTCGGCGATTGTGGCACTGGCCGATCGGCTCGATACGCTCGTCGGCTGTTTTTCTGTCGGGCTGATGCCAACCGGCGCGACCGATCCGTTCGCGCTTCGTCGTGCTTGCATCGCCGTGCTGCGAACGCTGATCGAGCGATCGTCGCACAACAAAGCGTTTGCGTCGCTCGACTTGCGCGTTCTCGCCCTGGCCGCATACGACGGATTTGCGGCAAAGAAGCTCGATTTGGCGCGCGATCCGGCCACCTCACTCGTGATGGAGTTCGCGAGCGAACGGCTGCGCGGCCTTCTCGCAAGCGCGACATCGCAAGGGGTTGCCGACGCCGTAATGGGCGCCGAGCATGACATCGACGGCACCGCCGCAGAAGCGGCAACCTTCCCTGCATATGCGATGTTCAAAGCGCAAGCGCTTCAATCGTTGGTCGACGAATCGGCCCCTTGGCTCGGGACGGCGAAGATGGTCGCCAAGCGCTTGGGCGGCATCAGCCGCGAAGCGCCACCGGTGATGCACAGCGCCGATGCGTTCACATCGCCGCACGACAAAACAATCGTCGGTGTCGTGCGCGACATCGAAAAGATGACGAAGCATCTGGTCGACATCGCATCAATGCGTCACGCGCTTCAAAGCGCTCAAGTGCTTGCAGATCGCATCGACACTATTTTTACAACGGTGCTCGTTAACGACCCAGCAGACGCAATGACCGCGCAAAGGCTCGAAGTCTTGTCGTTCGGGTCAAAGTGCATGCTGAAAATTGCCGATTTTTCGAAGCTGGCGTGACGCGTCCAGGCCGCTCCCCCCGGCTTATTTCGGCAACTCTGTTTCCGTTTGTCATGACAATCAGGAACTCTGTTGCCGATTCGTATTCATCACGCCACTTGAGTGACGGGTATCCTTACGCGCTTTCGCGCAGCGCTTTTTCGGCTGCGCGAATCGTGCGGTCGATGTCCTCGTCCGTGTGCGCGCCGCTTACGAATGCCGCTTCAAATTGCGAGGGCGGCCAATACTCACCCTGCTGCAACATCGCCGCGTGCCAGCGACCAAAGCGTTTGGTATCGCACTGTTTCGCATCGCTCCAATTTCGAATCGGCCCGGGCGCAAAAAAGAGCGTCAGCATCGATCCACAACGCTGAACGCATGCCGAAGCGCCTGTCGATTTGATCGCGTCGTTTAGCCCGCGTTCGAGGCGAGCCGATGCCGCTTCGAGGCGTTCGTAAAGCGCGTCATCGAGCAGTTCGATCGCCGCGAGGCCGGCGCTCACCGCGATCGGATTTCCGCTCAGTGTCCCCGCTTGATAGACGGGGCCGATCGGCGCCAATTGCTGCATGATTTCGCGACGTCCGCCGTAAACTGCGAGCGGAAGTCCTCCGCCGATCACTTTGCCGAGGCAGGTCATGTCGGGAACGAGACCCGCGCGCGCTTGCATACCGCCCCGCGCGACACGCGAGCCGGTCATCACTTCATCGAAAATCGAAACGGCGCCGTGCTTTTTGCAAAGCGCGATAATTTCTTCGAGAAAACCTGGGACGGGAGCGATGCACCCCATGTTGCCGACAACCGGTTCGACAATCACCGCGGCGATCTCTTTGCCGCGCGATTCAAACAGCGCACGAAGCGCGTCGATGTCGTTGTACGGGAGAACCGTTGTGAGGCGCGCAAACGCTTCGGGCACACCTGCTGAATCGGGCGTGCCAAACGTTGCCGCTCCGGAGCCGGCCTGCACGAGCAAAAAGTCAGCGTGGCCGTGGTAGCACCCTTCAAACTTCACAATAACGTCGCGCTTCGTAAACCCGCGCGCCACTCTGAGCGCCGCCATCGTCGCTTCGGTGCCGCTTGAGACGGCACGCATCATTTCGATCGACGGGTAGAGCGCTGTGACTCGCTCAGCAAACTCGACTTCGAGCGCGGTCGGCGCGCCGAAGCTCAAACCGTTTTTTACCGCTTTTTCGATCGCAGCGACGACTTTCGGGTGCGTGTGCCCAAAAACCATCGGCCCCCATGAACCGACGTAATCGGTAAATCGTTCGCCACTTTCACCAAAAAGATAGGCGCCGCTCGCTTTTGCAATAAACACCGGCGACCCGCCAACCGCCCGAAACGCCCGAACAGGGCTGTTAACACCACCGGGCACTACACGCTGAGCGCGCTCGAACAGAGCGCTAGATTTCGAATCCGACATCTACAAGTCATACGATGACAACCCAGGGTCGGCGAGTTGATTTGGACTCTTCTCGTTCGTACAACGGCATGATGACGACTTTCGATCCGAAGCTTGCCGAGTCCGACCCCGATATCGCTAAACTGATCGCCCACGAAAACCGCCGCGAACGTGATTCGATACGCCTCATTGCGAGCGAGAATTATGCTTCGCGAGCCGTGATGGAGGCGAGCGGCTCGTGCCTAACAAACAAGTATTCAGAAGGGTACGCGCATAAGCGTTACTACGAAGGGCAGCAGGTCATCGATGCGGTCGAAGAGCTCGCGATCGCCCGGCTAAAAACGCTATTTGGAGCCGAGCACGTGAATGTGCAGCCGTACTCCGGAAGCCCGGCCAATTTGGCCGTTTATCTCGCATTTTGTAACGCGGGTGACACAATCATGGGGCTTGGTTTGCCCGCCGGCGGCCACCTGACACACGGGCATAGCGTGTCGATGACCGGCAAGTATTTTAAGAGTGTGCCGTACGGCGTACGTCGAAGCGACAGCCGCATCGATATGGACGAAGTGCGCGCGCTGGCAAAAGAGCATCGCCCAAAGGTGATATGGTGCGGAACCACGGCATACCCTCGAACGCTTGATTTTAACGCCTTTCGGGAGATTGCGAACGAAGTGGGTGCGATCTTGGCGGCCGACATCGCGCACATTTCGGGGCTCGTATGCGCCGGCGTCCACCCGTCGCCGATTGGTATTGCCGATGTGGTGACATCGACGACGCATAAAACATTTCGAGGCCCGCGCGGGGGGATGATTTTTTCCAAAAAGGAGCACGCCGCGGCAATCGATAGGGCGGTTTTTCCAGGCCTTCAGGGCGGCCCGCACAACCAGACAACGGCGGCGATTGCGGTCGCGGCGCATGAAGCGATGCAGCCATCGTTTAAAACGTACGCCCGCGCGATTGTCGAAAATGCGAAAGCGCTGGGCGAAGTATTGACGTCGCGAGGCTACAATTTGGTCAC
Organism: Nannocystis exedens; assembly: GCA_945861885.1. Lineage (GTDB taxonomy): Bacteria > Myxococcota_A > Polyangia > Polyangiales > Polyangiaceae > CAMAVR01. Next base: position 29,575 of record CAMAVR010000011.1, on the reverse strand, counting down.
TGGGGGGACAGACAATCATCTGATTCTGATCGACCTGACGAACAAATCGGTGACCGGAAAAGTTGCGGCACAAGCGCTCGATCGCGCAGGAATTGTCACGAATTACAATTCCGTTCCGTTCGATCCGCGAAAGCCGTTCGACCCATCAGGTCTGCGAATCGGCACCGCCGCGGTCACGTCGCGGGGGATGGGCGTCGACGTCATGGCTCAAATCGCCGGGTGGATGGACGAAGTGCTAACCGCACCGGAGAGCGAGTCGGTCGTCACTCGGGTTGCGAATGAAATTTCTAAAGTCTGTTCAAAATATCCCGCACCCGGTATTTATTAGAACAGTCGAAGTTCTCGATTCAATCACAGAAACATTGCTCTAATGCTTGCACAAATACGATTACCGGTTAAAGCCGTCACCACTATGTCAAGGCGCTCCACACTCGAATCTCAACTCGCTTCCATTAGCTCTGAATTCGTCACGCGAATCGTTACGGCAATCCGTGGCGCATCGCTTTCTGATGTTGTCGCGTTTTCTTCAAAAAACGGCAACGGTCAGGCAATTCTTGAGGCCACAACTGCAAGGCTAAAGTCTTCTTCAGGTGGGCGTCGCCCACGTCAAACAGCCGATCGCCGCGCAGAGCTAGCCGATCGCATCGTACGCACGCTCGCAACATCAGGTGAACCGCTAGGCGCCAGAGCCGTAGCGAGCGAACTAGGCGTCCCAGCCGACCTCCTCGCCGCCCCCCTACGCGAACTACGAGCCGCGCACCGTATTAGAAAGTACGGCGAAAAGCGAAACGCGACATACGCCGCAACAGGCAAATAGAACCAATACAAACTAACCAAAAGCCCCCTTTTCCCGATTTGATCGGAAAAAAGGGGCTTTTTTTTGTGCCGCCAATAACTTAAGCGCAGCACAGCCACCGAAAGGCGTTGTCGCGGCTCAATCATACTAAACGTGCACTCCGATCCATTTCTTAGCCACAAAGAACTCTCTTGGTCGTTCTCGCCCTGTTTCTGCGAACAGTCCGCGGTCAACAAGCCCCAGGAGGTCGCTTCGCGAAGTCATCAACGTAATTTTGTGCGCCCGAGCGTGCGATTGAAACGTGCAGAGTTCGCTGGGATGGGTCGCCGCGTGCGCAAAAACTTCACGCTGCCGTGGATTAAGATTGGAGAACTTCCGCAGAATTGCGGCAACGCTGCTCTGCTCGGCCTGCTTTTCTTGTAAGTATTTGTCGAGCACACCGAACGCTCGCAGCGTTGCGCGAAGCATGAACAGAATAGAGTACGTGACGTCCCGATGATCGTTCTCGGTGTGCAAAAACGAATTGTAGTATTGCACACGCGCGTCACGAATCACCCTCGAGACGGTCAAGAATTCGAAGAATGAGTAGCGGTGCTTGAGCATGAACCAATAAAAAATGGCCCGGGCCGTTCGCCCATTTCCGTCAACGAACGGGTGCTCATATGCGAGCCAAAAATGCAAAATAGCCGCTTTTACCAGCGGATGAATGAACGAATCGCCTGTTGACTCTTCGTTGGCGAAGTCCACGAGACGCTTCATCCGACCTGGCAGTTGTTCGGCAGGAGGCGGAACGAATAGAACTCGATGCTCGCTCACCTCGACAACAGCGATGTCATCTTCGCTTGAACGGAAACGTCCAACACAATCTGGTTCGTCCAGCGTATCGCGGGTCATGCTCTCCTGAATTTCGAAGAGCAACGCTATCGTTAGGGGTCGATCAAGGCGGTCGCGAAGGCGCTGCATCGTTTGATAGCTGTTGACAATCATCCGCTCGCTGCGATCCCGCGGCTTCCGATTCGATTGAAGCATATCCTTGGCGACTTTCCGGGTAGTCGCCGCGCCCTCGATTTGACTCGTTGCGATTGCCTCGTCAATCAACGAACTAACCGCTACATGAGCCTTTAGAGCATCGAGCGATGTTGCCCCATCTTCATCGGTTCCCGGCAATATCCCTCTTCGCCGATCAACCCAGTGAAGCGTCTCGAGCACCTTGCTGGGTAAACAAAACCAAAATGAACGCCCCTCCGGGTCGACCAACGGAAGCTCCGTCCTTTGAGCCATTCGCGACGAATGAACGAGCAACCACGCCACTTCAGGCGTTACATCGCTGGGAAGCGGACGATGCTGAAGCTTGTCCCAGTAATAATACCCGGCATTTGCCTCCGACAGGAACGGGTCAAGCCACGGTGGCCGATGAATCATCAGGTTCGCCCCCTGCTGTTTCGCGGCATCGCTAGGTTTCGGGGGAGGGCGCGGGATATGCATAGGTTAATTATAGTATAATATCTGTAAATTATACACTAATTATACACTTTCTCCCTTTAAATGGCTAAATTGGCGTATTTTCATGACGCGGCGGCGCGCGGCGATCCATCGATCGCGCCTTGATTTCGGCAGCGGGGCGCTTGACCGACCCATGACGTATGTCAAATCAACGAACACTTTTGTCGCGGGGGAGGAGTCTTTATGTTTACAGCTGGGCGTAGTTCGCTGTTTCTCGCAGTGTCATTGTTGTTTCTCCCTCAGTTGGCGCACGCGGAGAGCGTCCCTGCTGTCACGGCAGCCGTCGCCACGCCGTCCAACGCACCGGCAAACGACAGCGCTCGCTCGTCGGTCCCTGCGGCGCAGCGGGGATTTCAGACCGACGTGCGCGGTGGCTACACGCACAACTTTGGCAAACTCACTCGCGACATTGGGCCGGATCCCTACAAGGGGGGCCCGTTTTTTGAATTCGGCGCTGGGGGGCGCATCATCCCGCAGGTTTATCTGGGAGGATTCATGCGGCTCGCCGCGTCGGCGAAGGTTGGGGCTGAAGCGATCTACTACGTGATGCCGGGGGCGCGGTTCAGTCCGTGGGTCGGTTACGCGTTCGGTCTCGACGTTACAGTGCTCAGGGACTCAAGAACCGACCAAAAACAGACGTTCAGCGGCCCAATGTTCGGTCGCCTTACGCTCGGCTCTGACGTGCGCATCAATCACTACGTCGGTGTAGGCGTGTTCGCCGACGCGTCACTCGCGCGGTATTCGAGCGAAGTCAGAACCTACGGTGACAACGAGGTAACGCGCGAGATCCGTGGGAAGACGCTGCACGGCGACGCCTCAATCGGGCTGCGGTTCATTCTCTTCCCGTAGGACCGAGGTCGAGACTAAAACTCGATATCAAGGCGCGCTTCGTTTGCGACAACTTGCCGTAGCGTCGAGAATAACTCTAGGCCGTTCGGCTTTTGTTCTACCCACGTTGCGCTCGCTGGCTCGAACGAGAAGTGGTAGCCCCGCCCTTCAGCCGCCAGCCAAATTTGCCGCGTTGGGCGCTGCGTGTTGATGACGGCGCGGCTGCCTGATGCAAATGTCAGCGTCATGACATCGCCGCCCCAGTCGCAATCGACTACGTCGGCGTCGATGTCGCGGAGCGCTTTTTCTACTGCTCGAAAGGCTGTCTCTGCTCGCTTTTGGTACTCGCCTTCGTTCATTGCTTCGGCCATTAGTTTAACGTCCTTGGGAGCGACAGCTCGAACTGCGCGATGGTTGCGTTGAAGAGTGTGCCGTCGGGGCGAACCATCTCGTATGTCCCCCGCATTGAACCGCGCGGCGTTTCTAGCTGCACTCCGCTTGTGTACTCGAAGCGCTCGCCTGGCTGCAGAAGCGGCTGCTTTCCGACTACGCCTGGGCCTCGCACTTCTTCGACTTCGCCGGCTCCATTGGTGATGATCCAATGCCGGTTTAATAGCTGCGCGGCAGCCTTCCCCTCATTCGAAATCTGAATCGTATAGGCAAAAACGTAGCGGTGAAGGCGCGGGTCAGATTGATTGGCGAGATATGTCGCCTTCACGAAAACATGAATGCCATCCGATATAAAAGACGACACACCGAATGCTGTAGTATTCATGGGACCTCGCCTTTTGGCGGACTTGGGGGGCACGTTAAAGAGCTTCAACAAAACGTCTAGATTGGCAACTATCGCACATCCTCAAAATGTGTCGATCAATCGTCACGCCAACATCGACCTTGCGATAACCATCCGCTGAATTTCGCTCGTCCCCTCGTAAATCATTGTGACGCGCACATCGCGAAGATGCCGCTCAGCGGCGAACTCACGCGTGTAGCCATACCCCCCGTGAATTTGCACCGCTTCGTTGCAAATTCGTACGGCGGCTTCGGATGAAAAGACTTTGCTCATCGATGCTTCGCTGCTGAACGGCTTGCGAGCATCTTTGAGCGTTGCGGCGCGCATGCACAGCAGATGCGCGGCATCGAGCTCGGTGCGCATGTCGGCCAACTTCCACTGAATCGCCTGAAACGTCGCGATTGGTGAACCGAACTGCTGACGGTCTTTTGCGTACCGAATACTCTCTTCGAGCGACGCTCGCGCAATGCCAATCGCTTGGGCGCTCACGCCGATGCGCCCGCCGTCGAGCGCCATCATCGCGATCTTAAAACCGCTATTAATCTCGCCCAAAATAGCCGAATTTGGCACACGACAGCGATCAAACTGCAGCGACGTTGTGTTCGACCCGCGAAGCCCCATCTTGTCTTCTGCGCGGCCTACCGTGAAGCCTGGCGTCCCCGCTTCGACCAAAAAGCAGGTGATCCCTTTTGCGCCTGGGAGCGCCTCTTTCCCCGCGGTGCGCGCCCAAACGACGAAAATTCCGGCGAATGCGCCGTTCGTGATCCACTGCTTTTCGCCCTGAATAACCCAGCCGTCCCCCTCGCGGGTTGCCGTGGTGCGCATGCCGCCTGGGTCGCTCCCGGCCCCCGGCTCGCTTAGTGCGAACGCTCCGGCGCAGTACTCGCCGCTTGCGAGACGCGTGCAGTACTTCTGTTTCTGCTCCTCCCTGCCGAATGTAGCGATCACTTCACCGACCATGTTGTTGACCGCCATCGTCACAGCGGTCGATGCGCAGCCGCGCGCGATCTGCTGCATCGCCAGTGCGTACGCGACGGTACTCGCCCCGGCCCCGCCGTACTCCGAAGGCAGCCGCACCGCCATCAACCCGAGATCGGCGAGCTGCTTCAGCACACTCCGCGGAATTGCCTCTTCGCGATCGATCTGCGCGGCGATCGGCATGAGCACTCGGTCGGTGAAATCGCGCGCCGTCTTCTGAACAAGAGCTTCAACTTCGTTTGGATGCAGATTCAACGCGATTCCTCGGGAATTTATAACGGAAAACTAATTTTTGCGATGCCCCCCCCAGGACTCGGCCAGGTTATCTTTTTGATCGCCTCGGCGATGCAATCGGCTTTTGCGTCAGCCGCGCTATCGGGCGCCGCGACGCCGACCGTTTTGGCACGCCCCGTGTCGCCGTGGGGGACTATATACGCCGTAACGCCGTATTGCGCCGCCTCTCCGCGCTTGCATTTCGACGCTTCGCCGAGCTGGCGCGTTACTGCGGCGAGCCGCTCATCACCCCAAATCTGGGGCGTAGCGGCGTCGCTTGGGGCATCGACAGAGAAGCTCTTGCGAAGCTCGACCTCGCCGTCTTCTGGCGTCGGCCAATCGGCCGCCATCATCAGCCCTACGATGCACTTTTCGGTCTTTCGGTCGCCCAATGTCGACTGCTCGACGTACGAGTAGCGCGCCTTGCCGGTTCTGCCGATTCGAACAAACACCCTCACGTCGCCCGAGAGCGACTCGACATCGCGAAGCCCGGTTCGATGGCACGCGACGATATCGCCTTCGAGCCTCCGAAACAGCGCGTCGGTCGCCTTCTCGTCGATTTGCCCGAGCTCGCTGACGACGCGGAGCCGCGGTTTTTGCGGCACTCTTGGCCGATACGAGCTGACGCTCGGCGCCTGAACAGCCGCCGTGCAGCCTATTCCGATCAGCGCGGCAACCACGAAAACAAGACACTTCATTGAGCCCCCCCTAATCCCGTTTGGTCGCGTTTGCGTGGCGTTTATTTGAGCATATTTGCGGCGATGACGATTCGCTGAATCTCGCTGGTCCCCTCGTAAATCTCGGTGATGCGCGCATCTCGGTAGGCTCGCTCGACTGGAAATTCGGTGGAATAGCCGTAGCCGCCGTGAATTTGCAGCGCTTTGTGCGCGACGCGCGTTGCCATTTCGCTCGCGTAGAGCTTTGCCTCGGCGCTCTCGAGCGAGTGTCGCTCCCCCTCGCCTTTCATCGCTGCGGCCTTCCAAATCAGGAGCCGCGCGGCGTCGATTTGTGTTGCCATATCGGCGATCATAAATTGAATCGCTTGATGCTGCGCGATCGGCACGCCGAAGCTCTTTCGCTCTTTTGCGTACGAAACGGCCTGCTCATAGGCGAACCGCGCGATGCCTAGCGCTTGCGACGCAATGCCGATTCGGCCGCCATCGAGTGTTGCCATCGCTACTTTAAAGCCATCGCCCACTTTGCCGATGACGGCGCTGTCTGGGACAAAACAGCTTTCGAAGTGGATTGTGCACGAGTGCGCCGCGTGGATCCCAAGCTTGTGATCGGCAGGTGCCTGCGAATAGCCGGGCGCGCCCTTTTCGACCAGAAATGCGGTGTGTTTGACTTTGCCGCCACTTCGCTCTGTTACCGCGAAAACGATGACGTAGTCGGCGTGCGGGCCGTTGGTGATCCAGTTTTTGGCACCGTTGATGCGCCAGCCGCCTTCACACTTCTCGGCGGAGGTCACCATCGTCTGCGCGTCGGAGCCGCTCATTGGCTCGGTCAGGCCGAAACAGCCAAACTTTTTGCCGCTGGCGACTTCGGTTAGCGGGCCGTGCTTTTGCGCTTCCGTTCCAAATTTGTAGACGGGATCGCAAAAGAGCGAATTGTTCACGCTCATGATCACGCCGCACGATGCGCAGGCGGCGCTGATCTCCTCCATCACCACGGCGTAGCTGATCGGATCGAGCCCTGCGCCGCCGTACTCCGTCGGGATTGCAATCCCCATAAAACCGAGCTCGGCCATGCGCGCCAGTATTTCAGCGGGCCAGCGGCTCGATTTATCAATTTCGGCCGCTTTTGGCGCGATTTCGCGTTGCGCGAAATCACGGGCTGTGTCGCGAACAAGCTTCTGATCTTCGGTCAGTTCAAAATCCATAGCGTGCGCACAGTACAAGTATTGCGACGGGGGGCAAAGCCCCCGCCTTTCAGAAACCGTGCCAGTGGCCCGGCTGTTTACGCAGTCATCGCGAGCGGCATTTCCGCTCTTGAATCGTGATTTTCGTAGCGATAGACCAGCGACTCACTCACGTCGGTAATCTGAATGTCGTACCCGCCAAACGCGCCCTCGATATGTTTTTCAACGAGCGAGGAATCAAAATCGCGACAGGAATAGACGTCCATTACAAAAAATGGGCGAAGGGGCCATGTATGGATCGAACAATGCGATGTGGATAAGACGCACACGCCGGTCACCCCACCTTCATCTTCGAACGGCTCGACGCCAAGCTTGGCGATCTCCGTTTCGACTTCATACATATGTGGATCACCGAGCAAACGCATTCCTAGCAATTCAACTAAATTGCGTAGCATTTTCTCGACATTTAATGCGTCGCCGAGAAGTGTTGGCACTCCGCGACCTAGCACCTTGATGTGACGACCGTGACTCATGGCCAAACGCACCTCCTGGGTGTTTAAAGGGGGCGTGAATTACGGTCCAGATCCCCTCTGGTCAACTTTTTTTTTCAAATTCGGACATGGCGCGATCTCAATAAGCGACGGGATTTCAACAATTCGGTCCAATAGTCGCTTTTTTGGTCTGACCGCCACGGGCACCTTCGCCGCCTGCAGCATGGCGATGTCGAATACGTTGTCGCCAAACGCGGCGCAGAGGTTCATGTCGCCGATCGCCTGCTTCAACAAAATTGCTTTTCCGTCGGCGTAAGGGATCGGCCTTTCGACATCGGCCATGACGCGGCGGTCGCCATCAACGCGCGCGGTCGTCGCGATCAGCTCGACGTTGTCGGTCCGGCCGATGCATTCGAGGCCTTGCTCAACGACGTGGCGAGGCGAGGCGCTCACTACAAAAACGCGCAATTTCTGCTCGATTGCCCATGAAAACACCGCTGTTACTTCGGCCTGAAGGCGCTCTTTGAGGCCGACGTGATACGCCACATCGCGGGCAAACTCGCTCGCTTCGTCGATCGGCGCGCCTGCATGAATCCACGCGATGAATTCGGTCACAAGACTCTCTGGGACATGCCCTTCGATATAGGAGTCGAAAAGACGCCGCCCCAGCTCGCCCGCTCCGCCTTCGGCGCTGAGGCCGTATTGGGTGCATAGCGCCCGCGCGCCATCGAGCGCCTCGCGCTTCATGGAGCCGCGCTCAAGGAATGCAAAAAAGTAGTCTTCTGCTAAATCGCCCGTCCATAACGTGCCGTCTGCATCGAATGCGATGGCCGTTTGCTCCGGATTTGAAATTGCGCCTGATATCCGGCGAATGATCGCATCGACCGATTCTATTTGCATTAGTGATGGTGCATCGTACTCCTTCTGGCCACCACGAGTTGCTCCCTTCGTAGCGGCAGCTGTTTGAAAGGACTTTTCATGCTTCGCGCGCGTCACGTTGCTCTACTTTCTGCGATTTCACTCGGAGTTATTGCGACATCCGCATCGGCTGCTGACGGAACCGCACCGGTGTCTAGCGCACCTTCGCCGGCAAGCGAGCGCCCTGTGCACGAGCTGATCGATTCGCGCCCGGGCGGTCTCACGGCAGAAGTGGTGGGGCTACGGGCAGCAAAAACAAGCTACAGCGCCCGCGCTGCGGAAGAGAACGTCAGGGCAGCGGCAGCGCATGTCGATGCAGCTTGGGCGGCTTTTTTGCCGCGACTGACGGCAACCGCGCGCTACACGCGTTTGAGCAAGTTTACGCCACCTTCGCTCGCCGCCGGGTCGCTCGTAGGCACGTTAGCGCCGCCGGGGACGGTCAACCCACCGACGACTGCGATCGGCAGTCTCTCGTTCCCGCTCGTTCTCGACAACTACTTGCTGCAGGCGAGCATTGTAGTCCCCGTTTCTGACTATTTTTTGAAGATTAATCAGGCGTACAGCGCCGCCACACACTCGCGCGACGCGGCTCGCTACGATGCCATCGGAGCCCGCGCAAAGTCGGCGACCGAAGGCAAGCTCGCCTACTACAGCTGGCTCCGTGCGCGCGGGGCGACGCGTGTTGCGCAGGACGCGCTCGTCGACCAGCAAGCACACTATTCCGACGCGCAGCACGTGTTTGATGTCGGAAGTGCATCGCGCGCCGATGTGCTTCGCGCAGAGACATCGGTCGCCGCCGCCGAACTTCAAATCGAACGCTCATCGAGCCTCGTCGCCATCACCGAGAAACAGGTTCAGCTGGCAACTCATTCGAACGATAACGATAAGCTCGTTCCGGGCGAGACGCTCGAAACTCCGCTGCCGCCGATCGAGCAGGACACAAATGCGCTCGAGCGTGAAGCATTTTCGCAGCGGATGGAGCTTCGAAGCATCGACGCCAACATCGCCGCACTGCGCAACCACTCAAAAGCGGCTATCGGAAGCGCGCTGCCGAGCCTGTCGGGTTTTGCCAACGGCTACTATTCGAATCCAAACATTCGGCGCTTTCCGATGAAGGACGAATGGTTCCCGTCATGGGATGTGGGGGCCCAGCTCGTGTGGACGCCAAATGACGCTTTTAGCGGCAGATTCGGTGCAAATGACTTCAATGCGCAAGCGGCGGCGTTAGAAGCGCAGCGCGTGATGATGCAAGAGGCGATCGCACTCGAAGTGCTGCAAGCGGTGACGGGGGCGAAAGAGGCGCATGTGGCGATCTCAACGGCCGCACGCGAGCTCGCAAGCGCCTCTGAAGCGTATCGCGTGGCGCGCGAATTGTTCAAAGCCGGGCGAGCAATCTCGGCGACGCTGACCGACGCCCAAACCGAGCTGACGCGCGCAAGGCTCGATGCGCTCAACGCGGCGGTCGATGCGCGTGTCGCACGCGTCAAGCTCGACCACGCCGTGGGGCGCGACGCGAAGCAGCTGGCGATGGCGCCATAAAATAGCTCGGAGGCGCGCGTGGGGTATGCACTTGCCGAAGCGACGCGCTAGGGTGTGGCGATGAGCTTTTTGCCTGAGCCGACTCTTCGCGATATCGTCGCCGCTTACGCACGCATCCGGTCGCAGCATGGCGCCGTTTTGGCGTCGCCTGTGCTTGTCGAACCAACTTCGCAATTTTTTCCAGACACGTTTTCGGGCGATGTTGACAGCATCGGCCGGCTGTTTCGGCGCATTGTTTCGTATGCGCCGCTTGCCTCTGAGCTTCAGGCCTCGCTCTCGTTTGTTGACGAGCGGGGCAGCGATAACGAGGAGGCAGCTTGTGGGACGGGCGGCTGTTCGACGGCGACGACGTCCGCTAAGCGCACCCCTCGCCTCTTGGTGGCCTCTTTAGGCGAGCACCACTACAACGTGCCAATCTCTACTGCGAACGTCAGCAATCCGGCGCTGCTTGTCGCTACGCTGGCGCATCAGACCGGTTCGCTCATTCTTCTCGAGGCGGGCGAGGCTGTGTCGGCCGATGAGTTCGGGCCAACGAGTGAGCTTGCCGCTTGCGCCGCAGGGCTTGGGGTTGTTCTTCTCAACGGCTCTTGCGTCTACATGAAAGCGTGCAGCGCTCTTCGCGCGCACCAAGCGACCGATCTGTCGCCACCCGAGCTAGCGCTCGCCGTTGCGCTATTTATCCGCCTTCACGGCCTCAAAGCGCCTGCCGTCCGAGCCCACCTCGAAGTCACGCAGCGCGAAGCGTTCGATGAAGCGATCGCCTGGGTCGATTCAAATCCGGCGCTCGTTGGCACTCTGCGCGATCGCCCCGAACTATTGACCGACGGTGTGTTTCAAATCGAAGCGCGAAAAAGCTGGCTTTCACGCTTTTTTGGCCGAAGAGTCGCCAATCGCGAAGAGGCGCCAGTGGCGATTGCCGTCAAGGCACCGGTCGAACGAACCGCCGAAGAATCGCGTCGTCTAAGCGAAGCCCGCGCCCTCGTCGATGAAGCGCTGAGCGGCTCAACCTAGCGCTAAGTTGACAAAGCACGAGTCCACCAGCTTCCTCTCCCGCTTCGCGGGAGAGGGAAAGCGTGACGAAGTCACGCGAGGGTGAGGGCTCAGGGTTCTTGAAGCTCTGAAGCGCCCTCACTATCGTTGACACGCATGGAGAACCGCTGCGCCGGGTGATCGCTACGAGCTTACTTGGCTGCCGTTGCTTTGCCACATTCCGTTGGAATGCTCGGCTTGTTCGTCGCTAGCCCTTGCAGGAGAGCCGCGCAGTCAAGGGCGTCGACTGCATCGGTGCACTTTTTTAACTCGGCTGCGGTTGGCACCACCGTCTCGGCATCAATCTCGCCTTCTGCCTTTTCAATGCCTTCCGTCACGCATTCTGCCTCTTTCGCTGCTTCCGACGGGGCGCAAGTCACGATTTTCTTGCAGAAGGCTTGAGCAACCGTTTTGACAGCGTCTTTCATTTCGGCGCTGAGCCCTTTGCTCGAAGATGAACAGCCGCCCATCGCGATGCCCGCGCAGACAAAAAGAGTACCAACAATACGCATTTGCTCTCCTGTTTCGGCGTCGATACGCCATTTGTTCGGCACCGATGAGCCGGCGTCCGACCGTCCCCGCGCATACAATCAGACTCACCGCCGCACGTATTCAAAATCGACCGGCTTCCCCCGAATTCCTTGCTTGGGGGCCGCTAGCCAGTGCGCCATCTCGTTCGGCTTTGGCATCGCCGGCTTCATTAGACTGCGCACGTAGGCTTTGTCGGACTCGCTTGGCAACCAGGTGCCCTGCTGCGCTTGCCACGCTTCGTCGGAAATTAAGTCGCCCGACGGGCTAAAATGCAAATCGCTAAATAGGCCGATTTGCCGATGAAATCGCCGATTTGGAAGCGTTAGCCGAAACGGCACGCCGAACGATTCGATCATCCGATTCCATTTATCAACGCCGCGCTGGCAATCGACCACGTACTTGTCGCGCACTTGTTCGTTCATCGCGTTTCTGAGCGGGATGTCGTCGCGTACGAGGCGCCGCTCGCGCACCACCTCCATCGGGTAAGCACCTTCGAGCGCGGTGTGATCTGCGTATTCTTCTTCTTTTGCGCGCCCTTTTAGGCCTGTCGCGAAAAAGTGCGCCGCGTTCGACGAAATTTCGCCGCCGAAGAGATCGAGCGAGAGCGAATACCAGAGGTTCAAGTACCGCTGAATCGTTTGCAGATCGATGAGACCGAGCTTTCGGGCGTCGTCTGGGCGCTCGATTTTGTGTTCGCTCATTTGCTGCGCCGTCCGCTCGACGATGCGCCCGACGCCCGTTTCGCCGACGAACATGTGATGCGCCTCTTCGGTCAACATGAAGCGCGTCGTGCGCGAGAGCGGATCGAATGCGCTTTCGGCGAGCGCTAGCAGCTGAAACTTCCCGTCGCGGTCGGTGAAAAACGTGAACATAAAAAACGACAGCCAGTCGGTGCAGGGCTCGTTGAATGCGCCCAAAATGCGCGGCTTGTCGGCATCACCGCTGCGCCTTTGAAGGAGCGCTTCGGCCTCTTCGCGACCGTCGCGCCCGAAATACGTGTGAAGCAGATAGACCATCGCCCACAAGTGACGCCCCTCTTCGACGTTCACTTGAAACAGATTGCGCATGTCGTACATGCTCGGCGCTGTGAGACCGAGAAGGCGCTGCTGCTCGACGCTCGCCGGCTCGGTATCGCCCTGCGTAACGATGAGCCGCCGAAGCGCGTTGCGGTGCTCGCCCGGCACCTCTTGCCAGACAGGCTCGCCGATGTGATCACCGAAGCCGATCGTGCGATTTTGCACCGGATCTGCGAGAAAAATGCCCCACCGATAGTCGGGCATTTTCACGTAATCGAAGTGGGCCCACCCGTCTGAACTCGCCGAAATCGCCGTGCGCAAATAGATATCGTCAGCCTGAAATTCCGCCGGCCCCATGTCGCGCCACCAGGTCAAAAAATTGGGCTGCCACGCTTCGAGTGCGCGCTGGAGCCGCTTGTCGCTCGACAAGTTCACGTTGTTCGGGATGCGCTCGTCGTTCATTACATTCGACATCGATTAATCCCTCTCAGGTTCGCGCAAAATCAAATTCGGGGCGCTCTGGTTTCCCGTAGAGCGTTAGCGCTCCACGCCCGCCGACCGCGTTGGGGCGCTGGAAAATCCAGTTCTGCCACGCGGTGAGCCGACCGAACACTTTTGTTTCGAGCGTTTCGGGGCCTGCGAAGCGCAAGTTGGCTTCCATCCCTGTCATGGCGTCGGGCGACATGCTTGCTCGCTCTTCGAATGCGATTCGAATTTCATCGTCCCAATCGAGATCGTCGGGGGCGAACGTGACGAGCCCTGCCGCGAGCGCTTCTTGTGTGCCGATCGGCGCGCGCAATTCGAATGCGCGCCTTGCGGCGAGCGGGTCGCCCAGAAAACGTGTTTGAAGACGCGTGAGGCCATTTGCCATCGGCAGCGGGCCGTCGTTCATTGGCGAGAGTGCGATGTGCGGCGCTTCGCCTTCCGCGGCTTCGGTGTCATCGAGCATGTAAATGCGATCGGATGCGAGCGCGAGTTCGAACAGCGAGCCGGCGAAGCATGAGCCTCGATCGACAATCGCAAAGAGACTGCGCGCGGTCATGTCGAGGCGCTTGAGCACTCTTTTGATCAGGAGCGTCACTTCACAAACGAGGCCGTTTTCAGCCTGCTTTGTGAGCATTTCGTCCATCGCGACGACCGCTTTTGCGTCGCCTGATGTTTTTACCGCGATTGTTCCGACGAGCGGGTAGTTGAAGCGCAGATCGAGCAGTGCGTCGTCGAGCTCGCGAAACGCCTGAATCGGCCATGCGGCAGCGCCACGCTCGATGAGCTGCTGAAGCGTTGCCGGAATATCGGACGACGGCGCTTTCACAGTTAGCGCTGCCGTTCGCTTGGCTACGTCGACCTCGACAGTGACGTATTTGTAGTCGACTCGATTGTCTCCGCGCGTTGGCGATAGTGCTGGCAAAATCACCGGCGCAAATGCGCGACGCTTCGAACGCTGGACCATCGCCTCGACCCGGCGCTTGATCGCGGATTGAAACTGCCCTTTTGCTGGCGCTTCATCGACGAGGCGCCACTCGAGCGCGCGTTTTCCGCGCACCCCTTCGGCGACCGTAGAAAATACGTCGGCCAAGTCGCGGCGCACTTTGCGCTTGTCGACCACACGCGTGAGGCCGCCCGTTCCTGGCAAGACACCGAGCAGCGGCGCTTCGGGCAAACTCACAGCCGATGAGCCGTCATCGACGAGCACAATCTCATCGCACGCAATCGCGAGCTCATAGCCGCCCCCTGATGCGGTGCCGTTGAGCGCGGCGAGTGTGTGCACCCCCGACGCTTCACTCATCTCTTCGAGGGCAAAACGCGTTTCGTTTGTGAACTTGCAAAAGTTAACTTTGAACGCGTGGCTCGACATCCCGAGCATGTAAATATTGGCGCCGGAGCAAAAAATGCGGTCTTTCGCGCTGGTAATGATGAGCGCGCGCACGTTTGGGTGCTCGAAGCGGAGGCGATTTGTAACATCGGCAATCTCGATATCGACGCCGAGATCGTACGAGTTCAATTTTAGCGGGTAGCCCGGCCTGAGGCCGCCATCTTCGGGGATGTCGATCTGCAGGCGGGCGACAGCGCCGCCATACTCGGGCGGAAAATCGAGCGCCAGATGGCGATATCGATCAGGATGCGTATCGAACCGAACGGGGGGGTGATGTTGTTCAGCAGCCATGCGACGTGGCATGTAGCTGTTTTATCGTCTAAACGCGAGTATTCTGCCCGTAAACGTGCCCGTGCCCGTAAACGTGCCCGGCAGTTAACCGCTTGTCGTTGAAGTTACACCGTTTGATCCGATAAAAAAACCGGGCACGTTTACGGGCACGGGCACGTTTACGGGTTAGAGAGCAGAGCACATGATCGAGATTAAGAGCTTTGTTGGTGGGCGTTGGGATTCTGGTCGAGGCGAGAAAACCGTTTTGGTCAATCCTGCTACCGAAGAGCCGTTGGCTCACGCGGCTTCCGCCGGGGTCGATTTTGGCGCGGCGCTATCGTTTGCCCGGTCGCAGGGCCAAACGCTCCGGGCGATGTCATTTGCTGCTCGTGGCGAAATTTTGCGCGCCATGTCGCGCGCGATTCACGCGCATCGCGATGAGTTGATCACGCTTGCGATCGCAAATGGCGGCAATACCCGGTCAGACGCCAAATTCGACATCGACGGCGCTTCGGGGACGCTCGGGGCCTATGCCGACCTCGCCGCGACGCTCGGCGAAGGGATGCTCACCGATGGCGATGCATTTCAGCTTGGACGGAGCGCTCGGCTCTACGGGCGGCATGTTTGGGTGCCGCGCGAAGGGGTCGCGGTGCACATCAACGCGTTTAATTTTCCGGCGTGGGGCTTCGGCGAAAAAGCGGCTGTAGCGCTTCTTGCGGGGATGCCGATTGTTGTCAAAGCGGCGACAAGCACGTCGCTCGTCGCATTTCGGTTGATGGAGATTTTTGCGAGCGAGGGGGCGATTCCGGTTGGGGCGATTTCGTTTATCGCGTCGCAACCTGGCGATCTTCTCAGTCATCTCACTGCGCAGGATGTTCTCGCATTTACGGGCTCGAGCGCTACGGCGTCGCTGCTTCGAACCAACGCAGCCGTAGTCCGCAACTCCGTGAAGCTCAACGTCGAAGCTGACAGCCTGAACGCCGCGGTGCTCGGTGCCGATGTTGACTCGGGCGATTTGATGAATCTTTTCGTCGGCGATGTTGTGCGCGATATGACGCAAAAAACAGGGCAAAAATGCACTGCAATCCGCCGCGTCATCGTCCCTAAAAATCGCGTCGCTGACGTCACGGCGATGATCGGCGAGCGATTGGCTGCAGTGCGCATCGGCGATCCTTCGCTCGAAAATGTGACGATGGGGCCGCTCGCCACAGCGCGGCAAATGCGCGATGCGCAAGCTGGCATTACGCGGCTCGCGGCCGACTCGCGAACCGCTTTTGGCGGCGAAGCGATTCGGCCGATCGGTGTCGCTGACGGCAAAGGGTTTTTCGTCGGGCCTGTTCTGTTCGTGCATGAAAGCGGCGCACCAGAAGGCGCGGCGCACACGCGCGAAGAGGTGTTCGGGCCGGTGGCAACGGTTGTCGCGTACGACGGCGAAGCCGATGCAGCGGCGCGCATTGTCGCTGCGGGGGGCGGCAGTTTGGTGTCGAGCGTCTACTCGGACGACAAAGATTATTTGCGCAGGTTCGTGCGAGGAGCGGCAGCGTTTAACGGGCGCGTGAGTATCGCGTCGACAAAAATTGCGTCGCAAGCGCTTCAGCCGGGGATGGTGCTGCCGCAGCTAATTCACGGCGGGCCGGGGAGAGCCGGTGGAGGTGAAGAGCTCGGCGGTATGCGCGGACTCTCGCTCTACATGCAGCGGGTCGCGCTTCAGGGTGACCGCGCGCTTCTCGATAGCATCGTTGGGTAGGGCCATGCCCCCCATCTCTGCGCTTTTGCACACCAATCCTACGATTGTCGCCACTCTCTTTGCATCTCCTGCCAGTTCGGGAGAGCATCGCACGCCTTACGTATCGATCATTTGGGGGGAGTCGTGCACGCTTTTCTTGAGAAAATATGCCGTAGTCCGCTGACTGTTGATGGTTCGAGCGACGCGCTCAGGCAAGTTACAACCGTGCTCCGCGAGCGCGGCGACCATCGCGCCGTGTTCCCCGATGTATACAAGACGGTGACGGATCTCGTCCGTCAGTCGGTAAACGGTGCGATGTCGCCCGGGTTTCTTGAGCCGCGATGGATATCGCGACTGACCGGCATTTTTTGCTCATATTACGTCGACGCGCTGGAACGTGACTTTGGCGGGCGCACGCAACCGAGCGCCGCTTGGGGTATTGCATTTCGCTACTCGAGAAGCCCGCGGCGACTTCCGGCGATCGATGCCATCTTGGGGATCAACGCGCACATCAACTTTGATCTGGCGCTTGGAATCGATGAAAATATCCGCGCATTTGGGCGAAGCGATGAGGCGATGCTTGAGCGGTACCGCCGAGACCACTTCGCGGTAAACGACCTTCTGCGAGTCGCGACGAAACGCTCGCTGCGAACGCTACGAACAGCTTTTGACTGCCCGCTCGCGCAGACGACATCATTTGTTCCATGGGGAATTGAGCTTGCGACTTGCTGGATCATGAACCGCGTCAGCCAGTGGCGAAGCACCGTATGGAGCGACGTGTGCGCGCTCCAATCCGCAAACTCGAACGTCGAACGCAATGCTATTGTTGATAAGATGAATCAGCGCTCGGCCACAATTGCCAGGGGGTTTCTCGCAAGATGAACAACCGTGTTCTGATCACGATCGCGCTATTCGCAGTTCATTGCGGAAATTCGAGCTCGCCGCCGCCCATTGTGGCGAACGGTGATGGCGGGAGCGACAGTGGCGCGGCGTGCGCGCGCATTGACGACGCTTCTACCCCAGACTGCAGCGTACCCGACGCCGATGCCCCGATCGTCGATCCGGACGTTCAAAAAGTCATCGCATTGATGCAGGGCGGACCGACCGAAGCGCATCAGGCCGCGCATGCGGTCACTGAGACAATTCGTCTCCAGCTCGACCAAGGTGCGCTGAAAGCAGGCACTCGTCAGGCATGGGGGGGGTTCATTGCGCAGGCGGCCACCGCGATCGAAAGTGACGATGCGGTCCAACAGAAGTTCAGAGACGATTCGCTCTCATCGCTCGACGTCAGGACGATCCAGCGCGCGTACGACGAGAATGCATCAAAGCTCACCGGAGCACCGACGTTTCAGTCGGTACAAGGGGTCGACGCAAAATTGATCTCGCGTTCAAAGCTGAGCAATCGCTCGATCATCATGGTCGCCAGCCAATTCAATTTTCTTGAATCGCCGTCATCCGACTATACGCCGATAACTTCGTATATTTACGATCCGACGCAAGGGCCTGCCGCATCGATCGGGATGCCGGCGGCGCTTTTTGAGCGCGACTACGCCGTTCGAAACAAGCAGCTTGCCGTTCAGCCGCTCTTCGAATCGTTTGGTTCGACCGTGTACAAGGGGGGCTATTTTACGCTGACAAACCTTGAACCGGCTGGTCAAACCAGCTTTTTGGCTCGCCTTAGGACAGACGAGATCGACACGCTGCGTATTTTTGCGCAGTGGGGGATCGGCGCGTTTGGGGCCGTGCCGATGATGGAAGTGTTCACCGCGGCACCGTCATTTCAAGGGGCTCGAAGGCCGGCCGAAGGGACTGACGCCGCAGAGATCTGCACGCTGCTTGTAGCGCGGCAATACAGCGCAATCGCAGCTCTCGCTGCGCTGCGGAGCACTTTAACGGCCGATCGCGTTCCACTGCACTTAACGCTTGTTGGCCAGGGGGCGTTCAATAACCCGCCAAGCGTGATGACCGCAGCATTCGCCGCCGTTGTCGATCGCGTGAAGACGGCGAATGTCGACGTGTATTTTCACGGCTATTCAGCCGATTCGATCGCAAGCATTCAGCAGGCGTACAACGGGGCGACTCTGACGGTCATGACGGCTCAAGAGTTTTACGACGACGCGCCGTGATTTTGACTGCCCGCGCGGAAGCACGGCGCAACTGCGCCGTCAATCGGTGGAGCCAAGGGGGATCGAACCCCTGACCTCATGCATGCCATGCATGCGCTCTCCCAGCTGAGCTATGGCCCCGAATGGACGGCGCAATCTACTTCGCGTTGGCGCGCATGTCCCGTCATTTCGACGTGAAAGTGAAACGCACGTCCAAGGGCGCGCCCCCGACCTCTCAGGCGCCAGCATCGAGCCGTTCGATTTTGTCGCCGTTTTTGGCTGTTTTTTGCTATCTGGCGAGCCTCATGCCGGCCCTTCTTTTATTGTTTTTTTTGGTTTTTTCGGCCTGTCATTTTTCGGCGGCTCAGTCGCCCGATCGCCCTCCCCCATCTCTCATTATCGTCGGCGTGCACCTCGTCACGCTTGATCCTCGGCTCCCAAACGCGACGGCCGTCGCCATTGCCGGTGAACGCATTGTTGCAGTCGGCGACGACACGTCGATTTTGCGGCTTGCTGCACCCTCTACACGGGTGATCCACGCAAGCGGCCGGGTCGTGCTCCCCGGGTTGACCGATGCGCACGCACATCTCGTTTCGCTCGGTATCGAGGCCGATGAGCTCGATCTTCGCGGCGTCGCCTCGGAAGCTGAAGTCGGTCGCCGCCTTGCCGCCTATGCCAAGTCGCATCCCACTGGGTGGGTCGCGGGGCACGCATGGGATCAAAATCTCTGGAGTCCGGCGCAATTTCCCGATGCTCGCACGCTTGATGCGGCGGCGCCGGGGCGCGCGGTTGTCCTTTCGCGAATCGATGGTCATGCGCTGTGGGCGTCGCAAGCCGCGCTGGCTGCCGGTGGGGTCACGCGAGAAACGGCCGACCCGGCGGGCGGGCGTATTTTGCGTCGCAGCGATGGCGAGCCTACTGGCGTGCTTGTCGATCGCGCGATGGCGCTTGTCGAAAAAGCGATCCCTGATGATCCTGACGACAGTGCGATCGAGCGTGCAATTCTTTTCGCATCCGATCGCTGTTTGCGCGTTGGTCTTACCGGCGTGCACGACATGGGGACGTCTGCGCACGCAGCCGCGGTAATGCAAAAACTGGCGCGCGAGGGGCGACTACCAATTCGCGTTTATGCCTATTTTCGCCGCAGCGATTTCGATCGATTGATCGCATCGCCGCCCGAGCGCGGGCTCTATTTTCGGACGCAGGGGGTCAAACTTTTTGCCGACGGCGCGCTAGGTTCGCGCGGCGCGGCGCTTCTTGAGCCATACAGTGACGATCCGCGCAACGTCGGTCTTGTTCTCGGCTCAAAGAGCGATATCGCATCGATCGCGCGGCGCGCGAACGGGGCAGGATATCAAGTCGCCACGCACGCAATCGGCGACCGCGCGGTGCGTGATACGCTCGATGCGTACGAAGAGGCGATCGGGCGTGATGCTTCATTGCGCGACTCGCCCGTTCGCAGCGAACAGGCAAAAACGGCGAATTCCGATGCATCACGCAGCCCTCGATTTCGCGTGGAGCATGCGCAAGTCGTCGCTCCAGGCGATCGCAAGCGTTTCGCGGCACTTGGCGTGGTCGCATCGATGCAGCCTACACATGCCACAAGCGACGCCCCGTGGGCGCCGGCGCGCCTCGGTGCCGACCGCATCGGCACAGCGTACGCATGGCGCTCGCTTCTCGATGCCGACGCGCATGTGGCGTTTGGAAGCGATTTTCCGATCGAACTTCCGTCGCCTATTTTAGGGCTATATGCGGCCATCGCGCGAAAAAACGCCGACGGAAAGCCTTCCGATGGGTTCGTACCAAGAGAGCGAATCACATTCGAAGAGGCGGTGCGAGCATACACCGAAGGGGCCGCCTACGCCGCGCAAGCCGAGAGCGATCGCGGAACGATCGCACCGGGCAAGTTAGCCGATTTCACAATTATCGACCTGACGAGCGAGCAAGTGAACGCGATCGAACCGCTGCGAACCGCAAGCGTTGCGTACACAATCGTAGGCGGCAAAGTCCGCTACTCAAACAACCACCGCTAAAAGAAATTGACGCTTCTTGGTGGCAGGCCGATGCCGCTTGGTAGTGCCTTCTCGCCTAGCTCGTTTAATGTGCCGCCATCTTCGATCGACCACCTCATCAGCACGTTTCGCTCGGCATTGGGCGCGACGCAGATGTGTTCGCATGCGGTGTCGCAAAGGATGCCGCCGAGCACGAAATATTTTTTCGATGTCGTGACCACTTGGGCCATTTTCGCTTCGAGATGGTACCGAACAATCACGTCGCCCGGCGTCGACCGGCTCCCGATCGCTGTGATGACGACTTGCTCCTCGCTCACAAATGCGACCGACCCGATCGACCGCGCCATCGCGGCAGGCATATCGGCCGTGCCGATGGTGCGAACAAGCTTCGGCACGTTCGATGACACGTCGACAAGCGCGATGCCGCTGCGCTCGATAGCGGTATTACCCGTTATCATACCGCCGCACGCGAATGCGATCACGCTGGCCGAAGGAGACACGACTCCGACGCCGCAGGCGGCGAGCCCTAGATCGATACGCGCCACGATCGCGTCGTTCGTAGGATCGATCACTACAAACATCGAATTTTCAGCCTGCGTGAACGACGCGTTGAGGCGCTGTAGCCCGATACCGATGCGCCGTCCGAATCGAACGAAGCGGTCGGCGCGCGGCTGATACTGCCCGTCGCTTGATGTTGCGAGCGGGATGTTGCCGACGATTGCGTGCTTGTCGGTATCGACAATCAGCACGTCGCCTCCGCTATCGAACGGGACGCGACCCGCTGCGCTGTTTGACTCGAAGCGCGAAACGTATGCGCGGTGCGCATCAACCTCGATGTAATCGTGCGGATTCGACCCGAAGCCTGTTGCCACAGACAATTGCGCCTCGACATTGCCGCCGTTCGTATCAATCCACGTGATTGTCGAATTCGGGTAGCGATCGATTAGAACTACTTTACCGGAGCGCGGCGGCTCACTTGGAAGCACCACGTCGCCCGAAAAAGCGGCCGATGCTCCCGGCGCGTGCGACCCGCTCGAAATGAACGATGGGCGCGCCGGCTCGACCTTGGGCGACCAGAGCGACACGTTTGTAGATTGATAGTCTGTTTCGATTGCGGCGATGCCTCTCGGGCATTGGCCGGTGTGCGACGGGAACGTTGTGTCGATGTCGCTCTGGACGCTCGGCGAGTGAACACCGCACGCGACGACCGGGGCAAGAACCACTGCGATGCGCAAAACTTTCACCACTGCACCTCCATTGACACGAACACCGAACGCCCGGGGAGCGGGTAGCCTATCTGGTCGAATCGAGCCGCATTTAGCAGATTCGCGCCGCGAACGCGCGTCGTAAGAGTGTCGGAAAATAAACTCAACGCAATCTCGGCGTCGAGCGACGACTGAGCAGGTATCACGATGAGACCGGCCGGGTCGGCGAAGCGATTTGTTTGATACGTGTATCTTATGTCAAACATCGCCCGCGAGTCGTAAAATGCCTTGTATTTACGCGATTCGGCGCGAAGGCGCGGTGAGACAATGAGGCGCGACCGGTATGGGACGATATCGTTCGCGAGCGTTCGATTCGGCGTTGTATCGCGCGGGTCAAGGAGCGTCAGCGCGACTTCCGCACGAACATTCGGTGCGCTACTTGATGAGCCATTCGGCGCGAAAAGAAGGCCCGTGAGAAGCTCAAACCCGGCGACGCGCCCTTGACCGATGTTGTACGGAGCGATGTAACCGAGCGACGACCGGCGGTATGCGATCAAGTCTGACACGCCGCGCACAAAACCAAACGCATCGGCATACGCCGCCCGAATCGGCACAACACGCGACGGAATCGGCATCTGCCCGCGAACGCCGACTTCCGCGCTGAAGCCGCTCTCCGCGAGCAATCGATCGTCGCCGCGAACTGTTCCCGACACGCCGTAAAGTTCGCCGAGCGTCGGCACTCGCACGTAGCGCGATACATTCGATACGAGCGATAGGCGCGTATCGCCCCACGAAATGCCGATTCGTCCCGTTGGTTGGGCGCGATCGCACATGTTCGGTGCGCCGTTTTTCGACGTAGCGAAGCACTCGCCGCTTACCACGGCGTTCAGCGAGACGTTGCGCCCGAGATACCACTTGGTCGTTACAGCCGCGCGGGTGGTGACACGGCTCGCACTTAGACCATCGCCGCTGCCCGGTTCGATCGCGAGCCGCTCCACCGCGGCGTTGACGACCGGCCTAATTGTCAGCGATTCGATCGGCGCGAGCGTCACCGAGAGCGCCTGTTCGACGCGCGCACCACGCGTATCGAGACGAACAGCGCCAAACGCCGCTTCACGCAGCGGGTCGCTATAGCCAGCGTGCGTTTGAATTAACGACGTGGTGCTCGCAATGCGGCAGCGATCGCCCTCAGAGCATGGAATTCCGGCTGAAATACCGAACAACGTGCGATCGATGACGGCGCGCGTTTCGCGCGTTGGAAGGAGCGTGAGCCCCGGCACTCCTTGATTGCGACGCATCCCGTTGACAACAACATCGATCGATGCGCGACCGATTTCACCGTGGCTTATCGCCCATACATCGAGCGTTTCCACGTCAGCGTTCGTGCGTCGCCGTTCGACCGTATGCCCGCTGAAAACCGCCCCTTGGTCGTCACGAAAGAGATAATCGTTTGTCGCCGAGTTGTACCGAACACCGACGAGCGCCGCCGCTCGCTTGTCGCCCACCGCACCGTCACCCCACACGCCTCGCGCACCGTAGCTCCCGACGAGACCGCCGATCGCGGCTTCACTCTTTCGTGGACGTTTCGGCTCGAAAAAAATTGCGCCGCCAATGCCGAGTCGATCGGCTTCGATCGGCGCATTTCCTCGATAAATTTCGACGCGCCGAAGAAGCCAAAGCGGAACTGTCGATAAATCGGCCGCGCCGCCCACATCGTCGTTCAATCGGATGCCGCCGAGATAGACCGGCGTTTCGGCCGCGGTCGCGCCGCGAAGCGATGCTGTCGATAGCTCCCCGTAGCCGCCGCTCTCAATCACCGCGACTCCAGGCTCTCCACGCAGCACATCGACCGCCGTCGCCCCTGCCCCTCGAAGTTCGTCTTCGCCGATCGAAGAACTCGCGACGTCGTGATCTTTCGTCCCAAGCCTAAGACCGCGAGCGTCGCCGTGCACGGTGACGTTTTGCGGCACACTCGATGGCTCGCCGGCATGAGACGTAGTGACGACCGCGATCGCAGCGAACGCGACTGCCCGTCCGAGTCGCGTCGATCGGCGATGAGTCGTTATTGAGTGGAAAGAATGGCGCATAAAGCGATGCGCGATGAGGAGTATCAGAGACGAAAGGGGCCGCAAGGGCCCCCTCTTTATCTCGAGTTTTCAGCCGAATTTGGCTACATCGCCGGAATCATGACGCATGTCACAGGGTCGAGATTGAACTGACCCGGCTGAACATGGTTGTGCCGCGCCGGGTCAGCATCCATTGCGTCGCCCACGCCGACGGCAGCGCGAGCAGCTAGGCCATCGCTGTCAAACGGGAAAAGCATGTTGCTTTCGACGATGTTGCCGTAGCGATCCATAAACTCGCGGCGACGCTGATTCGCTATCGTCATCATGTCTTGGGCGTACGCTTTGGGATCGCTCGCGGCTCGCGCGGCGCATGCGTTTCCAAATGTGTTCAGCTCTTCTTGAGCATCTGCGGATGACTGCGCCATCGTGAAGAGCAGTCGCTCGGCAGCGGGACGCAGGTCCGCCGGAAGATCTGGGCTTTGGAGATTTTTCATCCACTCGGCTTTGATCGTCTCGACACTGGGACCTGTGTTGTCCGCCGGTCTCGGAAGCGCTTTTGGAAACGTCGCTAGAAGGCCGCAGCGCACGTTCGAGAACATCGGCTTCGCAAAATCGACCATGAGCACGCTTCGCATCAAATCGTTGGTCAGCAAGCGACCGTTGACCAACTCTCGACGCATCCGAATATCGCCGGTTGATGGCACCGGCACAAAGAACGGAAATTTCGTATCGGCGATACGGTTGACGGTGAAGTCACCCTCTTTTGGATTCGCCGCAAACCCTTGGAAAAGAACCGTCGTCGCTATCTCTTGATAGAACGGCCCGCCAATCGTGACCCGCGGAGACCTGATCTGCATACCGATATCAATCAACGTGCCGTCAAAAAGAAAGCCCTGTGGGGACGAAATGTTCCCATCTGCTGCCTTCATCGGTTTTTCGGCAGAATGAAAGCGCTCGCCGTTTGGTCCGCTTGACGAATTTAGCGTCGCTTCTCCAAGATCGCATAGCACTTGCGCGTAAAACGGGCTCAAGTCGATGTTGGTATTTGCCTCACCAACGAGCGCCCTCGAAATACGCGACCTCGACCAGATTTCTTGCCCCTGGAAGATCCAGTTCTCAAGCTCTTGCGCGCCACCAACACGGCGAAGAAGCTCGGACATCATTTGGAGATCCGCGGTCGAGGCTTGCGCGTTAGCCGCGATGACTTTCGCGAGAATCGGATCGACCTTGTTCGGATCCTTAAACGAGTGCCAGTGAGTCCACGGGAAGTCGATCTCTTTCATGTTGAGGCCGCCCTGAGTGTGACACGTGAGGCATTCGTTCGACTGCTTCGACGGGTGAACCGCTGGCTGATAGTCGAATCCGTCGCCCATGTAGACCCATTGCGCCTCGGCCTCCTCGCTGAGAAAGTCGTCGGGGTCGGCCGACGTCAACCGATCGACGATGCTCGTCAGCTGGTAGTAGTTGTACGCCCTCTTTTTATGGTCGAATGCAACGACCTCAGGCGGCCCGGTGAATCGCCCTGTCGAGGGTTTCGCGATGGCGCTCATGAACAGGTGGGGCTTCGACGGCGTATGGTGCGCGAAAATCAAGCGGAACTTGTCGCCTTCTGGTGTGTCGCTGTCTTCTGATACGAGGAACGTACTCCGCGCCGGAACCATCTCTTTGGCAAGTTGGAGCACGGCGGCCTGGCTACGAGGGCACCGTTCTTTGTTAGTGATCGCCAAAATGTTGTTGATAAAATCGTCGTCGAGTTGAAGGCGCGCATGGGTCGCAATGGCGCCGTCCGGGCCGGCGATCAGAGTATGCGTTTTTTGGAACACTCCTTCGTCGCGTGACGTCGGATCGCCACCAATGAGCGTCCGCTCGCGAAAAAAGATCGGGCAAGCTGCGAAGCGCTCTTCGACTTTCACGCGCTTCATGTCCCCCTCGGGCTGGACATCGTCTTGAGCTGCCGCCGCGGCCTCCGTGTCTTCTTTGCCGTTCGCTGGTGCCAGCGGAGCGGGCTTCGCAGCAGTGTTTGCCTCGGTAGTCGAGGTGCACCCGAGAATGATGGGCGATGCAACAAACAGCGCTAAAATAGCAACGCTAAAAGCTCTGGTTAACAAAGTCGATTCCTCCAACAAAACGTCGAAACCCAAGTAAAAAAAAGCGCGGGGCAAACGGATGAGGGGCCCGCGCGAAGCAAAACGCCAATGGCAGAAACACGTTGGGTTTCGTCTCGAGACCGAGTGCCAACAACTTTTTTGGGGCCTGGAGCGTACTACACGTACGTTCCAGGCCCCAAAAAGTTGCTGGCGCGAAGGTATCGAACGAAAACCAGCGTGTTTCTAGCGGCCGCCTGGTACGAGTGCGCATGTCGCTGGGTCGAGCTTGAACTGCCCCGGCCGAATGCCGATGCCGTCAAACGGGAAGAGCTCGTTGCTCTCCACGATGCTGCCATAGTGCGACAAAAACTCGCGACGACGCTGTGCTGCGATCGTCATCATGTCTTGCGCAAACATCTTCGGGTCGCTCGATGCACGCGCGCTGCAGGCCCCGGCGAAAGTATCGAGCTGCATTTGAGCCTCTGCTTTCGACTGCTTCATCGTGGCAAGCAATTGCTTGGCTGCTGGCAAAGGCGAGCTCTCGAGATTTTTTGTCCATTCCGCTCGGATCGTTGCGACCGTCGGCCCCTTGTTGCTCGCTGAACGATTGAACGTCTTCGGAAATGTTGCCATCAGGCCGCAGCGTTCGCTTGAGAAAATCGAGGTCGAGAAGTCGACCATGAGAACGCTTCTCGCCAAATCGTTGTCGAGAATTCCCTGCGCGACCATCGCCTTGCGCGCTTTTTGATCGGCAAACGACGTAACTGGAACGAAGAACGGGAACTTTGTATCCTCGACTCCGCCCGTGATTGTGAAGTCCCCATCCTTAGGCGCAACGGCAAAACCTTGCTTAAAGTGGTTGGCCGCAGCGTCGGCATAGTGCTGCGGAGAGATCGCGATGCTGTGCCGCACCTGCATGCCGAGAGAAAAGCTCAGGCCCATCGGCGATCCGTCGAATGTCGCATCGAGGAGAAAGCCTGTGGGCGTCGACATGGTCGACGCTACACGCAGTGAACCAAACCGACTTTTATGCGGCTCCCCGGAGGATTGCAGGGTCGGCTCCCCACGGTCGCACAACAGCTGTTCGTAGAACATGCTGAGATCGATATCGCTTCCGCCTTCACCGCGAAGGGCTGTTTCGAGACGCGACGTGGCCCAGAGCTGTTGTCCCGAAAAGATGAAGCTCTCAAAACTCTCGGCACCGCCGACGCCTCCGCTAATAAGTTGCGCCATCATTTTGAGGTCCGAGGTGCTGTCAGATCTTCCAGCGGCGGCGACGACCTTAGTCCTAAGCAGGTTTAGTTTCTCGTCATCGCTAAACGAATGCCAATGTGTCCATGGCAGCGCTAGCTCTTTCATGTTGAGCCCGCCGACCGTGTGGCACCCAATGCACTCGTGCTTCTGCTGCGTTGGGTGGACACCTGGCTGGTAGTCGTGGCCATCTCCGACGTAGACCCACTGGTACGGCCCGTCACTAGCGAACTCTTCCGGATCATCAGCGGTGGTGCGATTCGTAATGTTCGTGAGTTGGTAATAGTTGTACGCCCTTTTCGTTTTATCGAATGCGATAACTTCCGGAGGCGCGGTAAACGCCTTTTTTAGTATCGAACCGATCGCACTCATAAAGAGATGGGGCTCGCTCGCGGGTCCATGTGAAAAGACAAAGCGAATCTTATCGGCTTGCGGTCTGTCACCGTCTTCGGCAACAACGAACACTTGCTGCCGCGACGTTTTATCTTTTGCGAGTTTGAGCACTTCTTCCTGGCTCATCGGGCATTTGTTCTCTTTCGCCAAGACGATGTTCACAAAGTCGTCGTCGAGCTCGAGGCGCTCGCTCGGGGCGAACGTGCCTTCTTTGCTGGCGATGAGCGTGTGGTTTTTGCGGAACACCGGTTTCCCAGCGCCGGAGATAAGCGTTCGCTCGCGATGAAAAATATTGCACGCTGCGGTGCGTTTTTTCGCGCCTAAACGCGATGGCTTCTGCTGCGTGGTATCGGCTGCAGCGGCCGCGGCCGCTGGCTGCGGCGGAGCCGCCTGCGGTTTCGGCAGAGGAGCTTCTTGCGATGGATCTTTTTGGGAAACGACCTGAGGCGGTGCTGGGAGAACGGCCGGTGCTGGCCGTGCCTGCTGAACCGGTTGGGCACCGATCACGCCACCGCCATCGGTTGGGACTACTGCCGCTACAGCCGGTTGGGGAGCCGCCGCCGCGCCGATCAGATTTCCATCGATGTCGCGAATCTCCACGTGACCACCGACTGCGTTCACCGCCCTGCGTGCGCCTTTCGCAATGCGATGAGCGGCACGGTGCATAAGACTGTGGTCTTTTGCGCGCCCCTCTTTTTTCTTCCGAGCATTTTCGGGCGCGTTGCCAACATCGCCCAACTCCGAGGCGACCCACTCGGCGTTAACCTCTGCCGCCGACCCGCACGCCTGTAGCGCCGGGGTGGCGATTAACAGCGCAAAAAGCGCCGATTTGTAACGATTCGTAACCATATTTTATGACTCCAAAAACAGCATTTCGACTGGCGGCTATAACGAAAAAAAGCATCGCAACGCAGAGGACGAGCCTCGCGTTGCGATGCAACCCCGTGAACCAAAGATGCGTCGGCGCAGCTGTGACTTAGAAGCGCCGGTCGAGCGCTAGCCTATAGCTCGTCGTCGAGAACAAGTTCGCCATGGCCGTTGTCGACGACACCGGAAACGCCCCCGCCCGATGGTGGCGGTGGTCCTGGCGGGAGCGGAGCGCCACCGTCTGCACCGGGTGCCGGCGGTCGCACCGCGCCACCACCACCACCTGGCGGTGCCGGTGGCGCTGGCGGACGCGGTCGCCTGTTTTCCCGACCGCAGCAGTTACCATTTTCCGGAGCTATGCCCTCCTCGGCAACATCGATATATTCGCCATCCGTATTTACACCGGAGCACCCCGAGAGTACGGGGATGACGAAGAGCGATGCAAAAACGACCTTGCGTGAAATCTGGAACATTCGATTGACTCCGTAAAAAACTAGCGATTAAGCTGGATTGTTGTTGCGCAACTAGAACGCTGCGCGCGAAGGTGTGACGCGCGATCTGCGATGCGCAACCGCGCGTATCGCCAATGAAGAAGTTTTCAGCATCGCTGCTGTTTGTGCTGGAAAATACGCGCGCAATTGTAATTTTCCGTTCGAAAAATGAGCGCGCGGTAGTGTTGTGCGCATTCACAAGCGCGAGACGATCGTGTTGAACGCAATGCGATCGCGCGAACAAAAAAAAACATACGCGCTCACGGATGAGCGCGTATGTCGTTAGGATCGCGTGTCGCTTAGAGCGTCGGCTCTGCCGCGGCTGCCGGTGGTTCGAGCGTTTCGGGACGCATCACTACTTCGCCGTTGACCGTCGTCGGAACATCGGAGCCAATCGTCCCGCCGCCAATCGTCCCGTCGATTTCGGTTGGAACCGCGGGTGGGGCTGCCGGTGGAAGATCTGCCGGCGGGGCCACTACTGGTGGAACTGGTCGATCACCGCCGCCGCCTGGTCGATCACCGCCGCCGCCCGGTCGGTCACCACCGCCGCCTGGTCGATCACCACCGCCGCCGTTACCATCCGGTCGGCTTCCGCCGCCGTTACCATCCGGTCGGCTTCCGCCGCCGGTACCATCCGGTCGGCTTCCGCCGCCGGTACCATCCGGTCGGCTTCCGC